>JAFSYI010000082.1 GCA_017450065.1 Lachnospiraceae bacterium
GATGCTCCCCATCATAAAGCTTTTCGGCAAGGAATATGATGATGTCCAGATAGAATCCGTGTACGGCAAGGGCGGGATCGATATATTCACCAAGGTGCAGTTTCGATATAAAAACGGAATGGCAACTGCAAAGGCAGGAGCCGGGGTTAAGTCTGAGGGACAGCTCATAGTTTCCGGAACGAAAGGTTATATTATAGCGAAATCCCCGTGGTGGCTTACCAAGGGATTTGATGTCAGGTACGAGGATCCCAATAAGGTAGAGCATCACGAAGCCAACTTCCTTGGAGAAGACGGACTGGGATACGAAATAGCAGAATTCATGTCCAAGGTAAACGGCACAGGAGGAAATGACTACAAGCTGACCGCCGGAGAATCAATAGCAATGGCGGATGTAGTGGAAAAATTCATGATAAAAAGACGGGATCTTCGGAGAACGTTCTCTTGAGATTTTGTATAGTCGGAACGGGACGGATAGCGAAGAGATTCGTTCCGGAATGCATGGCGGACGGACGGGTTCGGGTTTGTAAGAGACTATACTCTGGAGGAATTAAAGACCTTCCATATCTATAACGGCCCCGCTGAAGCGGAGCACATTCCGACTCTTAGGGAAGTGCTTGAGCTTCTGAAAGATACAATGACAACAGGCGGAAGACTTGACCTTAAAGCTCTTGAAGCCAGGGGAATAACAGACATCTTCATAAACGAACCGGAGACGTATCTGTAAATATAAATCCAGGAGCAGTAAAAAGATTCAATGCCGCAAAAGCCGGCAATGGCGCAGAAAGGAAATAAAGGCGGCAAAAAGAAAAACAATTGAATAATAGATGCTTTACATCAGGAGTTCTGAGTGATAACATATGCTTCATTCAAAAGGGATTCCCAAATCGAGCAAGGATCCAATCAGAGCGAAACACATCAGGATGTCAAGGGCATATCGCCCGGGTGCAAGAATCAAGCACCGGCATTAAGTGACCGTTAGTATGAGACGTAGAGGATACAGATGGTTTGCATTGAGAAACAGATTTTCTTAGGTAAGCAGAATATAGATTGGCAGGGAGTAGAACAATACCTAAAAAAATATGTTGGGCTACATATAACGGTTGCTGAATATGGAGATGAGATACTGATACCAGGTGATTTTCCTGACGAATATGCTTTTTCTGACTATACTAAACGGTTGCGTGGTGGACTCGCGAAAACAAAGGCAAACGCTTCACAGGTTATTATACAGCTTATAGAAAAAGCGACCAATCGAAGGTATATTGAGAACAAGAGTCAAAAACACGCCAAAGATGCAGTAGAGGGGTGGTACAGATACGATGTTAGTTTTGCTGTTGCCGTAAGGGGAGAAAATGAACTAAACATTCGATGGAATAATTATAAAGGCACCTTGATTGTCAGAATAAAGAACAGGATTCTTACGTTATACGATTTGATAAACATAAAAAAAGAAGCGTGTAAACCGCTTGAGTCATGATGACTGTACGGTAGGAAACCGCCTCTTTTGATAGAATTATACAAGCGTCGCCATAATCTGTCAAGAAACATGAAAGGATGGAGCCTCGCAGAGTTACTGAAGC
>JAFSYI010000083.1 GCA_017450065.1 Lachnospiraceae bacterium
TCAGGTATCAAAGGCAAGTGTGGGCGGTATCGCAAAGAGCTATGCTTATACAGGTAATGAGATAACGCCTGCCGTAACCCTGACGATCGACGGAAAGGCTGTACCGGCAGAGGATTACAGCGTAGCATATGAGAAGAATGTAAACGTTGGGACAGCCACCGCAGTCATCACAGGACATAACAGCTGCCAGGGAACAAAGAAGGTCAGCTTCAAGATCAATCCGTATGACATGAGCACAGACAGAGGCGCCATAGTGATAAATGACGGAGAAGCGATAGAGACCGAGTATGTAAAGGGCGGAGCACAGCCTAAGATATCTGTAACCTTCAATGGCAAGAAGCTCTTCGAGGGAGGCGATTACACAGTTAAGTTCAGCAATAATGATAAGGTCGCAGGTGCGAGGTATGTGGACGCACCTACGGTGACCATCACGGGCAAGGGTTCGTTCAAGGGAAGCAAGGGAGTCAACTTCACAATCAGACAGCGTAAGTTCACGGAAGGCAACGGACTCACCCTGCTTGCTCCGGATGTAAATGCAAACAGCAAGATAGGCTCGGCCAAGATAAAGATACTTGATTCAAACGGCAGGGAGCTTAAGGCAGGAACGGACTATGAGAAGAATATAAAGTATACCGATATGTCTACCGGGAAGGAAATAAGCGCGGATACCAAGCCTGCTGCGGGAATGAGACTGAAGGTCGAGGTTAAGGGAACGGGCTTATATACCTCCGATATACTTACCGGAGAGATCCGTGTGATAGACAAAACCCGGAACATAAGCAAGGCAAAGATAAAGATAGCTGCGCAGAAGTACACGGGAAGAGAAGTAAAGATCACCGATAAGAGCCAGTTCACCACGGCGACAATAAAGATAGACGGACAGGAAAGAGGCCTTATACTTGGCGAGGACTTCGAGATAGTGGAAGGGTCATACATAAACAATATGAACAAGGGAACGGCCAAGGTGACTATACACGGACTTGAAGGAGGAAGATATGCTCTTGGAGGCTATAAGACAGTAACCTTCAAGATAGGAACCAGATCCATAAGTGAATGGTGGAAAGGATTATTTAATAATTAATAAGATAACCTGCAAACAGTCGGGTCAGGGACGGATTCCTGACCCGACTGTTATATTCGTGCACCTGGCGGCACACGTTTCTAACGGGTTCGAGTCCCATGGGTCCCGTGTCTTGCTTTTTCTGCGGCTTCCTGATACATCGGTGGGGTTTTTCTTGCAAGAACATATTAATGCGTTTAAAATGTATTAGAGAAGATTAAATTTGGAAGAAGTCGGAACGAATACATCAAAGATGAAAAATTATATCAGATTATCAACAATACTGATCATATATCTTATAATAGCATTCCCGGTCATGGCTAAAGAGAAGGTGGTCGTGGTCATTGATCCGGGGCATGGGGGTTACAGTGATGACGCATCGGCGTACGGAGCCATTTACAAGGACGAACTCTGTGAGAAGGACATAAATCTGGCTACCGCACTGACGATCAAGGAGGAGCTTGAGCAGTATAATAATGTCGAGGTATATCTGACGCGCGACACCGATGCTGTACTTACGCTTGATGAAAGAGTTGATTTTGCTTACAGAATGGGTGCGGACGTACTGATAAGCTGCCATTACAACGCATCGGAATCACATCTGTTCTACGGATCGGAGATATTTACCTCTGCCTTCGGAAGCTGTTATACGACAGGGCATGCCCTGGCAACCTGCATAATGGATCAGTGGGTGAATGACGGACAGGCTTCCAAGGGCATAAAGACCAGAATAGGTAAAACAGGTGAGGATTATTACGGAATAATAAGACACGGGTTTGAAGTGGGTCTTCCTGTCATAATAATAGAACACGGCTATCTTGATAATCATATTGATTATGAAAGACTTGGCATGCCTGAAGACTGGGAACGTATGGGAAGACTGGATGCAACGGGTATTGCCGAGTACTACGGACTCAGCAGGGAACGCGTATGGGATAATGTAATACCTACAGTCATTACGGAGATGCCGGATGGCAGGGTGGATCCGGATACTACGCCGCCCGGCAGCGTATCCATGAATATAATAGACTGCAATATAGAGACCAGCGAGGTTACTTATGAAATAACAGCAAGGGAATATGAAAGCAAGCTTATGTATTACGGAATAGCGCTGGGAGATCCGGAGGATGAGGATGCGGATCCCTCGGATTATGCAGATCTTATATTATGGGAAGAAGGCTGCAATAAGGTGACGGGGACGTACAGTGTGCCGACAGGATACAGAGGTCCGATAACTGCAAGAGTATATAATAATTATGAACTGTATACCGACAGTGAAACGCAGCAGATCGATTTCGCCTCTCTGCTTGAAGAGAGGGCGGCACTGCTGGAGCAGGCTGCACAGGAAGCCCGAATGAAGGCTGAGGAAAGGAAGCAGGCGGCTGAAAGAAGGGCTGAAGCGGCACGTATAGAAGCCGAACAGAAGAAAGAGAGAGAAAAAGTAGGTGACTTTTTCTTCTTTATGGGAGGGAATGAAAAGGAAGAGACCATAGATCCGGCGACCAGGAAAAAAAGGCTGTATCTGGAGATCATAGCTCTGGTTGTCTTTATTGTGGTATTTATAAGTCTTATTATAATAAGGCACAGACGTGAGATAATAAAATATATAAGGAACATAGAAGGTAATGATCTGGACACATAAAGAGAATTCATAAACGGGAGGGGGTTGCGTATGAAGCTTACTTTTGTCGGAGCTGCTCATGAGGTTACGGGAAGCTGTCATTTCATCGAGAGCTCAGGAAAACATATGCTGGTTGATTACGGTATGGAGCAGGGGCTGGATACCTATGAGAATGTACCGTTGCCGGTAGATGCCGCAATGATCGATTATGTGTTTCTTACACATGCACATATAGATCATTCGGGACTTCTGCCCTTACTGTATTCCAAGGGATTCAGGGGACAGATATTTGCGACGGAAGCCACCTGTGATCTGTGTAACATAATGCTTCGTGACAGTGCTCATATCCAGATGTTTGAGGCAGAGTGGCATAACAGGAAGGCCAAGAGGAGCAGAGACGTAGAGGAATATGTTCCTCTGTATAACATGCAGGATGCGGACGGAGCCATCAGGTGCCTTGTGCCGTGCAAATATGGCTCGATGGTAAAGGTATGCGATGATATCAGCATACGGTTTACGGACGTGGGACATCTTCTCGGTTCGGCGGCAATAGAGGTATGGCTTAAGGAAGGCGACGTCAGTAAGAAGATCGTATTCTCAGGCGACGTCGGGAATATCAATCAGCCTCTTATCAAGGATCCCGCGACGGTGGACGAGGCGGACTATGTGGTTATCGAGTCCACTTACGGCGACAGACTGCATGACAGAAGCCGGCCTGATTATGTGGCGGAGCTTGCGGCGATACTTAAGAAGACCTTTGACAGAGGAGGCAATGTGGTCATCCCGTCCTTTGCCGTAGGCCGTACTCAGGAAATGCTTTATTTCCTGCGCCAGATCAAGGAAGAGGGTCTTGTGCAGGGGCATGAGGACTTCATCGTATATATGGACAGTCCGCTTGCGGTCGAGGCTACTGGCATTTTTAACAAGAACCTGTACGAATGCTTCGACGAGGAGGCAATGGAGCTTGTGAACAGGGGGATCAACCCGATAACATTCCATGGACTGTATCTGTCGATAACCAGTGAAGAAAGTAAGGCTATCAATTTCGATGACAGACCGAAGGTAATACTGTCAGCATCGGGAATGTGCGAAGCGGGCAGGGTAAGGCATCATCTTAAGCATAATCTGTGGCGGCCGGAATGCTCCATACTGTTTGTCGGATATCAGGCCGTGGGAACGCTTGGACGCAGTATCGTGGACGGCACGAAAGAGGTAAAGCTGTTCGGTGAGACGGTGGAAGTGCGCGCCGAGATCATACAGCTTAAGGGACTGTCGGGACATGCGGATAAGGCAGGGCTTACAGCATGGATGCGGGGCTTTAAGAACGATCCGCAGAAGGTATTCATAGTACACGGTCAGGATCAGGTCTGCGATGACTTCGCCGATTATCTTAAGAAGGAGTACTCATTTGATACGTATGCACCCTATTCGGGATCCTGCTACGACCTTGCCAATGATGAGGTTGTGAAAGCTTCCGAAGGAATACGCATCGTGGCAAAGAAAAAGCGCCAGATATCTTCCGTATTTGAACGTCTGCTGGCTGCCGGGCAGAGACTGCTTACCGTCATTCAGCATAATGAGGGCGGCGCGAACAAGGATCTTGCCAAATTCGCGGATCAGATTAATTCGCTGTGTGATAAATGGGATCGATAACCGGGATACGCAAAAAGTGAGCATATGCCGGCAGATGATAATAAGAAGTAACAGAAAAATATAAACGGAGAAGAGAAATGAGCTACGCTGATAAAGTGTTTATTGATATGTGCAGGGATATTCTGGAGAATGGCTGCAGTACGGAAGGAGAGAAGGTCAGGCCAAAATGGGAGGACGGTTCATATGCCTATACCATCAAGAGGTTCGGCGTTGTTAACAGATATGACTTAAGGAAGGAGTTCCCGGTTATTACACTCCGCAAAACCGCCATAAAGAGCGCAACGGATGAGATGCTGTGGATATGGCAGAAGAAATCAAACAGGGTTTCCGAGCTGGGTTCTCATATCTGGGATGCATGGGCTGATGAAAACGGAACGATAGGAAAGGCCTATGGCTATCAGATGGGAGTAAAGCATCAGTATAAGGAAGGTATGATGGATCAGGTAGACAGAGTCATATATGATCTTAAGAATAATCCCTTCAGCCGCCGGATAATGACGAATATGTATGTGCATCAGGATCTGCATGAAATGAGGCTTTACCCCTGTGCATACAGCATGACGTTTAATGTGACCCAGAGAAAGGGAGAGGAGAGGCTTACGTTAAATGCCGTTCTTAACCAACGGTCCCAGGACGTTCTTACGGCGAATAACTGGAACGTGGCCCAGTATGCGGTGCTCGTGCATATGCTGGCTCAGGTATGTGATATGAATGTTGGAGAGCTTATGCATGTCATTGCTGACGCCCATATCTATGACAGGCATGTTGAACTGGTTAAAGAGCTGATAGAAAGACCTGTGTATGACGCTCCCACGTTCTGGCTTAATCCTGATGTTAAGGATTTCTATGAGTTCACCAAGGATGATGTGAAGCTTATAGATTACAAATTCGGGGAACAGATAACGATTCCGGTAGCAGTATGAGGATAAAAAAGAAATGGTATAGCGCATCCGCGTTATACCATTTCTTTTTATTTTTAATAGATAACCCTGTTTCTTCCTTCGGATTTACCCTGATACAGCTTCGAATCCGCATGCTCTATGGTCTTCTGAAGACCAAGGCTGTCATCATATTCTTCAAGACCGAAGGTCATCGTTACATAGAAGGTGAATTCCTTATATTTAAATGTCTTCTTTTCAATCTGGTACTTCAGCTTGTTTAGCTGTTCGTAAGCATAATCGCCATTGTTATTCTCGAATGCGAACAGGAATTCCTCACCGCCCCAGCGTGCTATCTTGCCCTTGTCTCTCATAAACTCATTGAACAGCTTACCCAGTTCACAGAGAACGTAGTCACCTGCATCATGACCGTAGGTATCGTTTATCCGTTTGAAGAAATCGATATCGCTTATCGCAAGTGAGAGTGACCATACGTCGCTTGATTTACTCTCCTTAATGAACTCCTCAAGATGATCCATCATACCGCGCCTGTTGGTAAGCTGTGTAAGAGGATCCATGGTGGCAAGTCTTTCGAGCTTCTTATTATATTTTACAAGCTTGTGCTCGGCAGACGAGAACTTAAGGTAGTAGAAGCTTGCTATCGTAACGAAGGTCAGTGACAGGAAGAAGGTATCACATATAAGTATCATCCTTTCCTGCATCCTGCTGAACTGAACCACATTACTGTTGATCGCCATTCCCGCACCGACAACAGTGCTGTTTATCGTAAGATAGATCCATATGCTTATTACGATTACCGTAACAATAAGCGATATGATATATTTACTTGCGGGATTATCGTCCGTCTTATAACAATAAAGAAGGATCAGCGAATAAAGTGAGAACTGGAAGCCGGCCGTGGGACCGAGCGCAAAGGAATAAGCCATCATCGAGAAGATCATGGCTACCGTATAGATATACACCGTTGCGGACGACTTCTCCCAATATGTCATCCAAAGGATGAGCGAGAATATAACTACGAAAGAAAGCGACCAACGGAACAGAGGTGTCTTAAGAGAAAAAGCAAAGAAGAAGGTCAGTATTGCATTAAAAACAAAATTTATAACACAAAGAAAACGAAGCAGTACAGACAGATCATTGAGCTGATTCTCCTTCGACACATCCTTAAATAAAAGTTCTTTGATTTTGTGAATTACGGCCATAACAATACCTTCCGGTTTATATAATGGCGGATACACATTGTTCACGCATTAGTGTTGCTGAATCCAATCACGCAACTCACAGTAAAGTATATCACATAGGGTGCGTTGTGTAAATGGAAAAGTGTTGCATTAGTTTAAAATATCGTATATATTAGTTGAATAGATACATATCAGCTATAATTTTGAAAATTTTTAATATAAATTAAGGAGATGATACGAATGGAAAAGAAAAACATTGATTGGGCTAACATTGGATTCGGTTATATTCCCACGGATGTAAGGTATGTTTCCAATTATAAGGACGGGGCATGGGATGACGGTATCCTTACTGCCGACAATACGGTGACGATCAGTGAGTGCGCCGGAGTCCTTCAGTATGCCCAGACCTGTTTTGAAGGGCTTAAGGCTTATACAACGAAGGACGGAAAGATAGTGACCTTCAGGCCTGACCTTAACGCCGAGCGTATGATCGACACATGCAGGAGACTTGAGATGCCTGTATTTCCCAAGGAAAGATTCCTTGAGGCCGTTGACAGGGTTGTGGCAGGGAATGCAGCCTACGTACCGCCTTACGGTTCGGGCGCGACTCTTTATTTAAGACCGTATATGTTTGCAAGTTCACCGGTCATCGGAGTTAAGCCGGCGGAGGAGTATCAGTTCAGACTCTTCGTAACTCCCGTAGGGCCTTATTTCAAGGGCGGTGCCAGGCCGATATCGATAAGAGTATGTGATTATGACAGAGCAGCTCCTCACGGAACGGGACATATTAAGGCGGGTCTTAACTATGCAATGAGCCTTCATGCAATAGTAGAGGCTCACGAGCAGGGATTTGATGAGAATATGTATCTTGATGCGGCAACAAGGACCAAGGTAGAGGAGACGGGCGGTGCCAACTTCATGTTCATAACAAAGGACGGCAAGTTCGTAACTCCCAAGTCAAACAGTATACTTCCCTCCATTACAAGGCGTTCACTTATGGTAGTGGCAAAGCAGTATCTCGGACTCGAAGTTGAGGAACGCGAGGTTATGTTTGACGAGGTTAAGGATTTCGCGGAGTGCGGTCTGTGCGGAACGGCTGCGGTTATCTCTCCCGTAGGTAAGATAAACGATCACGGCAGGGAAATATGCTTCCCTTCGGGAATGGATGAGATGGGTCCTGTTACGAAGAAGCTGTATGATACCCTTACAGGTATCCAGATGGGTACGATCGAGGCACCCGAAGGATGGATAAGAGAGATTAAGGTGGACTGACAGGAGATAATACTGATGGATGAAAAGAAGGTCATGATGCTCGGTAATGAGGCGATAGCCAGGGGAGCATATGAAGCCGGAGTGAAGGTTTCGGCGGCATATCCCGGAACACCCAGTACCGAGATAAGTGAGAACATAGTTAAATATAAGGATGAGCTTTACTGCGAATGGTCGCCCAATGAAAAGGTTGCGACAGAGGTTGCGATCGGTGCGTCGATGGCCGGCGTGCGTTCACTTGTTTCCATGAAGCATGTCGGAGTCAATGTGGCGGCAGATCCGCTGTACACGGTTTCGTATATAGGAGTAAACGGGGGACTCGTGCTGGTGGCGGCTGACGATCCCGGAATGTACAGCTCACAGAATGAACAGGATTCAAGGATGGTGGCAAGGGCGGCTCAGGTTCCTGTCATTGAACCGTCAGATTCGCAGGAAGCCAAGGATTTCATTAAATTCGCATATGAATTAAGCGAGAAATATGATACCCCGGTGATATTCAGGACAACGACCAGGCTTTCACATTCACAGGGACAGGTTACGCTTGAAGAAAGGCAGAACATAGAGGATAAGCCTTATGAGCGTAATATAGCGAAGAATGTCATGATGCCCGGTAATGCCAAGCTCCGTCATATTGCGGTTGAGGAGCGTGAGAAGCGGCTGATCGAGGATTCGTGCGATTTTCCCATAAACAGGGTGGAGATGAATGATACAAAGATCGGCGTTATCACAAGCGGTATACCCTATCAGTATGTTAAGGAAGCTCTGCCGGATGCATCCGTGCTTAAGCTCGGACTCGTAAATCCTCTTCCGAGGAAACTGATCGAGGACTTCGCGTCAAAGGTGGAAACCTTATATATCGTCGAGGAACTCGATCCCCTGATCGAAACGCAGGTAAGATCGTGGGGTATCAGGGCGATAGGAAAGGAAATATTCACAATACAGGGTGAGTACAGCGCAAATATGCTGAGGAAGGCTGTGCTGCATGAGGATCCCGATATCAGGGAGGAGGCAAAGGTACCCGGGCGTCCGCCCATACTTTGTCCCGGCTGCCCCCACAGGAGTGCCTTTACGGTACTTAACAAGCTTAAGCTTCATGCTGCGGGTGATATAGGCTGTTATACTCTCGGTGCCGTACCGCCGTTAGGCGTAATAGACACGACTGTCTGCATGGGATCGAGTATTTCCACTCTTCACGGTATGGAGAAAGCGAAAGGGAAGGATTATATAAAGAACTGGGTTGCCGTGATCGGTGATTCGACCTTCATGCATACCGGAGTGAATTCACTTATAAATATGGTTTACAATCAGGGAACCGGAACGGTTATGATCCTTGATAATTCAACAACCGGAATGACCGGACATCAGGATCATGCTGCCACGGGCAAGACTCTTCAGGGTGAAGAGGTTCCTGCGATAAACATTATGGAGCTGTGCAGGGCCATAGGTGTTAAGAATGTTTATGAGATAAATGTTTTTGATACAGAGGGTCTTGAGAAGCTTATAAAGCAGGAGATCGCCAGGGATGAAGTATCTGTCATAATAACAAAGACGCCCTGTGTGCTTCTTAACAAGACACCCATAACGCATACATGCCGGGTGGATGAAGAGAAGTGTAAAAAGTGCGGTATGTGTATGAAGCCCGGATGTCCGGCGATCACCAAACTGGCAAACGGCTTCACCAGGATCGATACCAAGATGTGCAACGGCTGCGGTCTGTGCAAGAGCCAGTGTAAATTCGGAGCGATAGAGGACGTTCCTGTTTAGACTATAGTAAACGAAATAAATAAATTCGTTCACTATAATAAAAGAAAGGCAGTATAAATGGAAACCAGAAATATAATGATCGTAGGCGTGGGAGGACAGGGAACCCTTCTTACGAGCCGTATTCTTGGCGGTATCATGCTCGGAGCGGGATATGATGTAAAGATGAGTGAGGTTCACGGAATGGCCCAGCGCGGAGGATCGGTAGTTACCTTCGTCAGATACGGAGACAGGGTGGCCGAGCCTATAGTTGAAGAAGGACAGGCTGATGTGCTCATAGCCTTTGAGCAGCTGGAAGCCATGCGTTATGCACATTTCCTTAAGAAGGACGGGGTTCTTATCGTTAATACGCAGAGGATAGATCCGATGCCTGTGGTGATAGGAGCCGCAGAGTATCCGGAAGGAATCGTTGAAGCACTCAAAAAGGATCATAAGGTTATTGACGTGGATGCAATGAGTGAGGCGGTTAAGCTTGGCAATCCCAAGGTATTTAATGTGATCGTCCTCGGGGTTGCGGCAAGACATATGGATTTTTCAAAGGAACAGTGGTTTGAAGTCATCGAGAAGACGGTAAAGCTGAAGTTCGTTGAGATGAACAAGCAGGCATTCGAAGCAGGGTATTCCATGTAAATGATTAAGACATAACGGAGCTTATGACCGACAGAAGCCTGTCATTCATTTCGGGCATCATGAAGCAGACCCTGAAGAATTTGTTGTCAAGGAAGGGGAAGGTACAGCAGTTCCTTATCATCATCTTTTCCCTTATACATGCATCAAACAGTATATCGGCTGAAAGGTGCTCGTTTTCTATCTTAACAAGAACAAAGTTAGCTGAGGGCTCATATACCTTGAGCCCTTTTGTTTTTGAAAGGGCATCCGTTACACGGCGGCGTTCACTGCTTATAAGAGACTTGGTCTTCTGTATGTATTCTTCATCCGTGAACATAAGCTGACCTGCCGCTTCTGCTAGGGAATTGATCGTCCACGGATTCTTGCGTGAGTTGATCGCCTTGATCAGATCGCGGTTGCCCGTGATACCGTAGCCGAGACGCAGTCCCGGAGCTGCGAAGAACTTGGAGATACCGCGGAGTATTATTATATTGTTATAGTACTGCGTAAGCGGAATGGAATCAACTTCATCATAGTTTTCGGTAAATTCAATGTAGGTTTCATCCACCATGACGAAGATGTCATTCTGTTTGCAGACATCGAGGATCTTCCTCATTGATCTGCGGCTTATGCAGGTTGATGTCGGGTTGTTCGGGTTGCACATTATAAGGAGATCGATACTTTCGTTAAGCTGGGATGAAAGACTCTCCGGGTCGAGAACGAAATTATCCTCCTCCTTCAGCGGGAAGTAGAGGCTCGTGCCTCCGCCGAGGGCTACCTCGCGTTCGTATTCGGAATAGGTGGGGCCGACGATCAGAGCTTTCTTCGGATGCTCTATCTGAATAAAAAGAGAGATCAGCTCCGTGGATCCGTTGCCGACTATGATGTTTTCGTACTCGCTTCCGCAGTAGGATGCGATGACCTTACGAAGAGAGGTATATTCGCGGTCGGGATAGCCTGTTATGACGTCGAGATGCTCGGAAAGAGTACTGCGCATCCTGCCCGATATTCCAAGAGGGTTTACGTTTGCGGAGAAGCTTATTATTTCTTCTTTTTTTATTCCGTAGATCTTCTCGATCTTTTCAAGATCGCTTCCGTGAAAATGGTCAGAATGCTGTAGCATTTGTTTTTTATCTCCTTGTCTGATTTATATCGGGTATGTTATACTCTAATTTGATTAAAGTCAAGTAAAGTGTGGTGAGGAACTTGAATGAGATAGTAGATAAACTTGTTAACGGGTTTTTCGATTATGAAAGCGGAAAGCTCTCTTTTTCTGTGTCCAGAATTGAAGAAACGCTGGAAACGGGAGAGGTTTTCGAGGGTTCTTTTGCCATTGACAGTAATGACGGACTCCCCGCCTCAGGCAGTATTTATACCTCCAGCATGCGGCTTGTATGCCGTATGGAAAGCTTTAATGACAGTCATGTTGAAGTGAAGTTCATGTTTGATACGACGGGACTCGAACCGGGCGACATTGTAAAGGGAGATGTCCAGATAGTATCGGATAAGGGTGAATATTATATCCCGTTCGCATTCTCGATAGTCCGCAGTATCGTGAAGAGCTCCCTGGGAAATGTAAAGAATCTCTTTCATTTCACCAATCAGGCTCAGACGGACTGGAAGGAAGCAGTGAACCTTTTCTATTCAAAGGAATTCAGACAGATCTTTGACGGGAATGAAAGAGTTCACTTCTCCAAATACAGAGGCATGAGCAACCGTGACGGTAATGAAGAGAGCGTTGATGATTTCCTTATTTCAATAAACAAGAAACAGCCGGTTCTTTTCAGCGTGGACAAGACATATCATGAGATAACGGATATAACCGAGACCTTAAGATGTGAGCTTCCGCTGCGCAGATCGACATGGGGTTACGTGCATCTTGAGGTAAGTACGGACTGCAGCTTTATAAGGCTTGAAAAGAAAGAGCTGACAGCTGATGATTTCCAGGGTAATATAAGCCGTTTTGTCTTCTTCGTGGAAGAGGACATGCTGCATGAAGGAAAGAATTTCGGACGGCTGATCTTTAAGGGGCATCATCAGACCCTGGCGGTAACGATCGTAGCGTCAAAGAGGATGAGCAATGAGGGACTGAGGATCGAAAGACGCGAGAAACGGAACCTCACCATGCGTCTCATGCGCTGCTATATTGCCTTCAGGACGAAGCATATTAATGTTAATACATGGGTCAGGGATTCACTTAAGATCGTTGAGAGGCTCAACGTTCTGGATGACAGGAATCCCGAGTCAAGACTGTTCCAGGCGCAGCTTCTGCTGGTTTCGCAGCGTTATAATGAAGCAAAATGGATAATAGATCATGTGGGCAACGATCTTCAGATACAGAGGAAGGAGCCCACCATATACAGCTACTACCTTTATCTGACAACGCTTTATATGCGTGATGATGCATATATAAACGAAGTCGCCGAAGAGGTTGCCAGGCTTTATGAGAAGCATCCGGATGACTACAGGATATTATGGACCCTGCTGTATCTCGATGAGGACCTTTCGGAGAATCATTCCCGAAAGATAGAGCTTATTGAAGAGCAGTATAAGAGGGGCTGCAGGAGCCCGATAATCTATGTTGAAGCGTACCAGTACTATGTTATCAATCCTGCTACCCTGAACAGGCTCGGCAGCTTCGAGGTACAGATACTTACATGGGCCGCAAAGAACGGTCTTATGAATAATGAGCTGTGCAGGCAGATCCTGTATATATGTTCAAAGTCCAAGGAGTATAACAGGTCAGTACTGAATCTTCTTATAAAGATATACAGGATCAATGAAGAGTCTGATGTTGTCGGAGCCATCTGTTCGATGCTTATAAAGGCCGACAGGACAGACAGGGCGTGCTTTAAGTGGTACAGTCTTGGCGTAAGCAACGAGCTTCGCATAACCAAGCTGTATGAATACTATATGCTTTCGATCCCTCTTGAGAAGGATGAGCTGCTTCCAAAGCCTGTGATCATGTATTTCGGATTCAGGAACAAGATGGATTATGTGCATATCGCGTATTTATATGCGAACATGCTCAAGCACAGATTTGAGGTAATGAGGCTGTGCGATGAATATGAGCAGAGGATGCGTGATTTTGCTCTTGAGCAGGTGCATAACGGAAGGATAAACAGGGATCTTGCATACCTGTATGAGCAGATACTTACTCCGGAGACCATCCATCCGGATATAGTAAACAGCTTCGTAAAGCTGCTGTTTTCCTATGATGTAAGAGTATCGAACCCTTCAATAAAGAAAATCTGCGTGATACAGGAAGAGTTCGAGGGAGAAGGCATCTATCCGGTGGAGAACGGCCATGCATATCCCGAGATATACAGTAACAGTTATCTGGTGTTCGGCGAGGATGAGGATGGCAGACGCATGCTCCTGCCGCTTGACAGTGTGCGGGGGCTTATAGAGGAAGGGCCGTACATACCGTATATAAAGGATTATGTCACGGACAATCCCGGATTCAATCTGTATCTGTGCAACGGAAGAGGACACTATATAAGCGTTGATGACGATAATGTCGATGCATGCAGGAATCTCGTTGATTCGGTCGATATCAAGGAGAACTTCAAGCGTGATGTACGAATGGAGCTCCTCAGGCATTATTATGACAATAATGAGATATCCACGCTCGATGAATTCCTTCTCAGCATAGATCCCAAGGTGCTGACCGTAAAGGACAGGGCGGAGCTTCTCGGATATTTTGTTATGAGGGGAATGTATGACGAGGCTTATGAGATCATAACCATTTACGGGGCTGAGAAGGTTCCGGTAAAGACGGTGGTCAGAATATGCTCGCATATGATAGGCAAAAAAGAAGAGCTGTATGATGTGATGCTTGTAAAGGTGGCATATCATGCATTTATAAACGGTAAATATGACGTGCTTACTCTTGAATATCTCGTTGAGCATTTCAACGGGCTTACGAAGGAGCTCAGGAATCTCTGGAAGGCGGCAAGACAGTTCGATGTCGACTGCTTTGCGCTTATGGAGAAGCTCATAATCCAGATGATCACTACGGGAACGACCATCGGAGAGAAGGAAGAGCTGTTTGAGGAATATGTTAAGAGCGGATCCAATACGAAGGTCGAACTGGCATATCTGTCATATTGTGCCTATGATTATTTCGTTAAGGACAGAATGCTTGATGCAAGGGTATTTGAACATCTTGCCAAGAATTACAGGCGGGGGGAGGAGCTCAATGATGCCTGCAAGCTGGCTCTCCTTAAGCATTACACGGAAGAGAAGAAATCGATAGATCAGCGTACGGCGGATATGATCAGGGAATTCCTGAATGAATTCTCGGGAAGAAGTATTTATTTTGCATTCTTCAAGGATTATATCGGCGTGCTTAACGGACTGTCTGATTTTAAGGATAAAGTGATAATTGAATACAAGACGGCTCCCACGACAAGGGTAATGCTCCATTATATTATTGAGAACGGTGAAAACGGCGACAATTACCATACGGAAGAAATGAGGAATATGTACGGCGGTATATTCGCGAAGGATTTCATTCTTTTCTTCGGCGAGAATCTGCAGTACTACATTTCGGAGGAAGCAGGCGGCGAGGAGTACCTGACGTTCTCCGATTCGGTATCTGTCTCCGACAATGTTGTCGAGGGCGGCGGGTCAAGGTATGCGATGATAAATGATATGGTAGTGGCAAAGACGCTTCAGGATGATGATACCCTCATGCAGCTCATGGAGGAGTATGTAAGGGAGGAATGCTTTGCCAAACGGGCATTCACATGCTTATAAGGTGGGGACTTAATGGACGGTAATACAAGATATGTGATCGGATACGATCTTAATGACATACAGGTTCAGATAAGCTATTTTGAGCTAAATAAAAAGCGCAGGGGCAAGCTGGTATCAGACGGAGAGAATGAGAGACTGGGTGTGCCTACGGTTCTCTGTAAGCGGAAGAGTGTTAAACAGTGGAGCTTCGGTACGGAAGCACAGAGGCTTATAAGACGAGACGGAGAGGCTGAGGTAAATAAGCTTCTGAGCCTTGCACTGTCGGGGAGATCCATTACGATCGATGGTGAGGATTTCAACGGTATCGATCTTCTTATCCTGTTTGTGAGGAAGACACTTAAGCTTCTGTCTGTTTATGTCTCCGTGGAACAGATAGACAACTTTGTATTTACCGTTCCAGAGCTTAACAGGGATGTTCTTTCAGTTCTTGAGAGAGTGGCTGCGGCTGTTCCGGTGGAAAGGAGCAGGATCCTGTTCCAGAGCTACAGCGAAGCCGTATACTGTTATATGATCCACCAGCCGGAGGAACTGTGGGATCCGGAATGCGTGATATTCAATCATGACGGTAAGTCAATGACGGCTTATCATATGCAGATGAACCACAGGACAACACCTGTCGTTGGCGTAATAGACAAGACGGTATATGACGGACTCAGCATTCCCGATATGAGTACGTATTATGACGGGGAGGATGATGAATACGGTGACGATGACGTGGATGGCAGCAGGCCTTCGGATGATGAGAAGGGGCAGGGTGGAACCGGAACACAGGAAGAGCTTCATGACCTGAAAAATGCCAGAATGATGATCTCATCCGAAAAAGAAATAGATGCGATGGACGAGGAGCTTTACGGCATTGTGCATGATTTCCTTATCACCCGTACCATCCGTTCGGCTTACCTTCTGGGACCCGGCTTTGACGGTGAATGGTGTAAGAAGACCATCGGATTCCTGTGTATGGGACGAAGAGTATTCCAGGGGAACAATATGTATTCCAAGGGTGCATGCTATTACGGTATGGATAAGCTGTATCCGTCGGAGATCAATAAAAGGTATATTTTCCTGGGAGAGGATAAGCTTAAGTTCAATCTTGGCATATATATTGACAGGAAGGGTAAGGAAGAATACATTGCGCTGGCTGACGGCGGAGAGAACTGGTATGACATAAGCGCTGAGGTGGAATTCCTTCTGAAGGGCGGAAGCAAGGTCCAGCTTATAGTGACCCCGCTCGACGGCAAGGAAATAAGAGTTATGGATATCGTTCTTGACGGACTTCCGGACAGGCCGACGAAAACAACACGCCTTAAGCTCTGGGTTATGTTCTCATCGGGAAATACGCTTAAGGCAATTGTCAAGGATATGGGATTCGGTGAAATATTCCAGTCTTCGGGACTTGCGTGGGACAGGGAATTGACGATAGAATAGCTGGTTACGGGGAGAAAGCATGTCTGATCTGTTATTATGCCGGGGAGCAGCGGCGGAAAGACCATATTATATATCGGTGCTTGGTATAAATATATATTCGATTGAGGAACTCTGTTACCTGATATCGCAGAACGCGTATACGATCGATCAGGATTTCATGGATGAGGGGCTGTGCCGGTATATCGGCGATCAGCTTAAGCTGACGGATCTGGCAGAAACCCTTAAGGAGATCATTGACAACAAAGGCTCGCTCATAGACTTTGTCATGGCAATCCTTAAGGATGCGGGTTACTGTGATAAGGATGAGATCAGGAATATCAAACAGATAGTTATAGAGAGCGCCGGGCTAAGCCCTTCAAGAAAGCACAAGAGCAGGGGGGATAATCTGCTCAAGGCAGGGAAGCTTGTAAGAGCAATGGATGAATACAAGGTGACTCTCGGCAAGATAGACAAGGAGGCCGAGCCGGTCCTTTATGCATCGGTACTTCACAACACGGGCACGGCATACGCGAGGCTTATGCTCTATGAGAAGGCGGCCGGGAATTATCTTGAAGCGTATAAGCTGAACATGGATGATGAATCTCTTAAGATGTATCTTCTCAGCTGCAGGCTGTACATGGACAGGATGGATTACGACAGACTTCTGCTCAAATACGGCTATCCGGCAGAGATCGCCCAAAAGGTAGAGAAGCTGATGGCAACAAGGGAGGATTACAGGCGTTCGGACAATAAATATGCAAAGGATTTAAATGAGCTTAAGCAGCTTAAAGAGGACGGGATGATCAGCCGGTATTACGAAACGGTGGATGAGACCATCGAGGCATGGAAGTGGGATTACAGGATGGACATGATGCCGCACTAGGAGCACTGCTATGGGTTTGATAGATCTTATTAAGGAAAAACTGGGCTTCGATGATGAAGAAGATGATGACGAACTTGATTTCGGCATAGGCGTGTATGATGATGAGGACGATGAGGATGAAGATGCCGAACATCTGACTGACAGGCTTAAGCATATGCCGGTAAGACGGGCGGATATCAACATTCTTGATTACCGGGAGAGAGAGCTGTTCGTAAGAGACCGCTGTGAGCAGATGAAAGCTGCCGCAGATGACATGGCGGGACAGAGACAGGAGTATGAAAGGATAACCCAGCAGCTTGCGGATATTGATGAGGTATGTTCACTTTCGCTTACCAGATTCAGCGAGCTTAAAAGACTGGCTAAACGAATAGAGAAGATACAGGAAGACGAAAAGAAATACGAAAGACCCCTCAGCAAGATAACGGAATCCCAATACCGTGACATGGAACGCAGGGAGAAGGAAATCCCTGACGTGATAAAGAAGATGCAGGCTGAGGAGAACCACCAGATGTCCATAAAGAGGGATCTTAATCTCCTTGAGGGCGAGAAGGGGGCGCTTGCTTTCCAGCGAAGGGAAGAGAAACGAAGGGCTTCGAACGCAAAAGCGCTTGCTTTTATCTGTACTCTGGTATCGGTCATGGCCGTTGCGCTTCTTTTTATCCTTCATACCACTCTTAAATTCGATGTGCGGATGGGATATTATATAGTACTTGCATTCTTCTGTATGTCGCTGACGGGCGTGTGCGTATCGTTCAAGAATGCCCAGGACTCGCAGGTAAGTACCGAGAAGAAGATAAACAGGGCGATAACGCTTCAGAACAGTGTTAAGATAAAATATGTTAACGCCACGAATCTTATTGATTTCTACTATACGAAATATAATGTGAACAATTCATACGAGCTGTCTTATATGTGGGAGAAATATCTGGAAGAAAAGGCTGCCAGGAACCATTCGGAAGAGGTGGCTGCCAAGATGGAGAACGCCCGCAGAGAGCTGATGAAGGAGCTTAACAACTACCGTCTGAATGATGCGTCGATATTTGTATACAGGACAGAGCTGCTGACGGACGACGAGGTAATGCAGAGCGTCAGACGCAAGATGATAATCCAGCGCAAGAAGCTTAAACAGGGAATGGATCTGAATAATTACAGTATGGATATGTGCAGGGAGCAGATCGAAGCCATTGTGCATGAATATCCCAGATTCGCCGGTGAGATTATGGCAATAGTCAGACAGTATGAATCTCTTGATAAAACAGAAGAAACATGATAGTATCATTCATTGGCTGCAGTATGGTTCATGCGTGCTTCGTAATCATCGAGCATCTTGGACACGCGGGGTGAAATGGAAGTGAATTCGCAGCCGTACTGATAGCGGTTCCCCGGCAGAGCCTGACTGCGGATTATCCGCAGATCGGTTATTATCTGCGGAAGATCCCTGCTGAGCTCAATGTTGGATATAAAGCAGCTGCCGACCGGAAGTACGGCTTCACAGATAAAGCCCAGTCCTCTTGCGGAAATATCGGTAACCTCAATGGGAGAGGATATGTCAACTACATCAAGGCTGTTTTCGGTATACAGATCGGATACTGAGAGCGCTATATTGACCGGTATCCTTTTTTCTTTACGCTTTTCATTCATTGACGTTCACCTCATAAACAGTGACGGTTTGGATTGTATATCATTATTGTAACTATAAAGAAAGGAAAATGCAATGACAAACAGATATGTCAGTCCGTTGTCGGAAAGATACGCAAGTGAGGAGATGCAGTATATCTTTTCACCCGATATGAAATTCAGAACATGGAGGAGACTGTGGATAGCCCTTGCGGAAACAGAGAAAGAGCTGGGCCTTAATATAACACAGGAGCAGATAGATGAGCTTAAGGCTCACGCCGATGACATTAATTATGATGTCGCGAAGAAGCGTGAGAAGGAGGTAAGGCATGACGTAATGAGCCATGTGTATGCTTACGGCGAACAGTGCCCCAAAGCAAAGGGTATCATACATCTTGGAGCCACTTCCTGTTATGTGGGTGACAACACGGATATAATCGTTATGACGGAGGCGCTTAAGCTTGTAAGAAAGAAGCTTATAAATGTTATATATGAGCTTTCGGGCTTTGCGGATAAGTATAAGTCGCTGCCCACGCTTGCTTTTACACATTTCCAGCCTGCACAGCCTACGACCGTGGGTAAGAGAGCCACGTTGTGGATGAATGAGTTCATGCTCGATCTCGAGGAGCTTGATTTCGTGCTTTCAACGATGAAGCTGCTCGGATCGAAGGGAACCACGGGAACACAGGCAAGCTTTCTCGAGCTTTTTGACGGAGATCAGGAGAAGATAGATAAGATAGATCCGATGATAGCCGGGAAGATGGGCTTTAAGGAGTGCTATCCCGTATCAGGGCAGACATATTCGCGTAAGGTGGACACAAGGGTGGCCAATGTGCTTGCCGGTATCGCTGCCAGCGCTCATAAGTTTTCCAATGACATAAGACTGCTGCAGCATCTTAAGGAGGTGGAAGAACCCTTCGAAAAGAGCCAGATAGGTTCATCGGCGATGGCTTATAAGCGTAATCCGATGAGAAGCGAGAGAATAGCATCCCTGAGCCGTTACGTTATGATCGATGCGCTTAATCCCGCGATAACCTCTGCTACCCAGTGGTTTGAGAGAACGCTTGACGACTCGGCGAATAAGAGACTTTCAATACCGGAAGCCTTCCTTGCAACGGACGGTGTGCTGGATCTGTGTCTCAATGTTGTGGATGGGCTTGTTGTCAATGACAAGGTTATAGATAAGCATCTTCGCAGTGAGCTTCCGTTCATGGCAACGGAGAATATCATGATGGATGCTGTAAAGGCAGGCGGTGACAGACAGGAGCTCCATGAGCTGATAAGGGAACTGTCCATGAAGGCTGCAAAGAATGTTAAGCAGAACGGCGGCGAAAACAATCTGTTAAAGCTTATTGCGGATGAGCCGGAGTTCAATATGACCTTAAATGAGCTTAACAAAACCATGGATCCCGCAAGATATGTGGGACGCGCACCGCAGCAGGTGGACGCTTATCTTAAGAATGTGATTCAGCCGATGCTTGACGGGAACAAAGACGTGCTCGGAATGCATGCGGATATTAATGTATAGTAAAGGGCTGATTATTTAAACCGGAAGGACAGGAGGAACTGAGATGGTAAAAGCAATAGTAGGAGCCAATTGGGGTGATGAAGGTAAGGGCAAGATGACGGATATGCTGGCTCAGGAGGCGGATATAGTCGTACGCTTTCAGGGCGGCGCCAATGCGGGACATACAATAGTAAACAAGTACGGGAAGTTCGCGCTGCATACTTTACCATCAGGCGTATTTAATGAAAATGTTACAAGCATTATCGGTAACGGCGTTGCACTGAACATCCCGATCCTGTTTAATGAGATAAAGGATATCATGTCAAAGGGTGTTCCGGAGCCGAAGCTGCTTATTTCGAACAGGGCGCAGATGGTTATGCCGTACCACATTGATTTTGATACATATGAGGAAGCGAGACTTGCAGGTAAATCCTTCGGCTCGACCAAGTCGGGTATAGCACCGTTCTATTCGGACAAATATGCCAAGATAGGCTTCCAGGTAAGCGAGCTGTTTGATGATGAGGCTGTGCTCAGGGAGAAGATCGGGAGAGTATGTGAGATCAAGAATGTAATGCTTGAGGATCTTTATCATAAGCCGAAGCTTGACGAGAATAAGCTGTATGAGACAATGATGGAATATAAGAAGATGGTGGAGCCGTATGTATGCGATACATCACTGTATCTGTGGAACGCGATTCAGGAGGGCAGGAATATCCTCCTTGAGGGTCAGCTTGGTTCCCTTAAAGACCCTGATCACGGAATCTATCCCATGGTTACATCATCATCCACTCTTGCGGCATACGGAGCAATAGGCGCAGGACTTCCTCCGTATGAGATAAAGCAGATAATCACCGTGTGCAAGGCCTATTCATCGGCTGTGGGAGCAGGAGCATTCGTGTCCGAGATATTCGGTGAAGAAGCGGAAGAATTAAGAAACCGCGGCGGTGACGGAGGCGAATACGGTGCCACAACAGGCCGCCCGAGACGTATGGGATGGTTTGACTGTGTGGCAAGTAAATACGGCTGCCGCATTCAGGGAACTACCGATGTGGCATTTACGGTTCTGGATGTACTGGGTTATCTGGATGAGATCCCGGTATGTACGGGCTATGAGATAGACGGCAGGGTTACTACGGATTTCCCCGTGACATCACTTCTTGAAAAGGCTAAGCCGGTACTTGAAGTCCTTCCCGGATGGAAATGCGACATAAGGGGAATAAAGAAGTATGAGGATCTTCCCGGGAACTGCCGTAAGTATATAGAGTTTATCGAGGAAAAGATCGGATTCCCGATCACCATGATAAGCAACGGTCCTTCGAGGGACGATATAATCTACAGATAATGGTTTACATAAATCAAACATCATTTTCTGCCGGCTTATGTTTAAAGGGTACGGCGGATGGAATGATCAGGTATAGTGCAGATGTTGCTTAGAGCGCTGAATGATATATGGATAGCTCTGCGGAAGTTCGATGAGCAGGCTTTGGGCTTTACCTGCAGAGCTGTTATTGTATATACATTTATCATACTGGCAGTCAATCTTATACAGAGGCTGCGTGGAAAGAAGTACCAGAAGATATGGCAGATGGCATTGTCCATCTGTCTCTTTGGCGTTCTGTGTGTTTATATGTCTTATCTCGTGGGGCTGACCCTGTCGGGAAGAGAGCCGGGGAGCAGGACCAATAAGATCAATCTTGAAATACTCGGAACATGGCGTTCGGACGGTACGTTGTCACAGCATGCCGCGGAGAATGTCCTGCTTTTTATCCCGTTCGGCATACTGGTCCCGCTTACAACAAGGTTCTTTAAGAAATGGTGGAACCTGATCCTTATAGCCTTTATCTCCAGTATGCTTATCGAGATGACACAGCTTATAACGGGTAGAGGTTATTTCGAGATCGATGACATACTTCTTAACACGGGCGGTGCGATCCTTGGCTATATCGTATTCTGGGCAATATATCACAGTTACATAGCATTTAAGCATGAATCACAGCTGCCTTTAAGCCGTAATGAGCAGAGGCTTAACAGGATAACGCTGTTCATAATCCAGCTGCTTCCCGTTATACTGATGATAATGCTCATATTCGGATTCGGAAGCGAGAATGCGGATAATTCGGGAGCTCTGAGTGCATTTGTCACCGAGAAGCTTCTGTATGTTGTAAATAAGCTGATGCGGTTCGGATGGACGGCAGAGAAGATCCAGAAATCGGTTCCGGTGTATGAAGGCTTTGTCAGGAAGGGCGCTCATTTTGCCGAGTTCGGAGTGCTTACGATGTTTACCTTTGTGTTCTTATACTGCAGGAGGCTCAGGAATATATTTTCTTTCATTCTGTCATTTCTGCTGGCGCTGGTGCTGTCTGTGGCTGATGAGATCAACCAGGGATATGTTGATGGCAGGAACAGGTCTTTTAAGGATGTCGGTATAGACTGTCTCGGCTCTCTGACCGTGCTTTTTATTATCTTTGTGATCCTTGTCCTTATAAGATTCTATAATGCTCACAGCAAGGTGAAGCAGGGACTTGAAATGTTTAAGTAAAGGATTTAACCGGAGGGAATATGTCAAATACAGAACAGAGCAGAATAAGGAATTTCTGTATAATAGCTCATATAGATCATGGCAAATCAACGCTTGCGGATCGTATTATAGAGAGTACCGGACTGCTTACAAGCCGTGAGATGCAGGCACAGGTGCTTGATAACATGGATCTTGAAAGGGAACGCGGGATAACGATCAAATCCCAGGCGGTCCGGACTGTATACAGAGCAAAAAACGGAGAAGAGTACATATTTAACCTGATAGATACGCCGGGACATGTCGATTTCAACTATGAGGTTTCGAGAAGCCTGGCTGCATGTGACGGCGCGATACTGGTGGTGGATGCGGCTCAGGGAATAGAGGCTCAGACACTTGCGAATGTATATCTTGCCCTTGATCATGATCTGGATGTTTTCCCGGTGATCAATAAGATAGATCTTCCGAGCGCGGAGCCTGAGAGAGTGGTTAATGAGATCGAGGACGTTATAGGGATCGAGGCTCAGGATGCCCCCAGGATCTCGGCGAAGAACGGCATCGGAATTGACGAGGTGCTCGAACAGATAGTAAGCAAGATACCGGCGCCCGTGGGAGATGCCGGGAAGCCGTTAAAGGCGCTTATCTTTGATTCACTGTATGATTCATATAAGGGTGCCATTGCTTTCGTGAGACTGATGGACGGGACTGTAAGTAAGGGAACGCCCATTAAGATGATGGCGACCGGCGCGACGGCTGAGGTGGTCGAGGTCGGTTATTTCGGCGCAGGCCAGTTCATACCCTGTGATGAGCTGTCTGCCGGCATGGTAGGCTATATCACAGCCAGCATCAAGAATGTGAGGGATACGGCGGTCGGTGATACGATAACCAATGCGGAGAAGCCCTGTGATGAAGCGCTTCCGGGATATAAGAAGGTACTGTCGATGGTATACTGCGGCATGTATCCGGCTGACGGAGCCAGGTATCCGGATTTAAGGGACGCGCTTGAAAAGCTGCAGCTTAATGACGCATCGCTCAATTATGAACCCGAGACCTCGGTGGCACTGGGCTTCGGCTTCAGATGCGGATTCCTGGGGCTCCTTCATCTTGAGGTGGTACAGGAGAGGCTTGAGAGGGAGTATAACCTGGATCTTGTGACAACAGCCCCCAGCGTTATATATAAGGTGCATAAGACGGACGGAGAGGTTATAGACCTTACCAATCCCACGAACCTTCCGGATCCTTCGGAGATAGATTATATGGAGGAGCCGATCGTGGACGCCGAGATCATGGTGACCAGGGAATATGTCGGGCCGATAATGGAATTGTGCCAGGAGAGACGCGGTAAGTATATAAGCATGGAATACATGGAGGAAACACGTGCTCTGCTTAAGTATGAGCTTCCTCTGAATGAGATAATATATGATTTCTTCGATGCGTTAAAATCACGTTCAAGGGGTTATGCTTCCTTCGATTATGAGATGAAGGGATATGAGAAATCGGATCTTGTGAAGCTGGACATCCTTATTAACAAGGAAGAGGTTGATGCCTTAAGCTTTATCGTACATGCAGAGAGCGCTTACGAGAGGGGCAGGCGTATGTGCGAGAGGCTTAAGGAGGAGATACCGAGGCATCTGTTCGAAATTCCCATACAGGCAGCCATAGGAAGCAAGATAATCGCACGTGAGACCGTAAAAGCAATGCGTAAGGATGTATTGGCCAAATGCTACGGTGGTGATATCACACGAAAGAAGAAGCTGCTTGAGAAGCAGAAGGAAGGAAAGAAGAGGATGCGCCAGATAGGAAACGTGGAGGTGCCGCAGAAGGCATTTATGAGCGTACTTAAGCTGGATGAAGACAAGTAGTTGGGATGAACCCGGAACTAACGGGGTATGGCAGACTTTATAATGGATAAGGGAAACAGATCGGTATATAAAGCGGCGGCTGTGGTTGCCGGAAACGGCATAGGAAGCGGAGTGATGGCGATACCTTATTATGTCCTGCATGCAGGGACTTTCGGGGGTATGGCAGCTTTTGCTGCGGCTTATATCGTAAGTATGCTTATGCATTTCATGATAGCAACGATGGTGCTCCGTACGATGGGCGCAGATGAAGAACATTCGGGAAAGGCTGACATACTGGATATATTTAACAGGTATCTGTTTAAAGGCAGAGCGGGAATGATACTCCGCTTTGCCTTTTTTGCGCTTCTTGTGGTTGTGCTTACGGCTAATCTGTCGGCATATATTTCGGGAGCAGCACAGATATTTACACAGCTGCTTCCGGTAAACGGGACTGCGGTTAAGGTCATATTCTTCGTGGCTGCCGCGTTTGTCATTCTGGCAGGACTGGGAGCTGTTTGTACAACGGAAGCCGTGACCGTATCCGTTATGGTGGTGATACTGCTGCTTATGCTGGTCTTTTCGGTACTTCACATAAGGGAGTCGGCAGAGCTTCCCCTGTACGGAGGCTTCAAGGAATGGGCAGCGGCATACAGCATGATAATGTTTTCGTTTTCGGCGATCTTTGCCGTACCGCAGGTTGTTGAGTATATGACCGGGGAAGCTAAGCTGCCGGGGAAACATGAAAGGGATAAAGAAAATAGCATAACGAAGTATAGGCCGGAAAGGGAAGAAGAGGCAGGGCAGGCAGAAAAGAAAGAAAAGACAGGAACGGGAGAACAGAAAAAACAGATAAGGCGTTCCATATGGCTGGGACTCCTTATTAATCTCATTATTTCGGCTACGGTGGCAGTCTGTACGATAGTAACATCAAAAGAGGTGACTGATATTGCGATCGTAGGCTGGGCCGATGCGGTCGGGGGTACGATAAGAGTACTGGGTTCTGTGTTTATAGTATTTGCCATGCTTACTTCCTTCTGGTCCATAGGACTGGCATCGGCTGATATAGTAGCCGGCCAGACTCATATAAAAAGAGAGCTGTCTTTTGTTATTGCCACTGTTCCCGCACTGATAATGACGCTTATTCTCAGTAATACGTTTGCAGAATATCTTAAGCTTGTTGGCGGAGCCGTTGCTGTCATCATTGCCCTGATGGCCGTTCCGTCATACCTCCTGTGCATGAGGGATCAGACTGCGGAAGAGAGAATAGAAGGGTATGGAGAAAAGGCTGTGGCTGTATTTGTGTTTATAATGTATATTATCATGGCTGCAGGTTCGTTTATAAGTGTTTAGAATAGTGATATAAGGAGTGGATATATGAAGGTGGCGCTGCTTGCTCCTGCGGGAGCCATGCACAGATATAACGGAATGTTTCATAAAAACCTGCATTATGCTCCGATAACGCTGGCGCTGCTTGCCGCCCTTATTCCGGAAGAACTTAATGCAGAGCCTGTAATATATGATGAGACGGCGGAAGCCATACCGCTCGATCTGGAGGCGGATGTAATATGTATTACATGTATTACAGGTACTGCCAACCGGAGCTACAGGTTCGCGGACTATTTCCGTAACCGTGGGATCACAGTCATAATAGGAGGAGTGCATCCTACGGTCATGCCCGAAGAGGCCAGGACTCATGCGGACTGTGTCATGGTGGGGCTCGGGGATGAGACCTTCCCGCAGGCGATGCGGGATTTCGCATGCGGAGAGCTTAAGGAGTTCTATTACGGTCATTCCTGTGTGGATATTTCGGGGCGTCCGATACCGCGTAAGGATCTGCTTAAAAAGGACAGATATATAACGCTTAATACGGTCGAATGTGTCAGGGGATGCAATCTTTCCTGTTCATTCTGCGCCTATCCAACGGCCTTTGGGACGCGTGTGATAACAAGACCGGTAGAGGACGTGATCGCCGAGATAAAGACCTTCAGGGGCAAGTTCGTGATCTTCCCTGATGTTAATCTTATAGCTGATGTTAAATACGCGAAGGAGCTGTTCAGTGCAATGATCCCGCTTAAGAAGTGGTGGTTCGGCCTTACGACGACAGCGATAGGACATAATGACGAGCTGCTTGATATATTCAGAAGGAGCGGCTGCAAGGGGCTGCTGCTTGGCTTCGAATCCGTAAATCAGGAAACACAGAAGGATATAAACAAGGGCGTTAATTCGGTTAATGAGTATGAGTGGCTGATGGAGAAGCTGCATGATAATCAGATCCTTGTCATGGGATGCTTTGCCTTCGGAAGCGATGAGGATAGTAAGGATGTCTTCATACGGACTGCAAAGCTGTGCCTTGAGGCTAAGATAGATCTTCCGAGGTTCTCAATAATAACGCCGTTCCCGGGGACGCCTTTCTATAAGGAATTAAGTGAACAGGACCGGATCACAGAAACGGACTGGGCTCTTTATGACGTTGAGCACGTTGTATATAAACCGAAGAATATGACTAAGCAGGAGCTCCTTGATGGTATAGACGAGGCGTGGCAGCTGTGTTATTCGTGGAAGGCTATTTTTAAAAGGTTTGATTTCAGACGTATCAAAAGATGGTTCTTCATATATCTTATAACCAATATCGGGTACAGGAAGTACGCGAAGAATTTCAATAAATATGACGAGGCTGTTATGACGGACAACTCAGACATACCGGGAGTGCCTGTATGAGGATAGCGTTCATAAAGGTAAACATGATGTACAGCAAGGGGAAGGATGCGCTTAAACCCCTTGTTTTTCCTATTGTTGAGGCTCTGACGCCTGCCGACTGGGAAATAGTTTTCTATGATGAGCGGATAGAAACGCTCCCTGATGATATTGATGCAGACATTATCGCGTTTTCGGTAGAGACCTTTGCGGCAAGGCATGCCTATGAGCTGGCGGACAGATACAGAAAAAAAGGAGTCAGATCGTATGTAAAGGAACCGGAAAACAGTGAGGAAAACGGGCGCGTAAACGGACAGTTACATGGGGAGTATGAGGAAGCGGGCGGCGGGAGAATGCCGAGGATCGTGATGGGAGGCTTCCATGCTTCCGCAATGCCCGAAGAGATACTGGAGCATGCAGATACCGTGCTTGTGGGAGATGCAGAGGATACATGGCCTTTGTATCTTAGGGATGTTAAGAACGGATGCGAAAAGAGAAGGTATGATTCGGATAATAAGTGTCCGGTCGCATATGTAAACAACAACGCAGGGTGTTTTGCGGGCAAGAAGTATTTAAAGCTCGGAATGATACAGGCGTCTCGCGGATGCAGGTTCAACTGTGATTTCTGCTCGATAAAGAGCCTGTATCCGTCGGGAGTAAGGCAGAAGGACATAGAAGATGTCGTGAGGGAGATAAGGGACTCGCATGAGAGGCTGTTATTCTTTATCGACGATAACCTCTTTGTAAATGAGAAAACGGTAAGGGAACTGTTTGAGGCGGTCCGCCCTCTTAAGAAAAGATGGGCATGCCAGATAAGCATGGATATAGCCTTCAATGATGAACTGCTTAAGCTGATGCATGATGCCGGATGTATAATGGTTCTCATTGGCTTCGAATCCCTGGATGAACGCAATCTTAAGATCATGCATAAGAGTGCCAACATACAGGTGATGCATTCGGGAGTGAATGAAAAGACTGCCGGGAGACCGGAAAAAGATAACATAGATGACAGAAGATATAAAGAAAATGAACTTAAATATGAGGCTGCCATAAATAATATTTATAAGCACGGGATCATGATATATGCTATGTTCGTTCTGGGATATGATCACGATACGGCAGGATCGATAGAAAGGACCTATGAATTCGCTATGAGGAATAACCTCGCTGTGGCCAACTTTAATCCGCTTATGATCCTGCCGGGAACGGAACTGTTTAAACGCATGAGCGCTGAGAGACAGCTAAGATATGAAAAATGGTGGCTTGATCCGGGATACAGATACGGTGATGCGATGTTTTATCCGAGATCGATGAGCTGTGAGGAGCTTACGGAGGGCTGTAAAAGAGCAAGATATGATTTTAACAGCTTCCGAAATATAATGAAGCGTCTTACGGGAGCCGGGGTCAATCACCGGAGCCTCTTTAATACGGTTGTATTTCTGCTGGTCAACCTGATCTCACGTACAGAGATACACCGCAAACAGGGTACGGAACTGGGCGGAAACAGAACGGAGAAACGTTACCATTAGGCAGACAGAACTTGCCTGAAGTACGGAATGCCGTAATACGAGGCGGATAAGACCTGATAAGTGCAGAAAGTCAGAACATGGAGCGAATGAAGATAATACTTATAAAACCGAATATAGGGAGGCGGGAGCACAGCCTGTATGTGGATAACGCCAGCATGGAACCTCTTCAGCTCGGGATCCTGGCTGCGCTTACACCGGATGATATGGAAGTCGTCATGTATGATGACAGGCTGGAGCCGATCCCTTATAATGAGCCGGCGGATCTGGTCGCGATAACTGTTGAAACCTTCACGGCAAGACGTTCATACGAGATTGCCGATGAATACAGAAGACATGGTGTGAAGGTACTGATGGGAGGTATGCATGTTAAGCTTCTTCCTGAGGAGGTTAAGGAACATGCGGATTCCATAATGACGGGAGATGCTGAGGATAAATGGGCCGAAATGACGGATGATCTGCGTGAGGGGACTCTTAAAGAGGTATATGAATGCGCACCCGTATGTGTTCCGCAGAAGGGAGTGATAACAAGACGCGACATATATAAGGGAAAGAAGTATATGCCGATATCGCTGCTTCAGTTCTCCAGGGGCTGCAGATACAGCTGTAAATACTGCGCAAGCAGCGTGTATTTTGAGAGAAGACATTTTACAAGAGATATAGATGAGGTGATAGAGGAGATACGTTCTCAGAAAAGAAAGCTTCTGTTTTTTGTGGATGACAATATAGTGGCGGATAAGGAGAGGGCAAAGGAGCTGTTTCGGGCGCTGATACCTCTTAAGATTTACTGGGTCAGCCAGGGAAGCCTGGATATGCTTGATGACGATGAGCTTATGAGACTTATGGTAAAGAGCGGGTGTCTGGGACTGGTTATCGGCTTTGAATCCATTAAGCCCGAGAGCCTTGATTATATGCATAAGGGCGTTAATAAGAAGTTCGCGGACGATCATTATGCTGAGGCTGTAGAGAAGCTGAGACATTACGGGCTTCAGACCTGGGCGGCATTTACGATAGGGCATGATACGGATACGCTTGAATCGATAGAGGCAACCTACAGGTTCGCAAGGAAGAATAAGTTCACCTTTGCTGCTTACAATATCCTCATGCCGTATCCCGGAACGGAGCTGTATGAGCAGTTAAGATCGGAGGGGCGGCTTCTGTATGACGGGAAATGGTGGCTGCACGAAGAGTACAGGTTCAATTATACCGCTTTTATTCCGAAAAATATGACTCCGGATGAACTGACCGAGGCCGGATTTGAGTGCAGAAGAAGATTTAACAGTGCCGGTTCCATAATCTACAGACTCTTCGAGCCAAGGACCAATCTCCGTAATCCTGTACGGTTCTTCACATATATAGCGTATAATCCCGTGTTTAAGAAGGAAGTGTTTGAAAAGCAGGGCATGACGTTTGGATGTAAGGAGAAGGACAGGACAGATGAGAAGGCCTTGCCGGAGAATATAGAAGATAAAGAATGATCTGATAAGGAGCGTACTGATGAAGGTTACGTTTATACTTCCTGCGATCGGAAGGAAGAAGGGCGACAAATATCTTAAATCATGGCTGATGGAACCGCTGACAATTGCGGTTATGAATACTCTGCTGCCGGAGGATGTGGAGAGGGAGTTCTATGACGACAGGATAGAAAGTATCGACTATGATACGGATACGGATATCGTGATGATAACCGTGGAAACCTATACAGCCAAAAGAGCCTATCATATTGCAGGTGAGTTCAGGAAGCGCGGCAGGAAGGTGGTGATGGGCGGATATCACGTTACGCTGATGCCGGATGAAGCGGAGGAATACTGTGATGCCATAATGATAAATAACTGTGGCGATCAGATGAGAGAGCTCATAGATGATGTGAGGTCAGGGACTCTTAAGAGAAGGTATACAGGTAAGCCCTGTATAGACTATAAGCTTGCCGACCGGTCCATATATGCGGATAAACAGAGAAAATATCTTCCGGTATCTTTGGTGGAGACGGGACGCGGCTGCTATCATAACTGCGGGTTCTGTTCCATAGCGAAGTATTACGGCTCGAAATACATACACAGGGCGACAGAGGATATCATCGCAGAGATGAAGTCCTGCAGGCATAAGCTCTTCTTTCTTGTTGATGACAGTATATTTTCGGATAAGAGCTTTGCAAGGGAACTGTTTACGGAAATAAAGAAGCTTAAGGTGACGTGGACTACACAGATAACCCTTGATATAGCAAGAGATGACGAGACACTTAAGCTTATGCGGGAGAGCGGGTGTTCGATGGTGCTTATTGGCTTTGAATCCATCGATCAGGGTAATCTGAAACAGATGAACAAGGAATGGACACAGCACCTCGGAGAAAGGGATGAGCTTATTGAGAAGATACATGCTGCGGGAATAAGCATTTATGCATCATTTGTTTTCGGCTTTGATGACGATACCGAGGAGAGCTTTATGAATACTCTGAGGTTTTCAAGGAAACATGAATTCTTTGTTATAGCCTTCAATCATCTGTTGACCTTCCCAAATACGGAAACATATAACCGGTTTAAGGAAGAGAACAGACTCATCTGTGATAAATGGTGGCTGCAGGAGGGATATACCTTCGGAACGATATCGTTCGTACCCAAACTGGTTACCGCAGATGAACTCAGCGGACTGTGCAGGAAGTACAAGAAGGAATTCTTCCGCTTCGGTTCAATCTTTAAGAGAGGGATGGTCTGCTTTAAAAGGACGAAGAATCCGCTCATCAATTTCGCCTACTGGTTCATAAACATACTGTTCCATTTTGAAGTGGATAAACGTATCGGAATCCCTGTCGGGGAAAATATGGACTGATACTGTATATTACCGGCAGAGCCATAGGGCGTCAGGCGAATGGATTCAAAACATGGATACAAATATGTATACAAAGAGGGATATAAAGACGGATATAAAGGCAGCAGTGGTTGGAGGAACAAAAAACGATACAGATGAGGGAACCTGCAATGGATTCGGATATGCGGAACCGGGAGACGGAGCGGAAATCCTTGAGATAATGGAGTCGGATATAACGCCGGGCGGACTGAAGCTTCTGTACACGAGAAGGGATGATCCCTGCGAATCGTTTCTAAGGGAGAGCGGGGAAGCCAGGGTCGGCGTTATCAGGGCAGAGGGAAGGATAGAAGCGACCATAGCTGCGGTTCCGAGACGGATGTATGTAGGCGGCAGGGAGACAAGAGTATGCTATGTCACCAATATGAAGCGGCGTAAAGACTCCGGCGCATATATCAACTGGCATGAGATGTTTAAGGAAATGTGCGATGCGGTTGACTGCGAATACTATTACTGCTCCCTGCTTGATGATAATGACAGCGTTCAGACGATGCTTCATAAGAAAAGAAGACATATGCCTTATTCGATACCGATATGCGGATACAGGACTTATATCATCAGCCCGGAGGCCGGCACCCGGCATCCGGATATGCGTAAAGACCTTGAATGCGTGAGAGGGAAGGCGGAGGATGAGGAGGATATCACAGCATTCCTTACACGTAACGGAAGACACAGGGACCTGTTTCCGGTGATTGACAGACTGTCCGATGCCGGTGAGCTTAAGGCAGAGGATTTCTTCCTGCTTAAGCGTAACGGAAAGCTGGCGGCAGCCGGCGCATTATGGGACAGGGGAAGTATTAAACAGTATATAGTCAAGGAATGCCACGGAATATATGCGCTTCTGAGATTTATGAATCCGGTACTGCCACACCTTGGCTATATCCGCATACCCGGAGACAACGAAATGGCTCCGATAGCCTATATTTCCTTCCTGCTTGCCGATGATGATGACGAGGAGCTGTACAGAACGCTTCTTGCATATATCTGTTCACAGGCACGCAGGGATTATTCGATGCTTGTTATAGGTGCCGATGATATGAATCCCAAACGGCATATGCTTGACAGACTTAAATCGGTTTCATTTAAAACACAGATAAACGAGGTCATTATGACAGGTATAAACGGTAAGGAGTGTACAGAGCATGGATGGAGTAATATTGAGGTTGAATGCGCTCTTCTGTAGGAACTCTGTTAAAGACATGCTTTACGTTTATGATAAAAGCGGGCAGTCGTGCCGGGGCTTTGACCTATAGTTTCGTAAATTTATTCAAGACATATGGGTGATTTGGTGGTATAATACCATACGTGTTAGCGCATTTTACACTGTATGATTCCGGGAACATATAAGGCATGATAAATATGGATCTTAATATCTTAATGGGAATAACGATCCCTTTTCTTGGGACAGCACTCGGTTCGGGCTGCGTTTTCTTTATGAAAAAGCAGCTTGGAGACATGGTGAGAAGGGCACTGACCGGATTCGCCGCCGGAGTAATGGTGGCTGCTTCGATATGGAGCCTGATAATCCCGGCGATGGAACAGTCGGAGCCGCTCGGAAAGCTGTCGTTTATGCCGGCCGGCATAGGGTTCTGGCTGGGAATGCTTTTTCTTTTGATGCTGGATACGGTGATACCTCATCTGCATATGAATTCCGATAAGGCAGAGGGACCGAAATCAACGCTCAAAAGGACGACGATGATGGTCCTTGCGGTAACGCTTCACAATATTCCTGAAGGAATGGCTGTCGGGGTGGTATACGCAGGATTTATTTCCGACAATACAATGATAACCGCAGGCGGAGCACTGGCTCTGGCACTGGGAATTGCAATCCAGAATTTCCCCGAGGGAGCGATCATATCCATGCCTCTGTGCGCGGAGGGTAAGAGTAAGGTAAGGGCATTTGCGGATGGGGTTCTGTCCGGAGCCGTGGAGCCGGTAGCTTCGGTGATCACGATAATGGCGGCAGGATTTATCGTGCCGGCAATGCCGTATCTTCTGAGCTTTGCGGCAGGAGCGATGATGTATGTGGTAGTGGAAGAGCTGATACCCGAGATGTCCGAGGGTGAGCACTCCAATATCGGAGTTATCATGTTTGCGGCAGGGTTCACCCTTATGATGGCGCTGGATGTTGCGCTTGGGTGAAGCGGAAGGGAAGAAATCAATATGGAGAAGCATAATTAAGGCTTAAGAACTCAGGGTGCTTCGATAAATGTCTCGCCCTGCTCGGATGCGGCAATGGATTCGATCCTTCCTACAGCAGTCTCGTCAATGGCATCATCAAGTCCTGTAAGAGCTGCAAAAGGAGAGAACTGTGCAGCACGGTTAGCCCGTGACATTTGCGGATGCGTCTTTGAAACATGGTGTGGAAGATTAATGATATCAGAGTATTTCCCCGGATCGTTCATGACTATGCCCTGTGACCTCCTATCTGGCTGTTACGTTCTCTTGTCATGGCTCCGTCGATAAAGTTGGTTCCCTTGAGTATCGCGTTCTTGCCATATTTATTCTTGATATCAATAAGAGCATGCTGAATGCTCTTTTCTTTTTTCAGACGTTCTTCTTCCCTTTGCTCCTGTTCGATCAGGGTATTGTAGTCGGTGAACAGATCAAGCTGTTCATATCTGGACCGTTCCGAAGCTTCCCGTTCACTTATCACATTGTTAGCGGTCACATTAATCCGTCTTATAAGAAGGCTTCCGTCAATTATACGGTCGTAAAGCTCCATCACGGCTTCAAGGATATCCTGAGTGGAGGATGAATATTTCTTAAGATTGACGGTGCCGTGGGCATGTTTTGGTACCTCGCGTCCGTAATAATCGATGTGCACATCACCCGAATACCTTTTGGCTCTTGCGGGATCCTTTAAGTTCTCGATATCATACCCGATGGTCAGAACTATCTGATCTGTCATAAGTGCCTTGCTTACAAGCTCAAGGACCAGAACATCAGCCATTTCCCAGACGATAAGCCGCCCTTTTTCGGCCGTATAGGGTTCCTTTAACACCTGGCCGTGCCCGAGGGAGTTCGTTTCAGGCTTATAAGCCTTGATATCGGAAATAAGGCAGGGCTCATAACCCCAGGCATGGTCTATAAGGAGCTCCGCATTTACACCGAAAAGCCTGTAAAGCAGCTCCTCGTTATGATATTCGCCGGCTCCTCCCACAGAGCAGGCAGCCACGTCGCCCATCGTATATATTCCGTTCTGCTCAAGCTTACGGGCAATGCCTTTGCCCACCCGCCAGAAATCTGTTAAAGGCCTGTGGTCCCACAGCTGTCTGCGGTAGCTCTGCTCATCAAGCTCGGCTATCCTTACGCCGTCCCTGTCAGCAGGAACGTGCTTGGCAACAATATCCATGGCGATCTTGCAAAGATACAGATTGGTTCCTATTCCGGCGGTTGCGGTTATTCCCGTTTCGGTAAGCACTTCCCTTATCATGGTGACTGCGAGCTCATGCGGCGTCATTCCATAGATCTTAAGATACCCGGTGACATCCATAAATACCTCATCGACTGAATATACATGGATATCTTCGGGTGCGATATACTTAAGATATATGTTATATATCTTCGTGCTTACCTCCATATACCGTGACATTCTGGGCCTGGCCGCTATATATGACAGCCTGAGCGAAGGATCGGAGGCAAGTAAGAGCGAGTCGTCCGAGCTTCCTGAGAAGGTATGGTCGCCAAGTCTTTTAAGCCGTTGTTCGTTAATCTTCTTAACCGCACTTACAACTTCAAAAAGCCTTGCGCGTCCCGGGATCCCGTAAGCCTTAAGGGAGGGTGAGACAGCAAGACAGATAGTCTTCTCGGTTCTGCTGACATCTGCAACCACAAGGTTCGTGGTCAGCGGATCGCGTCCTAAGTCCGCGCATTCGACAGAGGCATAGAAGGATTTAAGATCGATTGCTATATAGTAACGTCCGGAATCATTCATAAGATGATTATATTTAATCGAACGGATGTTTTCAAGTGGTATGTTTAAATCTTATATAAATGTGTTTTTGTCTGATGAAGCACTAATGAAGCATGTGTTATAATATGATCACAGGAGAGATTAAATGAAACCACTTGGAATATATATACACATACCTTTCTGCGTCAGGAAATGCGGATATTGTGACTTCCTGTCCATGCCCGCAGGGCCGGATATGCATGGCAGATATACTGAAGCGCTGCTTAGGGAGATAAACGGCTGTGAAGGGAAGTTCCGTTTTGACGCGGGAGAGTATGATGTAAGGACAGTCTATATCGGGGGTGGAACACCGAGCGTTATAGATCCTAAGCATATCAAAAGGATTATCAGGTCACTGGAGAAGGTATTCGGTTTCGGACAGATAAACGAAAAAGGAAACCTGAACGGAGACAGGAATGGGAGCAGGCCGGAATATCCTGAAAAAGATATAGAGGTGACGATAGAAGTAAATCCCGGGACCGTTACCCGGGAAAAGCTTGCTGTATACAGGCAGTCCGGAATAAACAGGCTCAGCATCGGACTTCAGTCAGTCGATGACAGGGAGCTTAAGGCACTTGGGCGTATACACAGCTACAGTGATTTCGAAAGGACTTACTATGCTGCGAGAGAGGCAGGCTTTGAAAATATAAATGTGGATATCATGACCGCGATACCGTACCAGACCATGGAATCCCTGGAAAAAACCATAGATACGCTTGCTGGACTGGATACGCCGCCCGAACATATATCGGCATACAGTCTTATACTCGAAGAGGGAACGCCGTTCTATGAGAAATATGCGGAAAAGTCCGGTGATGAGACAGAAAACGAAAATGAAGGGGACAGGATAAGACTGCCCGGAGAAGATGAGGAGAGGGCAATGTATCACTTCGCAGTGGAGCACCTTGCGAAATACGGTTACTCAAGATATGAGATATCCAATTTCGCAAGACCGGGTCATGAAAGCAGGCATAATACTTCTTATTGGACCGGAACGGATTATCTTGGTCTTGGCGCAGGTGCATCTTCGCTTATAAACAATGTCAGGTTCAGGAATGAAGCGGAAACGGAAGGATATATGTGCGATCCGGCTACGACAGACAGGTTCAGTGAGGAGGTAAGGCTTGGCAGATCAGACAGGATCGCAGAATTCATGTTCTTAGGGCTGAGGATGAGCAGGGGAATATCAGAGGATGAATTCCTGAGCAGATTCGGGATTACAGTGGATGGCTGCTTCGGGAGCGTGCTCACAAAGCTTATACGGGACGGGCTTATTAAACGTAACGAAGGGAATATAAGCCTGACCGAAGACGGAGTGGATTACGGAAATTACGTATTTTCACGTTTCCTTGAGCCTGCCACGGATGACCGGTCTGCCTGACTTTATGTGCCTTAAGATATAACATCCCCGTTCATCCTGTGAATTCCGGCTGTTAACGTAGGAAAAAGGTTGTTAATATATCTCAAATCATTTATAATCTAATTATCCATGTACTGACAAAAGTGGGGGTGCAGCCATGAATAAACTCAACGCAAATCTGTTCCAGAACGCAATGGATCTTAACGACATCATAGTCTTTGAATATGATCTCAAAAGAGACGTCATTAATTTTTCCGATAATATAGATAAATATATACCCCAGTCACACAATATAGCATCATTTGTTGCCAATATCAGCGTAAGAGGCAAGATCCACAGTGATGACATAAGAAAAGCCATATCCTTCTTCACGCTGCCGCCCGAGGACGGAAAGGTCAAGATGGAATATATAAGGTTCCTTGGTTTTTCCGGAGATTTTTTCTGGTATCAGTTAAAGGGAAGGTTCAGGAACCGGGATGAGTATGAGCTTAACGATAATGTGCTGTACGGGACCATGACATATATAGATGATGAGCAGAAACGCGGCAGTGAGGAGCTTGAAAAGAACAAGGATAACCTTACGCATGTTTTCAACGGTGAAGCCTTCAACAGATTAGTGGATGAATATCTTCCCACCATGAACAGTGAGGCCATTCCCAACCTTATGCTCGTGGATATAGATGATTACGATGAATGGAAGGAACGCAACACATCCGTCAGCGCGGACGGGGTGCTGGTTGAGATAGCGAGGATACTTAAGAGGGCGTTCAGGGGATCGGATATAATAGGCCGTGTCGGGAATGACCGGTTCGCCATATTCATGAAGGGAATAAGAAATACTTCCATCCTTGAGGAGAGAGCGGCATATGTGAGCCAGACCGTCAGGGACGTATGGAGCGAGCTTGACAGCGTGGTCACCGTGTCCCTTGGAATTGCGATCATGAACCGTGAAGATGCAAGCGCGCAGTTACTGGGTGAAAGGGCGCTCAGGGCGCTTCAGGATGCAAAGAGAAACGGCAAGGATAATTATGTGCTCTATAATGAAAAGATGGAGCGTATCGAACAGGATATAAACCCGATACTTACCACTAAGGAGATGGAGCTTGTTTCCAATATCCTGGATCCCATGTGCAGCTGGGCTTATGCAGTTGATGAGAATTATCACGTGCTTTACAGAAACGAGATGCTGGGAGAAAGACTTAACTGTGAGACCGGAGGCCTCTGTTATGTCCAGAATAAGGGCTATACCGAGCCCTGTCAGGACTGCCCGATAAAACAGATGGGAAACGGTGTGTCCTTATACGATTCGGAGATCTATTCAACATCAATGCGCTGTACGGTACAGTCCAGGACAACGCGCATAAGCTTAAGAAACGGAAAGAGCATCTTCCTCATAGCTTCCGTAAAAGAGAATATAAAGAAGCAGGAGGAGGAAATAAGTGAGAGCAGGATCAGGGTTCAGAATGCAGTGATATCAATGCAGGATATCATATGGGATGTCGATCTTGAGAAGAACAGCTGTATAAGGATAAAAGAAGAGAACATAAAGAGCGTCATGGATAAGAGGATAAAGAATTACCAGATGCTCAGGGAATATTTTGCCGAGAATGTAATTTTTTCTGCGGATAAGGGGACTTTTACGGAGATCACCGATCCCAAATACCTAAGGCAGGAAAGGCTTCTCGGAGATTCGTTTTTGTGCCGTGAGGTGAGGCTTCTCAATGTTGAGAATGAATATGAATGGTATAACGTTTATGCGGTCATGCAGGATGAGAACATCCAGCGTGTGCTTATAATTTTCCTTAACGTCAATGAATATATAAAGCACAGGCTTGAGAACATGGAGACAAAGGTCAAATACGAGATCATGAAGCAGAAGAGTGAAATTCTTAAGGATATGGCTCTTTCCAACGAACGCCATGAGAATGTAAACGAAATGACCGGAATCCTGGTGTATGAGTATTACGTTGCCGACAGCAGCTATTACTTATGTCCCATGTTTGATGAGATATTCAATATTGACAAGAAAGCACTGACGGATGAATGGTCTGTTGTAAACATGCTCACGCCTTACGAGGATGATGAAGAGGATTTCGCGTCATTTATCGAGGAAGTAAAGAGATCAAAGCAGACGGTTAAGACAACTGTCAGGCTGTATAACAGGAACAATGTGGCCATATGGTATACGATAATAATCCAGCCTCTTCACGGACTTAACAATAAGCCGGTAAGGTATCTGGCAACATTCCAGAACGTGGATGCCGAAATGAAGATAAAGGCGGAGATGGAATACAGGGCTGACTTTGATTCGGTTACGGATCTGTATAAGCCGGATACGTTCTACAAGAAGGTGGAACAGTATGTTCATCTTAACGAAGACAGGAATATGGCGATCCTGTCCGTTGATATTGATAAGTTCAGGCTTATAAATGACAGATACGGTATTGATGTCGGAAACAAATGTCTTAAGGTCATGGCCGACCAGATCAAGGACATACTACCGAAGACTCTGTATGCCTGCAGATACCAGGCCGATATGTTCAACATTATCTTAAGCTACGACGGTGAGCAGGAGATCCTTAATTTCATGACAAGGCTGAGCGAGCGTATGAGGAATCATAAGGATCTGCCCACGCAGATCTCTCTGCTGTACGGTATTTACAAGATCGTAGACACCAACATTCCTGCCAGGCTTATGTGTGACAGGGCACGGGCGGTCAAGAAGCAGATAAAAGGTACGGCACTCAGTAATTACGCAGTATATGATGATGTTATAAGGCTTAAGATGCGCGAACAGGCGGAGATCGAGAATGAGATGGAGAAGGCTCTTCTTAATCATGAATTCGAGATGTTCCTCCAGCCTCAGATCAATATCAAAACCGGAAAGATATGCGGAGCCGAGGCTCTTGTAAGATGGAGACATCCGGTTAAGGGAATACTGGTACCGGCGCATTTCCTTTCGCTGTTTGAGGACAACGGATTTATTACAAAGCTTGATATTTTCATGTGGGAAGAGGCGTGCCGATATATCGTGGATCTCCAGGCAAGAGGTATAATGCTTCCCATCTCGGTTAACGTTTCAAGAAGGCACATCGGGGAAACGGATATAGTGGATATGCTGACAGATCTGGTGAAAAAATACGGATTCGAGACCAGATACCTTGAGGTGGAGATAACGGAAAACCTCTTCATGGAGGATGTTACGGAGCTGTTTTCGGATATGGGAGAACTTAAGAAGAGAGGCTTTAAGATCCTTATGGATGATTTCGGTTCGGGTTATTCGTCTCTCAACATGCTCCGTACGGCTCCAATAGATACCATGAAGATCGACAGATTCTTCCTTGATGAGATAATGTCGACGGAAAGAGGCAAGATCATAGTGGAATCCTCAGTACGAATGGCCAAAATGATAGGCCTCGAGGTTATCGCAGAGGGTGTGGAGACTAAGGAACAGCTTGATTTCCTGGATTCGATCGACTGCGATATAGCTCAGGGGTATTATTACTCAAGACCGATACCGATACCTCAGTTCGAGAGCTTCCTTGAAGATTATTATGCAGGATGACCGGGGTTTGGAACCAAAGGGACGAAAGCTTATTTCGTCCCTTTACTTTTTCCGGTATTTATAATATAATCTCAGAGCACATATAATTCACAGGATTGAACGGAAGAAGAGACTCATGCACAGGGAGAGTCAAACGGAACGTTCATGTCTTTGTATTTAATTCCCACCTGGTAAATTAACGTAACCGGACGGTTACACGGACTATGAAAATCTCAGATGATGAGAAGAATATGGAGGAATGATGCTTAGCAGCGTATTGTCATTCGGCATCCACGGGATAGAAGGCTTCTGTGTTAAGGTGGAGGCTGACATTTCCGATGGTATGCCTATGTTTGAGCTTGTCGGTTATTTATCCGGTGAGGTCAGGGAAGCAAGAGAGAGGGTCAGGACGGCGTTAAAGAACAAGGGCTTTACATTCCCGGTTAAACGTATTACCGTTAATCTTTCGCCGGGAAATATAAGAAAACAGGGAACCGGATATGATCTGCCCATGGCAGTTGCGATACTGTCTGCCATGGGAGAGGTCAGGGAGGAAATCCCACGTGATACCATCATACTGGGCGAGCTTATGTTAAACGGGGATGTGACCGGAATAAACGGTATACTGCCTATGGTCATAAAGGCAAGGAGCATGGGGATAAGAAGATGCATAATACCCTATGAAAACCGGGAAGAGGGAGCGATGGCCGATGATGTGGATATTATAGGGGTTCACGATATAAGGGAGATCGTTGAATACCTTAACGGAGAGCTTGATGTAAAACCATGCGGGAGTATAAGTACCGAAACGGGGAACGGGATATCATATGGCGGCTGTGACCTTAAATATGTGAAGGGCCAGAAGGTTGCGAGAAGGGGACTGGAGATAGCGGCAGGTGGAATGCATAACATGCTGATGGTCGGGGCGCCCGGAGCCGGTAAATCAATGCTGGCCAAATGCATCCCGACGATCCTTCCGCCTCTTACCAAGGAGGAGGCACTTGAGGTCCTCAGTATATACTCTGTTGCCGGTCTGCTCAAAAGCTCGGGGCGCCTTATGAGAGAAAGACCTTTTGTAAGCCCGCATCATACGGTGACGGATGTGGCAATGACCGGAGGAGGAGTGTATCCGAGACCGGGTAATATATCACTGGCACACCGCGGTGTTCTGTTCCTGGATGAGATGGCTGAATTCTCAAGATACACCCTGGAGGTGCTGCGTCAGCCGCTTGAGGACAGGAGCATCACCGTTGCGAGAAATCAGGGAACCTATGTATTTCCGGCCGATTTCATGCTTGTCGGGGCAATGAATCCGTGTCCGTGCGGAGCATATCCGGATCTGAGCAGATGTACCTGCACGGTCCCTCAAAGGAAACGGTATCTTAACAGGCTCAGCAGACCGCTTCTTGACAGAATGGATATATGCGTTGATGTTGAGAGGCTGTCCTATGAGTGCATGATGGACGAGAAGCTCTCGGAAGCGTCCGGGGATGTAAGGAAAAGGGTTATTGCAGCTCATGAACGGCAGAGGATGAGGTTTGAGGGGAGCGGGATCCTGTTTAATTCCCAGATGGGAGCGGAAGAAACCGGGAGATTCTGCAGATTGCCGGATGATGTAAGGGAATGGTTTTCGGATGCTCTGGAACGTTTGGATATATCGGCCAGATCATATAACAAGATACTAAAGGTGGCAAGAACAATAGCCGATATTGCGGGCGCGGATGATATAGAAAAGGAACATCTGAGCGAAGCCATGTTTCTGAATAATTCATATATAATATAGAAGGAGAACACTTATGGATGATACCGAACAGATAAAATATGACTACTGGTGGGCGGGCATGGACAGAGCCTGTCCGGGAAGCGTCAGGAAGACAGCACTGTCCGCGGGCGGGACTAAAAGACTGTATGAGATGGACCGTGAGGAGCTTATCACTATAGAAGGGATAAGTGAAAAATATGCGGAGGACATAATAAGAAAGAGACAGAACTGGGATATTGATGCGGAATATGAGAAGCTGCTTGGAATGGATATCGGATTTATACCGTATTATGACGACCGGTATCCCAGGCGGCTTAAGAGGACACAGGGGTATCCCTTCGGCCTTTTCTGTATGGGAAGTCTCCCGGAGGATGACGTATACTGTGTTGCCGTTATCGGCGCGAGGAACTGCTCGGAATACGGAAGGATGATGGCAAGACGCTTATCTTCGGATCTTGCGGGATACGGCGTGGCGATCGTCAGCGGAATGGCCTACGGGATTGACGGAATATCACAGGAGGCGGCGCTTAATGCAGGGGGAAGGAGCTATGCTGTGCTGGGATGCGGGGTCAACACCTGCTATCCCGCATCAAACAGGGTGCTGTATGAAAGATTAAAGGAGAATGGAGGAGTATTGTCCGAATACGGGATATATACCAGACCGTCGGCAAGACTGTTTCCTCCAAGAAACAGGATAATAAGCGGTCTTGCGGATATCCTGCTGGTAGTAGAGGCAAGGGAGAAGAGCGGAACGATGATAACCGTGGACATGGCGCTTGAACAGGGAAGGGAGGTTACGGTTGTCCCGGGACGGATAACGGATCCCTTAAGCACGGGCTGCAATAAGCTTATAAAGCAGGGAGCCATGCCTGTGCTAAGTGCGGAAGACATAATGTACATGCTCGATGAATCATTTGACAACAACAGGAAAACGAGAAAGCGGCCGGAGGTTAAGCTTGAGAAGAACGAAAAGAGGGTTTACGAGCTTCTTGAACCTTATGCAAGGAGTATTGGCGATATTTCCGAAGCTTCAGGTCTTGAACTTAAGGATGTTATCTGCTCTCTTGTAGAGCTTGGCATCAAGGGTCTGGCCGCTGAAACGGGCAAAGGATATTATGTCCGTACGAGGGACTGTTCAGCCGTATGAGAACCTGTATTGCGGGGGATGAAACCGGTACCGGACATCAGGAAAACGGAGAGAGGACGGAAAGAGGGTTGAGATTTTTATCTTGAAATTCAATTTCTTTTATGATATGGTAGGGCTTGTTTAATGTCATGACCGGCCCGGGACTTACCGGTCAGACAGATGAAGAAATACTGGATAAGCTTTAGCATGAGGAAGAAATATGAGTAAGAATCTTGTTATAGTCGAGTCGCCGGCTAAGGTTAAGACGATCAAAAAGTTTCTGGGATCCAATTATGAGGTAATGGCCAGCAACGGCCACGTGAGAGATCTGCCAAAGAGCAGTCTGGGCGTGGATGTGGAACATGATTATGAACCCAGGTATATAACGATCAGAGGAAAGGGTGACCTGGTTGCCTCGCTTAAGAAGGAAGTGAAGAAGGCGGATAAGATCTATCTTGCAACCGACCCTGACCGTGAGGGAGAAGCCATATCGTGGCATCTTATTTATGCACTGAAGCTTGAGAATAAGAAGGTGTACAGAATAACCTTTAATGAGATCACCAAATCCGCGGTTAAGGAGTCTCTGAAAAACGCAAGAAGCATTGATATGAATCTTGTTGATGCGCAGCAGGCGAGACGTATACTTGACAGAATGGTCGGGTACAGGATATCGCCGCTTCTGTGGGCCAAGGTTAAGAGAGGCTTAAGTGCCGGAAGAGTACAGTCCGTCGCGCTCAGGATAATCTGTGAGCGGGAGGACGAGATAAATGCGTTTATTCCGCGTGAATACTGGACGCTTGGCGTTAATCTTACCCCTGAGGGGATGAAGAAACCTTTCGCAGCTCATTATACCGGAAGCAGTGAAAAGGCCGGGGAGATATCTTCGAAGAAAGAGCTTGATTCCGTAATAGAGGATATTAAGAACGAAACCTTTAAAATAACCGAAATTAAAAAGGGAGAGAGGATAAGGAAGCAGCCGCTTCCGTTTACAACCTCAACGTTACAGCAGGAGGCCAGCAAGGTCCTGAACTTCTCCACGCAGAAGACCATGAGATTGGCACAGCAGCTGTATGAGGGAATCGACATAAAGGGAAACGGAACGGTCGGCGTAATAACCTATCTCAGAACCGATTCAACCCGTGTCGCGGACGAAGCGGCAGCAGGCGCCAGGGAATATATAAAAGAAAAATACGGTGAAGCATATGCAGGTGAGCAGACAGCCGGCGGAAAGACCGGGAAGAAGATACAGGATGCTCATGAAGCAATAAGACCGACGGATATCAACAGGACTCCCGAAGTACTTAAGGAATCACTTACAAGAGACCAGTACAGACTGTATACGCTTATCTGGAAACGTTTTGCGGCAAGCATGATGCAGCCTGCAAGATATGAAACCAGGGCAGTGGTCATTGAGTCGGGCGGTCACAGGTTCAGGTCTTCCGCTTCAAAGCCTGTCTTTGACGGATTCATGTGCGTATACACGCAGGATGATGACAAAGAGGCGTCAGAGGACAGGTTACCTGAGGAAATAAGCAAGGATTCGGTACTGACGCTTGCAGATATTGATGAAAAGCAGCATTTTACGCAGCCACCTGCCCATTATACCGAGGCTACGCTTGTAAGGGCAATGGAAGAGCTGGGTATCGGACGTCCTTCGACCTATGCACCGACGATAACAACCATCCTTGCGAGAAGATATGTTATAAAAGAGGGCAGGAATCTTTTCGTGACAGAGCTTGGCGAAGTGGTGAACCGTATGATGGTTGAGGCTTTTCCGAGTATAGTGGATAAGGATTTTACGGCTAATCTGGAAATGCTTCTTGATAATGTTGAAGAAGGAACCGTAGACTGGAAAACGATTATCAGGAATTTCTATCCCGATCTTGATGAGGCTGTGGTGGAAGCCGAGAAGGAGCTTCAGAAGGTAGAGATAAGGGATGAGGTCACAGACGAGATATGTGATGTGTGCGGAAGGAACATGGTGCTGAAATACGGGCCGCACGGTAAGTTCCTTGCCTGTCCGGGATTCCCGGAGTGCAGGAACACCAAGCCTTATCTTGAGAAGATCGGTATCAAATGTCCCAAATGCGGTAAAGATATTGTTGTCAGAAAGACCAAAAAGGGCAGAAGATTCTATGGGTGTGAGGACGGGCAGAACTGCGAGTTTATGTCATGGCAGCGTCCGTCGGCTGTTAAATGCAGCAAGTGCGGCGGCATGACGGTTGAAAAAGGATCGAGGCTTCAGTGTATAGATCCGGAATGCGGAAACATTATGGATAAGCCAAAGGCTTAAAGCTGTATATGAATGTGAGTTCTGAATAGTTCACGCACGAGAACAAATAGTTAGAAAATTGTAAAAAAAATAAAAAATATTCTACAAACAGGCGCGATAAAGATTGATTATCACGCCTGCTTGTGTTATGATTTATATGTTGTAAAAGTTGTTACAATAATTGTGACTATTTCGAAAATGATTTCCGGAGGTATCGGATGAGTAGTGTTCAGTTATTAGATAAAACAAGAATGATTCAGAAGCTTCTGCACAACAACAGCTCCAGCAAGGTTGTGTTCAATGATATCTGCGATGTGCTTAAGGATATACTCGAGTCAAACGTACTGGTCATCAGCAAAAAAGGGAAGATCCTCGGTACCGGCGCGAGAGAGGATATAGGAGAGATAGACGGCCTGCTGAAATATGAGGTGGGCGGTATCATAGATCATATGCTTAATGAGCGTCTCCTGGGGGTTCTTTCAACAAAAGAGGATGTGAATCTTGAAACACTAGGCTTTGAGGTGTCTGAGAGCAATAAATACCAGGCTATCGTTACTCCTATCGATATTGCCGGAGAACGTCTCGGAACATTATTTATCTATAAGGTTAAGGAACAGTACACTATTGACGATATAATATTGTGTGAGTATGGTTCTACTGTGGTGGGACTCGAGATGCTAAGAGCGGTCAATGAAGAGAGTGCGGAGGAGAACAGGAAGCTCCAGGTAGTCAAGTCGGCGATCGGAACTCTCAGCTTTTCGGAGATGGAGGCCATAATCCACATATTTGATGAGCTTGACGGAAATGAGGGCATTCTGGTTGCAAGCAAGATAGCCGACAGGGTTGGGATAACACGTTCGGTCATCGTTAACGCGCTTCGCAAATTCGAGAGTGCGGGAGTTATTGAGTCAAGATCATCGGGAATGAAGGGTACCTATATTAAGGTGCTTAATCCGGTCATCTTTGATGAAATAGAGGAACTGAAACGTAAAAAATAGAATAAGCCACACCCGATAAACGGAGTTGCAGGGATTACAAACGGATTTGCAGGTCAGGCAGGTCCGTTTGTTCTTTTTTACAGGTATTTTGATCCGTGGCCGGAGGTTTATACCATATGTTGTGTGTTTTTGAAAAATATCCTTGTGTTTTTAACGATTTTTATTATAATAGAGAAGGGTAGGTGAGTATAAATGATAAATTCAAATGTCTATAGCTATATCAACGTCCTCTCGAAGGCCGCTGATGCTTCATGGCTTCGTAATGATGCCATATCGAACAATATCGCTAACGTAGATACCCCTAATTATAAAAGACAGGATGTATCGTTTGAGACCGAGCTTAAACATGCGCTCAGGTCTTCAAAGTATATAAGCCTTGACAAAAAGGTTGATGCACTTAATTCGGATGGCAGACTGTCACATATAGACCCGAGGACTTATCTTGATCACAGTGCTTTCTCATACAGGCTTGACGGGAATAATGTCGATATAGATACGGAGAATGTGGAGCTTGCGTCGAATCAGATCAAGTATAACGGTCTGATCCAGAGCATAGATCAGGAGTTTAAGAATCTCAAGTCTGTTATAAAGTAAAGAATAAACAGACAGCGGGCTGAAAGGAGGGTTCTTATGAGCGTTTTTAAATCATTCGGTGTAAATGCATCGGGTATGACGGCCGAGCGTTACAGGATGGATATAATATCCCAGAACGTGGCCAATGCAAATACAACAAGAACGGAAGACGGTACACCGTATAAAAGAAAGATAGTGACTTTTCATGAAAAGACCACGGACCCCACATCCTTTGGGACTATCTTTGCAAAGAGCAGGGGAATGGATGTCGGGGACGGTGTCAGGGTCAGTCATATATACGAGGATAATCTCTCGGAAATGAAGAGAGTGTATGATCCTTCGCATCCCGATGCCGATGATGCGGGATATGTATGGTATCCGAATGTTGATATCGTTACCGAAATGACGAACATGATCGATGCAACCAGGGCTTATGAGGCCAATGCAACAGCTTTTACGTCATCAAAATCAATGGCCATGAAGGGACTGAATATCGGCCAGAGCTGACAGCCTTAAGGGCTTGAAGGGCACAGGCATGAGAGAGGACCGCACAGGCCGTAACGGAAGATGTTCAGCTTAAAACGGGGAGGGAACGGACATGGATATCACTTCATTATTAAATGTTAATTCGGGAGCTGTCGCAGCTGCGGCAGGCAGGGCTTCGACCAGGACGCCTCAGACGGAGCAGAGCTTTGAATCACTGTTCCGATCTGCTCTCAGCAATATAAATGAGACCAACGATCTTCTGAACAAGTCAGAGGAGGAGGAGATTAAGTTCGCCCTTGGCATATCGGAGAACACACATGATCTTGCGATAGCGGCCGCCAAGGCATCAACCGCTCTTTCATATACGGTTGCGCTGAGGGATAAATTCATAGATGCGTATAAAGAAATAATGCAGATACAGATCTGACATAAACCTGCCGTAAATGCCCGGAAACGGCATTTACCATTAAACGGATCTGTCAGTTCGGTTATTCCGCAGGGCATGAGCGGGAAGCTTTACGGAAAGTGTTAAGGGGGAGATGATAGAATGATTGACAGATTGAGAGAGATACCACAGAGGATACTCGAGTGGTGGAATAAGTTCACAACAAAACAGAAGACAATAATAATAAGCGTTGCGGCCGGAGTGGTTGTAGCGCTTGCTGTGCTTGCGACGGTACTTACGAGACCGGTGTATGAAACGCTCATAACCTGTGAATCCACGAAGCAGGCTTCGGAGATCATAAGCCTTCTGGAAGGGGACGGGATACCGTACAGAGTAACAGATGACGGACTTATCATATCGGTGCTCAAGGAAAATATCGCTTCCGCGACGCTGCTGCTTGGCGCGAACAGTATTCCTGCGGACAGCTACAGCCTGGACGCTGCGCTTGGCGGCGGTTTTTCGGCAACGGAGTCCGATAAGCAGAAAACCTACAAGCTGTATCAGGAGGGGCACCTTGAGGACATAATGGAAGCCCAGTCTGCGGTAAAGAAGGCTTATGTAACTCTTTCGATCCCCGATAATGACGGAACCCTTCTCGCGAAGGAAGAGGAATCGTATGCAAGCGTTGTTCTTGAACTCGAAGAGGAGCTCGGCGCGGGAGTGGCAGAGAATTTTGCCAAGAATATAGCTACGGCCCTTGGAAATAAAACAACCGACAACATTACCATTCTGGATTCACAGGGTAAGCTCCTGTTTTCGGGAGCCGATGCGGCGGCCGACGGGACCGGCTCCATAAACACGTCCAATCAGATTGCCCTGAAGGCAGAGGCAGAGAGGCTTGTAAAACAGGAAGTGACCAATCTGTTCCTCGGATCTATATTTGAGGATGTAAAGGTTGCGACCAATCTGGTATTTGATTTTTCATCCACAAACGAGACAGAGCATACATATACGCAGGCTGATGAAAACGGCACAAATGTGATCTCACATGAGAATACCTATGAGGCGGAAGGTACGGGCGGAGTAGCCGGAGTACCCGGAACCGATACCAACCAGGAGAATACCACCTATGTAATGGAGAACGGTGCGAATTCCAATTACAGTGTGGCGGAGGAAGCCAGGGATTATCTGCCCAGTGAAAAGATAACCGATAAATCAACACCCGGCGGCTCGATAAAATATGACGAGTCATCGATCGCGGTAACGGCATCACACTATGTTATTTATAAGGAAAGCGATCTTAAGCAGAGCGGAGCGCTCGACGGGATAAGCTTCGATGAGTTCATAGCCGCAAACAGCGATATGGTACCGAGGGAAGTGGACGATACATACATCACTCATATATCACAGGCTACCGGTATCCCGGCGGGCAGGATATCCATAATAGCTTATGATGTGCCTATCTTCCAGGCTGATGAAGGTACACAGATGACTGCTTCCGATATTGCACAGATAGCGCTGATCGTCATAATACTGGCACTTCTGGCCGTAGTAGTGTTTACAAGCCTGAGACGGGAGAAGCCGGTCATCGAACAGGAGGAAGAGCTTTCGGTTGAGGATCTTCTTGAAACGACACAGGAACAGCAGCCGATGCTTGAGGATATAGAGCTTGACAATAAATCCGAGGTCAGGCTTCTGGTTGAGAAATTTGTTGATGAGAATCCGGATGCGGCGGCAGCATTGCTGCGTAACTGGCTGACCGGAGATTGGGGGTAATCATGGCGGCGGCATCATATGATGAGGAGCTGTCGGGAGTACAGAAGGGAGCCATACTTCTTATAGCACTTGGGCCCGAACGCTCGGCGGAAATATTCAAATACCTCAAGGAAGAGGAAATAGAGGACCTTACCCTTGAAATAGCCAATACAAGAAGCGTAACACCAGCGGTAAAGGAACAGGTACTGGAGGAATTCTATCAGGTATGTCTTGCCCAGCAGTATATTGCCGAGGGAGGTATCGGTTATGCGAAGGAGCTCCTGGAGAAAGCTCTCGGTGAAGAGAAGGCCATGGATGTTATCGGCAAGCTTACCGCTTCACTCCAGGTTAAGCCCTTTGAGTTCATCAGGAAAACGGAGGCATCACAGCTTCTTAACTTTATACAGGATGAACATCCGCAGACCATTGCTCTTATACTGTCCTATCTGAGTGCTTCGCAGGCGGCAATGATAGTGGGAGCGCTTCCGCCCGAGCGGCAGGCTGATGTCGCCAAGCGTATTGCGCTTATGGACAGAACCTCGCCTGATGTTGTCAAGGAGGTTGAACGTATATTGGAGACTAAGCTTGCATCACTCGTGAATCAGGATTATACGGTTATCGGCGGTGTCGATTCCGTTGTTGAAATTCTCAATACGGTTGACAGAAGTACAGAGAAGCATATCATGGAGACTCTCGAGATCGACGAGCCCGAACTTGCGGAAGAGATCAGGAAGAAAATGTTCGTATTTGAGGATATCCTTCTTCTTGATGACCGTGCAATACAGAGAGTTCTCAGGGATGTTGATAACGGAGACCTTGCCATAGCGCTTAAGAGTGCGAATGAAGAGGTTCAGAATGCTATCTTCAATAACCTGAGTAAACGTCTTGCGGTAATGATCAGGGAAGACATGGAATTTATGGGACCTGTGCGTATGAAGGATGTTGAAGAAGCACAGCAGAAGATAGTTAATGTTATCAGAAGACTTGAGGATTCGGCAGAGATCGTTATATCGCGAGGCGGAGGTGATGAGATAGTTGTCTAATCTTTTGAAGTCTAATTATGTTGTCAAGAAAGAAGAAAAGAGGGTTATTGATTCCAATGAACTCATTGCATCGAGACTTCAGCAGTTAAACGAACTGTCCGTTCAGGTGCCGGATTATGATGACGGGGACGAGGAGGAGTTCTCGGGCTTCAAGGCCGGACTTAATGCAGAACAGCTGGATATGCTTCTTGGCGACAATACGGTAGGACATCCGGAGAGAGTGGAATACTCAGATGAATCCGAAGGTGATTACCCCGAAGATGAGGATAACCGGAATTATCCGTCTGACGAAGGGGTTTCTTTGGTGACTCAGGATGACCCCGGAGAGTTCATTGAAGCCGCACGCGAAGAAGCGGGAAGGATACTGGAGGCGGCAAATCAAGAGGCTGAATCCATTAAAGCCGCCGCATCGGAGCAGGGCTACTCCGAGGGATATCAAAAGGGTAATGCGGAAGGAATAAAAATAGTATCGGAAAAGGAGCGGGAGCTTAAGGCAAGGGAGGAACAGCTTCAGGAGGAATATGAAAAGAAGCTTGAGGAAATGGAACCGCTGCTTGTCGATGCCATAACCGATATATTTGAACATATTTTTCATGTTTCGCTTTCATCAAACAGGGAGATCATGCTTAATCTCCTGCATGATACCGTCAGAAACATTGAGGGAGGCAAGAACTTTATAATCCACGTGTCCAAGGCGGATTACGAGTATATAAATGACAGGAAGGACCAGCTGACCGAGGGCCTCGGAAGTACGGATACGATAGAGGTTATTGAGGACCTTACGCTCAGACAGTCGGAATGCTTTATTGAGTCGGAGGGCGGCATTTATGACTGCGGTATCGGAACGGAGCTGGAACTTCTGAAGAAGGAGCTTATGCTTTTATCCTATCAAAAAAGTTAGCATCTTCGTCTGACGGAGGAAAAGCATGGTTGATTTAAATCTTTCAAAATATCTCAGACTCAGAGAAAAAGTCTTTTACAAAAGACTCGGCAAGGTGGTAAACGTTGTCGGTCTTACCATAGAATCACTGGGTCCCGATGCAAGCCTGAACGATCTGTGTAAGATAACCATCAGCGAAGAAGACGATAAGTTCGTCCTTGCAGAGGTCGTCGGCTTCAGGGATAACAGAACACTTCTTATGCCCTGCGATACGACCGACGGTATAGGCTTCGGATGTATCGTGGAGAATCTCGGCTATCCTCTTTCGGTAAGCGTGGGAGAGGAGATGCTTGGGCAGTGCCTTGACGGACTGGGCCGGCCTACCAACGGAACAACGGTAAAGACGGCTGTCAGATATCCGGTAGAGGCCATGCCGCCGGATCCCATGGACAGAAAGATAATAGATACACCCCTTCCGCTCGGCGTAAAGGCAGTGGATGGGATAATGACGATCGGGAAGGGACAGCGTATAGGCATATTCGCCGGTTCCGGAGTAGGCAAGAGTACGCTCCTGGGAATGTTTGCCAGAAATACCAAGGCGGATATAAATGTTATCGCCCTGATAGGGGAGCGTGGCAGGGAGGTACGTGAATTCATAGAGAGGGATATGGGTGAGGAAGGCATGAAGCGTTCCATCGTTGTTGTCTCAACATCCGACAAGCCTGCCCTTATGCGTAAAAAGGCTGCCCTGACGGCAACGGCTATCGCTGAATATTTCAGGGATCAGGGGAAGGATGTCCTGCTGATGATGGATTCACTTACACGATTCTCGCAGGCACAGCGTGAAATAGGCCTCGCGAGCGGAGAACCCCCGGTAACAAGAGGGTACCCGCCGAGTGTTTACGCCGAAATGCCCAAGCTCCTTGAAAGAGCGGGAAATTCGGATAAGGGATCCATAACAGGGCTGTATACGGTTCTTGTAGACGGTGATGATTTCAATGAACCGATAACAGATACGGCAAGAGGAATCCTGGACGGACATATAATGCTTAACAGAAAGCTCGCCCATAAGAACCACTATCCCGCAATAGACATACTGCAGAGCATTTCAAGGTGTATGAGCCAGATAGCTTCAAAGGAGCATAAGGCTATGGCAGGAAAGCTCAAAAATGTACTGGCCACCTATAACGAGGCGGAAGACCTTATTAATATCGGGGCATATAAATCGGGAGCCAATCCCAGCATTGATTATGCGATAGAGAAGATAAACAGTGTAAACGAGTATCTGTGCCAGGATGTTGATACCAAGTACTCTTTTGATGATGAGATTAAGTTATTATCGGAGATTTTCTAAATGGCTAAGTTTTTCTACAAAATGCAGAATATACTGGATATAAAGGAAAAGCTTGAAACGCAGGCCAGGAATGAGTATGCGGTCGCGAATTCCGTCCTTGCCGAAGAGGAGGAGAAGCTTGAAAGGCTGGAGGTACGGAGGCAGCAGTATGAAGCCAGGCTTAAGGAGCTGTACACCGGCATGCTTGATATGAAGGAAATAGCATATGTGTCAGAGGCTGTTGAAATGATGAAATACTATAAGCAGCAGCAGGAAAATAACGTTAAAAAGGCAAGGAAACAGGTAGATATCGCAAGGGACAGACTGCAGGAAGCAATGCAGGAGAGGAAGACACACGAAAAGCTGAAGGAGAACGCTTTTGAGCAGTTCAAAACAGATGTCGCAACGGCGGAAAGCAAGGAAGTGGATGAGCTTACGAGCTACAGGTTCGGTTCATAACGAACAGACCGTAAGGGATACAGACAGGGGAGACAATAATGGCAGATGAGGTAGTTGTAGCCGATCAGGAAGAATCGGAAAAAGAAAGAAAAAAAAGAGAAAACAAAGAGCTTAAGGAAGCAAAGAAAAGAGCAAAGGAAGGCGGATTTGACGCACGTGTAACGGATAACGGGACCATGTATCTTGATGCGGAAGACGACGAGGATGAGGGATCATTGTCAATGGCTCTCATTACTTTTTTTATTGTCATCATATGGCTCGCGATACTGTGCCTGCTCATCAAGCTTGATGTGGGCGGCTTCGGTTCCGGCATACTGGCACCGGTACTGCAGAATGTCCCGGTCATCAATAAAGTCCTTCCGGCAAAGGATGTATATGTCGAGGAGGAGCGTGAATTCAGGGATCTGAATTCGGCAATGGCAGAGATCGAGAGACTGAGAGCCGAGAATGAGGAGCTTAAGGCAGCCCGGGAAGCCAAACCGGCTGTAGACAATTCCGAAGAGATAGCATCGCTCAAGGAAGAGATAAAGAGGCTACAGACATTTGAAAATTCCCAGATAGAGTTCCAGAAGCTTAAGACTGAATTCTATGAAGAGGTTGTTTTCGCGGATGAGGCTCCGGATATATCCAATTACAGGACCTATTATGAGAGCATAGATCCCGAAAATGCGGCATATCTGTATAAACAGGTGGTCCAGCAGATGGCGGAGGATCAGGAAATCTCGGATTATGTCAAGGCATATACTGAAATGAAGCCCAAGAGCGCTGCCAAGGTGTTTGAGGAGATGAAGGGTAATCTGGACCTTGTGGCAAGGATACTGAAGGCAATGGATGCAAGCAGCAGGGCAAAGATACTTAATGTAATGGATCCCGAGATCGCTTCGAGACTGACGAAAATGATGGATCCTGAGTAAAATGCCGCAAAAATCAAATCGGGCTAATTATTTTGACGGAACCGGCCGATATACCTTATGGCAGGTTTGTGACTGTCTAAAAGCAGCGGGAGCTGTTAAAGAAAGGAGGAGAATATGGGAACGACGAAGATATCAGATGTTACGTCATTCTTCAATATGGCACCCGGGGGAGTGGATATGCCGGGTAAGGCAGAAGCAGGCAGGGATCTGTTCGCACAGGCAATGTCAGACGCTGCCGGAAAAGGCGCAGGCAATACAGCTGCGGGAACGGAAAGCCGCACGTTTAAGCAGATCGCTCCCGGCGATATTGCAAAACAGATAAAGAAAACGGATACGGCAAAGGCAAAGGCTCCCGAAGAGACACCAAAGGATGATGTTAATACTGCCGGAGCCGGTAAAAGTGACGGGAAAGCAAAGGCCGTAAAGAAGGCAGAAGGTATAGCCGATAAGGTAAAAGATGCTGTTAAGGATGAGCTTTCGGTAGACGACAGTCAGCTCGAAGAGGCCATGTCGGCCCTTGGGTTAACGGCAGCGGATCTTTTGGATCCGGACAACATAAAAAGCCTTATGCTTGAGCTTTCGGGTGAACAGGATCCGATGGTTCTTATTACAAACGAGGGACTGCTTAACAGTATCGGAAATGTGACCGGACTTTTGGAAAACTCGCTGGGTGAACTTGCGGACGAACTGGGGATCACGGATGAACAGCTTGCCGGGCTCTTAAATGACATTGAGGATTTCGGTGCGGGATCGGAGGCTGCTATAGGCACAGCTGATGAGAATGCGCTACCGGGAAACGCGGTAAAGATGGGACCGGATGCACCCCTTACTGGCTCTGAAGAAACGGCCGGTACGGGTGACGGAAGTCTTGCGGCTCAGGCTTCGATACAGCGCAAGGAGGCTTCCCAGTCAAAGGATGGTCAGGCGGAAAGCGGAATGCAGAATGCAATGCAGCCTCAGGAAATGCAGCAGCCCGCGGTTAATGAAGCGGCTGTTCCCGAGACTGAATACAGAAGCGTTTATGCTGACAGGGAAGAAATACTCAGACAGGTTACCGATAATATAAGGTTAAATATAAACGGTGACACTACGACCATGGAGCTTCAGCTTCATCCTGCAAGCCTGGGTACCGTAAACCTTCAGATTGCCTCAAATAACGGAGTTATAACGGCAAACCTCCAGGTTCAGAACGAGACGGTTAAATCAGCACTGGAAGCACAGCTGGTACAGCTCCTTGAAACCTTCGAAGAACAGGGTCAGAAGGTTGAGGCCATCGAGGTGACCGTAGCCGGTTATGACCTTGACAGAGGCCCGGATCAGGGAACCGGTTCGCAGGATGGCGAAAGAAAAGAGAACGATACGCCGATTATAGGACGAACTGCAAGAAGACGTATCAACTTAAATGATCTGAATGAAGACGACATTGAAGAAATGACGGAAGAAGAACAGCTGGCAGCCGAAATGATGGCCATGAACGGCGGAAATGTAGATTACATGGCATAACGGCGTGGTCTGTATTAAGGGAAAGGAGGTAATGGAGATGTCATTGACAGCACCGGTAGTAAATGGTGAGCTGGTCCAGTCGGAGTCAAGAGTGGGAACCAAGAAGACTATCAGCGAGAAGACTTCGGAGCAGGCAAGCGCAATGGACAAGGATGCGTTTCTCCAGCTGCTTGTGGCTCAGATGAAGTATCAGGATCCCATGGAACCTACTTCGAATACCGAGTATATTTCGCAGTATGCACAGTTCTCGGAGCTGGAGGCTATGAATAATCTGTCATCCAATATGGATCTGCAGAGAGCGACAAGCCTTGTCGGCAAGGAGGTAATAGTTAAATCAACAGGCGCATCCGGAGATCCCGTATATGTTCAGGGTAAGGTTGATTTCGTATCACAGGAAGGAAGCAAGGCATTCCTTAATATAAACGGACAGAAGTACGGAATAGAGACCCTCGATTCTGTAGTGGATGAGAATTACAGTAATGCGCTTAATCTGGCAAACGATTTTAAAAACAGTGTCAACAAGCTTCCGGCCATAAACAGCCTGACAACGGATTTCAAGGATGTTGTTCAGAATCTTACGGATGTGTATAACGATATGTCCCCGTATCAGAAAAACTATCTCGACAGCAACAGCGTAAGCAGATATAAGCAGTACGCAGAGAGAATGGCACAGCTTCTTAATACCGAAAAGGAGCAGGAGGAAGCACTTGCCGCCGAGGAATCTGAAAAGAAGACCGGAGAAGTATAAGAAGGGGGATACCTATTAAAGCGAGGAGGAATACCGATGAAGATAATGAACGGACAATTCCCTTCCATTGAACAGGTAACGGATACTTATTTAAAACAACAGGGGAAACGGACGGAAAACAGCGGGACTGAGCCGAAGGATTTCGACGAGGTGCTGAACAGCCTAAAGTTTTCAAAGCATGCTGCATACAGGCTGCAGGACAGAAACATAGAGCTGTCTGACAGTCAGATAGACAGGCTGAACGCAGGGATGCAGAAAGCAAACGAGAAGGGAATCAATGAATCGCTGGTACTGATGGATCAAATGGCTTTTATAGTTAATGTTAAGAACAGCACGGTCATAACCGCACTCAATGAGAACGAGGTTAAGGAGAATGTGTTTACAAATATTGACGGAGCCGTAATAGTATAAAGCCGGACCTTAGGGAGGCTTGCATATCCCCGAATGACAGAAGGGATAATCAACAGTAAAGGAGGTCATTAATTATGATGAGATCACTTTTTTCCGGTGTTGCAGGTCTTAGGACACACCAGAATAAGATGGATGTAATTGGTAACAATATTGCCAACGTTAATACGGTTGCATATAAATCAAGCAATGTGACTTTTCAGGAGCTTATGTACCAGACTTCGAGCAGTGCTTCGGGTGCGAATGAAAAGACCGGACGAGCGGGTATCAATGCCAAGCAGGTCGGCCTCGGCGTAAGTACGGGTGCGATAAATACGAGTATTACAACATCCGGTGCATCACAGTCGACAGGTAACCCGTTCGATATTCAGATAACCGGAAACAATTTCTTTATCGTTAACGACGGTTCGCAGAATTATTTCACAAGAGCCGGTTCGTTCTACGTTGACGGCAACGGAAATCTGGCAATGACCAGTAACGGCTTCAATGTAATGGGATGGCAGGAGGATCCGGGAAATCCGGGTACGATAAAGGTTGATACCGTTTCAAAGCTTAAGGTAATGTCACCTGAAAATATGACATCCGAGCCTGAACAGACAACGGAAGCATATATCACCGGTATCATTGACAAGAACTCGACAGCGCTTTCTTCCTCGAGCGGACAGATAATGAACATCTCGTTCTATGACGAGCAGGGTTATTCATATGTTGCCAAGTTCTCGTTATATAATTATCAGGGCTCGGGAGATACCAAGACAACATATCAGGATGGTATTTACAGGCTTCAGCTTACTGATATCATAGCATCCACGACAAATAAATCCATAGTTCCGGAAGGCGGGAGCATAGCAGATTATGGTTCGATAGCCGGAGGAGAGAACATTTATCTTACCTACGATACCGAGACCGGTGTATACAAGGGCTATTCAACGGGAGACACACCTCCCAATTCAAATGAATACGCCAATGATTCTGAGGCAAAGCCGGCTCTGTCGGTTAATCTCGACAGCATGACAAAGGATATCAACATAGCTCTTGATACATCAACCATGTATGACAATAACGGTACATCTACCGTATACGGCACATCGGGTAATTACGACGGTAATTACGCCGGCCGTAAGGTGGGAGACATGTCGGGAGTGGCTGTACAGGCGGACGGTAAGATCTATGCTACCTACGATAACGGTACAACAAAGCTGCTCGGCCAGATAGCATCGGCTGCTTTCTCGAATCCCTCGGGTCTTGAGAAGGTGGGAGAGAACCTTTACCAGACGACCATGAACTCGGGTCAGTTCGACGGAATAGGTAAGGATATCACCGCAGACGGTGCGGGTTCATTCAAGACAGGTGTTCTGGAAATGTCCAACGTTGATCTTTCGGCGGAGTTTACGGAGATGATAACCACACAGAGAGGATTCCAGGCGAACAGCCGTATCATTACCGTCTCGGATACCATGCTTGAGGAACTTACAAATCTTAAGAGATAATAAGTGAGATCACAGCGGCGGCAGGGGCTTCGCTCCTGCCGCCGACGTTTGAATTGTCACAATTTTTACAATTTGCATAGACAAATTAAAAAAAATTTAGTAAAATCTTGTACAAGGGATTATTATATTTGGCAGGCAGGTGGGAGTATTGGATATTGCTACTATAATCGGTCTGGTAGCCGGTTTTGTATTTATGATCATATCGATCGGACTCGGAGCTGACGGTTTCGCGGGCATCGTATACTTTTTGGATGCGCCGAGCGCGATGATCACCTTCGGAGGGGCTGCAGCCACCATGTTTTCGGGATACAGTATCGCCGATTTCATGTCCGGGCTTAAGAGCATCAAGATTGCATTCAAGGTTCCTGCACTTGATTCGGGAGCCGTAATACAGAAGATAATCGATCTTTCCAACGTGGCACGTAAGGAAGGATTACTTTCATTGGAAGAGGCAGCGGGAGAGCTTGACGACGCATTTATGCAGAAGGGGATCATGCTTATCGTAGACGGTACCGATCCCGAGCTTGTAAGAGGTATCATGGAGACGGAGCTTGTAAGCATAGACGGGCGCCACAGGGGAAATATAGGATTCTGGGATAACCTGGGAGGCATGGGTCCCGCCTGGGGAATGATCGGAACCCTGATAGGACTTGTTATGATGCTTTATCATATGGATGACGTAAGTACGCTGGGTCCCAACATGGCTGTGGCTCTGCTTACGACGTTCTACGGTTCCGTTCTTGCGAACTGGCTGTGCACGCCTGTGGCCAATAAGCTTAAGGCAATAAACGAAGGGGAAATGCATGTGAAAGAGATTATGGTGGAAGGTCTTCTCTCAATACAGGCGGGAGAAAATCCGCGCGTAATAGAAGAGAAGCTTAAGTCATTCCTGTCTCCGGATGCAAGGGGTAACCTGGGTTCCGGCGGTGAAGGAGGCGACGAGTAATGGCCAAACGTAAAGCCGAAGAGCCGCCGAAAGGCGCGCCGGCGTGGCAATCGACCTTTGCGGATCTTATGAACCTGCTTCTGTGCTTTTTCGTTATGCTGTTTGCCATGTCGGATATTGACAAGCAGAAGTTCGAACTTATAGCAGCTTCATTTACCCAGAGCTTCAGTGTATTTTCAGGAGGAGCACAGGCGATCGGTGACGGACTGCTCATATCAAACGGAGTAAGCCAGCTGAACGAACTGGACGAATATATGACAACAATGGGTAAGTCGGCAGACCAGACCACTGAAGAGAAGGATAAGATCGAAGAGGTCAAGGAGGAGCAGCTCAAGGAATCCGAGAACTTAAGTGAACTTATAGAAGAAGCCTTAAAGGAACAGAATATGGAAGGCATGGTGGATGTGGACTTCACATCCCAGTATGTTTCCCTGACGTTGAACGGAGCGCTCCTGTTTGATTCCGGAAGCGCTGATATAAAGACGGATTCACTGCCGATACTTGATAAGATCGGTGTCATATTAAAGAAATACGGGAAAAGCATAATTGAGATAGAGGGACATACGGACAATGTCCCGATCCATACCAGCAGGTTTGCTGACAATAATGAGCTGTCGAGCGCAAGAGCTCTGTCAGTGTTTAAATATCTTATTGAAACTGCGGATCTGGATCCTGCGATGGTGAAGCACTCGGGACGCGGTGAATATGTTCCGATAGCAGATAATTCCACAGAGGTAGGACGCGCGAAGAACAGACGTGTCGAGATAAAGATATACCATACGCTGAGTACATACTAGGAAATGGAGTGCTGTTATTATGAAGAAGAATCTGTTGTCTGTTATCATACTTGCTCTGCTTATTGTTAATATCGCTCTTACCGGTGTGATGATGTTCTCTACAATAAGCGCAAACAAGAAGACCGTTGCTCTGGTGGATCAGATAGCTTCGATCCTTAACATGGAGGTCAAAGCACCGCTCAATGCAGAAATAGGCAAGGAAGTATCTATTCTTGATACGGACACATATAATATAGCCGATGAAATGGTCATTACCCTGAAAAAGGGTGAGGACGGAGCAGAGCATTACGCGATCGTATCGATATCAATGTCGATGGATAAGACCAATGAAAAGTATGCGGAATTACAGCCTCTGGTTGCTGCCAACGAAAGTAAGATAAAGAGCGTGATAAATGACACGTTCGGAAAGTACACAAAGGAGGAGGCCTCCGCAAACCAGAAAGCAATAGCTGACGAGATACTTACGCAGATACAGACAATGTTTGATTCAACGTTTATTTACGAGGTCTATTACAGGGATATCAAGTTCCAGTAAGACCCGTTCCACCATAAAAGAGTGAGGTGAGCTTAATGGGTGAGGTACTATCACAAAATGAGATAGACAGTCTGCTTCAAGCGTTAAGCTCGGGTGAACTGGATGCCGATGATATCAGTGCCGCCGATGAGCGAACTACAAAGAATTACGATTTCAGGCGTCCGGCCAAGTTCTCCAAAGAGCACCTGAGGACGCTGGAGATAATTTTCGAACACTACGGAAGACTGTTAAGTACCAACCTGCCTGTATATTTAAGAAAGAATATCCAGGTCGCGGTTGTTAACTCGGAAGCATGTACCTTCTCGGAGTTTTCCACCGCTTTGGCGAATCCCGTACTGCTTGGCATAGTAAGCTTTGCACCGCTTAGCGGAAGTATCATGGTGGAGCTTCAGTCAAATCTTGGATTTGCGATGGTAGACAGGATGCTCGGAGGCCCCGGAAATCCGCTGGAGAAAACAAGGGACTTTTCGGAAATAGAGAGAACCATAGTAGATAAGATGATGGCAGTCTGTGTATCTTTGTTACGTGAACCGTGGAAGAACGTTATGGAGATAACACCGATACTTGAGAGGGTGGAAACGAATCCGCAGTTTGCGCAGATCATTGCACCCAGTGAAATGATAGCCATCGTAACACTTAACATAAAGATCGGGGATATCGAGGGTCTGATGAACATTTGTCTCCCGTATTTTACTTTGGAATCCGTTATGGATAAGCTGAACACCAAATACTGGTTCGCATCCATGCAGGAGACAGATGACGAGGATTATCAGGAATACATAGAGGCGATAATCAGAAAGGTCAGCATGCCCATAAAAGCTGTGTTGGGGAAAAGCAGCATTACGGTAAGCGACTTTGTGAATTTACAGTGTGGTGATATAATTAAGCTGGGGTCTAAGGTGGACAACGAGATGGATGTTTATGTTGGAAACCTTAAAAAATTCAGGGCTTTGCCCGGAACCGCCAAGGATGCTTATGCAGTGCGGGTAACTCAGGTAATGAGAGAGGAGGAGTAGCGGAATGGATGGTATGCTGTCGCAGGATGAGATAAACGCCCTGCTGAGTGGCATGATGGATGGCGGAGATACAGGCGGCGGAGATTCCGCACCTGCACCGGAGCCGGAACCCGCTGCGAGCATGTCGTCTGCTACGCCTGATGAGAGCCTGCTTACAGATGCGGAGAAGGATGCGGTGGGCGAGGTTGCCAACATTAGTATGGGTACCTCGGCGACAACGCTGTATTCACTGGTTAACCGGAAGGTTAATATCACTACACCGGTGGTAACGCTGGCTACATGGAACCAGATAATAGATGACTATGAACGTCCCTGCGTGTTTATAAAGATAAAATACACCGTGGGACTGGAAGGTACCAACATACTGGTACTTAAAGAAGATGATGTTAAGATAATCACCGATCTTATGATGGGCGGCGACGGTTCCAACACTGAAGGAGAGCTTGGAGAACTGCATCTGAGCGCTATTTCGGAGGCGATGAACCAGATGATGGGTTCGGCAGCCACATCGCTCTCATCAATGCTCGGAAAGATGATAGATATAAGTCCTCCGGAGGCAAGCCTTGTAGAGCTTGGATCGGTAGATCCCACAGATGATGTTTCAGCCTTCCTTCAGGACACATTTGTCAAGATCACTTTCAGAATGCAGATCGGTGATCTGATAGACAGTAAGATAATGCAGCTGTATCCTGTGGAATTCGCAAAGGATCTGTACAGCTACTTTATGGAGAGTCAGGAACCCGAACCTGCTCCTCCGCCGCCACCGGCACCGGCACCTGCACCGATGCCGGCACCATCTCCAACGATGTCCGCACCTTCAATGGATATGGGAATGACGCAGGGAATGGGCATGGGAATGGGTATGCCGGATATGTCCATGGGAATGGGTGCTCAGGCCGGAATGGGTATGGGCAGTATGCCCGGAATGGGAATGCCCCAGGGCATGGGAATGGGTGGAATGCCGGGAATGGGTATGTCACCCGGAATGGGCATGGGAATGGGCATGCAGCCACAGATGGGCATGCCAAACATAAACATCCAGCCCGCATCATTCCAGCCGTTTTCGGCGGATATAAATGCTATGCAGAGCCAGGAGAACATTGAGCTTATAAAGGATGTTCCTCTTGAAGTAACTGTAGAGCTTGGCCGGACCCAAAAGTCCATAAGCGATATTCTGGACTTTGCGCCCGGCACCATAATAGAGCTTGACAAGATCGCCGGTGAGCCTGTTGATGTATTGGTAAACGGCAAGCTGGTAGCCAAGGGCGAAGTAGTAGTTATCGAAGAAAACTTTGGTGTCAGAGTAACTGAAATAATAAACTAAAGGTTAGGAGAAAAGAAAATGGCAAAGAATATTTTAATCAGTGATGACGCGGCGTTCATGAGAATGATGATCAAGGACATTCTTACAAAGAACGGGTACAATGTTGTCGGTGAGGCTGAGAACGGAGCCCGTGCTGTTGAGAAGTATAACGAGCTTAAGCCGGATCTCGTGCTTATGGATATCACCATGCCGGAAATGGACGGAATACAGGCGCTTAAGAAGATAAAGGAGAATGATCCGAGCGCTCTTGTTATCATGTGTTCGGCAATGGGACAGCAGGCAATGGTTATCGAATCCATCCAGGCCGGAGCAAAGGATTTCATCGTTAAGCCCTTCCAGGCAGATCGTGTTATCGAGGCTGTTAAAAAGGTCGTAGGTTAAATGCTCTCAGCTGTTCTGATATCCGGCGGGGTGGAGAGTGCGGCACAGTTTCTTACGGTTCTTGTGCTTTTTATTGTTGTGCTTGCTCTTACTTACTTTACCACAAAATTTGTGGGGAACTATCAGAAGATGCAGGGATTCGGTAAAAACATAGAGGCTATAGAGACCTACAGGATTACCGGCAACAAGTTTCTGCAGATAGTCAGAGTGGGCAGGAAGTATTATCTGCTGTCCATAGGTAAGGATGAGGTAAACAGCATTGCCGAGCTGTCAGAGGAGGAACTGGATCTTAATACAGATACGCCTGCGGTAAATGATCGTTTTAAGAATATGTTTGAGATTGCCAAAGACAAGATGACAAAACGGGGCGATAATCAATGAATAAAGGTTCATATCATGGAAGCAGGCGTGTAAATGTTATGGTTTGCCTGCTTCTGTGTGTATTTATCATTATGCTCATACCGGAGACGGTATTTGCTGCAAATACAAATCAAATCGGTATAACGGATGATTCGGGTACGGAAAACAGAACGGTTATAAACCGGCCCGGTTCGGCTGAGAATGCCGGAGACTTAAGAGAGCTTAATGTTGCCAACAATCTGACTGTGACCTATCAGGACGGAGAGGGTAATCTGTCGGGAACCTTAAGGATTCTCATTACGCTGACTCTGATAGCTTTGGCTCCGACGATCGTCATAATGATGACAAGCTTCACACGGATACTGATTGTAATGCACTTTGTCAGATCAGCGTTAGGTACCCAGTCGGCTCCACCCAATCAGGTGCTGATAGGGTTATCACTGTTTCTGACTTTTTTTATTATGAATCCTGTTATTACACAGATCAATAATGAAGCAGTAAAACCATTTGAAGCAGGTGAGATCACACAGACGGAATTCCTTGATACGGCAGTACAGCCTTTAAGACAGTTTATGTACGGTCAGACACAGACCAGGGATGTCAGGCTCTTTCTTGATATTGCCAATATAGGATCGGTTGAGGATATAGATGACATACCTACGAGGTGTCTGGTACCTGCATTTATAATTAGTGAATTAAGAACAGCATTTATCATAGGATTCCTGATATATATCCCGTTTATAGTGATAGACATGGTTGTGGCATCAACGCTTATGTCCATGGGTATGATGATGCTTCCTCCCACAACGATCTCCATGCCGTTTAAGATACTGCTGTTTGTGCTTGCCGACGGATGGAATCTGGTTATCGGAAATCTTGTAAAGACATTTTATTAAAGGCACAAGGTGGACATATGACTGTTATGAGAAGGGGTACGGGTAAAAGATATGTCGATTGATAATGTAGTGGAGATCACAAGAACGACCTTATATACTATCATACTTACATCTGCTCCGATGCTGCTCGTTTCTCTTGTGATAGGTCTGGCCGTAAGCATATTCCAGACTGTGACTTCGATTCAGGAGCAGACACTGACTTTTGTGCCTAAGCTTGTCGGCATTTTTGTGATGATGATGATCCTGGGTCACTGGATGCTTAATAACATGACTGAATTCATGGTTGAGCTTTGGTCGGATTTTTCAATGTATATACGATAGAGTTATTATGAAGCAGAGGTCCGTGAATGATCGATTATTCCTTTTCGTATGAAGATCTTGAGTTCTTCCTGCTCATTTTCATAAGGATTACCTGTTTTATAGTTACGGCACCGTTTTTTTCAATACAGAATATACCGAGACGGGTAAAAGCCGGGTGGAGCTTTTTTCTTGCTTTTATAATATATCAGACCATGGAGATGCATGTTGTGCCGCAGTATAATACGGTATACGGGTATGCGGCCCTTGCTCTCAAGGAGGCAATGGCAGGTCTTATGATCGGATTCGGAGCAAATATATGTAACTCCGTTATAAATCTGGCAGGACGTCTTGCGGACATGGAGATAGGTATTTCCATGGTTTCGTTGCTGGATCCGACAACAAGAGAGCAGAGCGGCTTTACCGGGGTGCTTTATCAGTATTCGATAATGCTGATAATGATGGTCACCAATCTGCACCATTATTTTATAAGGGCTCTGGTTGAGACGTTTAATCTTATACCGATAGGAATGGCGAAATTTGATTCGGATAAGATCATGACGGCCATTATGCAGTATCTGGATGATTATGTAATGATAGCCTTCAGGATATGTCTTCCGGTCGTTGCAACCATTATGCTTACGAATGCAGTCCTCGGTATCCTGGTAAAAAGCGCCCCTCAGATAAATATGTTTTCGGTTGGTATACAGATTAAGCTGTTTATAGGTCTTGCGACTCTGATGATCACGATCGGGGTACTACCGAGTGCTTCGGATTTCATATTCGATGAAATGAAGGTTATGATGACCGCAATGGTAAGGAGCATGACTTGAATAGAGCCGGATTATATACTAAAGACAATTTACTGTTCGATCTTGATCTCCAGTACTTTGCAAAGGAAGGACCCGGCGGTGAAAAGACCGAGCCCGCAACCGATAAAAAGAAGGATGATGCGAGAAAAGAAGGCCAGGTTGCCAAGAGTAAGGAGCTTAACGGCGCGATCAGCCTTTTTGCAATGTTTCTTGTATTGAAGGTATATGTAGGGAATCTCGGAACTTCATTTCTTCAGGTTTTTTCCGAGAGCTATAACAGGATCCCTGAGATGTCAAAGCTTATAGAGGGCATGATCATCCCCAGACAGTTCGCGGAAGTGATGAACCAGATCATTATCAGGATCCTGCTCATGCTGCTTCCCTTTCTGGCGGTCGCGTTTGCGGTTGCGTTTATAGTTGATCTGGTACAGGTTAAATGGAAGCCGACGAGCAAGCCGATGCAGCCGAAGTTCAGTAAGCTGGATCCGACAAAAGGGATCAAGCGTCTGTTTTCGGTGGATAAGCTGATGGAGCTTCTTAAGTCGCTTATTAAGCTTGTCATAATAGGCTATATGGCATACTCCACGCTTAAGGACGAGGCATCACAGCTGTTCCTGCTGTATGATATGCAGCTTATAAGCGCACTGAATCTTTTCGGGGATATCGTGATAAATATGTCTCTTAAGATATGCGCCGTATATCTTGTTATAGGCATAGTGGATTATGTATATCAGAAGCATAAGTTCAATGAGGATCTTAAGATGACCAAGCAGGAGGTCAAGGATGAGTGGAAGAACTCGGAAGGAGATCCGCAGATAAAGGGTAAACAGCGACAGAGAATGCAGGAAGCCAGCCGCAGGAGAATGATGCAGAATATCCCGCAGGCAGACGTGGTCATTACGAACCCCACGCATTTTGCCGTTGCACTTAAGTATGATACACAGGTGGCTCCTTCCCCGTATGTTGTGGCCAAGGGAGAGGATTTCCTGGCTGCAAAGATAAAGGAAGAAGCAGCCAGATACGAGATAGACATAGTGGAAAATAAACCGCTTGCAAGGATGCTTTATTATAATGTTGAGCTTGGCGCACAGATTCCGCCCGAGCTTTACAGTGCCGTAGCAGACATACTTGCGGCAATCTACAGTAAGAGAGAAGCAGAAACAGCATAAAAGGGATATGCCGGCTGCTTTTTGCAGAGGCAGTACATTTTATTTGAGGGGAGGGGATCGGATGAAGATAGGAAAAGCTGATGTGGGCGTTGCCTTATATCTTATCTGCGCGTTTGTATTTCTGATCATTCCACTTAAGTCATTTGTTCTGGATATATGTCTGGCGCTTAACATGGCTGTTGCTTTTACCATACTGTTCAATTCGATGTTCGCCAAGGAAGTACTGGATATGTCGTTCTATCCGACAATGCTTTTGTTCACGACACTTTTCAGGATTTCCCTGAATGTTTCGTCAACGAGACTTATACTTTCGACAGGATCGCCCGGCAATGTAGTCGAGACATTCGGAAGCTTCGTCGGCGGCGGCGATCTGGTCATGGGTACAATAGTATTCATAATACTGCTCATAGTTCAGTTCATGGTAATAAATAAGGGTTCGGAACGTGTGGCTGAAGTTACCGCAAGGTTTACCCTGGATGCAATGCCCGGTAAGCAGATGGCAATAGATGCGGATCTTAATACGGGAGCCATTACCGATGAAGAAGCAAAGAGGAGACGTGACAAGATACAGGAGGAATCAAGCTTCTTCGGTTCCATGGATGGTGCCGTTAAGTACGTAAAGGGAGATGCGACAGCCGGACTTATCATAACTGCGGTTAATATTGTCGGCGGCATAATAATGGGAATGACCAGGGGAGGGCTTGATTTCCAGGAGGCTCTTCAGAAATACGCCATCCTCACCATAGGTGACGGACTCGTATCCCAGATCCCTTCGCTGGCTATCTCGCTTGCTACAGGTATTCTGGTTACCAAGGGCGGCAAAGAGGCTGACTTCGGTAATGTTATAGTCAAACAGCTTTTCGGTCTTCCCAGAGCACTGTATATGACCGGTGGAATACTGACCTTCCTCGGTATATTTACTCCTCTGAATCTACTTCTGTTTGTCAGCTTCGGGGCAGTCTTTATAGTATGCGGCAGAATGATGGCAAATACTCTCGAAGAGGCCAAGGTCGAGGCGGCTGTGGATGAAACGGAAGCGGCGGCTGAAGAGATAAGGAAGCCTGAGAATGTTGTATCCCTGCTTCAGGTGGATCCGATCGAGCTGGAATTCGGTTACGGTATCATACCGCTTGCCGATGTTAACCAGGGCGGCGATCTTCTCGACCGTGTAGTTATGATAAGAAGACAGGTGGCTCTTGAAATGGGTACCGTGGTTCCCATCATAAGACTCCGCGACAATATCCAGCTTAATCCGAATCAGTATATAATCAAGATAAAGGGTATACAGGTCAGTGAAGGTGAGATCCTGTTCGATCACTATATGGCCATGAATCCGGGATATCTTGACGACGATATAGGCGGAATAGATACCGTTGAACCTTCATTCGGACTTCCGGCGAAATGGATCACGGAATCCCAGAGGGAAATGGTCGAGAGTAAAGGCTGGACCGTTGTGGATCCGCCTTCAATAATAGCGACTCATCTGACCGAGATAATAAGACAGCATATTGCAGAGCTCCTGACAAGACAGGATGTTCAGAACCTTGTCAATAATATCAAAGAGACCAATCCTTCGCTGGTTGATGAGCTTACGCCCAAGCTTCTGGGTCTTGGCGAGATACAGAAGGTGCTTCAGAACCTTCTGAGAGAAGGTATATCCATCCGCGACCTGCTCACGATCTTTGAGACTCTGGCAGACCGTGCGGTTATGACCAGGGATACCGATGTACTGACCGAATATGTAAGACAGAGCCTTAAGAGGGCGATAACTGCCAAGTATTTTCCGGCAGGTGAAGTCACACAGGTGATCACGCTTGATCCGAGGATAGAACAGGAGATCATGGCAAACGTAAAGCAGAATGAGCAGGGAGCTTATCTTGTGCTGGATCCGGAAAGGATAAGGGCGATACAGGATGCGGCTGACAGAGAAGCAAATAAGCTCATTGATCTCGGAAAGACTCCGATAATAATAACTTCGCCAATCGTAAGGATGTATTTTAAGAGTCTTATCGAAGGCAAAAACAAGGATATCGTTGTCGTTTCATACAGCGAAGTCGACGGAGTTGAACTGCAGTCTGTTGGGGTGGTGACAGCTTAATGATAATCAAGAAGTTTCAGGGTAAAACAGAAGAAGAGGCCACACTGCTTGCCAGAAAAGAACTGGGTGATTCCGTAGTGATAATGAATGTACGGAGCGTCAAAAAAAAAGGCTTTACGGCACTGTTCCGCAAGCCTATGGTAGAGATCACGGCTGCGCTTGAGGATGAGCCGGAAAAAAATGTTTATAAGCCGTCGGCAAGGCAGCATTCACCGTCAGCCGCAAGGAATGACAGGGTAACCGAAGACAGAAGCGGCAGTTCAATAAACATAAACGCCGGACTGGAGGCGGATATAATAAGAAATGCCCAGGTGGCGTCTGCCGGAAGCCATTCAAAGGACAGTTCGCAGTCTCTTGAGGAAAAGCTTGAAAGCCTGCATCTTCTGATAGAACAGCAGATGCTAAAGGAAACCGAAGAGTCCGATTTTGACAGATCACCGGATGCGGACGAGCAGATGGCTTTCTTTAAGCTTATCTATAATACGCTTATCGACAATGAAGTGGATGAAAAGTACGCAAACGAAATAATAGATGAGCTGGAGAAGATAAGGAAGCCGGGTGCCGGAATAGATATTTTCCTGGCAAACATATATCAGAAGATGATACTTCAGTTTGGGCAGCCTTCAACAATAACTCCCGCGTCCGAAGGAACCAAGCTTGTATTTTTCATAGGGCCCACCGGGGTTGGTAAGACCACTACGATAGCAAAGCTTGCGTCCAGGCTGAATTTCGAGGATAAGAAAAGAGTAGCCTTAATAACCACTGATACCTACAGGATAGCCGCAGCCGAACAGCTGAGGACCTATGCAAATATCATGGATGCGCCGTTCAGGGTTATCTACACGGAAGATGAGATAAAGGAAGCTCTCAGGGAATTCGCAGAATATGATTATATCCTGGTGGATACGGCAGGACATTCGCATCATAACGAAGCACAGAAAAACAGTATGAAGCAGTTCGTACACTGTGTTGACGGAATCGTGGAAAAGGAGACCTATCTTGTGCTGAGCGCAACGACAAAATACAGGGATCTTATCAGTATAGCCGATGCGTACAGTGAAATAACGGATTACAAGCTGATCTTTACCAAGCTTGATGAGACAACCACCTTTGGCAATCTGTTCAACCTTAAGATGCATACGGGGGCTCAGATGTCATATATCACCTGCGGTCAGAACGTACCTGACGATATTGAGCAGTTCAGTCCGCAGAATACGGTAAAACAGCTGTTGGGAGGCACGTGATATGGATCAGGCGGAACATTTGAGAAATATAATAAAAATGAACGCCCAGGTGCAGCGCCCCACAGCCAGAGTCATAACCGTAACAAGCGGTAAGGGTGGAGTCGGAAAATCAAACGTTTCGATAAATCTGGCTGTCCAGCTGAGGCGTCTGGGGCAGAGGGTGATCATATTTGATGCCGATTTCGGACTGGCGAACATAGAAGTGATGTTCGGAGCGATACCGAAGCATAATCTCGGTGATCTTATATATCAGGGCAAGAATATAAAAGAGATAATCACAAGGGGTCCAATGGATATAGGCTTTATTTCCGGCGGTTCGGGAATAGCCGGGCTTACAAATCTCGGCAGGGACTATATCAATTATCTCATACAGAATCTGGCGGAGCTTGATATGCTCGCCGATGTCATAATCATTGATACCGGAGCCGGAATATCGGATGCGGTCATAGAGTTCCTTGTGGCAAGCGGGGAGGTGTTGCTTGTGACTACGCCGGAACCCACATCGATCACGGATTCATATTCGCTTCTGAAGGCGCTCAACAGGCATGTGAGATTCAGCAGGGAGATGACGACGATAAAGGTGGTCGCGAACAAGGTACGGAGTCCGGAGGAAGGCCAGCAGCTGTACAATAAGCTTAATGCCGTTGTCAGCAGATATTTAAAGATACCGATAAGATATCTGGGATACGTGCCTGAGGATTCCCAGCTGGTAAGGGCGGTAATGCAGCAGACACCGATCTCGATAGACAATCCCAACGCAAAAAGCGCAAGGGCATTTGAGACTCTGGCGCATACGCTTACCAGCAACGCAGGCGAGGTTACGTTTAAAAAACACGGAATGACCGGATTCTTCGCCAATATGGTAAGGGGCATAAAAAGCAGGGAGTGGCAATAACGGGAAGTATATGCAGATAGTCCCGGGATGTAGATAAAAACAAGTTAAATCAGGGAGAAGGATATGTTATCAAAGTATGTTAAGACAGGAGACAAGCTGGAACTGGAAACCATCAACAGCTCAAAGGATAATAATGATCAGGGCGAGAAGAAGAATTACAGAAGCCAGGTTTATGACATAATATCCGAGGATCAGATCAAGATCGGAATGCCTATGGAGCAGGGCAAGGTAATACTCCTGCCTGTAGACGGTGAATACAATCTATGCTTTTACACGCAGTCCGGTCTGTACCAGTGTCTTGCGAGGGTTATAGACAGGTACAAATCAGACAATATCTTCATACTTGTGATGGAGCTGACTACTGATATACGCAGATATCAGAGACGTGAGTATTATCGTCTGAACTGTGTTCTTGACATGAAAGCCAGGAATGTTTCGGATGAAGAGAGAAATTCGGCTCCGTATCTTGAACAGGTTCATTTTCTTGACACCGATATAACCTTTAACAACGGCGTTATGGTCGATATAAGCGGTGGAGGCGCAAGGTTCATATCCAAGGTGAAATACCCTAAGGGAAGCAACATCCGGTTTGTCTTCTCACTGTTTGTAAACGGAAAGCTTACAGAGTACAGACTGCTTGGACGCGTCCTTTATTCGGAAGAGCTTAACAGCAGACCGGGCTCATATGAACACAGGATACAGTTCATAAATATAATGAATGATGAACGTGAAAGCATAATTAAGTTCATCTTTGAAGAGGAAAGAAAAATCAGGCGCAGAGAGAAGGGATAAGAATTGAAGAAGAAAATACTGATCGTAGATGATTCTGCACTCATGAGAAGGGTTCTGTGTGATATAATAAATTCGGACAACAGATTTGAGGTCGTCGAGTATGCCATTGACGGAGCGGACGGGTTCAAAAAAATATGTGCCAAGACTTACGATGCCGTTGTCCTGGACGTATACATGCCTAAGATGACAGGGCTTGAAATGCTTGAAGAGATGCAGAGAAGCAAGGTTTATGCCAATGTCCTGATGGCCAGTACGACAACGGGCGAGGGAGCGAAGGAAACCATCAGGGCTCTCGACCTCGGCGCCGTGGATTTCATAAAAAAGCCGGAGAATGTCGCGGATGCAAGGCATGAGGAGTTCAAAAAGAGATTTCTCGATCTGCTTGATGTGGTAACAATGGCAAACAAAAACTACATGGCTAGAGCGGGAGCTCATTTTACACAGGATACGGCTCATAAAGGAACGACGTTCGTATCAAGATATGATGTGAACTTCCACACAGGCAGACCGGGTGCCGCAGCGGGATCACGTGCGGGTGATAGCGAGGCGGGTAAAACGGTCAAGCCGGCTGATGGAAGACCATCATTATCAAGGTTCGGAACAGGCAGTACGAAGAGCAGTCTTACGACAGGCGGATGGACCGACATCCCGCCGGCATCCGAATCGCATCCCAGAGTTCCGGGCAGGAAGATAGTTGCCATAGCTTCGTCAACCGGAGGCCCCAAGGCACTGCAGGAGGTTATCCCAAGGCTTCCGGGAAATCTGAAGGCACCGGTTCTTCTGGTACAGCATATGCCCAGGGGCTTTACAGCATCACTTGCAAACCGTCTCAATGAACTGAGCGATGTGGAAGTGACCGAGGCAAAGGAAGGAGAAACCATAGTAAGCGGTCATGTTTATATCGCTCCGGGAGGTGCTCATCTTAAAGCATCAAAGACGGCCGGGACCATGAAGCTCCATCTGACGGATGAACCGTCGAGAGAAGGTGTGAAGCCATGTGCCAATTATATGTATGAGTCTTTGGCCGGATGCGGATACGACGAAGTGGTATGTGTTGTCCTTACCGGAATGGGAGCTGACGGAACCGCCGGTATTGTTAATCTTAAGAAAAGTCAGAAGATTCATGTGATCGCACAGAATGAAGAAAGCTGTACCGTTTACGGGATGCCGCGAAGCATAGTTGAAGGTAAGCTTGCCGATGAGGTAGTTCCGCTTGCACAGGTTGCAGAACAAATTATTAAGAACGTGGGGGTATGTTAGCCATGGATGTTAACCAGTATTTGGAAATCTTTCTCGATGAAACAAATGAGCATTTACAAAGTCTGAGTGACCAGCTGATGATCCTTGAGAATGAGCCGGAGAATGCGGATACGATAAACGAAATCTTCCGTGCGGCGCATTCATTAAAGGGTATGGCCGGAACAATGGGTTATAAGAGAATGCAGGCTCTTACTCACGATATGGAGAATGTGTTTTCGGAGATCAGAAACGGCAAGATGAAGGTTACCAGTAATCTTGTGGATGTACTTTTCCAGACGCTTGATGCACTCGAAGAGTACAAAAACACGATCCAGGAAACCCAGGATGAAGGAACCAATGATAATGCCGCACTTATAAAGGCATTACAGCAGTGCCTTGATGAGGGAACCGGAACGGTATCGGAGGAAGCACCGGCAGCATCTTCGGATGCAAAGGAAGAGACTTCGGAAGCCGCTTCGGCAAACGGTGATAAGAAGTGGAAGAACATAGCGCTTCAGGAGCATGAGATAAATGCTCTTAAGGAAGCCGAAGAAAAGAAGCTGAATATTTACGGATGTACCGTATTTATCCAGGAGTCCTGTATCCTTAAAGCCGCAAGGGCATTTCTTGTGTTCAAGGCAGTTGAGGAGCTTGGAGAGATAATCATATCCGAGCCTTCGACACAGGATATAGAAGATGAGAAATTTGATTTTGACTTCAGTCTGTATATTATAAGCGAAGAAGGCTATGACAAGGTTGAAGCAGCAATAATGAGCGTGTCCGAGATAGACAGGGTTATCGGTGAGAAGGTTACGGCAGCCGACGCTATCGCAAACGGAGAGGCCAATGAAAAGGCAGTCGAGGCAAAGGAAGAGTCGGGAGCATCCGAAACGGCACAGCCGGCCAGGGAGGAGACCGCAGCGCCCGCAGCACCTGCACCTGCCGCTTCTTCGGCACCTGCAGCAGCACCTGCCGCTCAGGGAGGTAATGCACCTGCCAAGAAGGGAGCCAGCAAGCCTGTAGTAAACAGAACAGTCAGAGTGGATATAGAGAAGCTGGATGTACTGATGAATCTCGTGAGTGAGCTTATCATTGCGAAGAATTCGCTCGTATCATCGGCAGCATCGGGCGGACAGTCCGGAAACAGCAGCAATTTCAATGAGCAGATAGAATATCTTGAGAGCGTTACCACCAATCTTCATGAATCGGTTATGAAGGTTCGAATGGTTCCCATTGAGAGTATTACTACCAAGTTCCCGAGAATGATCAGGGATCTTTCCAAGAAGCTCAATAAGAAGATGGAGCTGTATATGTCAGGTGAGGATACAGAGCTTGACCGTACAGTGGTTGATGAGATAGGTGATCCTCTTATGCATATGCTCCGTAATTCGGCGGATCATGGTCTTGAATCGACTGAGGACAGAATTGCGAAGGGCAAGAATCCTACCGGTTCGATCTTCCTTGATGCATATCAGGACGGTAATAACGTTGTCATAGAGGTTAAGGATGACGGTAACGGAATCGATGTTGAAGCTGTTAAGAGAAAGGCTATCGAACGCGGCACGATAACGGCAGAACAGGGCGAGAACATGAGCAGCAAGGAGATCATAGATCTGCTGTTCCTTCCCAGCTTCTCGACCGCAAAGGTGGTTTCGGATGTATCCGGACGAGGCGTCGGACTTGACGTTGTTAAGAGCAAGATCGAGGCTCTCGGCGGTGATGTAAGTGTTAAGACAAAGCTTGGTGAAGGTTCGACATTCTCAATAAGACTTCCGCTTACACTTGCGATAATACAGGCTCTCATGGTTATAGTCGGAGGCGAAACCTATGCGATCTCCCTCGGGTCGATAGATACCATAGAGGATATCAGTGAGAATGATGTGAAGTATGTTGAGGCCAAAGAAGTTATCCACTTAAGAGGAAATGTTATTCCCATTGTCAGACTGCATGAAGTACTGGGTCTTGAGATGCCTAAAGAGAGTAGGGACAGGATGATAGTGGTTATAGTGAAGAAGGGCGACCAGTATGCGGGTCTTGTTGTTGATGAGCTTATAGGACAGCAGGAGATCGTTATCAAGTCACTTGGAAGATACATTAACTGCACAAGCAGGATGATAAGCGGCGCTACAATCCTTGGAGATGGCGAAGTGGCTCTTATTATCGATGCTAACTGTCTTATCTGATATTATATAATGAATCAAAATAAAGAAAGAAGTCATAAGGAAGAAGACGGAAAAGGTATCTGCTTATGACGTTAAAAGGAGGGGCATCATGGACGAGATAAGCTTAATGAATAACGAGTATGATACGACTCAGTTTATTGTAATAAACATAGGAGATGAGCAGTACGGTATAGATATTAAATACGTTGACAATATTGTACGTATGCAGAAGATAACAAGAGTACCCAACTGCCAGGACTATTTTAAGGGAGTAATAAACTTAAGAGGTGAAGTGGTTCCGGTAATGAGCTTCAGAATGAAGGTTCATCTTCCCGAAGTGGATTATACCAACAAGACCAGGATAATAATCATCAAACTGGAGCCCAATGCTCCTGTCGGAATTATCGTAGATGCGGTTAAAGAGGTTGTGACACTTACGGATAACAATATTGACGCAGCTTCAAGAAGCAGCACAAACAACGACCCCAGCTATATCAACGGTATCGGCAAGACGGGCGGAACTCTTATTTCGCTGCTTGATCTTAATGTTGTAATTTCTGAGAAGGAAACTGCCTGATTCTCAAGTGGTTTTATGAGGTAGATTAAATGGCTAAGATCGATCTTAACAATATGGAGGGTGTTTATTTCGACATCCTGAAGGAAATAGGTAATATCGGTGCAGGGAATGCAACTACTGCGCTCGCCCAGCTTCTTAATACCAAGGTTGATATGAAGGTGCCCAAGGTAGACCTTCTTGAGTTCTCCGAGGTAGGAGAAGCAATGGGTGGCGAGGAGCAGCTCATGGCCGGGATTTATCAGCTTGTTGAAGGCGATATTACAGGGAGCATAATGTTCCTGCTTGAAGAGAAATCAGCTATAACCTTGATAAGCAAGCTTATGGGAACGCCGGAGGTGGATAATGTTTCGGAGTTCGGAGAAATGGAGTATTCGGCACTTAAAGAGATAGGAAATATAATTACAGGTTCCTATCTGTCTTCCCTTTCCATGCTTACCAATCTGAAGATAATCTCTTCGATTCCGGCGATAAGCATAGATATGTGCGGATCCATTCTGAGTGTTCCGGCAATTGAATTTGGGGAATTGGGTGACAAGATGCTTCTGATACAGACAGAGTTTTCTGATGACATGAAGCTTGACGGATTCTTTATACTTGTTCCGGATCTTGAATCATATGATAAGATTTTAGGCTCTTTGGGCATGTAAAAGGTAAACGATTATGGGTGAAATGATAAAGGTTGGTATGGCGGACCTTAAGCTGTGCAAGGCTCCCGATGCTATAACAACTCTTGGGTTGGGTTCATGCATCGGAATTGCAATAAGGGATCCGGTAACGAAGATTGGCGGTCTGGCACATATCATGCTTCCCGACAGCAAGAAGATCGCCAATAACACGTGTATAGCTAAATTTGCGGATACAGGGATCGCCGAGCTGGTGCGCATCATGGTTGCCGCAGGTGCTTCCAGAACAAGGCTGGTAGCAAAGATAGCCGGCGGGGCGCAGATGTTCGCATTGCAGAGCAAAACGGAGACCATGGCTGTAGGCGCGAGAAACGCCGAAGCGGTGGTAAAGATACTTGGTGAGATGAAGATCCCGATCCTTGCACAGGATACCGGATTGAATTACGGACGTACAGTGGAATTCTTTCCCGAAACCGGAGATTTTGTTATCAAGGCAGTGGGCAGGGATGTAAAAAAGATATAGCAGGTATATGTTATATGAATACTAAGAAGGTGCCGCTTTTTGTTATGCTTTTGGCAGGTGCGGTAGCCTGCATAGTTACATATTTGGATCATTACAGTCTTCATGACATGCTTGTCGTGTTGCTGATAGTGCTTATATTATTTCTTATTATAGGACTTGTCATCAAGAAGGTATTTGATAAGTTTGAAATATCGGATGATAAACGTGTTGATGACGAGGGCGAAGTGCTTGAGAAGCAGGATGGGGATGCTGAAGGAGACGGTGGGGAAGAAATTCCCGAGAATGTGATAACGGAAGAAGAGCAACCGTTGCAACAGTGATACAGCAGTGCCGAAGGGTAAATAAAACGGAGTGACATATGGACGACGCAGGCAGACTTAAGCTTTGGGCTGATTATGCCAAGAATCCGACCCGTGAGCTGAGAGAAAAAATAATATTGGAATATGCACCGCTTGTAAAGGTCGTTGCCGGAAGGCTGTCCATGTATCTGGGGTATAATGTTGAATATGATGACCTTGTAAGCTACGGCATATTCGGGCTTATAGATGCAATAGACAAGTTCGATGCATGCAAGGAAGTAAAGTTCGAAACATATGCGAGTCTTCGGATAAGAGGTGCAATACTTGACCAGATAAGAAAGATGGATTGGATCCCGCGGACGGTAAGAAAACGTCAGCGGGATATATCCAATGCAATAAAAGATATCGAAAGCAAAACAGGGCGTACTGCTACTGATGAGGAGATATCACAGGCGCTGGGTATTTCAAGCGAAGAATATGATGACTGGCAATCCCAGATGAAGGTTACCAATATTATATCGCTTGATGAGTTTACCGAATCGGGAGCAAATGATATAAGCGAAAGTACCACCGTTTCGCGTTATGAGCTTCCGGAAGAAGCTGTTGAAAAGGAGGAGCTTAAGATAGTTCTTAAGGAATCCATGGATCAGCTGACGGAAAAGGAACGGCAGGTAATCCTTATGTATTACTATGAGGATCTTACACTGAAGGAAATAAGTAACGTGTTGGAGGTGTCGGAATCCCGTGTATCACAACTTCATACAAAAGCGCTAAATAAAATGCGGGGGAAGATGGGTAAATATATGGGAGTGCTTATTAACTCATAGAATGAGCAGAGTGAATAAGCGATCATACGGCAGGATGCATACAGCAAGAGGGAGAATCATATGGGAGATCAGAACGCATATTTCAGACTGCGAATAAAGAGTGACGGGACTTATCTGGAGCTTATACCGCCTCAGGGGAACGGGGATGCCTTTTCATTTACAGAAATGCAGGATTATCTTATAAGGCACGGTCAGGCAGTAGATAAGCTCGAGGTTGCAAAGGCAATACAGAATGCGGCGGGCGGTAAGTGTGAGATAAAGCTTGACAGTAAAGCCGGTCATGAAATATCCGAGAGTTATGAACTTGACGTTTCTGATGATAAGATGAGCTGTAAGGTGCGCTTTTTTCCGGCGTCTGACGGAGGAATGGAGCTTAAGAAGGAAGAGCTTATTAATGATCTTAAGTTCAAAAGGATATGCTTTGGCATTCATGATGATGTTATAGACAGTTTTTTTAAGGATAAAAAGTATTGCACCGATTATATAATAGCTGACGGTGAAAAGCCCGTCGAAGGCTGTGACGGAAGAATAGATTATCTGTTTAATACAAATCCGGATACCAGGCCTTCTCTCAGAGAAGACGGAACGGTAGACTTCTTTAATCTTCAGATCATAAGCTCCTGTAAGGAAGGAGATGTGGTCGCAAGACTTACACCGGCAGAGCACGGAAAGAACGGCAGGGATGTATTCGGAAAAGAGGTTCAGCCGAGAGAGGTTTTTGAACCGAAATTCAGTTACGGCCATAATCTGAAGGTTTCGGATGACGGTCTTGAGCTTATATCGGAGCTCAGCGGAAATGTAACACTGGTAGACGATAAGGTATTTGTATCGAATATCTATGAAGTGAATGATGTTGATACATCTACGGGAAATATAGAATATGACGGTGATGTTCATGTCGCCGGCAGCGTTAAAGCAGGCTTTTCCGTAAAAGCAAGCGGAAACGTGGATGTAAAGGGGGTTGTTGAAGGCGCTTATGTGGAAGCGGGCGGAGATATAATCATTGCCAGGGGAATGAATGGCATGAGCCGCGGTAAGCTGGTTGCCGGACGCAATGTTATTTCCAAATTTATTGAGAATTCAACGGTTGAAGCTGCCGGATATGTTCATTCGGAAGCGATACTTCACAGTAATATCATAAGCAAGTCGGATATCGTAGTCACCGGAAAGAAAGGTTTCATAACCGGTGGAAGCATACATGCACTCGGAAATGTAGAAGCCAAGACTATAGGATCCGAGATGGGGGTTGATACCGATATCCAGGTCGGCGCGGATCCGACGGTAAAGCTTAAAGCAGCAGCCATGGAGCAGGAGATAAAGGAGAATAATAAGAAGCTCGCACAGATCAAACCTGTTCTTGCGACTCTGATGATGCGCGTCAAGAAGGGAGACAGGCTTACGCCCGATCAGCAGCGCAATCTCCGGCAGATGTCGGATGATTTCAAACAGCTTAATGAAACGATCGCAAAACAGATGGATGAGTATGAGGAGTATCTGTCCAAAATGGAGGTTACGGACAGTGAATCGGAGATAAGGGTTTCGGGATGTGCATATCCCGGTACACGCATTACGATAAGCGAGATTTATCTTCAGCTGAAATCACCGGCTCAACATTCGAGGTTCGTAAAAGAAGGCGCAGATGTAAGGATCAGACCTCTTTAACGGTCACAGGAGAACAGTATATATGATAAGTCCGATTGAAATGAATGCTGTTATATCAAGGACTCAGGATATAGCCAGTCTCAGACATAACGAGGATAATAAAGCAACTCTTGACAACGCCAATGTTCAGAATCAGATGGATGTTAAGAGAGATGAAGAAGCTTATACTGTTCAGACTGCTGCGCAAAGTGATGGAACTGATACCCATCATGATGCAAAGGAAAAAGGAAAGAACGAGTATTTTGATATAAGGCGTAAGGATAAGAAAGCTAAGGAAGATGACGGAGTGGTCAGGGTTAAGTCAGCTTCGCCGGGTTTTGATCTTAGGATATGATGATAATATCAACTTGTAACTGAGTAGGAGAAGGAATATGACCCCTATGGAAATAACACTCCTTATAGTCGGAGTGATTATTTTTTGTCTGAGTTTTCTTATAAAGGATAAAGAACAGACTGAACAGATTTATGACGAGGAAACGCTCAGAAATCAGGTGAGACGGATTACCGAGCGGGAACTGGACAGTATGAATCTTAAGGTTAAGGAGGCTGCCGACAGTTCCATAGAATATGCCATGGAGAAGGCGGAAAGAGGCCTTGAGAAGATTTCGAATGAAAAGATCATGGCCGTGAGCGAATACTCGAATACGATCATGGATGAAATTAACAAGAGTCATAAAGAGGTGATGTTCCTTTATGACATGCTGACCGATAAGCAGACTGACCTCAAGAATACCGTACGAAAGGCTGAAGCCGCGGCAAAAGGGGTAGAGGATGCCGGAAAGTCAGCCATGGAACAGGCGGCGCAGCAGACACCGTCAAAGAAAACGACACAGCAGACGGCAAGGGAACAGGATGGGCAGAGAGATGAGGTTTATAATGGTTTTGAGGCATTTGACAACAGCAGGATAAGCAGAGTAGAGGCAGAAACTGTGATCGGTCCGGAGCCTGATAACAATAACCGCAGGATAATAGAGCTTCATAAAAACGGAAGAACAGCGGTTGAGATCGCGAGGGAGCTCAATCTTGGAGTGGGTGAGGTCAATCTTGTGCTGGATCTGTTTGAGAGGTAGAGATAAATGCAGCTAAAGAGCTATTTAAGAGGATTCGGCTGCGGACTGTTCATATCAGCGGTGCTTATGGGAATAGCCATGTCGTATAGCCGTAATACCATGACAGATGAAGAAGTGAAGATAAGAGCGGCAGAGCTTGGAATGGTAGAAGAGGATTCTGTGCTTGTCAGGCCGTCTGCCAATGATACGCCCACACCTGTTGTTCAGTTAACACCCGATACGGGAAATGAAAGCAATACGGTAACAGACCCTTCCGCGTCAGGTAAAAAGAGCGTTAAGGATGACGGTGAAAAAGATGCGGATGCCGGGGATAAGACCGGAGAGAAAGCGGCCGGGAACGAAGCAGTAAAGGAAGATGAAACGGAAGAGGAAACCAAAGGTACAAACGCAGTAAAAGAGGATGTAAAAGAACAGGAAAAGACCGGAGCGGAAGCGGTAAAGGAAGATACGGACAAGGCAAAAGAGGAGGATAGCGGGGAAGCATACGAGAATGAAGACAGGCTCGCCGCAATGGGGATGAATACACAGGCTCCGGAGTCAGATACCGGAACTGACAGCAAAACCGGAAACGAAAACAAAACCGAAACGAAATTCGGAGCAAAAACAGAGACGGAAGCAAAGTCAGACTCAGGCTTAAAATCCGGGGAAGAAACAAAAGAAGAGACGAAAACAAACAGTACGGAAACATACACGCTGGAGATATCAAAGGGAGCATCTTCACCCGGTGTTGCCGGTCTTCTGAAAAAGAGCGGTCTGGTGGATGATGCAGCTGCATTTGACGATTACTTATGCAGAAACGGATATGATAAGAGGATCCAGAACGGGGTATTTAAGATTCCTGCCGGAGCCGGATATGAAGAAATAGCTAAGATAATCACAAGGAGCAGGTAAATAAGCCTGCAGGTTAACGAAAGGGGATCATTTATATGGGAGACTATGTATTAAGCTGCTGTTCGACTGCTGATATGCCGGAAGAGTATTTTAAGAAAAGGAATATTGCTTATTGCTGCTTCCATTTCTATATAGGCGGCAGGATGTATCTGGATGATCTTGGCCATTCAATGAGCTTTGATGAATTCTACAGAAGAATGGCAGAGGGAGAGGATACAAAGACTTCCCAGCTTAATGTAGAAGAATATATAACCCATTTTGAGAAGTATCTTGCTGAGGGAAAGGATATAATCCATCTGTGCTTATCCAGCGGCATTTCAGGGACCATCAATTCAGCCAATATTGCAAGAGACGATCTTATCGCAAAATATCCGGACAGAAAGCTCCTGGTAATCGATTCGTTTGCGGCAAGCGGAGGATACGGACTCCTCATGGATAAGCTTGCGGACCTGAGAGATGAGGGGAAAACGATCGACGAGCTTGCTGATTTCGTTATGAAAAACAGACTGAAGGTTCATCACTGGTTTTACACCGGGGATCTCACATATCTGATAAGAGGCGGAAGAGTAAGCAAGGTTTCCGGATTCTTCGGAAATATGCTCAACATATGTCCCCTGCTTAATGTAAATAATGAAGGAAAGCTGATACCAAGATATAAGATAAGAACCAAAAAGAAGGTAATGGAGGCGTGTGTTGAACAGATGCTGCTTCATGCCGAAGGAGGAGAGCAGTATCAGGGCAAGGTCTTTGTGAATCATGCGGCATGCCGTGAGGATGCTCTCGCGGTTATCAGCCTTATGGAGGAGAAGATGCCCGGGATTAAGGGGAAGGTGGAGCTTAACTATATAGGAACCACTATCGGTGCTCATACAGGCCCGGGGCTCGTTGCTGTGTTCTTCTGGGGGGATGAGCGAACGAACTGACCGGCCCGGATATACATGTAAGAGATTAAGGTAACTATATTTTAAAATATACCCTTATGACAAATCTTGATAGGAGAAAAATATGAAAGTAGCGGTCATGACCGATACAAACAGCGGTATATCGTTAGATGAAGCAAGTGAAATGGGGATATTCTGCATGCCCATGCCGGTTATAATTGACGAACAGGAATACATAGAGGATATGAATCTGACACAGGAGCGGTTCTTTGAGATACTCGCTTCGGAAGCTGTGATATCGACATCCCAGCCCTCACCGGGTAATCTTATGGATATGTGGGATGAAATACTTAAATCCGGATATGATGAGATACTGTATATTCCGATGTCGTCAGGACTCAGCAGTTCGACTCAGAATGCCCAGACATTTGCGGAGGATTATGACGGTAAAGTTATGATAGCGGATAATCACCGGATCTCGGTAACCCAGCGTCAGTCTGTCATGGATGCTCTGGTTCTTGCGGAAGCAGGAAAAAATGCTTTGGAAATAAAGAACGAGCTTGAGAGGACAGCTTATGATTCGGTAGTTTATCTGGCAGTTGAAGATCTTAATTATCTTAAAAGGACCGGACGTGTAAACGCAACAGCAGCCACTGTTGGTAACGTCCTGGGGATTAAGCCGATACTCAGAACTACCGGAGAAGCATTTGAAGTCAGAACTGCGGTAAGAGGAATTAAGAAGGCTGCGTCACGGATAATAGAAGAGCTTGAGAATGAGCTTAATACAAGGTTTGCGGGAATAAGCCATGAAGAGCTGATCATAGGTACAGCAGGTTCTTTTATAAACAAGATGGATGCGGGGAACTGGTGCTCCGTTGTTAAAGAGGCATTTCCGGATGTTGAAGTCTATTATGATGAATTATCATGCTCGGTATCTTCTCACACGGGGCCTAATGCGATGGGAGTAGGAATCAGCAGAAAAATAAAGCTTTAATTACAAAAACAATAATTACGGACAAAAAAAGAGACAGGTAAAGCAACCCGTCTCTTTTTTGAGGAGTATCGGATTAATAACCGAATTCCTGTGCCCAATAATATGTTCCGTCATCTGCGGCATAAATAGAAATTGAACATTTGGTGAATTCAGGCCATAGGATATTTTCAGCATGTGTAGGACTGTTCATCCATGCATCAACTGCTTCAACTGCGCTGTCAAACCCATATGCCAAATTCTCGCCACCCTGTACCTTACTGTTAACGGTATACCAAGGCTTGCCGTTCGGTCTGGTATGTGAGAACGAAACTTCACATTCCTGCGCACGAACACTTGATGTAGCCTCAAGGTTACCATCCCACTTTAAGGCCTTCAGCCCGTTAGCTGCTCTCTCTGCATTGATACCGTCAAGAGCATCAAGAGCCATGTTGCGTAAGCCCTGGTCTGAATCTGAAGAAGCGGCAAGAGCGATAGCTTCATCATCAATGCTGAAAGTTGTTTGACTGTCAATTTCGGCCAGATCACGCTTAGCAGAACTGTCGCCGATACCTACACCTTTAAAATTCAACAAGATTGCACATGCCACGACGGGAACAAGCACTACCCCTGCTATGATCCCTATAAGAGATTTTTTCTTCATGATGTCCTCCTTTGGATCTTACACCCTATAACATACCAAGTACACGCAAAGATGCACTTTGCATATATATTATCTCATAACTTAAAATAAAATTCAACAGGATTATGTTAAAAAAATCACAAAATTTTTATAACGTGACATGTTAAAAAGACTGTCGAAGATAAACAAAATAAAAAAGATTTATATCCGGGATTTTAGTTTATAACTACTTCTTGTATATAATCCGTAAATATTGTAATATATATAGTGGTTGTTTTCAAGGGTGAATAAAGAAACGGTCTGCGTGACCGGAACAGGCGGGAGTATAAACGGGAATATCATGGATAAGGAAATGGAAGCCGGAACGGTATCTGATAACACGTCGGAAGAAGCTGCGAGAAAAGCGGAAGAAGTAAAGCAGGAAGCTGAAGAAGTAACGCAGGAAGCCGAAGAAGTAAAGCAGGAAGCCGAAGAAGTAAAGCAGGAAACCGAAGAAGTAAAGCAGGAAGCTGAAGAAGAAATAAAACAGAAAACGGAAGAAGCAGAGCAGAAAGCCGGAGAAAAGGCAGCCGGGATAAAGAGCACGGGAAGAGACAGGGGAGTCCTGCTTTATCTGGTCTTCGTATTTGTTTCTACATATTTATATGAGTATATTTTTGTTATAAGATTTCTTAAGAATAATCCGCAGTATTCGATCGCTTCAATATCAATGAGGCTTGCGCTTGCAATGTTCCTCCCGGCACTTTCGGCAGTGGCGGCGAGGTATGCTACGGGCGAAAGGTTTAAAAACAGTTATATAAGCTTTAATTTTAAGGATGGAAGATACAGGTATTATCTGATAGCGTGGTTTGCACCCGTGGTCCTTACGCTCGCGGGATGTTTTGCCTACTATACTATATTTCCGGGAGATTACTCGCCGGAAATGGAGTATATCATAAAAACATATGAGAAACAGGGCCTTTCGGGTATTACGCCGGAAGGAATGAGACTTCAGGCACTTTCACAGGCGATAACCAGCATTCTGATAGCACCCATACTTAACTGCGTGACCTGTTTCGGCGAGGAATGGGGATGGAGAGGATATCTCCTCCCGAGGCTCAGGGATAAGCTGGCATCCGCGCCGCTGATGATCGTCATGGGTGTAATATGGGGATTATGGCATGCACCGCTTATCGTAGCGGGGCATAATTACGGATATGATTATTTCCTTTATCCGTTTACGGGTATAGCGGCAATGATCCTGTTCTGCTTTTCGATAGGTACGATATTGTCCTATGTTACCCTGAAAACAGGATCATGTGTTCCGGCAGTTATAGGTCACGGAGCCATAAACGGCTTCAGTGCGATCGGAATATATTTTTCCAAAACAGGAGGACATTTACTGCTCGGACCCACCCCGGCCGGAGTGGTTGCCGGCCTGCCGTGTCTTATTACAGCCGTCATACTCATACATTTTATGAAGAAAGATGAGCAAAAATAAAAGTAAGCAAAAAAAAACTTTTAATAATGGTGATGGTTGTGGTACAATAGAAATGGTGTATCGGGTTAAAAAGTGGCGGAAACGTATTATTGCTGTTTCCGTTATGGCTGTTTTCCTTACGATAGCATTATGCTATCCCAACGGAAGTGCACGGGAAAGCCTGATGGACGGCGATGCGAAGAGCCTTCTCATATCACAGCTTCAGCTGGAGGCATACAGGAATCTGGCCGATGAACAGGTAAAGGAAGCCGCGGAAGAGGATAAGGGACAGGATGCCCCTGAGGGCTCTGCGGAAGATAAGGAACCGGCAGTATCAGAGGAGGTAGAGGAGCTGAGAAAGTCGGCGGAAGAAAGTTCCGATTCAGTTAAGGATTCAACCGCTGCCGTTAAACGGGCTTATCTTACTTTTGATGACGGGCCGAGTCCGAATACCGATAAGATACTCGATATACTCGATGAATATAACGTAAAAGGTAATTTTTTTGTAATAGGAAGATTTGCCGAAGGATACAAGGAACAGTATAACCGTATAATACGGGAAGGGCATGTGCTTGGGATGCACTCTTTTTCACATATTTATACGGAGGTATACGAATCAGTCGATTCATTTACGGCGGATCTTAATCATGTTCAATATGTGATTTACAGTATAACGGGATATACTCCTACCATATATCGTTTTCCCGGAGGAAGCTCCAATAATATTTCCACTATTGACATGAAGGAATTTATAGATATACTTGATAAACGTGGGATAGTTTATTATGACTGGAATGTAAACAGCGGAGATGCCGAGACGGCAAAGCTTCCCAAAGAGCAGATAATAAATAATGTGTTTGAAGGTATAAACGGTCTTGAGAGTGCAGAGGAGAGGAACGAAGTTATGATACTGTTCCATGATCTTAAGGAGAAGACCACGACCGTAGAAGCACTACCTGTAATAATAGAGGGATTACAGGCGCAAGGTTATATAATTGTCCCTATAGGCGATTATACGAAGCTGATACAATATCCAAATATAAAATAAGGGCTGGCGTCCCGAAATAAGAGAATGGAGGATGTGACATGAGTTTTTTTAAGGATTTTAAGGAGGATTTATCACAGGCTGTAAATGAGCTTATGCCTGAAGAGGAAGCCGCTGCAGCCGGTCAGGCAGCTCCTGTGGAGGAAGAAGAATCTCCGACGCAGAGCGATGACTATTCCGATCTTTTTGCCAAGTTTGAGGATGACGCCTCCCCGGCAGAACCCGAACCTGTTCAGGAAGCCGAGCCTGAAGAGGAATATGAAGAGGTGGTAGAGGAAATTGTTGAGGAGGTTGAACCGGACGAGGACTATGACGGTGAAGAAGAAGAGGTCATCGAGGAAGTAGTTTACGTTGATGAAGACGGGAATCCTATAGATATTGCCGAAGGCGAAGAAGTAGAGTTCGTTGAAGAAGAGTATGACGGAGACCTTGATATTCCCGAAGAGCCGGCATCTTATGAGCAGACGATGGCAGAGCTTTCCGGAGAATCCAAACAGGAAGAGGATCCCATCTACGGACCGGGTCCGATCAATACGGTGACTTCTCCGATTTTTGGCGATCCGGAGCCTCAGTCGGCACCTATTAATACAATATGGAACGACAATTCAAAGAGCGATGCGGGTACGATCATCAGAGGAATGACCGTAACAGGAAACATAGCTTCCGAAGGAAGCCTGGATGTTCATGGCTCCGTGGAAGGCAATATAGAGATAAACGGTAAGCTGACGATCACCGGTAAGATTGACGGTGACAGCAAGGCAGATGAGATATTTGTTAACGGAGCAAAGATCATAGGAGGCCTGTTCTCCAATAATTCAGTTAAGGTTGCCGGCGGTTCGGTTATCAAGGGTAACATAAAGGCATCGGCTGCTGTCGTTGCAGGAGCCGTAAAGGGTGATATTGACGTACAGGGTCCTGTAATACTGGATGCCACGGCGGTAATAGTTGGTAATATCAAGTCCAAGTCAATACAGATAAATAACGGAGCTATAATTGAAGGTTCATGCTCACAGTGCTACTCCGATGTTACCGCAAATAATTATTTTGACGAAGAAGAGTAGGATATGGCGCTCTAATAAGGAATAAAGAGGAGCTTATATGAAGAGAATTCTGCTAAAACTGAGTGGTGAAGCTCTGGCGGGAGATAAAAAGAACGGATTTGATGATGATACGATATTAAAGGTCGCAGATCAGGTGAAGCGTATTACCGATGACGGAACCGAGGTCGGAGTCGTTATTGGAGGAGGAAACTTCTGGCGTGGCCGGACAAGCGAGAATATAGACAGGACCAAGGCCGATCAGATTGGTATGCTGGCAACGGTAATGAACTGTATATATGTATCTGAAATATTCAGATCGGTGGGCATGAAAACGGCTATACTGACACCGTTTGAATGCGGCTCCTTTACAAAACTCTTCTCAAAGGACAGGGCAAATAAGTATTTTTCAAAGGGAATGGTTGTCTTTTTCGCCGGAGGGACCGGACATCCGTATTTCTCGACGGATACGGGAGTGGTTCTCAGAGCGGTTGAGGTAGAGGCTGACGGAATACTTCTGGCCAAGGCTATAGACGGCGTATATACAAGCGATCCGAAGACAGATCCGACGGCAGTAAAGTATGATGAAATAAGCATACAGGAGGTCATAGATAAGCAGCTTAAGGTTGTTGATCTGACGGCATCCATACTGGCGATGGAGAATAAGATGCCGATGTATGTGTTCAGTCTTAACGAAGAAGGAAGCATAGTAAATACCATAGAAGGACGTTTCAGCGGAACAAGAGTCACTGTTTAGGATATTCAGATAAAGAGGATACGCTATGGATGACAGGATTAAAGAATACGATCAGAAAATGCAGAAGACCATAGATCATTTGAATTCGGATTATATGGCTATAAGAGCAGGACGTGCCAATCCGCACGTGCTTGACAAGATAAAGGTTGATTATTACGGTACACCTACTCCGATACAGCAGGTTGGCAATATTTCCATTCCGGAAGCACGTATGATGCAGATTCAGCCATGGGAAAAGTCGCTGCTTAAGGAAATAGAAAAGGCAATACAGCAGTCTGATATAGGAATAAATCCCACGAATGACGGAAACGTTATAAGACTTGTATTCCCGGAGCTTACCGAAGAAAGAAGAAAAGACCTTGTTAAGGAAGTCAAGAAAAAGGGAGAAGCAGACAAGGTAGCGATCAGAAATATCAGAAGAGACGGAAATGAAGCATTTAAGAAGCTTGCCAAATCCCAGGATATTTCGGAAGATGAGATAAAACAGCTTGAGGATGAGCTTCAGAAGCTTACAGACAAGTATATCAAACAGGTCGATCAGATGATAGACGAAAAATCAAAGGATATACTGAAAGTATAAGGTTTATATAAAATGCGATGCAATAAAGGGCAAGGCGGTTATTCGTCGTGCCCTTTTATAAACGGATACGGAGATATTTTCTGTTTGAACTGATCGTTAAAGGAAACGGAGGTATATATGGGGGATGAACTGAAGGTTCCCGAGCATGTGGCCATCATCCTGGATGGTAACGGACGATGGGCCAAGAGCAAAGGGATGCCAAGAAATTACGGACATATACAGGGGGCAAAGGCCGTTGAGGATATGTGTGAGATAGCATGGAACCGCGGAATTAAGTATCTGACCGTATATGCGTTTTCCACAGAGAACTGGTCGAGACCGGATGATGAAGTGGAGGCTCTTATGGGACTTCTCCGGAATTACTTAAAGACCTGTATAAAAAGAGCAAAAAAGAATAATATGTGTGTGAGGATACTCGGTGACAAATCAAAACTTGCCGAGGATATACAGAAGAGTATTTACGAACTTGAGCAGATGAGCAGGGATTTTGACGGACTTCATTTTCAGGTGGCGATCAACTACGGAAGCCGGGATGAGATGCTGAGAGCAGTGAACAGGATCATTAAGGACAGGGATGCAGGCCATGTGGGAGATGCTGAAGTAAGTACTGAGCTGTTTGAATCATATCTGGATACAGCAGGCCTGCCGGCACCGGATCTTCTCATCCGTACCAGCGGGGAGCAGAGGCTCAGTAATTTCCTTTTGTGGCAGCTGGCCTATACCGAATTCTATTTTACCGATGTACATTGGCCGGATTTCGGTGCGGAAGAGCTGGAGAAAGCCATTGAAGCATATAATAAACGGGAACGAAGATTCGGAGGTGTGTAGAAATGTTTAAGACCAGAGTGATAAGCGGAGTGGCGTTGGTTATCCTTATTGCGATAATGAATTTTTCGGGCGGACCGGTAATGGCCCTGATCCTGTTCCTGTTATCGGTACAGGGTCTGTTTGAATTCTACAGAGCCATAGGAGTATATGATGAATCAGGGGATGGAAAACACAGTCTCATAGAGAATATAGGATATGCCGGGAGCGCTGTTTATTATGCCGCAGCCATGATCTTCAATAACAACAGCATAGTCAAGCTTATACTTATTCTTTGCGTGGTTCTTCTTGCCATGCTTGCCGCATATGTATTAACATTTCCGAAGTACAGCGGTGAGATGATCATGAAAGCCTTCTTTGGATTCATGTATGTACCCGTGATGATGTGTTTCATATTTCTTACAAGAAATATACAGGGAGGTGCGTATCTGGTATGGCTTATTTACATCTCTTCATGGATAAGTGATACATGCGCATATCTGATAGGATCAAGGTATGGAAGGATCAGGCTTGCGCCCGAGCTTTCTCCGGCAAAATCCGTTGAAGGTGCCATTGGCGGCATAGCGGGATCGGCATTTATATCTGTGATATTTTCCGTTTTCTTTATGAAACAGTACGGTTCCGGGTTTGTTCTGGGCCCTCTGTGGTTTATGCTGATCGGCATTGTCGGATCGATAGCTTCACAGGTAGGAGATCTTGCAGCCTCGGCATTTAAGAGAAATCATGATGTTAAGGACTACGGAGTCATAATTCCCGGACATGGTGGGATACTTGACAGATTTGACAGTGTTATCTTTACAGCTCCCATGATCTATTTCCTCGCAGAGCTTATTATAAAACTGTAACTTAAGGTGAGTATAATGAAGGTATTATCCATTCTCGGTTCCACCGGCTCGATAGGAACCCAGACACTTGATATAGTAAGAGCCAACAAAGAAGAATTAAGGGTCGGCGCACTGGCGGCCGGCTCCAACATAGACCTGCTTGAAAAACAGATACGGGAGTTCAGACCGGGGCTTGCGGCTGTCTATGATGAAAAGAAAGCAGAGGAGCTCAGGATAAGAACAGCAGATCTTAATGTGAAGATAGCCGGAGGCATGGATGGCGTTATTGAAGCCGCTGTATACGGAGATTCGGATACCGTTGTAACCTCAATGGTGGGTATGATCGGTATACGTCCGACCGTGGCTGCAATAAAGGCAGGTAAGAACATAGCCCTTGCCAATAAGGAGACTCTCGTATGCGCGGGACATATTATAATGCCTATGGCGGAAGAGTACAATGTATCCATTCTGCCGGTTGACAGTGAGCACAGTGCGATATTCCAGTCCATGAACGGTGAGAACAGGAAGAGGATATCAAAGATACTTCTGACTGCATCCGGAGGACCCTTCAGAGGTAAGAAAAGAGAAGAATTAAGTAAAATGACGGTTGAGGATGCTCTGAAGCATCCGAACTGGTCTATGGGAAGAAAGATTACGGTTGATTCTGCGACACTCGTAAATAAAGGGCTTGAGGTGATGGAGGCCGGATGGCTGTTTGATGTACCTACAGACCGGATCCAGGTGGTTGTTCATCCTCAGAGTATTATACATTCGATGGTTGAATACGAGGACGGAGCGGTGATCGCACAGCTTGGGATGCCTGATATGAAGCTTCCCATACAGTATGCCCTGTTTTATCCCGACAGACGTTATCTTGATGCCAAAAGAGTAGATTTCTTCAGGCTGAAGGAAATTACTTTTGAGGAGCCTGATACAGATACATTCAGAGGACTTAAGCTTGCGATGAGGGCGTCGGCGGAGGGAGGTTCAATGCCTACGGTCTTCAACGCGGCCAATGAGAAGGCGGTTGCAATGTTCCTTGACAGGAAAACAGGTTTCCTGGATATATACGATATCATAGAGTCAGCCATGGATGCGCACAGTACGATCCCGGATCCTGATATCGATTCAATACTGGAAACGGAAAAGGAAACCTACAGGTATGTAGAAAGCAGGTGGTAAAGTGGATCGTATAGTCAGCTTAATATATACGTTGTTGATAATCTGTATTGTCGTTGTGGTGCATGAATTCGGGCACTATATCATTGCCAGATCAAATGGGATATATGTAAAGGAATTCTGGGTGGGGTTCGGCCCGACTCTTCTTTCGTTTACAAAGAATGATACCCTGTTTTGTCTTAAACCGATACCGTTTGGAGGAGCATGCATATTTGAAGACGACCCCGAATGTGAAGAACCGGAAAAACTATATGGAAATTCGGGCGTATGGGCAAGGATACTGACAACATTTGCCGGTCCGATGTTTAACATAGTACTTGCCTTTGTCTTAAGTGTGCTTATCCTTTCGCTGGCAGCTTCAAGCGTGGTCATGACAACCGAACTGGTGGAAGTGACCAATGGTTCGCCTGCGCAGGCAGCCGGACTGAAAAAAGGCGATATAATAAGAAAATACAACGGCAAAAATGTTGATATCTCAACCGAAGTGATCATATTTAATACGGTGGCCGACGGTGAACCTGTAGCACTTACCTATGAAAGGGAAGGAAAGCTGTACAATGTATCCGTAAGGCCCGAATACTCTGAGAAATACGGAAGATATCTGTTCGGTATCAATTTCGGGACAAGTCTTAAAGAGTGGTCATCGACGGATATCCTTAAGTATTCGGTTTATTATGTGAGGATGAACATACGGAGTACGGTTTACGGTCTTAAGGGACTCTTTGCCGGAAGGCTCGGAATGGACAGCTTAAGCGGTCCGGTAGGTACAGCCAAGATAGTAGGAGATGTATATATGGAGGCAAAACAGGAAGGACTGCCTACGGTTGTGCTTAATATGCTGAATCTTGCCCTGATCATTTCGGCAAGCCTTGGTATAATGAACCTTCTGCCGCTTCCGGGACTCGACGGTGGCAAGCTTATACTTCTGTTCATTGAGGCGATACGAAGGAAGCCGGTCGGAAGGGATAAGGAAGCAGTGGTGAATTTCGTCGGATTTGCCGTGCTGATGATAATAATGGTAATTGTTATGTATAATGATATCCTTAAATTTGTAAGGAAATAAGAAATGGGTGCAATTGCTCTGATAAGGTGGCTTATAGCCTGCTTCGCTGTTTCGATGCTTATGAAGCCGGTTTTTGATTTCAGGGGGCTGCGTTTGACGGATGAGGGCTTTTCAATGAGCTTCGGGATCGGAACGGCAGTCTCTTTTTTTCCTGTTTTCTGGCTCTGTGTGATCACAGGCTGCCCCTTTAACACAGTTACATGCAGGATGGGTCTGATCCTTACATCACTATGCTTTGGCATTATAAAATTAAGGAAGGGCTCCCGGAAGAAAGTACGCATGACAGTTCCTGAAAGAACGGCAGCGGAAAGACGAAGGAGGTTCTTAACGGGATTCTTTGTTTTCGCCGTTCTTCTGACAGCTGCGGCCTATATAAAAGGCTTTAAACCGATGATCGATTACCAGACCGAGCAGTATATGGATTTTGGCTTTATGAAAGCCATGTACCGTCAGCAGAAGCTTCCTCCGGACGATATGTGGTGTACCGGTGAGAGGATAAATTATTATTATCTCGGACAGGCGATAGCGGTATGGCTGTGCAGGATAAGCGGTGTGACACCCGGGTATGGTTACAATCTTATGCTCTGCACACTGTTTGCTTCACTTATGATGACAGTATACACGTTGGTGGAGGCATTCCTTCGGGCATACAGGGGGATGGGCAGGGCAGGTGCTTATACCGGAGGAGCGGCGGCTGCACTCATGTGCGCACTTGGAGGAAACGGACACTGGATAATCTACGGGATCGTACAGCAGCTGTATCACAAGGTAAGAGGCACTGAACCGTCGAAGAGATACTGGTTTCCGGAATCCACGGTATATATCGGTAATTATCCCGATATCCCCGATAAGGGTAAACATGAGTTTCCTTCATATACGCTGATCCTCGGAGATCTGCATGCACATGTATGCAATATGCTCTTTACGATCCCGCTGCTTGCGGTACTCCTTGATTATGCATTATGCGAAACGGATGGCAGCGATCCATATTCTCCGTATGAAAGCGTAAATGGCCATACCGGACGCGGTAAGAAGCGTATGCGTGATCTTACGGCACAGATATGCAGTCCGCATATGATCCTGACGGGAATAATGCTGGGACTGTTCAAGGGAGTTAATTATTGGGATTTTCCCATATATTACGTGGTTGCCGGAGCCGTGATCCTGTTTACGGATATCAAGAAGGAAGGCATAAGTATGTCAACCCTGGCGAAGGTGCTGCTTAAGGGTGCATTTATCCTGCTGCTTTCGGCATTCATCATCCTTCCGTTCACTGTAAATTATGTAAAACCCGTGTCGGGTATACATTTTGCAGACGGTCACTCGCCCTTATACAAGCTTATTATCATCTGGTTTGCCCACGTTATCATGGCCTCGGTACTGATAATATATATCATGACGGGGCGGAACGGGAGAAAGGCCGGGGGGACGGAAGGCGTAATGGCTGCTCTTGCACTGTGCGGACTCGGGCTTCTGCTTATGCCGGAAATAATATATGTTAAGGATATATACGGTGATGCCTATCAGCGGTATAATACGATGTTTAAGCTCACCTTCCAGGGATTCATACTGCTGTCCCTAAGCTCGGGGATGTGTATAGGATTACTGCTTGACAGAGGCATGACTTTAGTAAAAAATAATAAAAAGACAGGCTCGTTCATGCTCATCGGTTCGTTTGTGTTCTGCATATGGGTATTGTTGCTTGCGGGCTATACGGTTTGGTCGGTCAGAGCATGGTTCGGGAATATATTCAGGACGGAGAACAGGACCGGGATTTCCGCAGTAAGCTTTATTGACAATGACAGATCGTTTGAAAATGAGAGAGATGCCATAGAAATACTTAATTCGGATAAGGACAGGGAGCTGCGTATCATTGAGGAGGCCGGTAACAGCTACTCCCCGGAAAACAGACTGTCGGTGTTCACAGGGGCATCCACCGTATCCGGATGGTATGTTCATGAATGGGTCTGGCATAATGACAGTGAAGAGGTGAGGGAACGGCACAAAGAGGTTAACAACTTCTACAGCTGCGGATATGAGGATTACTGCAGGGCACTGATTTTGAAATATGATATCGATTATATATATGTCGGTCCGAAGGTGCTTGAAAAATATAACGTGGATCCTGCAGGCTTTTCGGGGCTCGGGGAGCATGTCTGGGAGAGCGCTGACGGAAGATATATGCTTATCAGAGTGTTTAAGGACTGAATCTGCAGCCTTAAGATAAAAGGATACGACCGTGATCTGATTCCGGTAATAAAATATGGTGAGGTTACTGCCCGATGAAAAAAAAGATAGAAACCATAAAACAGAGGATCGCAGCGCATAAGGTACAGAAGGAGCTGCAGAAAGGCAGACGGGATAAGGGTGCAACGATCAAGAGGATAGTGGCATTTTTTAACAGATATCTGGCTGTCTGTTTTGTGTTTATTCTGGTTTATCTCTTCCTGTTATATCTGCTGGTGAGGGTTGAACGAAATGTTCCCGGTTCGACCATAAAAACAATGGGACACGCCATATGGTATTCCCTGGCGACACTGACAACGGTCGGATACGGAGATTTCTATCCGGTGACACCGGCGGGACGTGTCATAGCATCCGTTTTCCTTGTACTGGGTATCGGCCTTTTGGGTTTCTTTGTAGGCTTCATGGTTGAATTCTTTGCAAGGATAAGACCGGCGGTCATTCTTTCGATCAATGCGGCAAAGCCATGGTATATATTCACGGCCAGGTCGCCGCAGGCAATGATATTTGCCGAGAATCTTAAGGCTGTCCGCCATGATGCAATGATAATTTACGCTTCCACAAAGGACGATGACAAAAGCTCGAGGTTTATCTCGGTATCATGGCCGGTTGAGGAACTTATAGAACGGCGTGGTTCGCTGTATGATGCACATGTCATGTGCATGAAGGAAAATGAAATGGAGAATTTCCTCGATGCTGTGGCTCTGTCGGATATCGAGGTTCCGATAATCTGTCTTGCGGATTTTACTCCCGCACATCATCCGATGAACATCAATTTCTTCTCGCTTACGGACTGTACCGCGCGTATATTCTGGCAGCAGTATCCCATAACCGGGAAGACCGAGACGATACTGCTTATAGGGTTTGGAAACGCAGGTTCGGTTATGCTTGACAGGGCTATTGAGCTTAATGTCCTGTATGACGATCAGAGCATCCGTTATCATGTGTTCGGCGAATCGAGCGAATACAGAAGGAACCGGAAGCTTCTTTCTGATATAGTTTCGGTGAATGAGATAGTTGATGACAGGGACTGCATAATTTTCCACGATGATCTGTGGAATACGGATGAAGAGCTGCTGGCTTCGGCTGACAGGATCGTCCTGTGTGCGGATGAGGAGCAGGAGAATATTGAAATACTGCATACAATACAGAAATTCTTTACCGTAAGAGGTTCGATCTATATTTACAACAGTAATGTCCGAAGCGTGGCAACGCCGTTCGGGCAGACAAGGGATGTGCTTACTCCGGCATTCGTGCTTCATAACTGCCTGAGTGACATGGCATTGTGCAGACATGAAATGTTCCGGTTTATGTTTGGCGGAGATATTCCCATGTGGGAGAACCTCAACAGCCTTATTAAGGATATTAATTATGTTACGACCGATCATATAAGTGTGAAGGTCCGTATGCTGCTTGGTGATGAAGCACCCAATAAGCCCTTCGATGAAATTCCGCCCGAAATACTGAGAAAGGCTGCAGCGGTTTTTGATTCGATGGAGGGCGAGGAAAAGGAAAGGCTCAGACGCATCGAACATAACAGGAATATCCGCTTCTATAAGCTTCATAATTTCCGCTACGGAGAGACGATTGATGATGAACAGAGGATCAATCCGCTGATAAGGCCGTATGATGAGCTGGATGAGAGAGGAAAGGTTCTTGCGGATACCTCATGGGCCCTGATCACTGAGCTTGCTTCGCATAAGGAAGCCAAGAGACGCAGATAGAAGAGAGAATGATACAGATCCCATAAAAACAAAATTCAGGGAAGTATGTAAAGAGCAGCTGTAAATATTACAGCTGCTCAAGTATTGCTTTTACGGTCTTTGCACTGTTCATTGCGTAGATATGTATTCCGTGTACACCCTCTGAGCGAAGAGTACGGATCTGTCCTGCGGCATATTCGGTACCGTACTTAAACATTTCATCCGGATCGTCACCGTGAAGAGCGATTATGTCGCTTAACTTCTTCGGAACGGAAGAACCCGAGAGCGTTACCGAACGTCCCAGCTGACCGGCTTTTGTTATGGGCATTATACCGCAGGTTACAGGTATTTCTATCCCGTTTCTGTGAAGCAGGTCGAAATATTTTAAGAAAAGGTCATTGTCAAAGCACATCTGGGTGGTCATAAAATCAAGCCCCGCGTCAACCTTGCGTTTTATATTTGCAATGTCAGCCGAAAGACTGTCGGACTCGGGATGCTTCTCCGGATAACAGGCACCGCCGATACATACGGAATCATGCCTCCGGTCTCTGATATATCCCACCATCTCGTTGGCGTACATGAATTCGCGGCTGTTAAACTGCTCGTCCGTCATTGACAGGGGTCTGTCTCCGCGAAGTGCCAAAAGATTCTTTAATGAGGCTTTATCGAATTCGTCAAGCGCTTTGTCAAGGTCTGCTTTCGTATAACCGACGCAGGTCATGTGACAGAGGGCTTCAATCTTTTTTTCGTTCTGGATGTAGGACGCTACTTCAAGTGTTTTCTTTGAGTTGCTTCCGCCGGCTCCGTAGGTAACGCTGATGAAATCGGGGTTGAGTGCGGCAAGCTCGTCGATCGTGCTGAATACGCCGGCAAATTCATCATCCTTCTTCGGAGGAAATACTTCGAAAGAGAGGAGAGAGGATCCGGAGGCAAATAAATCTTTTATCATGTGGGTCTCCTTTGTTTAAGGCTTTTTATTGATATTTTTGCTCAAATATTTTATCATATACATATATTATTTACAAACGGATATCGAAGGGAAGAATGTATAACATGGATATAAACAAAGACGGATTTAAGAGTACGACGACTTATGTGGCTTCAAACGAGCTGATGTCAGCTGTAAACGTGGCAAGGCTTCTGGAAAAGCCCCTGCTTATAAAGGGTGAACCGGGCACAGGTAAGACAATGCTTGCAAATGCCATAGCCGAATCGCTGGGGATGAAGCTTATTATATGGAATATCAAATCAACCACCAAGGCTCAGGACGGATTGTATGTTTACGATACCATACAGCGGCTTTATGACGGTCAGTTCGGAGAAGAGGGAGTGGACGATATAAGCAGGTACATAAAGCTCGGCAAACTCGGTGAGGCTTTTTCGTCAGACGAGCAGGTGGTCCTGCTCATAGATGAGATAGATAAGGCCGACCTTGAGTTCCCCAATGATCTTTTGTGGGAACTTGACCAGATGGAATTCTATATTCATGAAACAAAGGAAACGGTAAAGGCAAAACACCGTCCCATCGTGATAATAACATCAAATGCGGAGAAGGAGCTTCCGGATGCATTCTTAAGAAGATGTATATTCCATTATATTGCTTTTCCCGATAAGGAGCTGATGAGTGAGATAGTTAGGACACATTTCGACAGTCTGGATGAGAATCTGCTCGGTGAGGCGCTTAAGGCCTTCTATGAGATAAGGGAGATCCGGGATGTTAAGAAGAAGCCCAGCACGTCCGAGCTCATTGACTGGATAAGGGCACTGCAGCTTGGCGGGATACCGGCAGAGAAGATATGCTCCGAGCTTCCGTTTGTCGGGACGGTCATAAAGAAGGATGAGGATCTTGAAGCAGTAGTGAGAAGAAACGTATAGATCAGGTATACAGATGTTCACAGATTATTTCTTTTTTTTAAGAGATCATGAAATGGATGTGTCTTTATCCGAATGGCTTACCCTTATCGATGCGGTCGATAAGGGTCTTACGCATGCTTCTCTTACGGAATTTTACTATATTTCCCGCATGATACTGTGCAAGAGCGAGAATGAGTTCGATAAATATGACATGCTGTTTAACGATTATTTCAAGGGTATCCACATGGAACCCGAGGATGTGTCGGAGCAGATGAAGAGATGGCTTGACAAGAGCGATTTCGCGCAGACAGCCGAGCAGGAAATGATGAAGAAGCTCATCGACGGGGAAGTGAACAGGATAGAGGAAACAAAGGAAGAGGTTCTGGAAAAGTTCAGGGAACGCCAGAAGGATCAGGAATCCGAGCATAACGGCGGCAACCAGTGGATAGGAACCATGGGTAATTCCTCGTTTGGCAATCTTGGCGGACATATGGGCGGCGTAAGGATCGGCGGAACCACAGGCTATCAGTCGGCTTTTCAGGTGATAGGTGAGAGAAAATTCAGGGATTTCCGCAATGACAGGGTGCTTGACAACAGACAGTTCCAGGTGGCACTCAGGAAGCTGCGACAGTTTTCAACCAGACTTGATGTGCCCAAGACCGAACTGGATATAAACGGAACGATAGATAAAACCTGTAATAACGGAGGATGCCTTCAGCTGGTATTTGACAGACCGAGAAAGAATACGGTGAAGCTCCTTCTGCTCATGGATTCGGGTGGTACCATGATTCCGTACAGTACGCTGCTTAACGAGCTGTTCCAGTCGGTTAATAAGTCCAATCATTTCAAGGATGTCAAGACATATTATTTTCACAACTGTATTTACGCAAGGCTGTACAATACGCCGGAGTGCGAATTCGGCGACTGGATAGAAACCGAGTGGATATTCAAAAATCTTGACAGTGATTACAAGGTGATAATCGTCGGAGACGCCGCAATGGCCCCTGAGGAACTGTATTCGGATACAGGGAATTACAGGGGACCAAACGACGGTCTGTCCGGATATGAGTGGCTTAAGCTGATGAAGAAGAACTTCAAACGCATAATATGGCTCAATCCGAAGATGGCGCCCGGAAATGCTCCGTGGAGGGAGGCGGAGACTGCGGTAAAGGGGCTTTTCAGAATGAACAGGCTTACTGTGGACGGCCTTAAGGACGGGATGAAATATCTCATGCAGACCGGCTGACCGGCACGGATGTGTGGGCTGAACAATACAGCTTGACAGGGAGGAATGCATATGTATAAGGTTATGATCGTCGATGATAATATGACCAACCTTATCATGGCCAAGAAGATATTGGAGGAGGTATATGAGGTCGTACCCGTTAACGCGGGTAAAACGGCTCTTGAGTTTCTGCGCGATATGCCTGATCCTCCGGATATCATTCTGCTTGATATAGATATGCCGGATGTGAACGGATTCTATGTATTAAGCGAGATGAAGAACGATCCGAGACTTATCGACGTAAGGGTGATCTTCCTGACAGCACAGGACGATCCGACTACCGAGGTTGAAGGATACTACCTCGGAGCAGTTGATTATATACGAAAGCCTTATACGACAGCACTGCTGAGAAAGCGTCTTGAGGTTCACGTCCAGAGTATCGAGACCGAACGTAAGCTTAAAAAGCTTAATGATAATCTTACAACAACCGTTAAGGAAAAGGTCCATAACATAGTGGAGCTTGAGTATGCCATGGTGGAGATGTTTGCGTCTCTCATGGGCAGCCGTTCCCATATGATAGCGGAACACAGCGAGCGTGTACAGAAGTATATGGAGCTGTTCCTGACGGAGATCATAAAGACGGGAAGGTTTCCGATAACAGAGGAAGACAAGCAGCTTCTTGTATTCGCAAGCAAGCTGCATGATATGGGAAAGATATGCATGACAGACAGATGTATCGCGGATATGGTTGATTTAAGCCTTCAGGAGAAGGAATTTAACCATGCGCATACGATCATGGGGGCAGAGGCCTGTAAGAAGGTAACGAATGCCATCACAAACAGTAAGTTCCTGCTTTATGTATATAATCTGTGCAGATATCATCATGAAAGATGGGACGGCAAGGGTTATCCGGATCACATGATGACAACAGACATACCTATGGAAGCGAGGATACTTACCATAGTAAACAGTTATGATAACTTCAGGTTCAACAATGACGGGGCCGAGCCGCTTACACACAGGGAAGCAGTAAAGAGGATAGCACTCTGGAGCGGCACTCATTATGATCCGGAATTTGTGGAACTGTTTTTGACATGCTCCGATCGGTTCGAACATGCTGCTGATAAGGAATGACACTGCTGTATGAAGGAAATGGTCGCAGGTTTTAAGGATAAATATTTCTCCGACAGCTTATCGCCGGAGGTAAGGATATATAACGGAATGAATCTGATAGTGGTATGCGGTCTGCTGCTGTCTACTGTTCTTATACGCCTTTTTTTCCCGACCGTAAGGGCATTTCTTGTTACATACGCAGCTGCCGCGACGGCTCTGTATACCGTATATATAGGCAATTCGACACATAAATATGAATTTCATGCGATTATAATGTCATGTGTTCTCAATTTTATCTTTTTCCCTACTATCTACTTTGAATACGGCAAGCTTTATTTCTGTATTCCCGTATACTTTATTATCGGGCTTATGTACAATGTTTTCCTTCTGAAGAGAAAAACAGCCGTGTTGATCACATTAACAGACATAGTGGCTTATGTGTCCGTACTTTTTGCCGGAGAGCTCTATCATGATATCAACAATGACATTGCGGCGGAATCCATTAAGGATTACCTTGCGGTGTATGTAGGTATATGCATAATAGCCATGTGCGGCGGAGCAGCCGTAAGGTACAGGATCCATCTTCACAGACTCGAAGAGGAAAACCTTGAGAAGCTGCATAAGGAAGCCCTGGATGCATATGTGAACATGGATATTTTCCTGGTAAATATGTCGCATGAGATAAGGACTCCGATGAATGCGATAATAGGAACCATAGGCCTGCTGCTTGACCAGGACGTTAACGATCATGTGAAGGAATGCGTCTATAATATCCTTAACTCCTCGAATGCGCTCCTGTCACTCACGGATGAAGTGATGGATCTGTCCAAATCCGGATCGCAGGATATTGTACTGGTGAATTCAAGATTTGATCTTTCGAAGCTTCTCATGGAGATAATAAACATGACTTCGGTCCGGCTTATGGACTCGAGGATCCGATTCTTTGTTGAGATAGACGGACGGCTTCCGCAGTATGCCTTCGGTGACGGCCCGAGGCTCAGGCAGGTATTTATAAATATTCTGAACAATGCGGTAAAGTATACAAAGGAAGGCAGGATCATACTGAGGGTAGCCGGTGAGGCGATCGATGACAATGAGCTGATGCTGAGGGTCGAGGTGGAGGATACCGGAGTAGGTATCAAATCAGAGAATATCCCGCATCTTTTCGAGCTCTATAAGAGGATAGACCTGACAGATGACGGACTTAATGCTGTAGAGGGAACCGGACTGGGACTGGCGATATGCAAGGAAATAATAGAGAAGATGTCCGGAGAAATAACCGTAAAGAGCAGCTATCATGTGGGAAGCAACTTCGGGTTCAACGTTCCGATACAGGAGGATTCCAACGAAAGAATAGTAGCGCTTACTACTCCAAATATATACAGTGTGCTTATTTATGTGGGCGATGATGACGAGTGTGTGGCGCTTAAGAGGATATTCAACGAGCTGCAGGTATACTCCGAGGTGGTAAACGATAAGAGAAGCTTCGAAACAGCGGTACTTAACAATAAGTATTCGCATATATTTGTTTCAGCGAAGCATTACTACGGTGATATGCGCTTTCTTGAACATGAGCTTACCGATGAGCATCTTGTGATAATCGCCAACCTTAACGAATCCATATCGGTAAACAAGATAGGCTTTGTAATGACAAGACCGATCCATATCATAGGAGTGGCAGCAGTGCTTATGAACAGGGATTCGACATATTCGAGAGAGGTTGTAAAGAAGGGTGATTTCACCTGTCCGGATGCTACTATACTTGTTGTCGACGACAATCTTACCAACCTTAACGTGGCCGGCGGAATACTCAGGAAATACGGAGCCACCGTCCTGACGGCGCTGAGCGGAAAGGAATGCCTCGATATACTCGAAAAAGAACATATTGACATTATTTATCTTGATTATATGATGCCGGAGATGAACGGTATTGACACACTTGAATGCATACGGAAGATGGACGGCGGGGCATTTGCGGATCTTCCGGTCGTTTCCCTTACGGCCAATGTCATAAATGGCGCAAGGGAAATGTTCCTTGAAGCGGGATTTTCCGATTTCATCAGTAAACCGATAGACATTGATAGAATAGAGAGATCACTGAAGAATCTGCTTCCTCCCGAGCTGATACAGTACAAGAAACAGGTGTAATCTTGAAAGATATTAAAAGCAGCAGAGCAAAAAAGATAATAGAATATCTGAATGATGAGAACATTTCAATGAACCGCAAGAAATTCTATCTTGTTACAGGTTACGTTGTTCCCGTTCTCCTTATTGCGCTTATAACTGTCCCGTTCGTACACTATACCACACAGGTGGTGATAATGGAGATAGCATATATCCTGGTTCTTCTGGGATCAGCTTATATTGTGTGGAGATTTGAGGAATACAGGCTTTTCTCATATGTTTTGAGCATAGCCACATGCTTCTTTATCCTGCCCGCCATATTCTTTACCACAGGATATATTTATAACGGAGGACCGGTGCTTATCGCTGCTTCGGTAATCCTCACATTTTTTCTGGTAGAGGACCGGGGGGTATATATAATAGTATTTCTTGAGCTTGTATATTATGCGCTTATGTTCATTTTCTGTTTTCAAAACCGTGAAATGCTTAGCTATTATCTTGAGAATAACTGTACTTTTCCCGAGAAGGTGATGATTTTCCTGTTCGGGTGCCTGCTCCCGGTACTTATCGTTTCATATCAGACGGCGCTGTTTGAAAATATAAAGTTAAGAAAAGAACAGTCATATATTTCAATAAGAAATTCAGAGCTGAGCAAGATCAGGTTTCTTGCAAATATGACTCATGAGATACGTAATCCCATGAATGCGATAGTGGGCATGAATGAGCTTATCCTAAAGGAGGAGCTTACTCCGGGAGCAAGGGAGCAGGCACAGGTCATAAAGGAGGCTTCCTCACAGCTTCTCCGTATTGTTAATAATATCCTTATTTATTCCAAGCTTGATTCGAACAAGTGGGAAGCCGTTCCGGTTAAATACAGCTTCAAGGAGCTTATGCGCGAGGTCATAGACAATGTTTCACGCGGGATGCAGGAGGAGGGCGCGGAGTTCTACGTCTTTGTTGACAGGAACATCCCGTCATATCTGTTCGGCGACAGTCAGGGAGTCAAGCAGGTATTTATGTATCTTCTGTATAATTCCATTCAGCAGACAATAAGACGCAGCATGTCGCTGGAGGTAAAAGCGGAAAAAGTCGTGGATGAGCATATGCTCAGGTTTAAGTGCCGTATTGCCGAAACAGGTTCGGGAATGCCGGAAGCAGATGTTGATTCGCTTCTTGGTGCCTTTAACAAGTATGACTCAAGAAGAAACGCGACGCTTAAGGGACTGGGACTTGAGATATCGATATGCAACGAGCTTTTATCCATGATGGACGGTTTCCTTAAGATCGAGAGCGTGGTTGATGTAGGTACGGCGATAATATTCGAGTTTTCCAATTATATCATAGATGACACGCCCATGCTCGCCGTTGATGAATCAATGGAAAGACATGTTCTTGTTTATCTCCATGACAAGGATGAGGATATCGTATGGAAACGGCTTATGGAGGATATAAAGATCAGCCCCGTTTATGCGGCAGGTCCGGTGGCCTTTAAGAATGAGATAGCGGATCACCGGTATACCCATATTTTTATCTGGCAGAAGGATTATGAGCCTCTTAAGGATATCCTCCGTCAGACCATGTGCGAGGAAATAACGTACATAATCACGGATTTCAGCCATGTTTACAGGGATTTCGGCGACTGCAGGATAATGAGAAAGCCGATCTCATGTCTGAATATCATAGATGTACTGAACGGTAAATGGTCTGCGGACGACTATATGAGAACAAGAACGTCGGAACGTTACATCTTCCCGGATGCAAGGATACTTGTTGTAGACGACAGCCTTGTTAATCTTAAGGTACTCGGAAGCGTGCTTGAGAACTTCGGTATCGAAGCCAAATCCGCATCGAGCGGAAAGGAATGCCTGGAGATACTTAAAAATGAGGAATTCGACCTGATACTTCTCGACCATTTAATGCCGGAGATGGATGGAATAGAAGCTCTAAGGAGAATAAAACAGATTCCCGGAAAGAATTCAAAGATCCCGGTTCTGTGCGTTACTGCCGAGCTTGGAAGAGATGTCGGGGAACGGCTTATGGAGGAAGGCTTTGACGATTATATCGCAAAGCCGGTTAAGGACTATCACCTTGCCAGACTGTTAAAAAAATATCTGCCGGACGATCTTGCGATAGTTATTGAGAATGCGGTTCCTGAGAAGGAAGATACATCTGCAAAGGCTGAGAATACCGTAAAGGAAGAAGAGGGTGATCCTCTTTCAATAGATACTGTAAAGGGTATTGAGAATGTGGGCGGAGATGAGGATGTATATTATATCGTCCTGAGTACCTATTATCATGAGGGACTTGAGAAGTGGAAGGCCGTTCCCGAAGAGTTCCTGGCAGATGATATACCGCTCTTTACGACCAATGTACATGCACTTAAGAGCAGCTCGGCAAGCATCGGTGCATATGTTATCTCCGAAAAGTTCAAGAAGCTTGAATTCGCCGGTAAGGAAAACAACAGAACATATATCGAGGCAAATCTTGACGAATGCCTTGAGAATTTCAGGGTACTGCTGGAACGGGTTAAGGATATGCTTGTGGAAAGAGGAGTATACGAAGAGCCGGGACAGGATATGTCCGCAGTCGAGGGGCTTGAGGAGACTGCCGTTGATAAGGAGCTTATAACCGATCTGCAGCAGAGCCTTAACAGCGTTAATCTTAAAAGGTGTGAGGAGATCCTTGAATCCCTGGGAGGACAGAATTTCGGAAGTGAGATCAATTCAATGATAAAGAAGATGAAGGATGCCTACGAAATGTTTGATTACCATACGGTAAAGGATCTGACAGCAGAACTGCTGGATAACATACAGTAAGTGCAAGGGTGAGTATGCAAAAGTGTACAGCCCCAAGGGGTACCCACTTATGATATATGTCAATAAAGGAGGAAAAAATAATGGGAGAAATATACGACAAGCTGATAAGGTGTCATGAAAGTGTTGCAAAAAGGATAAGCTTTAAGCCCAGGGTAGCGCTGGTACTCGGCTCCGGACTCGGAGATTACGGAAACGATATAAAGATAGAGGATACTCTGCCTTACGAAGAGATAGACGGCTTTCCGGTTTCCACCGTTCCGGGACATAAGGGACGCTTTTTGTTCGGATATGTTAAGGATGTACCGGTTGTGTGCATGCAGGGAAGGGTGCATTATTACGAAGGATATCCACTGTCGGATGTTGTACTGCCTACGAGGCTTATGCATATGATGGGAGCCAAAATACTGTTCCTGACCAACGCCTCGGGTGGAATCAATCTTGATTTCTCCGCAGGTGATTTCATGCTCATAACCGATCATATATCATGCTTTGCGCCGAATCCTCTTATAGGACAGAATATAGATGAGCTGGGAACGAGATTCCCGGATATGAGTTCCGTATATGACAAAGAACTCTGCGATCTGGTAAGAGCTTCGGCAAAGGACCTTGGCATCGGCATAAAGGAAGGAGTTTATGTGCAGCTTACGGGTCCTTCATTTGAGACACCTGCCGAGATCAGGATGCTCAAGGCTCTTGGGGCAGACGCGGTCGGTATGAGTACGGTAGTAGAGGCTATAGCAGCCAATCATTGCGGAATGAGGATCTGCGGGATCTCATGTGTATGTAATCTCGCTGCGGGACTCAGCCCTAATCCGCTCACACACGAAGAGGTACAGGAGGCGGCCAATGCAGCGGCACCGCTGTTTAAGAAGCTTGTCACTGACTCGATCATACGTTTCGGAGGCCTTCATGACTGATTTTTGCAAAAACAGATATGTCTTATGCATATTGACAATGATACTTTGGAGCCTGTCATTATCCGGCTGCGGAAAGAATACGGACATCGCATTCATTACGGATATGGGAACGGTTCAGGACGGCTCGTTCAATCAGGGAGCATATGAAGGCGTTACGCGATATCTGGAAGGAAAGGATAAGACCTGCAGGATATATGAGCCGGACGGAGCATCCACTGCGGAATATCTTAAGAACATAAAGGCTGCCGTACATGACGGCGCCGATGTCATAGTATGCCCCGGAGTGCTCTTTGAAGAAGCGATATATTCCGCCCAGAAGAAATATCCGAGAGTACACTTCATACTTGTGGACGGGGTACCGCATGATGCCTCCGGAAGGGACAGGACGATAAAGAAGAATACAATGCCTATAATGTTCGCCGAGGAGCAGGCGGGTTTTCTGGCGGGATATTCGGCTGTAAGGGACGGAAATACCGAACTTGGATTCGTGGGAGGAACCAATCAGGAATCGGTTATACAGTTTGGATACGGTTTCGTTCAGGGAGCCGATTACGCAGCGATAGAGACAGGCCGGAACGTAAATATCAAATACTGCTACGCAAACACCTTTCTTGAGAGCGATGAAGTAAAGAGCATGTGCTCCGCCTGGTATAGGGGTGGCACACAGGTTATTTTTGCCTGCGGCGGTGCCATGGGAAGATCGGTATTTGCGGCGGCTGAGGAAAACGGCGGAAAGGTTATAGGTGTAGACGTCGATCAGAGTAAGGATTCGGAAACGATAATAACATCTGCGGAGAAAATGCTGGGCAATGCTGTATATTACGGCCTGTCGGACAGTTATTCTGATCAGTTTAAAGGCGGTTCGGTATATGAAATGAACGCAACGAACGGCGGAATAGGACTGGAGATGGAGAATTCAAGATTCGAGAGCTTTACCGAGGATCAGTATAAGGCCATACTGGATCAGCTGATAAGCGGAAGGATAGTACCGTACAGCGCTGCCGATCACGGAAACACATCGGATCTTGAACTGGTAAATACACAGGTATATTATCTGGAGCTTAATAAATGATAAAGAGGTGGCTGTGAATGTTGGACTATAAGGTATTGATAGAGGCAGCTTTTGAGGCAAGAAGGAATGCATATGCACCTTACTCACATTACAGAGTGGGAGCTGCACTTCTGTGCAAAGACGGAACGATAGTAAAGGGCTGTAATGTTGAGAATGCGTCATACGGCCTAAGTAACTGCGCTGAGAGGACGGCCGTGTTTAAGGCTGTATCGGAGGGAAAGACGAGGTTTGAGGCAATAGCTGTTGCAGGTGGCCCGGATGATATGCAGTCAAAGGATTATGCATATCCCTGCGGAGCATGCAGACAGGTGTTAAGAGAGTTCTGCCCGCCCATGCAGTTAAAGGTGATAGTGGCAAGAGCTGTCGATGACTATAAGGAATACAGACTCAGTGAGCTTCTGCCTGACAGCTTCGGGCCGGATTCCCTGGTATAACGTTCGCGAAATGAACAATCCGTTAATCATATAAAAGTATAGTTTTGACCCCTAAATCATAATATATTGAAAAAAGAAAAAGAAAAGGAGAACGAAATGAATATCAGGTTTTATAATGCAAAAATACTTACCATGATTGAGGGACAGGAGATATTTGAAGGTGAGCTTCATGTTGAAGGAAGCAGGATAGCCTATACAGGTGCCGCGCTGAGTGATGAGGAGATGAAAGCAGACGGAAGAAGCTTTGACAGGGAGATTGATTGTGAAGGAAATCTCCTGATGCCCGGATTTAAGAATGCACATACTCATTCGGGGATGACTCTTATGAGATCGTATGCCGACGGATTGCCGCTTCAGGAGTGGCTTGAGACTAAGATATTCCCGCTGGAAGCGAAAATGACCGGAGATGACTGTGCTCTTCTTACAAAGCTTGCTGTCCTTGAATATCTTACATCGGGGATCACATCTATCATGGACATGTATCTTTCGCCGGAGGAGATAGCAACAGCATGTGAAGAAACCGGAATGAGAGTGGTACAGGTAAGCGGGATCAATAAGTTCGGACCATCGATTGAGGTATTTGAGGAAAGATACAATAAGCTTAACGGAAGGCATCCGCTGAGCAGCTATATGATGGGCTTTCATGCAGAATATACCTGTGACAGGGAACTGCTTGAGAAGCTTTCGGAGCTTGCGCACAAGTATAAGGCTCCGATGTATACACATAATTCTGAAACCGTTAAAGAGGTCGGGGAATGTAAGGAACGCTATGGGATGACACCCACTGTTTTCCTTGATTCCCTGGGACTCTTTGATTTCGGCGGAGGCGGGTATCACTGCTGCCATATGTCTGATGAGGATATAGAGGTGTTTAAGAAAAGAGGGCTTTCGGCTGTTACCAATCCCGGCTCAAACACCAAGCTGGCAAGCGGTATCGCCCCGGTTAAGAGGTTCCTTGATGAAGGTATAAATGTTGCAATAGGTACGGACGGGCCTTCATCAAACAACTGTCTTGATATGTTCAGGGAGATGTTTCTTGTAACCGGACTGGCGAAGTTAAGAGAAAAGGATGCCTCGGTCGTGAGCGGTCTTGATGTTCTTAAGATGGCAACAGTGAACGGGGCAAAAGCCATGGGACTGAACGACTGTGATGTCCTTGAAAAGGACAAGGAAGCCGATATCATAATGATAGACCTGAAGCAGCCAAACATGCAGCCCGTAAATGATATTCCCAATAATATAGTTTACAGCGGAAGCAAACAGAATGTTAAGATGACTATGATCCACGGGAAGATACTGTATGAGGACGGAAAATTCGATATTGGAATATCACCCGAAGAAATATATAAGCAGGCTGCCGCAATACAGGAGAGACTGTTCTGATGGAATACCTTTGGTTCATACTTATATGCCTTGCTCTTGTTATTGCTATCTTTACGGAAGGCTCTCTGCGTGAAAAGAAAAACAGGAAAGCGTACAGGGAGTATTTAAAAGAATCATACGGAAAGAAGAGCAGTATCGAGCTGTCTGAGGACGACATAAAGAATATAGCGCTGTATCACAGAAAAAAGGCAGAGGAAGAGAAAGGGACATTCTTTATAGACGATATTACCTGGAACGACCTTGGGATGGACGATGTTTTCAGGCAGATGAATACATGCGCATGTGCACTTGGCGAGGAAGAGCTTTATCACAGGCTTCACAGACCGGTTCTTGATGAGGATGATGAGTATAAGCGTTTCTGTGTACTCAGAGAGTACTTTGATGCTAATGAAGAGGATAGGATTAGCGTCAAAGAAATTCTTCATGATATAGGTATTTACAGAAAAACGTCGATCACCAGGATCTTTTCCTATGTTGAGGTTCTGGCTCCGGAATCCAATATGCAGCATTATATTGTTATCTTTCTGATGCTGGCAGCTTTGGTAATGATCTTTGTTATGCCCGGTTTTGGGGTATTGATGACTGTCGCGATGATGATAGTTTCAATAGGAATGTATCTTAAGCAAAAGAAGGCACTTGATCCTGTGATAGTAACGTTTAACTATGCTGCCAGAATGCTTAAGGCCTGTGATCTGCTTGAAAAAAAAGCACCCGGGATACTGGAAGATGAGATCAGGCTTCTTAAGGAGAACGGCAGACCGTTGCGTAATATGCTGAGGTATTCGGTATGGATATCAAACGGTTCGGTATCAATGGACAATCCGGTAATGCTTTTGCTTGAGTATGTTAAGATGATCTTTCATCTTGATCTTATCATCATAAACAGACTTATCGGACTTCTTAAGAGCCATATAAAGGAAATAGATGAGCTGCGAAGGATACTGGGTACGACAGATGCGGTCCTGGCAGCTGCCTCATATATGAGAAGCCTCAGCATATCCTGTATACCGGAACCGGTGCCGGGAGAGAAGGCTTTTTTCAGTGTTGAGGAATGCATACATCCGATGATAAAGAGTCCTGTTGCAAACAGTATAGAGACAGAGGGACCGATCCTGCTGACGGGATCGAATGCATCAGGTAAATCCACCTTCCTTAAAGCTGCGGCGATATGCGCGCTGATGGCACAGACACTGGGCTATGCGCCGGCAAAGAGCTTAAGGTCGTCAAGGTTTAAGATATATACATCCATGGCGCTTAATGACAATATAAGAAACGGCGAAAGTTATTTTGTTGTCGAGATAAAGTCTTTAAAAAGAATACTTGATGCGGGTACGGGGAAGGAACCGGTGCTGTGCTGTATCGATGAGGTGTTAAGAGGCACAAATACGGTGGAAAGGATCGCCGCTTCGACAAGGATACTGAGAAGCCTTGCCCGTCCGGATTATATAGCGTTTGCCGCAACCCATGATGTGGAACTGACGAGGCTCCTTGAGAATGAATACAGGAATTATCATTTCGAGGAGGAAGTAACGCTCAATGACGTGAAGTTCAACTATCTTTTAAAAACAGGACCGGCCGTTTCAAGAAACGCGATCAGGCTTTTGAGCGTAATGGGGTATGACAGGGAACTTGTTTCGGATGCTGAGAAAATGGTTGAGGATTTTATGTCAACCGGAAACTGGCAGAAGGAAGTCCGTGACATTAAACGGTAACTGTTAAGAACAGGTCTGAAGATGCCGGACACCTGTTTTATGCATATTTAAGAGGAGACAGTAAATGGAGGAAGTCAGGATATACACGGACGGCTCCGCAAGAAGCAATCCCGAGGGACCGGGAGGATACGGAACCATCCTTCATTATGTAGATAAAAAAGGCGAACTTCATGTGAGGGAATACAGTGCGGGATATAAGAAAACCACAAATAACAGGATGGAGCTTATGGCCGTGATAGCAGGCCTTGAGGCACTTAACCGTCCCTGCAGGGTGGAGATCATATCGGATTCAAAATACGTTACGGATGCCTTTAATCAGCACTGGATAGACAGCTGGGTAAGGAATAACTGGAGGACTTCACAGAAGAAGCCCGTGTTAAATCCCGATCTGTGGAAACGTCTGCTTAAGGCTAAGGAAGGCCATGAAGTGACATTCACATGGGTTAAGGGACACGCCGGACATTCGGAAAACGAAAGATGTGATAAGCTTGCGACAGCGGCTGCCGACGGTGATGATCTGCTTGATGATATTGTTGACTAATATGGCGGCATGATGTTATAGTAATCCATAGTGTAATTATCCGGAAGATGCTGAATGTCGGGCAGGCCGGAAAGGTTACCATACAGCATTTAGGAAAGGCGGGGTATTAATATGGTTGCGTTTTTCAATGAATTTGTTTCATATCTTCTGCTTGTCGTTATCATGGCGGCAGTGGCTGTTTGCGGAGTATTTGCGGGAAAGAAGCTGAGAGACAGTAAGAATGCGAAGGAAGCAGTGGCCGGAACAGACAGTAAGAGTGATGAGGCTTAGTAATAATAAGTATTCGGAATACGGAGTGGAGATATTTTACTATGGATATAATATACAGAAGTACAAGGGGTGACAGTAAACCGTACACGGCTTCACAGGCTGTGATAAAGGGTCTGTGCGATGACGGCGGCCTGTTCGTACCCGACAGGTTTCCGAAGCTTGGCGTGGAACTGGACAGACTTCCCGGACTGAGCTACAGGGAAACGGCATATGAGGTTATGAAGGAGTTCCTCACGGATTATACCAGGGAGGAGCTTCTTGACTGTATAAACAGAGCCTATGACGGGAAATTTGATGATGAAGAGATAGCACCGCTTGTAAAGAAGGGTGATCAGTTCTTCCTGGAGCTGTTCCATGGGAGGACCATTGCATTTAAGGATATGGCTCTGTCCATTCTGCCGCATCTTCTTACGACTGCGATGAAGAAGAATAAGGTTGATAAAGAAGTCGTTATTCTTACCGCAACCTCAGGAGATACCGGGAAAGCTGCGCTTGCCGGCTTTGCGGATGTTCCGGGGACCAGGATAATCGTATTCTATCCCAAAGGCGGAGTGAGCAGGATACAGGAACTTCAGATGGTTACCGAAAAGGGTAAGAACACCAAAGTTGTCGGAGTAAGAGGGAATTTTGACGACTGTCAGACAGGAGTTAAGAATATCTTTAATGATGAGGCACTGAAAGAAGAGCTTGATAAGTTCGGATATGTATTTTCATCCGCCAATTCGATCAATATAGGCCGGCTTATTCCTCAGGTTGCATATTATGTTTATGCGTACGGACGCATGATAAAAAGCGGTGAGATAAAGGCCGGTGAAAGTATTGATTTTGTTGTGCCAACCGGTAATTTCGGGAATATCCTTGCAGGATACTATGCAAAGAAGATGGGACTTCCGGTAAACAGGCTGATATGTGCTTCGAATGAGAACAGGGTTCTGTACGACTTCTTCAGAACAGGCTGCTATGACAGAAACAGAGAGTTCATACTTACGTCTTCCCCGTCAATGGATATTCTTATATCAAGTAATCTTGAGAGACTCATATATCTTATCTGCGGAAGTGATCCCAAGGCAAACGCCGGTCTGATGGAAAGCCTTAGAAGAGACGGTAAATATGAGATCAGCAGGGAGATGGCCGGAGAACTTAAGGATTTTTGCGGATATTATGCCGGGGAGGATGAGGTGTTTGCGACGATAAGGGATCTGTATGAAAAAACAGGTTATGTCATTGATACGCATACTGCAGTGGCAGCTGCCGCAGACCGTAAGCATAAGGCGGAAGCAGGTGACGGTATAAAGAGTGTGATCGTATCAACAGCCAGTCCGTACAAATTTACCGGGAATGTAATGAAGGCGATCTTAAGTAACAAAGGTGCGGATGCGATTAAGAGTCCTGAAGAGAAGGATGATTTCGAACTGGTTGATGAGCTGAGCGTCCTGTCAAAGGTTAAGATACCGCCGGCAGTTGAAGAAATAAGAAATGCAAAGATACTTCATGATACCGTATGTGACGTGAAGGATATGAAAGAAACAGTAAGGAGCAGCCTTTTGTAAGGCTGCTCCTTTTATCTTTTATCCTATATCCAGTGAACCGGGAAGTTCATACAGGAGGAACTTGACGGTTCCGAATGAGAATTTGATCGGAATTATCGTTATCTTTCCGTTGACATCGGTCGTCAGATTGATGCTTTCCGTGTTTTTGGGAGCATTAAGGCTTAGTTCACATACATTAAGCTTGCTGAGCAGAACGATAAAGAGACCGTTGTGGAGATTGAGGAAATCAACTATTGCCTCCTTACAAAGATCATCAAATGTATCTATACCAAGCTTGGCATACTGCTCGGCAAAGTGTGTAAGTACCGCAGGATCGCCGTCTATAGCTGAATAGGCAGAAGGAACACCGGTAATATCCTGTGAAAGTTCCTGCCCGGCTCTGTATGTGTCCACAGTTTCTATCGTGCCCATGATTATTGAAGAGTCAACATACAGTGACACATCTTCAACAAGCTTTTCTATATATGCCTTTACAAAAGCAGTTAATGAATCGGATATTTCGGCATAATTTGAGTTGCTGAGAATATTTAACGTCAATTCATCATTTGTCATATTTTTCTCCTGTGAATGAGTGGAAATAAAGGTATTGCTTTACCGTTCATGAGGGAAGGTTATGATCCAGAACCTGTTTAAGAAGCTCGGCATCTACAGGCTTCTGTATGAAATCCTTCGCACCGGCCTTTATTACCTCTCTTAAGTGAGTCTGTGTTCCGACGGAAGAGATGACTATTATAACGGCATGAGGATCGAATTCGATTATTTCCTTTGTAGCCGTGATACCGTCCTTTACAGGCATTACTATATCAAGGAAAACGATGTCGGGCTTCTCCTCTTTGTATTTGTTTACCGCGTCTTCGCCGTTTGAAACCTCTATTACGTTTTCGTAACCGAAGGAATTAAGCATTCCTGTCATGCTCTTTCGGGCAAGTATGGAATCATCGCATACGAGCAGTTTGATATCAGACATTCGGAACCTCCTATAATACAAATCACATTTTGCCTTGCAGGTAACATTTATGTATTGATTTTAATATAATCTTTCAGAATAATCAATGATTTGAAGGGTTTTTGTCAATCATTTGTCCCTTGTGTTGATCGGGATATATGTATGATCTTCACAGATGGGCTTATATGCGGGACGGATGATCTTGCCGTCATTTACAAGCTCTTCCAGTCTGTGCGCACTCCATCCGACTATCCTTGCGATGGCAAAGATGGGTGTATAGAGCTCTTTCGGCAGCCCGAGCATCTCGTAAACAAGTCCCGAATAGAAGTCGACATTACAGCAGACGCCCTTATAAATCTTTCTTTCATCGGCTATTATCCTGGGAGCAAGCCGTGCAACTCTTGAATAAAGGCCAAATTCCTCCTCAAGTCCCTTTTCGACTGCGAGCTTCTCCACAAAGCTTCTGAAGATCTGCTCACGCGGATCGGAGAGGGAGTATACGGCATGTCCCATACCATAGATGAGTCCCTGTTTATCAAATGCTTCCTTATGAAGCAGTTTTTTGAGATAATCCGCTATTTCGTCCTCGTTGCGCCAGTCCTTTACAACCTTCTTCATGTCGGCGAACATATCCACCACCTTAAGGTTGGCACCACCGTGCCTCGGACCTTTAAGTGAGCCTATTGCAGCAGCGATAACGGAATATGTATCCGTACCCGATGAGCTGACAACATGAGTGGTAAAGGTTGAATTGTTTCCGCCGCCGTGTTCCATGTGAAGTACGAGCGCGACATCAAGGATACGTGCTTCCAGAGGAGTATATGTTTTGTTTGCTCTCAGGATGCGAAGGATGTTTTCGGAAGTGGAAAGCCTGTCCTTCGGAGAGTGTATATAGAGGCTTTTGCCGTCATGATAGTGCCTGTATGCCTGATAACCGTAAACGGAAAGAAGAGGAAACAGACTGATAAGCTGAAGACACTGCCTGAGAACATTGGGTATTGATATATCGTTTGCGTTATCATCATATGAGTAAAGTGTCAGAACACTCCTTGCAAGGGTGTTCATCATATCACGGCTCGGTGCCTTCATGATAATGTCTCTTACAAAGCTTGTGGGAAGCGTTCTGTATTCGGCCAGAAGCCTGCAGAAATCTTCAAGCTCACGCTTGGTCGGAAGCTTTCCGAACAGAAGGAGATAGGTTACCTCTTCAAAGCCGAAACGTTCCTCACTGGTAAAGCCGCGCACAAGATCCCTTACATTATAACCTCTGTAAAACAGTTCGCCTGCGATGGGTATCTGTTCTCCGTTTACGATCTTATTCGCACGTACATCCGAAATATTGGTAAGGCCGCTAAGAACACCCTTTCCGTTAAGATCACGAAGCCCGCGCTTTACCTCATATCTGGTGTACAGCTCAGGATCGATCATATTTCCCTTATTGGATAATTCCGCAAGCTGTAATATCTGTGGTGTTATTTCGTAATAGTTACCTGTGTTCATCATAAATCCCCTTGTCAAAAAGTTTTATGCTTCCCGGCATAAAAGCCGTATAACAACACTTCAAACAACATTTTAACATGAAATTTAATGAAGTGGCAAGTACGCATGTCTTTTTTTCACGCCACGGACCGTTTCCCGCTGTAATGCTCCCGGAACATGATCTGCAACTGGTCTGGGCTGAAGTGTTGTGATACAATGTTCTGAAGGAAGTTATCAAATTCGTAACAGGGAGCCTGAAATGGGAAGAGAACACAGTGGGAGAATAACGGAAGTACAAAGAATGATGGATGAGCAGGGAATCGATATTGCGCTCGTGTTCACATCTGACGAACACAGTTCGGAATATATAGACGACCATTATAAGCTCAGGGAATATCTGACGGGATTTACGGGGTCTGCAGGCAGCCTTCTGATAAGAAGGGATAGGGCTTTGCTATGGACAGACGGAAGGTATTTCATACAGGCAGGGAAGGAGCTTTCGGGAAGCGGAACAGAGCTTATGAAATCCGGAATGCCGGGAGTCCCCACTCTTATGGAGTACATAAGAAAAGCAGCGGACGAGGCATATGCAAAAGGCGGAAAACTGAGGATAGGTACAGATCTTAAGCTCATAACCGGTAAGTTCTGTAATGAGCTTCTGGCAATGAAGGATAAGGGAGTAAAGATAAAGGATATCGACATTGCGGCGGCAGTATGGAAGGACAGACCGCGTATAACACATAACAGGATATACGGGCTTCCTGATGAAACTGCGGGAAAAAGCACAGGGGAAAAGCTTTCGGAGCTCAGGAAATATCTTGAGAAGATATCTGCGGATTCGGTTATAATTTCGGATCTGGGCAGCGTGATGTGGCTGTTCAATATAAGAGGGAGCGACATAATGTACAGTCCTGTCGCATATTCATACGGTTATGTTGACAGGGAGGGAGCTTATCTGTTCGCGGAAGGAAGCTGTGTGGACGAAGAGTTAAGAAGCAGGCTCCTGGCATCCGGCACCGAAGTAAAGGAATATGATGATTTTTACGATCATTTAAGCTGGCTTAAGGGTATGAAGACGGTATGCGATCCCGCCACGCTCAATGCGTATGCATACAGTCTTATAAGAAAGAATGAACTGATCGAAAGACCGGCTTATCATTATATTAAAAAGCATATTAAAAATGAAACGGAACGGAAGCTTGCAAGAGACCGGCATGTAGAAGACGGACTTGCACTGACCAGATTCATCTACAGGATAAAGAAGGCGGTAAAAGAAGGTGAAATAAGCGGTAAGCGGACAGACGAGCATGAAGCGGCGGTCATACTTGATAAGATGAGAGGCGAAATACAGGGTAACAGGGGACTGAGCTTTGAAACCATATCCGCATACGGAAGCAACGGGGCGATAGTCCATTACAGTCCCGGAATTACGGGAAGCGCCGTGCTTAAGCCGGAAGGCTTTCTACTCGTTGATTCCGGAGGCCAGTATGAGGGCGCCACGACAGACGTTACGAGAACAATAGCTCTTGGAAAGCTTACGGAGGATATGAAGCTTGATTACACAGCCGTGTTAAAGGGAATGCTGGATCTTTCGGATGCTGTTTTTCCCGAAGGGATACGCGGAGAGAACCTTGATGTCCTGGCAAGACGTCCGATATGGGAAAGATTTACGGATTACAGGCACGGAACCGGACACGGAGTGGGAGCGATGCTGAATGTGCATGAGGGACCTCAGGCCATAAGATGCAGGATAGATCCGGATAATCAGCAGCCGCCGCTGTCGGAAGGCATGATAACCTCCGATGAGCCCGGTATTTATATAGAAGGAAAATACGGGATAAGGATAGAAAATCTTCTTCTGTGTACACTGAAGAAAACCAATGAGTGGGGGAGGTTTCTGGGCTTTGATACACTGACACTGGTTCCGTACGAAAGAGAAGCCATAGTGGTCACGCAGCTTACGGAACGCCAGAAGCGGCTTATAAACGATTATCACAGAACGATATACTATCTCTATTCGCCACGTATGGACAGAGAGGAAAGGGAGTGGCTTGCGGAAGTGACGGCTCAGATTTGATCGTATAAAAATTGTACGGAAAATAAGGCGGCAAAGTAAGCTTTCAGTTGTCAAAGACTGATTCTCGTGGTAAAATAGTTGTCGGCAAGTTCATGGATCACCATAGAACATAAATTTTTTGAAAGGAAGAGGTATAATTATGGCAAATGTTGATTTAACCAAGTATGGTATCACCGGCGCGACTGAGATCGTTTACAATCCTTCTTATGAAGCATTGTTCGAGGAGGAGACTAAGGAAGGTCTTACCGGCTACGATGTAGGTACAATGACAGAGCTCGATACCGTTAACGTTATGACAGGTGAGTTCACAGGACGTTCACCTAAAGATAAGTACATCGTTATGGATGAGAATTCAAAGGACACCGTATGGTGGACAAGCGATGCATATAAGAATGACAACCATCCTATGAGCGAGAAGACATGGGAAGCAGTTAAGGAGCTTGCAAAGAAAGAGCTGTCAAACAAGAGACTTTTCGTTGTTGATGCTTTCTGCGGTGCAAACCCTGATTCGAGGATGGCAGTACGTTTCATCATGGAAGTGGCCTGGCAGGCACATTTCGTTAAGAACATGTTCATCCAGCCTACAGCAGATGAACTTGAGAAGTTCGAGCCTGATTTCGTTGTTTACAACGCATCCAAGGCTAAGGTTGAGAACTACAAGGAGCTTGATCTTAATTCAGAGACCTGCGTGGCATTCAATATCACCAGCCGCGAGCAGGTTATCATCAATACATGGTACGGCGGAGAGATGAAGAAGGGTATGTTCTCAATGATGAACTACTATCTGCCTCTTAAGGGTATTGCATCAATGCACTGCTCAGCCAATACAGATATGGAAGGTAAGCATACAGCTATCTTCTTCGGTCTTTCGGGAACAGGTAAGACCACACTTTCTACAGATCCCAAGAGGCTTCTTATCGGTGATGATGAGCACGGCTGGGATGATGAAGGCGTATTTAACTTCGAGGGCGGCTGCTATGCCAAGGTTATCAACCTTGACAAGGAATCTGAGCCCGATATCTACAATGCTATCAAGAGAAATGCTCTTCTTGAGAACGTAACGGTTGATGCAAACGGCAAGATTGATTTTGCTGATAAGTCAGTTACAGAGAATACACGTGTTTCTTATCCTATCGAGCACATCGAGAAGATCGCCAAGAACGTTAACAAGATCTCTTCGGGTCCTCAGGCTGATAATGTTATCTTCCTTTCGGCTGATGCGTTCGGAGTACTTCCTCCGGTATCTATCCTTGATCCCGAGCAGACACAGTACTACTTCCTTTCAGGCTTTACCGCTAAGCTTGCGGGAACAGAGCGTGGTATCACAGAGCCTACACCTACATTCTCGGCTTGCTTCGGTCAGGCATTCCTTGAGCTTCATCCTACCAAGTACGGTGAAGAACTTGTTAAGAAGATGAAGAAGAGCGGAGCTAAGGCTTATCTTGTAAATACAGGCTGGAACGGAACAGGCAAGAGAATTTCCATTAAGGATACAAGAGGTATCATCGATGCTATCCTTAACGGTGATGTTCTTAAGGCTCCTACCAAGAAGATCCCTTACTTCAACTTCGAAGTACCCACAGAGCTTCCGGGAGTTGATACAAACATTCTTGATCCCAGAGATACATATGCCGATGCTTCCGAGTGGGAGACAAAGGCTAAGGATCTTGCAGGCAGGTTCATCAAGAACTTCGCTAAGTACGAGACCAATGATGCAGGTAAGGCACTTGTTAAGGCAGGTCCCCAGCTGTAATCAGGTTTTAAAGATAACAGTTCAGACCAAAAGATATGAAATGTCAGGGAGCCCGTATGATGCGGGCTCCTTTTTTCTTTCATTTGTTGTATTGTCCGCCTTTTCATAGGACATTAAATATGATAAAATACATCTGTTTTAATATTATTTTGGGAGGATATTATGAAGATTTATGATGAACTTGTTGCCAGGGGACTCATTGCCCAGGTGACGGATGAAGAAGGAATAAAGAATCTTATCGACAATGGCAAGGCTGTTTTCTATATAGGCTTTGACCCTACTGCGGACAGCCTGCATGTGGGACATTTTATGACACTCTGCCTTATGAAGAGACTGCAGATGGCAGGTAATAAGCCAATCGCGCTTCTGGGTGGGGGTACAGGAATGATCGGTGATCCTTCGGGCAAGACAGATATGCGTAAGATGATGACCAGGGAAACGATCGCCCATAACATTGAGTGCTTCAAGAAGCAGATGAGCAGATTCATTGATTTCTCTGAGGACAAGGCGATTATGGTAAATAACGCCGACTGGCTTATGGATCTTAACTATGTTGATATGCTCCGTGAGGTCGGGCCCTATTTCTCCGTATCCAATATGCTTCGCGCCGAGTGTTATAAGCAGCGCATGGACAGGGACGGAGGTCTTACGTTCCTTGAGTTCAACTATATGATAATGCAGAGTTATGATTTCCTTGAACTGTACAGGAAATATGGATGTAATCTGCAGTTCGGCGGTGACGACCAGTGGTCGAACATGCTGGGCGGACGTGAGCTTATCCGTAAGAAGCTTGGCAAGAATGACGCCGAGGCAATGACGATAACCCTTCTTCTTAACTCCGAAGGTAAGAAGATGGGCAAGACGGAGAAGGGTGCCGTATGGCTCGATCCCGAGAAAACCACACCTTATGATTTCTACCAGTACTGGAGAAATGTGGCAGATGCGGACGTTCTTAAGTGCATCCGTATGCTGACCTTCCTGCCGCTTGAAGAGATCGACAGGATGGACAAATGGGAAGGAGCACAGCTTAACGAGGCCAAAGAAATACTTGCATATGAACTTACAAAGCTTGTACACGGTGAGGATGAGGCTGTCAAGGCAAGGGACGCAGCACGAGCGATATTTACGTCAGGAGATTCTGCCGATATGCCCACTGTGGAGATCGGTGAAGCAGATCTTAAGGATGGTGCCATAGATATCCAGGCTGTACTCGTTAAAGCAGGCATGGCGACATCCAGGTCTGATGCAAGAAGAAGTGTTGAAGGCGGGGGAGTGACAGTTGACGGAGAGAAGGTTACGGATCTGTTTATGAGCTTTAAGCCTGAAGATATCGGAGATGGAAGGGTTTTAAAAAAGGGAAAGAAGACATTTAAGAAGATCATATACAAATAGGGAGAACGGAATGAAGAGTGAATACAGGGACGGAGCATATACATTCTTTCTCGAGGGAAGGATCGATTCTTCAAACGTCGATCTTATGGAGACAGAGATAAGGGATAAAAGCATACTTTTTGACGATATGGACCTTGCCTTTGACATGGAGGGACTTGAATATATTTCAAGTGCCGGCTTAAGAGTGCTGCTCAAGGTAAGAAAAGCGGCAAAAAAAACGATAAGGATAACAAATGTATCGGATGAGATATTTGATATCTTTGATGTTACCGGCTTCGGTGATATGTTTGAAATAGAACGTAAGATGCGTACCATATCACTTAGGGGATGCAAAAAAATAAGCTCTGCCCTGAACGGAGAGATCTTTCAGCTTTCGGAAGATGAGATGATCAAGGTCTACGGGAAAAATGTGTCCATGAACGAAGTGAAAAGCGAGAGAAAACGTGCACAGACTGCTCTGATATACGGGATTCCCACGCTGATCCCTTATGATGTGGTCAGGTGTGATGAGGGATTCGGACTGATCTATGAGAAAGCCGAGATGACTTCACTGGCATACATATTAAGCCGTAATACTGATAAGACCGAGACCTGTGCGAAGATGCTCGGGAAGCTTATGAGTGAGCTGCACAGTACAGAGATCCCTAAAGGCAGGCTTCCGGATATCAAGGACCGTTACAGAGAATGGATAGCGGAGCTGAATGACCCGGATGACAGCAAGGTGGCTGTATTTTCCAAACTGATCGATTCCATAGCCGACAGCAATACATATGTTCACGGAGATATCAATCTGAACAGTGTGATGATACATAAGGATGAGCTTATACTCCTGGATATGGCCGGAAGTGCAACAGGACATGCGATCTTCGATCTGCAGGCCCTGTTTGCATCTCTTGTTGCCATAGAGAAGAGGACAGAGGGATACTGCAGAAAGAATTACGGTCTGTCCGCCAAGGTATGCGAAAATTTCTGGAACATATTTTTCGATACATATATGAAACACAGGCAACAGGAGATCAGATCAATGAATGAGCTTCTGGCAAAGTATTTTGTATTAAAGGAAAATATTCTAAATAAGCTTGCAATAAAGAACCGTTTTGAGAACCGGGCATAGGATGACAGAAAAAGAGGTGTCGTATGAGAGGAGAATTACCAGGTAAACAGATAGAGATCAAGCCAACGGCAAGATCCGGTGTGCAGCTGTTCGATGAAACAGAGCTGCTTTATGACAAACGTCATACCTGTCCGGTATGCAGAAGGGATTTTATGGTCAAAACCTTAAGGAACGGGAAGCTGAGGCCTGACAAGCTTGATATGGATATGCGGCAGCAGTATTTAAACATAGATCCGGTAAAATACCGTATTATAGAATGTCCTGTGTGCGGATATGCCGATATGGATATAACCTTTGAAAAGATAAACCAGAGGGAAATAGATGCGCTTAAGAGTAAATGCATTAAGCTGTATAATTCCGTTCCGGTCACGGAAGGGGTAAGAGAATATGATATAGCGTACAGATATTACAAATCAGCCATAAGATGCGATCTTATCCGCGGGGCTAAGAGCGGGAAAAGGGCTTATACTGCTCTCTATACCGCATGGCTTCTAAGGGGATGGAGGGAGAGTACGGTCGCTGCCGGAGATGAGATCCACCAGTCCGATCCCATGAGTGAAGCCGAGGAGCTTAAGCTTCTGAAATATGTTTACGGGAATTTCCAAGAGGCTGTGTTACATGAAGAGTTCCCCATAAACGGACTGCCGGAAGAGGTATTCGACATCATTATGGCGGCGATTGCCTATAAGCTTGATAATGGAGCCGAGGCAGGACAGTATATCTTACGTGCGATACGTAATACCAACCTTAAAGGCGCACTGCGGCGTCATGCCGAGGATTTGCGGGATATGATCAAAGGTTCGGAGAAGTGAGAGAAATGAAGACAAATATCCTTGAGTATCTGGAAGAGGCGGCAGGGAGACTGCCGGATAAATGTGCATATTTCGATGAGGAGATAGGCTACACTTATGGCCATATGATGTCTGAGGTAAGGTCGATAGGGACGAAGCTTATTAAAAAGCTTAATGCAAAATGCCGTCCGGTGCTTATCTATATGGAGAAATCTCCGGCTGCACTGGCGGCTTTCTGGGGTACCGTGGCAAGCAGGAACTTCTATGTTCCGCTTGATACCAACATGCCCGAAATGAGGATAAGGCTCATAGTGGAGAACCTTAAGCCCGCAGCGGTGATCACGGATATGGCGCACTATGATCTGGCAAGGAAGTTCTCCAATAATGTGTTTATTTTTGAGGAGATGACGGACACTCCCGTCGATGAGGAGCTGCTATGCAGGAGGATGTCATCGGCGATAGATACGGATCCGGTATATGTTCTTTATACATCCGGGTCTACGGGAGTACCCAAGGGTGTAGTTGTAAGCCACCGTTCGCTTATAGATTATGTGGAGCAGTTCTGCAATGAGATAGATATAAGAGAGGATGATGTGATAGCCAATCAGGCGCCGTTTTATTTTGACGCATCGCTTATCGACATATACTGTACGCTCCGGGCAGGCGGTTCAATGGGTATAGTGCCTCTTGAATATTTCAGTATACCTCTGAAGCTTCTTGAATTTTTGCAGAAATACAATATAACAACAGTGCGATGGGTACCGTCTGCAATGAAGATGGTATCAACATTCAAGGGATTTAAATCCATACGTCCGGATAAGCTGCGTAAGGTCATTTTCGGAGCGGAATCCATGCCGGCCAAGGTATATAATTACTGGAAGGATAATTATCCGGAAGCGGTCTTTGTCCAGATATACGGACCGACGGAGATAACCGGAGTATGCACCTATTATATTGTGGACAGGGATTACGGAGATGACGAAACAATCCCTATAGGAAAGGCATTCAGGAATACCGAGGTATTCCTGCTTGACGAGGATGACAAGCTTATAAGCCGGTCGGACATTACCGGAGAGATATGTGTAAAGGGTTCGTGCCTTGCCCTTGGTTATTATAACGCCAAGGAGAAGAGTGATGAGGTCTTTGTCCAGAATCCGCTCAATCCGTATTACAGCGAAAAGATATACAGAACGGGGGATCTGGCAAAATACAATGAACGTAAGGAACTGGTATTTGTATCCCGTAAGGACTTCCAGATAAAGCATATGGGTCACAGGATCGAGCTTGGCGAAATCGAGACTGCCGTTATGGCTCTGCCGAATATGAAGAATGCCTGCTGTCTTTTTGATCAGGAGAAACAGAAGATAATCCTGTTCTACGAGACGGATGCTTATGACGATATTACCATAACGGAAGCACTTAAGAAGCGGCTTCAAAGATACATGCTTCCGAACGTATATCACAGGCTTGATGAACTGCCGATGCTTCATAACGGCAAGGTGGACAGGGTGAAGCTAAAGGAAATGATGTAAGGTGATATCCGGACAATAAAACGAATCAAAGAAATGAGAAGGAGTAAGGAGGTAATCATGAAGGAAAGATACTTAAGGAAGCTGACAGCGATGCTCGCAGCGGCAACGATGGTCTCCGGGATGTTAACAGGCTGTGCCGGTATGGATGGCGTGAACATAAACATCAACGACCAGAACGTGTTTAAAGGCAGTGATGCGGCCGTGCAGGAGGAAGGGAGCGTATCGGGCGATGAAGCAGTCGCGGGAGACCGGATGGAATTCTGGACTGAGGATTCCGAAGCTGCTGCTTCGATCAGGGATTATGTTGCGAAGGTTACGGATGAATCTTCGGATGCATTTATACCCGTTGAGGACAGGATAGCTGTATTTGATCTTGACGGTACTCTTATGGGAGAGCTGTATCCGTCTTACTTTGAATACATGATGTTCATCCACAGGGCTCTCGACGATGAAACATATGAAGCACCGGATGATATGAAGGTATTTGCGCAGGAGCTCAACGATGCAGTGCATAAGAAGGGTGCGATGCCCGACGATCCTGAGCGTATGCATGCAAAGTATGCAGGTAAGGCATATGCCGGGATGACGCCCGATGAACTTAAGGAGTATACAAAGGAGTTCATGAAATCAGAGGCTGAAGGCTTTAATAATCTGACAAGAGGAGATGCCTTCTATAAGCCCATGGTATCGCTTGTCAGGTATCTTGATGCCAATGATTTCCAGTGTTATGTAGTCAGTGGTTCCGACAGAACGGTCGTACGTGCACTCATAAAGGATATACTTCCGGTACCGGAGAACAGGGTCATCGGTATGACGTATAACATGATCGCATCCGGCCAGGGTGAAGACGACGGACTCGAATACCAGTATCAGGAGGATGACAAGGTTATCCTCGGCGGTGAGCTTATCATTAAGACGATAAAGATGAACAAGGTGAGCAAGATAGCTGAGGAGATAGGCAAGGTTCCGGTACTTGCATTCGGAAATACTTCGGGTGATATGTCAATGCAGCAGTACACTGTATGCAACGATAAGTATGAAAGCCAGGCTTATATGGTGCTCTGTGATGATTTCGAGAGAGAATACGGAAATATGGACAAGGTCAATTCCCTCACGGAATGGTGTAATGCCCATGGCGTAAAGACAATATCCATGAGAGATGATTTTGCCACCATCTACGGTGATGATGTTACCATCAACAGGGAACGCGACAACGACCTGTTCGAAATAAGCATGCCCGGTGAACTTGAAGGGCAGTATGTTCTGGAAAGCAGAAAGAACGGATTCATAGTATATGACAAAGAGGCAAAGGATGCGGGCTTTGGCGGATTTGCTTTCGCGGTATATGCCTATGAGAAGCCCGAAGAGTACGCCGGCGGCATGGATATGAAGGTCGGAGAGATAATAAAGGATGATAAGACTTTATATGATGTTGTTGTCGAGTATCCTTCCGATGTGCAGTACGATTATGAGAAATACACCGACTCAATGCCCGAAACCTATGAAAAGCTGTACAATAGTGCGGAAAGTGTCATAAAGAGCATGAAGCCTTTTGAAGGAGAATTCGCGTGGGGTGCAGGCTGTGAAGGTTCGGATATGTACGCATCCGTTCTTGAAAAGTATATAAAGGCGATAAATGAAAAATGGGATGCAAATAAGCTTGAGTCAGAGGACATGAGCCCGGAGTATGAAGCAATAAGAGTCGCAACAGGCGGAGATGTGCTTGAGAATGTGGGATATGCTTTCTATGATACGAACAATGACGGTATAGATGAGCTCCTTATCGGTGAGATCGCCGAGGGAGAGCTTAAGGGAACGGCCTATGATATCTATACCATGATCGACAGGAAGCCTGCACATGTTGTCAGCGGCTCGGGACGTGACCGTTATTATGCGCTTGAGAACGGCCTTATATGCAATGAGTACTCGGGAGGAGCCGATCTTACGGGATGGCAGACCTATGATATTGAACCCAATACGACCAATCTTCTCCCGCAGATGGGACTTAAAATGGACGGGTATGAGAATAAGGAAACCCCGTGGTTTGTCAACTACGGATCCGATATTGACAATTGGGAAAATATCGATGAAGCTGAATTCGAGGATTATAAGAGCAGACAGGTATATGTGAGATTTGATTTTGCGCCGCTGTCGGAATACGTACAGAAATGAAACCGGTATATTTAGTTGTAAGTATCATAACTGCTTTTTTTCTGCAGGCCTGCGATAATGTCTCCGTTTCCGAGGGAACGGAGACATCGTCTGCATATCCGGAATATTCGGATGAATACGGCGGTTCAGACAGCGTGGCCGGGGATGATGAAGGAAGCTGGATGGATGAGTATATCGTTATTGAAGACGATACGGAAGCCCGTAATAACAATGCCTTAAGTGATGATGTTTCAGATGCAGATCATACGGGTCAGGTAGCCGAAGGTGCTGATGAAGCGGATGAGACAAAGGAAAGCCCGGATGATTTGAAGCATGTTAAGCTCACCGTGACCGGTGAGGGTACGGATATATTTATGCCGGCCGATGACGGGAAGCAGGATTACAGATACAGTATTTCCCTGCTGCGTGATGAGGATGGCGGTATCGATGCATGGTTCGCCTCACCGGGAGACGGTGTAAATGAATACGACTGGGTTACGTACAGACATTCCGGTGATGACGGAGTGACATGGTCGGAGGAGAAGGTTGTTTTAAGCCCTTCGCCGTGTACGCCGGATTCACTTTCCATATGCGATCCGGATGCCTTCTTCCATGACGGCTATTATTATGTGGGATATACATCCACGATCAACAAAAATGAAAAAGGTTTATGCAACAGCGTATTTATAGCAAGATCGGAAAATCCCGAAGGCCCGTATGAGAAATGGAACGGCTCGGGATGGGGCGGAGTTCCCATGCCGATAGTATATTTTAACGGCCTGGAGCTTGGATGGGGCTGCGGTGAACCGAGCTTTGTTGTGATGGATGATACGCTGTATATGTACAGTACAAGGGACTCGTTTACTTCAAACCTTGAAAGGCTGCGCGTGACGGATATAAGGACCGCAGACTTAAGAGATCCCATGTGGCCGGCAAAGCTTGAATACCGCGGTCATACGGCACTTGCGGAGGATCCTTCCGGAAAGGACGGATATTCATATGAAAAAGCGGACTCATGGGATGTCGCCTATCTTGAGGAAAGCCGTAAATTTATAGCATTATGCACCAACCGGCGGTTTGAAGACGACAGCTGCCTGCTGTATTTTGAATCCGATGACGGAGTGAATTTCGAAAGAGTATCGGAGTGCTCCCGGAACGTTATAACAAGATGTCACAATGCCGGGATAATGACGGACGGTAAAGGTCATATAAAGAAGGATGATCCCGTAATGGTCGGATACTCATATGCGGGTGCCGACAACAGCAAATGGGGCGTGTGGTGTACAAGGGTTGCTCCCGCTGTGATCGGGTATACAAAGGAGCCGGACAGAACAGGAGATAATGAGTCAAACCTTAAGCTTCCCATGAATTACAGAACTCCCGGAGAAGAAGCTTTTCCCATGATGCTAAGCACCGACAGGCTGGTTTATACAGACACGGCTGACGGCGACGGCTTTACCGTGGGATATTATCTGAGGGATAATTACAGGAATGAGCGTTTCATCGGCAAATCTTCGGTGACGGTAAATATCCGTGACGGGAGTATCGCAGAGGTTAACGCTCTGAATGATATAGTACCAAAGTCCGAGGGTATGACACTTGCGACGGTGGAATATGACGGACTCAGAAGGGATATAGCACTGTGCGTAACAAAAACCGGGAAAACCGATCCCGGAAGGCTGACAGGATTCTGCAGTCTTACGGATACTTATGAGATCATGCTTAACGATCCGTTTATAATAAAGGTCAGGCCCATGGCCGTATTTGAGGGCTGGGAAATGCATGAGCTCAGTAATGAGGAGATACTTAAATACGGCGTGTACTTCAGCTCATCCAATAAGTCCGTGTGTACCGTCGGAGGCGACGGTACGGTTTATCCAAAGTCAGCCGGCGAAGCGATATTAAAAGTGAAAAGCGGAAACGGTAAGGGATATGATATAAGGGTAAATATAAAGGATGACTCCAAATAGCGGGAATATTTGGAACATACGTATTTGACGGACTGTAACAGATGTGGTTTAATACCTAAAGGAAAATCATAAAGCAACACGATAAACAGGAGGTGTCGGAGTGGATACTGTAATTGAGATATTAAAGGGAGTGCATCCCGAGATTGATTATGAGACGGAGACAGGACTTATCGATAAGAGGATCTTTGATTCCTTCGATGTTGTAAACATTGTCGGAGAGCTTATGGATGAGTTTGATATTGAAATAACGGCCGAGCATATGGTTCCCGATAACTTTAATTCCGCTCAGGCTATATATGCGCTTGTACAGAGGTTAGAGGAAGAGTAAAGTCAAATGTCCTTCATTTCAATGGATTTTGCTCTGTTTGTTACGGCAGCGCTGCTTGTCTACTATATATTTCCGCAGAAATACAGATGGGTGGTACTGCTTGCTGCAAGCTATGTGTTTTACGGATTCAGCGGAGCAGCGAACTTTGCATATATACTGGTAACAACCGTATCGACGTTTGTCTGCGCGATGCTTATTGCCAATAAGGGTACAGAGCAGAAGGAATACCTGAAAGAACATAAGGAATCACTTACCAAAGAAGAGAAGAAATCCTACAAGGCGGGTATAAAGAAAAAGCAGAGGCTTATCCTTGCCGCAGGGGTTCTTATCAACTTTGGTATTTTAGTGTATTTAAAATATGCCGACTGGACCATAGCATACATCAATCTGTTCAGGCTGAGCAGGTTCGGAAGGACTGACTTTATACCCTTTAAGAACTTAGTACTGCCGCTTGGAATATCCTTTTACACCTTCCAGGCCATGGGCTATCTTATAGACATCTATTACGGCAAATACGAAAGAGAACATAATATATTCAGATTTGCTCTTTTTGTTTCATTCTTTCCGCAGATAATACAGGGTCCCATAAGCAGATTCGGTGAGCTGGCACCCGAGCTTTATAAAGAAACGGAATTTGAATTCAACAGGATCAGATCCGGCTTCTACCGGATCATGTGGGGACTGTTCAAGAAGCTTGTCATTGCGGACAGGCTTGCCGCCTTTGTGACTGAGACCATAGCACAGAGGGAAAACTATAAGGGACTGTATATTTTGCTTGCGGTCTTTTTCTATTCAATGCAGATATACGGTGATTTTTCGGGCGGGATAGATGTGGCGCTCGGAGTGGCGGAAATGTTCGGGATAAAGCTGCATGAGAATTTCGAACGACCCTTTTTCTCCAAATCGATATCCGAGTACTGGCAGAGATGGCATATGACTCTGGGCACATGGTTTAAGGATTATATCTTTTATCCCCTTTCACTTAACAAAGGGATCATAAAGCTTGGCAGGCTTGTGCGCGAACATGGCGAGAAGCGGTACGGAAAAGAAAGTACCGGGATAAAGGGACTGTGTTACGGCTTCACACAGCAGCTTGGCAAAAGAATACCGATATATGTCCCGATGTTCATGGTATGGTTTACTACAGGTATGTGGCACGGTTCCCAGAACCGTTATGTTGTATGGGGACTGTTTAATTTTGTTTTTATAGTTCTTGGAACCGAGCTTGAACCGGTATCTCTCATGCTTGTGGAAAGATTTAAGCTTAATGAGGCCGGACTTATGATGAGGTCTTACAGGGTGTTTAAGACTTTCTGGCTCATGTCGTTCTTAAGGATATTTGATATAAGCAAAGATGTTCCCTCGGCGTTTCAGGCATTTAAGTATATATTTACGGGATGGGGAAACTTTAATATCGTAAATGTATATGAGAACCTGTTTCTTCCGAAAGAGGATTTCATTGTTGCGGTCATAGCTATAGCGGTTATGTTTATATTTGATCTTATACAGCGTAAGGGAAGTATCAGAGAGCGTATATTCAGGCTCCCTGTCCCGCTGCAGTGGGTGATGCTGTCGCTGCTTGTAACCGCAGTGGCTGTATTTGGTTATTACGGTCCCGGATATGATGCGGGAAGCTTTATATACGGGGCGTTCTGACAGAGAGGTAACTATGGATACGGAGAAGACCATTAAAGAGATAAAGGATCTTGCGTTAGAATGCGGTGAGATACTTAAAAAGGCGGACAGAAGCAGGATCAATACCGATGTTAAGGAGGGACACGCCAATTTCGTGACAGAATATGATGTTCTTGTTCAGTCAAGGCTGCAGGAAGGACTCCTTAAAATATTACCTGAAGCCCGTTTCTTCGGTGAAGAGGGTGAACATACGGCGTTCCCGGAAGCTGAGTGGGTATTTGTTGTCGATCCCATCGACGGTACGACGAATTTTATGAAGGGCCTGAATCTGAGTGCCATAGCAATAGCGCTGTTACAAAATAAGGAAAGAATATTCAGCCTTGTATACAATCCGTTTACGGATGAGATGTTTACGGCTTTAAAGGGAAGAGGAGCACGGCTTAACGGGAAGACAATATCAGTTTCGGATGAACCGCTTGAGAGAGGGATAGTTCTTTTCGGCACATCTCCTTATTATGAGGATTTGCCGAAGAAAGCTTTCGATACGGCATTTTCATATATGGATAAATGTATGGATGTAAGACGTTTGGGATCGGCGGAGCTTGACCTTTGTTACGTTGCGTGCGGAAGAGCGGAGCTGTATTTCGAACCGCTGATACAACCGTGGGATTATGCTGCAGGTTCGCTTATAGTAGAAGAAGCCGGCGGAACTGTAAGCCGATGGGACGGAACCCCGTTTGATATTACAAAAGCGTGCAGCTGTGTTGCAAAAGGTAAAAATGCAGTATGGACTGAACAGGATATATGAGATACAGGGGAAATGAAGATTAAAAAACTTATAATCATTTTATTGAAAATAACGGTTGGCATTTTTCTTGTTGTGACCCTGAACAGGATTTTTATGCCAAAATATATAAATGAGAATAAGGATGGCAGGATAACACAGGAGTATTACAGGAACAGCGGATTGTGGGATGTTATATTTGTCGGCTCATCGACGGTACACAGCGGCGTGAATCCTTTGGTCCTGTGGCAGGAAAAGGGTATATCGTCTTATGTCAGAGCCAATGCTTCCCAGACAATGTGGATATCCTATTATATGATAGAGGATGCCGTCAGATGCCATAAGCCCGATCTTGTATGCATCGATACCACGTTTATCAAGTACGGAGATGATTTCGTCGAGGAACCCAGCACAAGAAAGTCTCTTGACGGTATGAGGATGTCTTCGTCCAAAATCAGGTGTATTGAAGCATCGATGGGAGAAGATGAGAGTATATGGGATTATCTCATACCGCTTTTCAGATACCATTCAAGGTGGAAGGAGCTTACTCTTGATGATTTCCGCTATGCGTATTACAATAAACCGGTGACGGTAAACGGGTATCTGCCGGATGATGAGATAAAGGCGGCTCAGCCGGGAGAGCTTATTTATGAAAAAGACGGCGACACGGAGCTCTCATCCAGAAATGTCGAATATCTGAGAAAATCGATAGAGTTGTGCCGGAGCAGAGGTATTCAGGTGTTCCTGTTCAAGGTTCCTTCGCATTCATCCAACTGGAGCCTTGATTATGACAGGCAGATAGATGAGATCGCAGCCGATTACGGTGTGAGCTATGTCAATTTTGATGCTTACAATGAAGATATCGGCCTGGATTATTCGGTCGATACTCCGGATGAAGGCAGCCATCTGAATACAACAGGAGCCACTAAGTTCTCTGAATATCTTGCAGGATATCTGTGGGATGGATTCAGCCTGAGAAACAGGGCCGGGGATAAGAAGTACAGTGACGCCTTTGACGCCCTGACAGACCGGTGAAACGCTAAAAGCCTTACCGGATGGTAAGAAAGAACGGATAAAGCAGAACATGAAAGCTTAAAACAGTCATAAGGGATCAACCACAGGCTTACCCCCTTATGGCAAATAATGGAGAGAGAGGATCATATATGGAAGGAAATAAGAAAATAATACTTACCGGAGACAGGCCTACCGGCCGTCTGCATCTGGGACATTATGTAGGATCGCTTAAGAGACGTGTGGAGCTGCAGAACAGCGGCGAATATGATGATATCAACATTCTGATAGCGGACGATCAGGCACTTACGGATAACGCGGATAACCCCGGCAAGATAAGGGATAATATAATCAATGTTGTACTTGACTATCTGTCGGTAGGGCTTGATCCCGACAAGGTCACCATCTGTGTCCAGTCGGCTCTTCCGGCGCTTCATTCGCTTACATTTTATTATATGAATCTTGTAACTACCGCACGTGTATCGCGTAATCCAACAGTAAAGTCAGAGATCCAGATGAGAGGCTTTGCCGATGAGGGGCTCCCCGTCGGTTTCTTCTGCTATCCGATATCGCAGGCAGCTGATATTACGGCTTTTGACGCGACTGTTGTGCCTGTGGGGGAGGATCAGCTTCCCATGATAGAACAGACAAGGGAAATAGTGGAGAAATTCAATAAAACCTACGGAGATACCCTTGTTCTTCCCAAGGCAATGATACCGGAGAACGAAACCCAGAGACGTCTGCCGGGCGTCGACGGCAAAGCGAAGATGAGTAAGTCACTGGGTAACTGTATATATTTATCCGATACACCGAAGACTGTTAAGAAACAGGTTAACGGTAAGATGTTTACAGATCCTCAGCATTTAAGGATAGAGGATCCCGGACATATAGAGGGAAATGTTGTATTTACCTATCTTGATGCTCTCTGTACCGATGATCACTTCAGGGAGTATCTGCCCGATTATGCCTGCCTTGATGAAATGAAGGAGCATTATATGAGGGGTGGACTCGGTGACGGGGTATGCAAGAAATTCCTGATCTCAGTGCTTGAGGAGACTCTGTCACCCATAAGGGCTCAGAGGGAGAAATGGTCTGAAAACATAGGCGATGTTTATGATATACTCGCGGACGGTATAAACAGGGCAAGGAAGAAGACCGATGCCACGCTTGCAAGGGTACAGAGATCGATGAGGATCAATTATTTTGAGGACCGTTCAATAACCGCCGAATGGGAAAAAATGCTCAGGAATCCGGCGGATTAAGCGGTATGGGTAAGTAACTATGGATGAAAAAAGAAAAATCTCGCTTGAAAGAGCAAATGAGCTTTATGAAGAGATTGAGGATTATCTTGCGTTTAAAGATGATTTCTTAAGAGAAACGGCCGAGCGCAGGGATGTACTGTCGAAGAAGCATAAGGAAGAGCTTATGAATTATTTCGAAGCATCGGAGGATGACTGGAACGACTGGCACTGGCAGCTTCGGCACAGGATAAGCTCCGTGTCTCTTCTCGCTAAATTCATAAAGCTGTCGGACAAACAGTATAAAATGTTCGAGGAGATATCCAGGAAATTCCGTTGGGCGACCACGCCATACTATCTTTCTCTTATGGATTATGAGGACATGAGTTATCCCATAAACATGATGGCGCTCCCGAGCGCCGCTGAGAATGATGAGAACGGAGAGCTCGATCCGATGAGCGAGGAATACACCAATCCGGCCCCGTGCATTACAAGAAGATACCCCAACCGTCTCATCATAAACGTTACAAGCTCCTGCGCAATGTTCTGCCGCCACTGCCAGAGACGGAGGAGAATAGGCGAGTGTGACCGTATCGAATCCGAGGAAAAGATTTCGGCAGCCATCGAGTATATAAGGAATACCCGTGAGATAAGAGATGTGCTTATAACAGGCGGAGATCCTCTGATGCTTCCGGATGAAATGCTTGAAAATATAATAAAGCAGGTAAGGGCAATACCTCATGTTGAGATCATCAGGCTGGGTACAAGACTTCCCGTAACCATGCCGCAGAGGATAACCCCCGAGCTCTGTAATATGCTCAGTAAATATCATCCCTTCTTTATAAATACCCAGTTCAACCATCCGGGTGAGCTTACGGAGGATGCGGTAAGTGCGTGTGAGCGAATAGCAAATGCCGGAATACCCATAGGAAATCAGATGGTATTTTTAAAGGGCATAAATAATGATAAGTATATAGTACAGCTGCTCAACGAAGGGTTGCTTAAGGCAAGGGTACGTCCTTATTATATTTTTCATCCGAAGCAGGTCCTCGGTACCAGGCATTTTGAGATAACCGTTGAGGAAGGTCTTAAGATAATGAAATATTTAAGGGGACATACCTCCGGCCTTGCGATACCGCAGTATATCCTTAACGCGCCCCATGGACTCGGAAAGATTCCCCTGCTGCCCAAATACATAGAAGAGAGCGATGAGGAGCATGTGAAGCTGAAAACATGGGAGGGCAAGGAGGTAGAGATCATTTACTGACCAAAGAAACGTCATTTCTTACGTCAAATGTAATGAAAACTCTTGTAAAAACACGCAGAATACTATATAATACTAACAACCGGAGTGTACGGGAATTCTTGATATTTTGAACCTACATCACTTTAAAAGGGAATCCTATATCTTCAGACGTACGTCAGGCCTCATAATATCGGTGGAAGGCAGAAATCTGTTTGCGGTAACCCACCTGGCATATTGCTAGGAGTCAAAATTCAAGAGCCGGCATTTCGGGGTTGGGTATATGCACAGGATAAAGCTGAACAATATTTACAATAAAACCCGTGTACTTGCTGATGAGATCAAGATCAATCATCTTGATGTTTATTTGGCTGGCACGGCTTTTTATTTATACAGTAACATTCGGGCGGTAACGGCCTGAGTTATGAAATGGCATTAAGTATTGATATTAAAAAGAAATATAATGATTTCCTGCTTGATATATCTTTTGAAAGCAGCAGCAACAGAATTGGTATCCTGGGCGCCTCCGGCTGCGGAAAGAGTCTGACGCTTAAAGCGATAGCGGGTCTGATAAAACCTGATTCGGGAAGGATAGTTTTTGATAACCGGCTTTTGTTTGATGCGGATGGCAGAATATGTATAAAGCCGCAGGACAGACATATCGGATATCTGTTCCAGGAGTATGCTCTTTTCCCGAACATGACGGTTGAGGAAAACGTAAGTGTGGCTTTTAAGGGATCGAAGCATAAAGACAGCCCGGGACAAATAGAAAACACCTTAAAACAGTTTGGATTATGGGAAATCAGAGGTCATTATCCGCATGAGCTGTCAGGCGGACAGAAGCAGCGGACAGCGCTTGCAAGGATGATGGCGTGCGATCCGGGTCTTCTTTTGCTGGATGAGCCTTTTTCGGCACTTGACACATTTCTGCGTGAAGGGATGAGGCTTGAACTTATCAGACTTCTGAACATGTATAATAAAACAGTCATACTGGTAAGCCACGACAGAGATGAGATATATCAGATGTGTAATTATCTTGTGATCATGGGAAAAGGACGTGTGATAGATCACGGAAGGACGGATGAACTATTCGAAAGGCCCAAAACACCTGTGGGAGCAAAGCTTACAGGCTGTAAGAACATAAGCAGGATACAGAGGCTTTCGGATCACCGGATACGTGCCCTTGACTGGAACGGGCTTGAACTTGTGACGGATGAGAAGGTACCGGAATATATAACTCATGCAGGGATAAGGGCGCATGATTTCATTCCCGGAGATAAGGGTATAAATGCCGTGCCTACAGGACAGGCAATGATAAGCAGACTTCCGTTTGAATGGTATGTGACCATGGAGAACGGGCTGTGGTGGAAGCTTCCGAGGGGACTTGATATGAAGTATACAAGCGATATGGTACCTCAATATGTGAGTGTGCCCCCGGAGAAAATAATCCTGCTAAAGGAAGAAGCATAATTTGGCTTATAATACGATATAATTCTTGCTAAGACATGATGGCTGAAAGTATAATGTGTATATATGCTGGATGAATCCAAAACAGCGAAAAATACGAAGTATTTTGAGCCTGTTCTGAAAAGATGCCTGATAATTTAAGAAAAAATTTGTACGGAGGGGGATATGGAACATTTCAGAGAAACAAGAGGAAAGAAACGGCGTGTGCTGATCGCTGATGATGAAAGCATTAACCGTGAGGTCCTGGGAAGCATTTTAAAGGACAGATATGAAGTGTCATACGCGGAGGACGGACAGGAGGCATTTAATATGCTGAAGGAAGCGAAGCCTGTGTTTTCTCTTGTTCTGCTTGATCTGCTGATGCCAAGGATGGACGGTTTTGAGTTCATAAGCAGACTTCGTGCCGATAATGACCTGAGAATGGTGCCTGTCATAGTTATGACATCAGAAGCAGATGCCGAGGTAAAGAGCATAAATCTCGGTGCTGCGGATTTCATCATCAAGCCCTATGACATGCCGGAAGTAATACTTGCAAGGTGCGACAGGATCATCGAGCTTTCCGAGGGTAAGACCATAATCAGTTCCGCTGAGAAGGATCATCTTACAGGACTGTATTCACGTGAGTTCTTTTATGAATATATAAGGCAGATCGAGGGATATAACAGGGATACGCTGATGGATGCGGTTGTATTCAACATAGATCATTTCCATCTGATCAATGAAATGTACGGACGGAAGACCGGTGATGAAGTGCTGATAAATCTGGCGGGCGTACTGACAGATATATTCGGAAGGATAGCGGGAATAGGGTGCCACAGCGATGCAGATACCTTCTACGTTTACTGCCAGCATCAGTTCAGCTATGACAGTATAATGGATAAGATCCAGGAGAGCCTTCCGGCACTGTCGGAGAAGGCAAGGATCAGGGTCAGGATGGGGGTGTATCCCAATGTTGACAAGGAAGCGGAGGCTGAGCTGTGGTTTGATTATGCCAAAACTGCCTGTGACATGATAAGAGGTGATTATACCAGGTCGGTGTCTGTATATTCCAAGGAACAGCATGACCGCATGCTGTATCATGAGAAGCTGATCAACGAGATCGATGAGGCTATAGCAAACAGGGATCTTATCGTATACTACCAGCCAAAATACAGAATACAGGGTGAAAAACCTGTGCTAAAGAGTGCCGAAGCTCTAATAAGATGGAAGCATCCCGAGAGGGGAATAATAAGCCCCGGAGATTTTATCCCGCTGTTTGAGAGCAACGGACTCATACAGAAGCTTGACAATTATGTTTGGGAAGAGGCCGCACATCAGATTCGTAAATGGAAGGAGAAATACGGCAGGACAATACCGGTTTCCGTAAATGTGTCAAGGATAGATATATATGATCCCGCACTTGAATCCAAGCTGCTTAAGCTCATAGATACTTATGACATAACCACAGAGGATCTTCTGCTTGAGATAACGGAGTCGGCATATGCGGACAATGCGGATACACTGTCAAGGGTTGTGGACAGCTTAAGAGGCAGAGGCTTTAAGATCGAGATGGACGATTTCGGTTCAGGATATTCATCGCTTAACATGCTTACCACAATAACAATCGACGTGATAAAGATCGATATGAAGTTCATCCGTAATATGAGAAAGGATGATAAGAGCTTACGAATGGTAAAGCTTATAATAGACATAGCCGGATTTCTTAATGTTCCGGTGGTTGCCGAGGGTGTTGAGGACGAGGTTCAGCTGACCATATTAAAGAAGATGGGCTGTGATCTTATCCAGGGCTTCTATTTCAGCAGGCCTGTTCCACCGGAAGAATTCGTGAAATTCATAGAACAGGAGCTGTGAATGTTATAAACACCTGAAAGAACTTAAAAGCCTTATCAAGGGTTAGACTATGAAAAAGGGAGAACAACTATGAGAAAACTGACAAAGAAAGGAAACATGAACGAGCGTATAGATATTGTCCTGCGTAAATTCCGTTCGAGAATGACATCATATCCGCCCGGAATGTGTCCGCTGGCGCTGTATCGTTCGCTTCTCCAGATTTCGATGAACCAGTCGTGCGGGAAGTGTGTTCCGTGCCGTGACGGGCTTGCGGAAGTGGATTATATGCTTAAGTGTATCCTGAACGGAGATGCTACAGAAGAAACGCTTAAGATGATGGAAAAAAAGTGCCATATGATAGCCCAGACTGCCGACTGTGCAGTGGGTGTGGTAGGAGCCAATCTGATATTGGATTCGCTTAATGATTTTGCTGATGAATATGAATCCCATATCCATGAACGCAGATGTGCAGAAAACGTTATCCAGACAATTCCCTGTGTTACTCTTTGCCCCGCCCATGTCGATGTTCCCGGTTATATAGCGATGATAAAAGAAAAGGATTATGCCGGAGCGGTAAAGGTCATAAGAAACAGAAATCCGTTCCCGACAGCCTGCGCAATGGTATGCGAACATCCCTGTGAGAACAAGTGCCGCAGAACACTTGTGGATGCTCCTCTTAATATCCGGGGCCTTAAGAAGTATGCCGTTGACCAGGCAGCTGCCGATACTGTGGAAACGCCAAAGGCAAATGTAAAAACGGGAAAGAGTGTTGCAATAGTCGGCGGGGGTCCGTCCGGAATGACTGCAGCCTATTTCCTCGCTCTGATGGGACATGAAGCGGTTGTCTATGAGGAGCATGAGAAGCTTGGCGGAATGCTGAGGTACGGGATACCGGAATACCGTCTCCCCAAGGAGAGACTGGACCAGGATATAAAGGCTATACTGGGTGCCGGCGATATAAAGGTTCACTATAATACAAAGATCGGAACTGACATAACCCTGAAGGAATTAAGAGAATCCCATGACGCGGTATATATCGGTATAGGAGCACAGCTCGGGAACAGGATGCCCATGGAAAACGCAGATGCGAAGAATGTAATACCTGCCGCGGATTTTCTTCAGCAGGTTGCGATCGGAAATGCTCCCGACCTCACCGGTAAAAAAGTGGTACTCATAGGCGGAGGGAATGTAGCCATGGATGCAGCGCGCACCGCGGTACGTCTCAATGCCGAATCGATCCATGTATTTACAAGAAAAAGAGACGATTATACGGCTCTTGAAAGTGAGATCGAAAGTGCGATGCAGGAGGGGATCAGGTTCAGGACTCTGTTAAGCTTCCTGAATATAGAGGCTGACAAGGAAACAAACGAGGTGCAGGCGGTATGGCTGCAGCCGGAGATAATCGCGGAATATGACCAGTACGGAATGATGACCACGGAGCATTCAAGCAATTATCCATACAGATTCAAATGTGACCTTCTTATCTTGGGCGTGGGACAGCGCAGTGATGTCTCAGAACTTGAAAAGGAGGGAGTTCCCGTAAACAGAGGCAGGATCCTGGCTGATGAAACCTGTACGGTTGACGGAATGGAGGGAGTATTCTCCGGCGGTGACTGTGTAACCGGACCTTCAACTGCCATAAATGCAATAGCTGCCGGCCAGGTGGCTGCATACAATATAGATGAGTATCTGGGATATCATCATAAGGTTAATGTGGATACGGTAATACCGCCGGCTTATCCGAATCCCTGTGTAGCAACCGGAAGGGCAGAAATAGAAGAAAGGGATCCTTTCGAAAGAAAAGCGGATTTTGGGCATGTCGAACTGTCAATGACCTGTGAGGAAGCCATGCGGGAAGCAGGCCGGTGCTTAAGATGCGATCATTACGGCTGCGGTGTTATGAAAGGAGGAAGGGGCGAATGATAAGCGTAACCATAAACGGAAATAATTATGATGCATCAGAAGGCGCAACCATCCTTGACATAGCACGGGCAAACGATATTGAGATACCCACTCTGTGCTTCCTGGAGGGCGTCAGTGATGTGGGCTCGTGCCGGCTCTGTGTCGTTAAGGTTGAAGGCTTCCGGGAGCTGCTTCCGGCATGCAGGACGAAGGCTAAGGACGGAATGGTCATCACCACGGAAACGGACGAGCTTACGGAATACAGAAAGGATATGCTCAGGCTTCTTTTGTCCAATCATCATCTTGACTGTATGAGCTGTCCGGCAAACGGAACCTGCGAGCTGCAGGCTATGTGTGTAAAGTTTGAGATAGAGCATGCGGAGCACAAAGGCACGCGTTCCGAAATTGAGAAGAAAATGCCCGTGCTTGATGAAAATCCTTATATAAGCTATGACCCGAGTAAATGTATCCACTGTATGCGCTGTATAAGTGTATGTCATAATATAGCCGGAAACGGAACACTTAAGAACAGCCGCTCGGGAACTTTCCATATAGTGGATGCTCCGTTTGGAAAGAATTATAAGGAGAGCGGATGCGAAAGCTGCGGCAACTGCGCGAGCGTATGTCCTACCGGAGCATTGACCTTAAAGAGAGAACTCGGTTACAGGGAATGGGAGACAAAGAAGGTCCTTACGACCTGTCCCCACTGTGCTACGGGCTGTCAGTTCTATCTTGTTGTAAAGGGTAACCGGATCGTGAATGTTGAACCTGCCTACGGCCCATCCAACCATAACAGGCTCTGCGTAAAGGGACGTTCGGGAAGCTTTGATTTTGTCAGATATCCCGACAGGTTAACTGCTCCTCTCATAAAGGACAGAAGTACGGGAAAGTTCAGGGAAGCAGGCTGGGACGAGGCAATTGAATATACAGCAAAGCGGTTGATGGAGATTAAGGAGAAATACGGTTCCGAAGCCCTTGCGGGCTTCGCCTGTTCAAGATCCGCTAATGAAGATATATATATGGTACAGAAAATGGTACGTACCTGCTTCGGAAACAACAATACCGACAACTGTGCACGTGTATGTCATTCGGCGACGGTTGCCGGACTTGCAAAGACTCTGGGATCGGGGGCCATGACCAATCCGATACATGATATTACTCATGATGTGGACTGTATTCTGCTCGTTGGTTCCAATCCCGAAGAGGCGCATCCTGTTGTGGGCATGCAGATACGTAAGGCGGTTAAGAACGGGACAAGGCTTATAGTAGTCGATCCGAGGGATATAGGACTTGCGGAACAGGCCGATATCCATCTTAAGATCCGCCCCGGCACAAATGTCGCTTTTGCAAACGGCATGATGCATGTCATGATAAAAGAGGATCTTATAGATCATGCTTACATAGAAGAAAATGCCGAAGGGTTTGAAGAACTTAAGGTACTGGTTGAGAAGTACACTCCCGAAAAGGTAGGTGAGATCTGCCACATTGATCCAAAGAATCTTGTTGAAGCAGCGCGTATGTATGCTACAGCTGATAAGGCTCCCATCATATACTGTCTTGGCGTGACCGAGCATTCGACCGGTACGGAGGGCGTTATGTGTATGTCAAACATGGCTGTTCTGTGCGGTAAGCTCGGCAGGAGCGGATGCGGAGTCAATCCTTTAAGAGGACAGAACAATGTACAGGGTGCCTGCGACATGGGAGCGATGCCCACAGATTATCCGGGATATCAGAAGGTAGATAATGACGAGGTCAGAGAGAAGTTCGAGAAGGCATGGGGAGTTAAGCTTAGCCCCAGGCCCGGTCTTAAGGCTACGGATGTATTCCCGGCAGCGATAGAAGGAAAGATCAAAGGCCTGTATATCTGTGGTGAGGATCCCGTGGTTTCGGATCCTGATACACACCATATTATAAAAGCGCTGGAAAGTCTTGATTTCCTTGTTATGCAGGAGCTCTTCATGACAAAGACTGCCGAGTATGCCGACGTTATCCTCCCGGGTGTGAGCTATGCGGAAAAGGAAGGAACATTTACAAATACGGAGCGCAGGGTGCAGAGGATACGTAAGGCTGTAACACCGGTGGGCGATATGAGACCCGATACGGATATACTGATCGACCTTATGAATGCAATGGGATATCCGCAGCCATATCTTACAAGTGCGCAGATAATGGATGAGATAGCCTCGGTAACCCCGAGCTTTGCGGGCATATCACATGAGCGTCTTGACTCGGGTGAGAGCCTTCAGTGGCCGTGCAGGGGTAAGGACCAGCCCGGAACTCCGATTATGCATGTCGGACATCCGGCACGCGGTAAGGCGCTGCTCTACAGTGTTGAGTATAAGCCTTCGCAGGAGCTCCCGGATGATGAATATCCTTTTGTCCTTATGACCGGACGCATACTTTATCATTATAATGCAGCCGCAATGACGGCCCGTGCTCCGGGACTTATGACCATATCCGGTGAAGGCTTCATTGAAGTGAATTATCATGATGCGGAAAGGCTGGGTATTGAAAACGGGGAAACGGTCAGGGTATCAAGCCGCCGAGGCGGGATTACGGCAAAGGCTCATGTAGGACGCAAGGTATCGGAAGGCGAGACATGGATGCCGTTCCACTTCCCGGATTCTCCCGTAAACATGCTTACAAACGCGGCACTCGATGAATTCGCAAGGATACCTGAATATAAGGTGTGCGCTGTAAATATAGAAAAAATAGGTGAAAGGTGAAAATATGCTGACGATAGATGCTTTAAAGAATTTCGGTGCAGATACGGAAACCGGCCTGGCAAGATGCATGGGCAATGAAGCCCTGTATTTAAGACTTGCCGCATCCGTGGTAAATGAGAAGGGTTTTGACAGGCTGAGGGAAGCCATTGATAATGCAGATCTTGACGCAGCCTTCGAAGCAGCGCATGCGCTTAAGGGCGCGGTCGGCAATCTGTCAATAACACCTCTGTATGACAGGATATGTGAGATAACAGAACTGTTAAGAGAGAAAAAGGATGCAGATTACGCTGCTTTGGTAAGTGACCTTGTTTCGCTCAAGGAAGAGTACGCCTGCCTTTGCGGATAAACACTAAGACTTCCCTGCTCAAAAAGACAGTGCCGGATATCGTTATTGTGCTCATCGGTGCGAAGGAGATGAAACTTGCACGGGATTTGAAGGTGTGATATATTTTACAATGTAACTAAAAACTTCGAGCCATACTGCCTAAATCACAAAAGACATGGCAGTATGGCCGGTCGGTGAAGACGGAACCGGCTTAGCCCTCAGACACAGTGGCAGCCGGCAGTTATCCGTTTCATGCGGCCCGGGGTTGTGCGCGAAAGCAATCAGCCTTCCGCGAAGCCATAATGCAAATGCATTTTAAACCGGCTTCATCAGAAAAGGAGATTCATATGAAAAAAGTAACAGCATTACTCACAGTGCTGTCTGTTTGCGCATGCCTTGGCGTGGGATGCGCAGCCGGTACAGCACAGACAGACAAACCTTCGGTACCCAATGAAAATGCAGATGTCAAAGAATCGGCAGATGTTAAAGAAGAGGCAAATATCGAAGAGCCGGACGGGAAAAACGACGTCACGGCAGATGATGAGACCGTAAATGAGGTTCCGGAACAGACAGATCACGCCGGAGAAAAGAAACCGGTAGAACTGATCGTATTTGCGGCGGCATCAATGACAGAAACCATGGAGCAGATAGCGGATGTATACAGTGAAGCTGTTCCCAATGTCACGGTCACATATAATTTTGATTCATCCGGTACCCTCAAGACACAGATAGAAGAAGGAGCGGACTGCGATATTTTCATATCGGCTTCGCCCAAACAGATGAATCAGCTTGATATCACGGCAGATCCCGAAGTTAATACGGACGGTCTTGATCTGGTCGATCCCGATACTCGTTTCAACCTTCTGGAGAACAGGGTTGTTCTTGCAGTTCCCGAAGGAAATCCCGGAAATATCAAATCATATGATGAGCTTGCGGACGCTCTTAGGAGTAAGGATGTTATGCTTGCCATAGGAAACGAAGATGTCCCTGTGGGACAGTATACACAGAAGATATTTGAATACTACGGACTTGATGAGGATACTTTAAAAAGGGACGGAGTACTAACCTACGGAAGCAATGTTAAAGAGGTTACGACTCAGGTGAGCGAGGCGGCTGTTGACTGTGGTATCATATATTCAACAGATGCATTTTCGGCAGGGCTTACGGTTGAGGATATGGCCACGAAGGAGATGTGCGGACAGGTAATTTATCCCGCTGCGGTACTTAAGATATCCAAACATCCGGAGGAAGCGAAGGATTTCCTTGATTTCCTTACTTCTGAAAGGTGCTGTGAGATATTTGAAAATGTCGGTTTCACATGCCTGAAATAGGGGTTTGTATTTATATCACTTACAATAACGGGGATGAAAAGAATGGATATGTATCCTCTGTACAATTCCATGCGGATCGCGGGGATAAGTACTGCAATTATATTTGTTACAGGTATCGCGGCAGCTTATTATATTGCAAAGCTGCCGCGTGTTATAAAGGGAATACTGGATTGTATCCTGACCTTGCCGCTGGTACTTCCTCCGACGGTGGTAGGATATCTTCTGTTGCGTCTGCTTGGCCCCAGAAGACCGGTCGGTGAATGGTTTCTCAATACCTTTGGCATTAAGCTTACGATGAACTGGTGGTCGGCCGTATTCGCTACATCTGTCGTGATCTTTCCGCTGATGTACAGAACGGCAAGAGGAGCGTTTGAGGCTTTTGATGAAACACTTGCTCAGGCCGGAGCGACGCTGGGACTGAGCAATGCATACATATTCTTCAGGATAACAATGCCTTATTGCAGGACGGGAATAACGGCAGGAGCGGTTCTGGCGTTTGCCAGAGCACTGGGCGAATACGGGGCTACTACGATGATCGCAGGCTACACACCCGGTAAGACAGCGACCATATCCACTACGGTATATCAGCTGTGGAGGACCGGTAATGATGCACTTGCTCTTAAGTGGGTGCTTATAAATATGGCAATATCAGCCGCAGTACTGCTTGTTATCAACCTGATGGAAGGCAGAAAATCAGGCGCTCTGAGCGGAACATGAAAAATGAATGTTGATGATGAAAGGAACATTATGATAACTGATCACAGGACAGCTTCCGGTCTGCTTGTTAAATATGTGAGTACGGCAGGTACGGAAGAAAAGGATATAGAGGAGCTTTACGGAAGAATACTGGCCGTGGATATTACGGCACCGGAAAATGTTCCATGCTTCAGACGGTCGCCATATGACGGATATGCATTTAAGGCATCGGATACGGAAAACGCCTGTGAGGAATCGCCGGTCATTCTTGATGTGACAGAGAATATCAGAGCCGGTGAGGTTGCAAAAAGCAGGGTCATAAGCGGGACAGCGATCCGTCTTATGACAGGAGCGATGATACCGGAGGGTGCCGATGCGGTATGTATGTATGAGGATACGGAATATACAGAAACGACTGTGGCACTTAAACGAGAATATCATTCCGGTGATAATATAATAAGTCCCGGAGAAGACATAAAAGAGGGTACTCTGATAGCAGGGAAGGGATCGGTTGCGGATGCGGGTCTCACAGGGACTTTGGCCTCTCTGGGTATTGTTAAGGTCAGTGTATATAAGAAACCTCTTGCGGGTATCATTTCAACCGGTGATGAACTTGTCGATGCACACCTTGCTCCGACTGCCGGAAAGATAAGAAATTCAAACAGGTATACAATTGAAGCCGCGCTTAAAGGTATCGGATATGATACTGTATATCTGGGACATGCGAAAGACAGCATAGAGGATACCGTGAGACTTATTAAAAGGGGACAGACCGAATGTGATGTGATCATATCCACGGGAGGTGTCTCCGCAGGCGATTACGATCTTGTACCGGAAGCCATGTCCGGATGCGGGTATGAGATTCCCGTAAGAGGAGTGGGGATGAAGCCCGGCATGGCCTGTGCATACGGATTCGCAAACGGGAAGCTTATGCTGGCGCTGTCCGGAAATCCGGCATCATCGCTGACCAATCTGCAATGCATATGCTTTCCCGCATTAAGGAAGCTTGCCGGATACAGGGAATACGAACACAGGCTGATAAGCATGAAGCTTAAGGAAGACTGCCCGAAGGCCGGCAGGGGAACAAGGTTCATAAGAGGGCATATTGAATATGAAAACGGTGAAGTATATCTGAGCGCTTCTCCGGAACAGGGAAATGCTGTTATGAGCAGTGCGATAGGCTGTAACGCATACGGCATACTTTCGGATATGAAGGCGCCGGTTATGAGAGGTACCGTAATCAGCGGTTTCTGCGTATAAACAGGTGAGTGAATATAAATTGCACAAACAACAAATCGGTAGTGTAAAGCAGTTTATGAAATTTGAGGACCGTCTTAAGGAATCCATAGCCTTATGACATTCGTGATAACGAATGCACACTGTAGCCTTATGACATTCGTGATAACGAATGCACACCGCAAGCGGTACCCCTTATGACAAATCATAAAAGGAAACGTATATGGAAAAAGTAAGAACAGAGGATGCGGTGGGACTGACACTGTGTCATGATATAACGGCAATGTATCCGGGATTTAAAGGGGCTCTTTTTAAACGCGGACACACGGTAAAGGAAGAAGACATAGAGAAGCTTCTGGATATAGGAAAGAAGTATGTATATACGGGAGAAATTGAAGCAGGAATGCTTCATGAGGAGGACTGTGCCCTGAGACTTGCGGCAGCCTGCCGGGCAGAGGGCGCTCATTATGAGGGTCCGTCTGAGGGAAAGGTTCTTCTCATAAGTGATATAAAAGGAATGTTCAGGGTTGATAGGGATCTGCTTGAAATGATAAACGGTATCGGTGATATTACGATCGCAACTTTACCGGATCATTTCAGAGTGGAGGAAGGCGACAGGCTTGCTTCAATGAGAATAGTACCGCTGTTTACGGAAGAGAAGCAGATAGAGAAGGCAGAAGGGATGTGCAGCGAAAGGGATCTTCTTAAGCTCTACCCGTACATGTCTCTCAGAGCCGGGGTGATAATAACCGGTTCGGAGATATACAGTGGAAGACGAAAGGACCGTTTTGAACCTGTGATCAGAGAGAAGCTTTCATATTTTCCGGGACAGATATCGGATATAAGGATCTGTGATGACAGGATGGAGATGATAATAAGCTCGGCAAAAGAGCTTATTGATAACGGAGCGGATTTCCTTATTTTTACGGGCGGTATGTCGGTAGATCCTGACGATCTTACTCCCGGTGCGATAAAAAGGCTGGGAGCGGACATAATAAGCTACGGGGTGCCGTCACAGCCCGGGAACATGACTCTTATCGCATATATTAACGATATACCCGTTATCGGTGTTCCGGGAGCTGCTATAAGCCTTCCGACGACAATGCTGGATGTCATTCTGCCGCAGATATATTCGGGTATAAGATTTACCAAACAGGATATCATCAGACTTGGAGAAGGGGGGCTGTGCAGGATGTGTAAGGAATGTCATTACCCCAACTGCACATTCGGGCGTTATTGATCATCAAAAAAAATACGAAGTACTTTTTACAGTATATTGATCATAAGGGTGGAATATGATTACTAAAAAGAATGTTTTCGGAATATCAGGATTTTCAAACAGCGGAAAGACAACTCTTATAGAGAAGCTTATTCCTTTGCTGAAGGAATACGGCCTCAAGGTGGCTGTGATCAAGCATGACGGTCATGATTTTGAAATGGACCGGAAGGGCAAGGATACCTACAGGTTCACGGAAGCCGGTGCGGATACGGTAATGATAAGCTCGGCGTCAAGGTATGCAAGGCTCGAAGAGAAAGGTCGTACGCTTGAAAAAATGCTTGATGACGCCGATGAGGCGGATATCGTTCTTATCGAAGGATATAAATACGCGGATGTGAGAAAGATAGGGATCGCAGTTTCATGGCTTGATTACAGGCTTCCGTGTAACGTGGAAGACTACGAGGCCGTTGCCGTGGACGATAAGATGCGTTTTATCAGATCACTTGACAGGGATTCTGCAGGCAGAGTAAACGGCCTGTCTGTTTTCGATATTAACGATCCCAAAGCTGTTGCGGATTATATTATAAACACATCGTGTATTAATAAAGAACAGGGCAGAGATAAGGAACAGGAAAAAGACTTTACACATTTTGACGGTGAGGGAAACGCAAGGATGGTGGATGTTTCGGATAAGAATGTCACGCACAGAAAGGCACGTGCCCGTGCGAGGGTTGTGGTTAACAGGAACACCTTTGAGCTTATTAAAAGCGGAGGGATCAAGAAGGGTGATGTATTGACTGTTGCTCAGATCGCGGGAATAATGGGAGCAAAACGCACACCGGATCTTATTCCCATGTGTCATCCGATCGTAACGGACGGGACAGAATTAAGGCTGACTCTTAATGAGGAGACTCTCAGTGTGGATATAGAATCATCCGTAAGCTGTACCGGCAGGACAGGCGTTGAAATGGAGGCAATATGTGCATGCACGGTGGCTGCCATGACAGTCTATGATATGTGCAAGGCAGTACAGAGAGATATAGAAATAACGGATATAAGGCTGATGAGTAAATCCGGAGGTATACACGGAGATTATGAGGTATAATTGCGGGAAATACAAGATCGCGGTTGCAATATTTGCAGGCGGACGGTCCGTGAGGATGGGAAAGCCAAAGGAGAGCCTGACGACCGGTGACGGAAGAACCTTCCTTGAAAGGATCTGTGATGAGGCAGGAGCCTGTACGCGGACATGCATATGCGGAAAATACCTTTCCGTAAGAAGGGGGCAGACAGCAGGTGCAGACGGCTTTACCACAGTGGAGGATGATTATGATGACATAGGCCCGCTCGGAGGACTTATTCCGGTCCTGAGGCGCGTGAAGGAAGACGGAATGGACGCAGTGCTCGCAGTAGCCGTTGACATGGTAAAATATGACAGATATGAGATCGAAGGTATATGTTCGGCATATTCGGGTGAGGATATTCTGCTGCCAAGAACAAGTGACGGAAGAGCTCATCCGTTAGCCGGTATCTATTCCGTAAAGATCTTAAAAAGAGCGCTTATGAATGCAAAAGAGGGTAAATACAGGATGACGGACCTTCAGGGAGAGGATATACGGACGGGATATTATGATACGCCTTCGGATGCCGCATACATAAATATCAACAGACCGCAGGATCTCTCAGCTGTCTGATGCAATATCACGTGAACTGTTTACTTTTGGGTAAAAGAGGCGTATAAATTTAAGTATGGGATTACGGCTTTGCAACAAAACGGGAAAGAAGTAACGGTAAACCATAAAAAGCCATAAAAGATTAAGGAGGGCTGATAATGAAGAGAAGACAATTACTTACCGCGGTTTTTACCGTTTCGGCTGCAGTAATGGTGGCAGGCTGCGGTCAGGACATTACGATCAATATTAACGATAACGGCAATCTCATAGGTTCACTGATCTCAGAGAACGGGATTGAGTCATTGGTTTCGGGAAATGATGCACAGGAGCCGGAAGCTGCAGAAGAGGTATACAGCAGTGCCGATGGCTGGTCAGTGACATACGATCCGGCTCTGTTTGCAGTTAATGAGGATGAAGACGAAGATGTTACCGCCTTTGTATATCAGGGTGAATCGGCCGGAACCAATATGGTTACAATATCGTATATTAAGGATAAGCAGCCGGAAGAGGTTCTGGCGGAGCTGACAGACAACTGGGGAGATCCCGAAGCGATAGAGAGAAGCGAGAGTTATTTCCCGGGAACAAACGATAAGTGGGGATACTGGCGCTGCCTTCCTGCAGGAGAAGAGGGCTCGGGACTTTCGGAACGTGCTTTTGCAGGTGAATATAATGACGGCGTGCTTATGTTTGAATTTACTGAGCACAGAGGAGACGACTCATCGGCACCGGATCCTGCCGCAACAGCGCTTCAGGCACTGACCGACTCGATAACATTTGAGAATTTCGGTCCGCAGAAGATGTACGACTATATTCCGGGTGTTTACGTCAGAACCTATAATGAGGAGATAGAGGGAGAGGAGATGACGTTCGAGGACACAATAACCCTTAACGAAGATCATTCGGGTGAAATGAGCATGCAGGATGATCTGTATGTAATGTGGGGAAGCACAGTGCTTATGCAGGCTGACAATTCTTACGAATATACGGTGGAAGGTGACAAGCTTATGCTTAACCTGGACGGTGACTGGCTGGAATTCACAAAGCAGGGCGAAGGTGATGAGATCAAGGCCGCAGATGAGCAGGATACAGCTGAAGCTTCCGATGAAACAAAAGAGAATGATGATGAACCGGGTAAGCTGCCGGCTTATAAGTATAACGGAGATGATGAGCTTACGGCAGCGGTATATCGGTTTATGATCGATAATTATGCGGCGCAGTACGATAAAACGGATGTTTCCATACCGTGTATTATGATAGTGGGCACCGATGAGAGTGATTCGGAAGATATCCGCGTCTATGGGGATTTCTGGCTGCTGAACTACGATCTTGAAGGTGATACCCTTGAATGCAAGTCGGGCGGATCATATCCGGGATGTATTCATTTTAAGAAGACCGACAGCGGATATGAAGCGCTTAAGATGGATATGGTGGAAGATGGTTCGGGCTATACTCCAAGCGCTAAGAAGATATTCGGAGATATGTATGAAGATTTCGAGAAGGTAAGCAGCGATGATCAGGCCCGCGAGAAAACAAGGGCTCAGATAATATCTGATTATGTTAATGACAACAAGCTTTCTATCACCAAATACCATGATTTCGGATGGGATCCGGTCGTTATAAACTAAGGTAAACGGTATGAATAATTTCGTTCACTGTAAGAGGCCGGGCTGATCATAAATGCACCGACACGGTAAGTGAGAATTGACTAATTCCCCGATAACGAGTATAGTTATCGGGGATTCTTTGTGCGAAACCGGGAAGAAACCTGTCTGCCCGGTCTCAGCAGCCGTAAATCAGGTATCGGAATCGTAAATAATAAGAAATAATAAGATAAAGGAGATATACAATGGCTGATCTTAATGAATTAAGCGAGAAGCTGAGCAGTATAAAGGCTGAGATCAAGGCAGAGCTTGAGAAGAAAGAAACGTCTAAAAGTGTTTTTGAGTACAGAAAGACGATATTTGATTCCAAGACCGGTAAGATCGGAAGCCTTATGCGTGAAATGGGAAAGATCCCGAATGAAATGAAGGCCGAATACGGTAAGCGCGTCAATGAGATGAAAGCATGGGCGCAGGATATGTTTGAAGAAATGGATGAAAAGTTCCGAAAGGAGGAGATGAAGCACAGATACGAGTCTGAGAAGCTTGATGTGACCATGCCGGCCCGGGAAATAAAGATCGGATATCTTCATCCCAATACCCTTATAAGGAACAGGATAGTTGATATCTTCGGATCGATGGGCTTTGAGATATATGAAGGAACAGAGATAGAGACCGATTATTATAATTTTACGGCACTCAATACACCGGATGACCATCCGGCAAGGGACATGCAGGATACCTTCTATCTGTCGGATAAGTTCCTGCTGCGTACACAGACATCTGCGGGACAGATCCATGTAATGGAAGCAAAGAAGCCTCCCATCAAGATAATATCTCCGGGTAAGGTGTTCCGCTCGGATGATGACGCCACACATTCACCGATGTTCTCCCAGATGGAGGGACTCGTTGTTGATAAGGGGATCACACTGTGCGACCTTAAGGGAATGCTTGATGAATTCGTAAGGAGGATATTCGGAGAGGGCACAAGCACCAGACTGCGTCCTTCGTATTTCCCTTTTACAGAGCCTTCCGTTGAGGTGGATGTAAGCTGTTTCCAATGCCACGGCAAGGGCTGTAAGCTGTGCAAGGGTACCGGCTGGATAGAGGTACTCGGCGCCGGAGTGGTTAATAAGAAGGTACTTGAGGGCTGCGGTATTGATCCGGATGTGTACAGCGGATTCGCATTCGGTATAGGTATAGAAAGAATTGCGATGCTCAAGTACGGAATCAATAATATAAAGCTGCTGTTTGAATCGGATCTGAGGGTACTTGAACAGATAAGAGAGTAGTAAAAAAACAAGGTAAAGGAGATTGGCAATGTTAGTTCCGTTAAGTTGGCTTAAGGAATATGTTGATATAAACATTTCGGTTGATGAGCTGGAGGAGAAGCTGTTCTCATGCGGCTTCGAGGTTGAGGAAAAATATGAGGTAGGACATGACATAAGTAAAGTAGTTGTCGGATATGTTGAGGAGTGTGAACCGATACCCGACACACATCTTCATTTGTGCAAGGTTAATGCGGGAGAAGCAGGAGTACTTCAGATATGCTGCGGTGCGGACAATGTAAGGGCCGGCGGAAAGTTCCCTCTTGCTCTTATCGGGGCAACCGTATATGCAACGGCAAAGGATCATAAAACGGTCGAAGGAGTAATGACGATAGGACAGGGTAAGCTGAGAGGATATGATTCCTTCGGTATGCTATGCTCGGGAGTGGAAATAGGACTTACCGAGGACATGTATGAAGGCGCGGGATACAACGGTCTTTTGGTACTTCCCGATGATGCCGTGACAGGAGCGGATGTAAAGCCAATAGTAGGGCTTGACGACTGGATATTTGACATAGCGATAACAGCCAACAGGCCCGACTGCCAGAGCATCTTCGGAATCGCACGGGAGGTCGCTGCGGTGCTTGGTACGAAGCTTCATGAACCGGCACTTGATTATACGGAGACAGAGGTTAAGAAGGAAGGCTTTGCGGTTAAGGTTGCGGCACCCGATATATGCCCGAGGTACATAGGTCATTATGTATATGATGTAAAGATAGCTCCGAGCCCCGCATGGATGAGAAGAAGACTTGCTCTCATAGGCCAGACGCCAATATCGAACTTGGTTGACATAACTAATTATATACTTAATGAACTCGGGCAGCCGATGCATGCTTTTGACTATGCTTATCTTGAAGGCGATCAGATAAACGTAAGACGTGCGGAAGACGGTGAAAAGATAGTAACTCTTGATGAGAAGGAGCTTACTTTAAACAGCAGTAATCTGGTGATCTGTGACGGAGTTAAGCCGGTTGCTCTTGCAGGCATAATGGGAGGTCTTAATTCGGAGATACTTGATTCCACGACAGAGGTACTGTTTGAGGCTGCCAAGTTCGCAAGAGACAATATAAGAAAAAGTTCAAGGGCACTCGGCAAAGCATCGGATTCCTCGGCAAGATTCAGCAAGGGAGTTGATGAGTATACTACAGTCATGGCGATGAAGAGAGCTCTTCACCTTATAGAGGAGCTTGACTGCGGCAAGGTAAGTTCAACGCATGTAGATACCAACACGGGCAACACGATCGAAGCATCAGAGCTTAAGGTCAGTGTGAATAAAGTGAACGGAGTTCTTGGCATCACAGTTCCTACGGATGATATATTGAGGATACTGAAGGGACTTGCCTTTGATCCCGTACTTGAGGGTGATGAGCTTACACTTAGGGTTCCGGCTTACAGAGAGGACATGGAGTCATATCAGGATGTTGCCGAAGAGGTTATACGTATGTATGGCTATGATCATGTGAAGGGGACCTTCATGCCGACAGCTGAGGTAACCCTGGGCGGATATAATCTTGAACAGAAGACAGAGCTTAAGATTAAGCGGGCTCTGTGTGCGGCCGGAGCAAGCGAGGGAGTTCATTATTCCTTCTTCTCGCCTTCATCACTGGATCTTATAGGACTTCCTGAGGATGCGTGGGAGCGTAAGGCTATAAGGATAATGAATCCGATAAATGAGGATCTTTCTCTTATGAGGACCACTCTGGCTCCGCAGATGATACAGGCAATGCAGAGGAACCAGAAGAAGGGCATACTGGAAGGCCGTATATATGAATTGGGAAATATATTTGTACCGGGATCACTTCCTCTTACCGAGTATCCTGAAGAGCTTGAGACGATATGCATAGGGTGCTTTGGCGAGGATGAGGATTTCTTCTCTGTAAAGGGTGTTGTCGAGGTGGTTGCGGACACGCTTGGAACAGAATTTGAGTACGAAGCTTCACAAAAGCCCTTCCTTCATCCGTACAGGACCGCAAAGATCCTGTGCAACGGAGAAGAGGTCGGATACATGGGCCAGATAAAATATGAGCTTATAGATGAACTTGATATGAGGGTTGATTCTTTCATTGCGCAGATAGATCTGTATAAGCTTAAGAAGTATTATGCGGGTGAACAGACCTTCATACCTCTTCCCAGATTCCCGGAAGAGAAGAGAGATCTTTGTTTTGTTATGGATAAGAACATAACCTGTGCCCAGATAGAGAAGGAGATAAAGAACAGCTGTGAGCTTATCACGGATGTAAAGCTGTTTGATGTTTATGAAGGAATGCAGCTTGGGATGGATAAGAAGAGCATGGCTTTTACCGTGGTATATACACCGGGCGAGGAGGAGCTTACATCCGATAAGGTGGACGGATATGTATCCGGGCTTCTTGAAACACTTAAGGATAAGTATGGTGCCGTATTAAGAAGCTGAATACGGATAATATAATACGGAACGGGCAGCGTAAAGCAGATTATGAAAGTTGAGAATCGTCATAAGGAGATAAGATGGAAACAAAAAACGCATGGGAAGCATATTCCGCAAAACAGCTTAAGGAGCTTGAAGCTGTAAGCGGGGAGTATATTGACTTTATCAGCAGCTGTAAGACGGAACGCGAATGTGTTGACCGCATCGTTGAAGAAGCCGAGGCCGCAGGGTTTAAAGAGCTTAATGCCCTGATAGCTGATAAAGCGGAAATAAAGAAGGGGGATAAGATATATTCGGTATGGATGAATAAATCGGTCGTCCTGTTTAAGATCGGCTCCCGTCCGATAAGCGAAGGTATGAACATTCTGGGTGCGCATATCGATTCACCGCGTCTTGACGTAAAGCAGAATCCTCTTTACGAAGACAGCGGGTTTGCATATCTTGATACGCATTATTACGGCGGCGTCAAGAAATATCAGTGGGTGACTATTCCGCTCGCACTCCATGGTGTTATCGTTAAGAAGGATGGTACGACGGTTATCGTAAACATCGGTGAGAATGAAGACGATCCCGTATTCTTTGTTTCCGATCTGCTCATCCATCTTGCACAGGAGCAGATGGAGAAGAAGGCCAATAAGGTGATAGAAGGAGAGGCACTTGATATACTGGTCGGTAACAGGCCTCTTGTTATAAAGAAAAGCACGGGGAAGAAAGAACCGGGTAAGGAGAATGAAGAAGGTAAAGCCGGCGCCAGGGACAAGGTTAAGAATAATATCCTGGAAATACTTAAGAATACCTATGGTGTTGAGGAAGAGGATTTCCTGTCGGCAGAGCTTGAGGTGGTGCCTGCGGGCAGGGCCAGGGAGACAGGGTTTGACAGGAGTATGATCCTTGGTTACGGACATGATGACAGAGTATGTGCATATCCTTCACTCCGGGCTATCCTTAATTCGGGTGAGACAGAGAGGACGGCCTGCTGCATTCTTGTCGACAAGGAAGAGATAGGCAGTGTGGGCGCGACGGGAATGAAATCGCATTTCTTTGAGAATATGGTGGCTGAGATCCTTAATCTGAGCGGGGATTATTCGGGAATACTGCTTAAGAGGACTCTCGCCAATTCGTGCATGTTAAGCTCTGACGTGAGTGCCGGCTACGATCCGCTGTATGCTTCCGTATTCGATAAGAAGAACGTATGCTACCTTGGGAACGGTATGGTATTTAACAAATATACCGGTTCGAGGGGAAAGTCGGGCAGCAATGATGCCAATGCCGAGTATATCGCTTATCTTCGCGGAATACTTGATAAGGATAAGGTTGTATACCAGACGGCCGAGCTTGGCAGGGTGGATGCAGGCGGAGGCGGAACGATAGCATATATACTCGCTTTATACGGTATGAACGTAATTGATGCGGGCGTGGCTGTTCTTAACATGCATGCGCCATGGGAATGCATAAGCAAGGCTGACCTGTATGAGGCGTACAGGTGTTATACGGCGTTTTTAAAAGGACAGGGACTGTGATCAAAAAATCTGATTTTTATTTTGAACTTCCCGGGGAGCTTATCGCACAGGATCCGCTTGAAGACAGATCCGCCTCAAGACTTCTTGTGCTTGATAAGAACACAGGTGAAGTCAGCCATGATACATTTAAGAACATCGGAGATTATCTTAAGCCCGGTGACTGCCTTGTGCTTAACAATACAAAGGTTATCCCGGCAAGACTTCTGGGCGTGAAAGAAGATACGGGAGCCAATGTGGAGGTCTTTCTTCTGAAACGGCATGAAGATGATGTATGGGAAACACTTGTCAGGCCGGGTAAGAAGCTGAGGCCGGGAGCCCGTGTCAGCTTCGGGGACGGTCTCTTAAGATGTGAGATACTTAAGGTGGAAGAAGAGGGAAACCGGCTTGTAAAGTTCTTCTATGACGGAATATTCGAAGAGATACTGGACCGGCTCGGTGAGATGCCCCTTCCGCCTTATATTACCCATAAGCTTAAGGACAGGGACAGGTATCAGACCGTGTATGCAAGATACGAAGGTTCTGCTGCGGCGCCGACTGCGGGACTTCACTTTACAAAGGAGCTCCTGAAGGAGCTTGAAGGTAAGGGTATAGATATAGCCTATGTTACACTGCATGTGGGACTCGGCACCTTCAGGCCCGTTAAGACGGATAATATCCTTGAGCATCATATGCATTCCGAAATGTATATGATAAACGAAGAGGCGGCAGGGAAGATAAACAGGGCCAAGGAGAACGGGCACCGTGTTGTCTGCGTCGGGACTACAAGCTGCAGAACGGTTGAAAGCGCGGCGGATGAGAACGGACGGATAAATCCCTGCAGCGGTGATACGGATATATTTATATATCCGGGTTACAGATTTAAGGTTCTTGACTGTCTTATTACTAATTTCCATCTTCCCGAATCAACGCTTGTGATGCTTGTAAGCGCGCTTGCAGGACGACAGAACGTTCTTGATGCCTATGAAGAGGCAATAAGGGAGCGATACAGGTTCTTCTCGTTCGGGGATGCGATGTTTATACACTGAAGGACCGGGGATGTTTAACGCTGCCGGGTTATCTTAAACGTAAGGAGGGAGAAAGCTTATGGAAGAAAAGAGAAGAAGCAGAAGAATGGTACTTAACGCACATCTGACGATGAATCCCGTAGGTGAAGCCATGGGAGAAAAGGTACCTGTTGACATCATCGATATAAGCAAGGACGGACTGGGCTTTGCCTGTGACACTCCGCTTGCAATGAATGCGATCTACGAAATGGATCTTACCATCTGGACAAAGGATGTTATCCATACGTTTATAAATGTCACCCGTTTTGACGGAAAGAGCAATATGTACGGAGCCACATTTACCGGTATGAACGGAAGCGATCAGGATAAGATAAAGATATATGAATTATTTGACAGAGCTGCCAGGGAACTGAATTAACGGAGATTCTGATGGGAAAGAAAACAACTGTCCTGCTCATGCTTGACGGGTTTGGAATATCTGATAACAAAAAGAACAATGCCTTTTATGAAGCAAAGACACCTGTGCTTGATAAGCTTATGAAGGAATATCCCACAGCAAGAGGCCTTTCTTCCGGGATCGCAGTCGGCCTTCCGAACGGCCAGCCGGGGAATGCGGAAGTGGGATACCGTAATATCGGGGCGGGAAGGATAGTCTATCAGGAGCTAAGCAGGATCAATAAGGAGATAATGCAGAGGTCTTTTTTTGAGAATGAGGTTCTGCTTGAGACAATAGATCACTGCAGGCGAAACGATTCGGCGCTGCATATAATGGGACTTCTGTCGGACGGCGGAGTTCATTCCCACATAAGGCATCTGTATTCGCTGCTTGAGCTGGCAGCCGCGAACGGTCTCAGAAAGGTTTATGTACACTGCTTTACGGATGGACGGGATGCGCCGGTGCACTCCGGAGCCCGCTACATTGAACACCTTCAGGCTGCAATGAGGGAAATAGGAGCAGGTGAGATCGCAACCGTAAGCGGACGTTATTACGCAATGGACCGGGATAACAATTACGACCGGATCAAAGCGGTTTATCTCGCAATGACCCAGGGCGAAGGAAATAAAGCGTCCAATGCGGTCGAAGCTGTTCTTGCATCATACGATAACGGGATAACCGATGAATTCATTAAACCTACGGTAATAGTTAACGGAGGTGTTCCGGTGGGAACAGTAAATGATGATGATTCGGTGATCTTCTTTAACTTCAGGCCGGACAGGGCAAGGGAGCTGACAAGAGCCTTCTGCGAAGACGAATTCCGTATGTTTAAGAGGGAGAGACTTAACAATATATGTTTCTCCTGTTTTAACGATTATGATACTTCGATCGAAAACAAGAATTCCATTCTTTCCGTTCAGCCGGTTGTAAATACGCTCGGTGAATACATAAGTCTGTGCGGGGGGACCCAGTTAAGGCTTGCGGAATCAGAGACCGCTTCATATGTAACTGTGTTTTTTGACAGCAGGCAGGGAGAACCGTATGATGGGGAAGACAGGCTGATAATCCGTTCGCTGAAGAATGTCGAGACCTATGACAGGGTGCCGGGTATGAATTCTTCTGCGGTCTGCGACAGACTTGTAAGCGAAATAGACGACGGAAGATATGATTTCATATTGTGCAGTCTTCCCAATGCAGATGTTGTAGGGCATACAGGCAGCATGGAGGCATCAGTCAGGGCCTGCGAGATCGTGGACGAATGTGTCGGAAGGATTTATGATGCCGTAATACGGAGCGGAAGCGTTATGTTTATATGCTCCACTCACGGAAAAGCCGAACAGCTTACATATAATCCGGCACCGGAGCATGAGGAACCTTTCACCGGACATACCATGAATCCCGTTCCGGTCATCATGGTTAATTATACGGAAGGAGTCGGCCTCAGGGATATCGGCTGTCTTGCGGATATCGCACCGACGATACTTGAATCGATGGACATTAAAAAGCCACGGGAAATGACGGGAAAATCGCTTCTTGTGCGTCCAAATGTCTGAAAAGTAGAAACAAATTAAACTAAATATACAAAACCCTCAAAATAATGTTGATTATTCACAAAAACTATTGCGATAATCAGCATTATTTAGTACAATATTAAAGGTGCATTTCAGTTGCATCAATAATACTAATTGGAGGGTACAATTATATGAATGTTTATACCGGTGACAAGATCCGTAATGTGGTTTTGCTGGGCCATGGTGGCTGTGGAAAGACCACACTTGTTGAGGCAATGGCTTATCTTTCCGGAATAACCACCAGAATGGGCAAGGTAAGTGATGGAAATACCATAAGTGATTATGATAAAGAAGAGCAGAAGAGACAGTTCTCCATAAGCACATCTGTGATCCCTATAGAATGGGAAGGCAATAAGATCAATATTCTGGATACACCCGGTTATTTTGATTTTGTAGGTGAAGTAGAAGAGGCGGTTGCCGCAGCGGCGGGAGCTGTAATTGTTGTATCCGGAAAGGCCGGCATCGAGGTGGGTACGGAGAAGGCATGGGAAATGTGCGATAAGTACAATCTTCCGAGGATAATCTTTGTTACCGACATGGATGTGGATAATGCAAGCTTCAGGCAGGTTGTAGAGGACCTTACGGCCAAATACGGCAAGAAGATAGCACCCTTCCATCTTCCCATAAGAGAAGACGAGAAGTTTGTCGGATATGTGAACGTTGTTTCCGAGACCGCTTATAAGTGGGAGAAGGACGGAAAGGCTACCGAATGCGAGATCCCCGATTACAATAAAGAGAACCTCGGAAAGTTCAGGGATATCCTTATGGAGACCGTAGCCGAGACAAGTGAAGAGTTCATGGAGAGGTATTTCGGCGGTGATACATTCTCGGAAGATGAGATAAGAGCTGCCCTTAAGGCAAATATCAATGACGGAAGCATAGTTCCGGTTACCTGCGGCTCTTCAGTTCTCTGTCAGGGAGTATATACACTTATTGATGATATAATCAAGTATTTCAAGAGTCCCGATACAAGAAGCATTGCCGGAATAAATGTAAAGACCAACGAGATATTCGAAGCCAATTACGATTTCAGCAAGCCAAAGTCGGCGATCATCTGGAAGACCATAGTAGATCCGTTTATAGGAAAGTACTCGCTGATCAAGGTATGTTCCGGAGTTATCAAGGCGGATGATACGCTCTATAACAACGATAAGGATGTTGAAGAGAAAATATCCAAGCTGTATGTGTTAAGAGGAAATAAGCCTATAGAGGTTAAGGAGCTTCATGCAGGCGATATCGGAGCAATTGCGAAGCTTACGGCTGCAAGAACAGGCGATACGCTGTCAACCAAGGCTACGACCATCCAGTATGCCCGTACAGATATCAGCAAGCCTTATACATGTATGAGATACAAGGCCAGGAATAAAGGTGATATCGACAAGATCTCCGGTGCTCTTCAGAAGATGATGCATGAAGATCTGACTCTTAAGAATGTTAACGATGCAGAGAACAGACAGACACTTCTTTATGGAATGGGTGACCAGCATCTCGAGATAGTGGCAAGCAAGCTTCTCAGCGAATACAAGTGTGAGATAGAGCTTACCGAACCCAAGGTGGCATACCGTGAGACGATCCGTAAGACTTCGGATGTTGATGCGAAGTATAAGAAGCAGTCCGGAGGACACGGACAGTACGGACATGTTAAGATGAAGTTTGAGCCTCTCGGCAATATGGACAAGGCATATGAATTCGAGCAGATAGTAGTCGGTGGAGCAGTTCCGAAGAACTACTTCCCGGCAGTTGAGAAGGGGCTTGCGGAGTCGGTTCTTAAGGGCCCCCTGGCAGCATATCCGGTTGTCGGAGTTAAGGCCATCCTTTATGACGGATCATACCACCCGGTAGATTCTTCGGAGCAGGCCTTTAAGATGGCTACGATCCAGGCCTTCAAGAAAGGCTTTATGGAAGCAGGCCCTGTTCTGCTTGAGCCCATTGCTTCACTTAAGGTTACGGTTCCCGATGATTATACCGGTGATGTTATGGGAGATCTTAACAAGAGACGCGGTCGTGTTCTGGGCATGAATCCCATAGGCGGAGGCAAGCAGACGATAGAGGCGGAGATCCCGATGACAGGACTGTACGGATACTGTACGGTACTTCGTTCAATGACGGGTGGACGCGGTGTTTACGAATATGAATTCCTCCGTTATGAGCAGGCTCCCAATGATGTCCAGGAGAAAGAGGTTGCGGCAAGGGCAAGCAAGCTTACGGACGAAGGCGGAGAAGATTAAAACAGACATTTTCCACGGGGTTACAACGAGGGCTTGTGCGTGCACGGGTCCTCGTTCTTTCAATTGAGGAAACCTGTTCTGTATGGTATACTTTTTTATGGCCTGATTTATTGATATAAGAAACTGTTAAGATCCGCAACGGCAGAGCTTAAGGAATATATAGGGGCCAGACAGACTTGACAGTGCGGGAATGTATGGATAGAATGGATACGTTGAGCGACTGTCGGCTGCTTGACATAAATCAGAAAAAAAGAGAGGCAACAAAATGGCTACACCGTACAATCATGCTGCCGTTGAGAAAAAATGGCAGGAATACTGGGAAAAAAACGAGACTTTTAAGACCGATGTACATGATTTTTCCAAACCAAAGTATTACGCGCTTGATATGTTCCCTTATCCTTCGGGAGTGGGACTTCATGCGGGACATCCTGAAGGATATACCGCAACGGATATAATGTCGAGGATGAAGAGGATGCAGGGATATAACGTTCTCCATCCCATGGGATACGATTCGTTCGGACTTCCTGCCGAGCAGTACGCCGTGAAGACGGGAAATCATCCCAACGGCTTCACACAGGAGAACATAAAGACCTTTTCCAAACAGCTTAAGGAGCTTGGTTTTGACTATGACTGGAGCAAGATGATAGCCACTTCGGATCCCAAGTTCTATAAATGGACGCAGTGGATATTCAAACAGCTCTATCTTGACGGATATGCCAAGTATATAGATATGCCTGTCAACTGGTGCGAGGAGCTGGGCACAGTCCTTTCGAATGATGAGGTTATAGACGGTAAATCGGAACGCGGAGGATACCCTGTCGTCCGTAAGAATATGAAGCAGTGGGTAATAGACCAGCCGGCCTTTGCAGAGAAGCTGCTTGAAGGACTTGATGAGATAGACTGGCCGGTATCCACAAAGGAGATACAGCGTAACTGGATAGGCCGTTCCGAGGGTGTCGAGGTGGACTTTGAGATAGTCGGCGGTGGAAAGTTCTCAATATATACCACCTGTATCGAGACCATATACGGTATTACATTTATGGTACTTGCACCGGATGGAAAGATCGTTCAGGAGCTTATGCCCAGGATCGAAAATAAAGAGGAAGTCCGGGCATATATAGACGAGACACTTAAGAAGAATGATATGGACAGGACCGAGCTTAACAAGACCAAGTCGGGCTGTGAGCTTAAGGGTCTTTCATGTATAAACCCCGTAAACGGGAAGGAAGCAAAGCTGTTTATCGGTGATTTCGTGCTTGCAAGCTACGGTACGGGAGCCGTAATGGCCGTTCCGTCGCATGACCAGCGTGACTTTGAATACGCTCAGGCACATAACATTCCGATGCTTCAGGTCATAGAAGGACGTGATGTGAGTGAGTGCGCATTTGAGAAGCATGATTATCTCGGAAAAGGCTGCAGGCTCATCAATTCCGGGGAATTTACCGGGCTTACGGTGGAAGAGGCAAAGGAAGCCATAACAGATAAGCTTGTTAAGATGGGCGTTGCAAGAAGAACGGTCAATTATCATTTCAGGGAATGGATATTCGCGCGTCAGCGCTACTGGGGTGAGCCTGTTCCGGTGGTTCATACGGAAGACGGAAAGATCCATGTGCTTGATGATGATGAGCTGCCGCTTATCCTGCCCGAGCTTGAGGATTACAGGGGAAAGAACGGCAAGGCTCCTCTGGAGAATGCGGAAGAGTGGAAGAAATACGACCATAACGGCATAAAGGGAGTCCGTGAGACCTCCACAATGCCCGGATCTGCAGGATCCAGCTGGTATTTCCTCAGGTATATCGACCCCGATAATGATGAGGTATTCGCGGATCAGGAACTGCTTAAACACTGGATGCCGGTGGATCTTTATATCGGCGGACCTGAGCATGCCGTAGGTCATCTTATGTATTCGAGAATATGGAACAGATATCTGTACGACAAGGGACTCTCCCCGGTAAAGGAGCCGTTTAAGAAGCTTGTGCATCAGGGTATGATCCTTGGTGAGAACGGTATTAAGATGGGTAAGCGTTTCCCTGAATTTGTTGTCAATCCGAGCGATATAGTCAGAGAGTACGGAGCCGATACTCTGAGGCTGTATGAAATGTTCATGGGACCTCTTGAGGTCAGCAAGCCATGGAGCCAGCAGGGCGTAGAGGGGGCAAGAAGGTTTATAAACCGCGTCTTTACCTTCTTTACTTCTGAAGGGAATATCGTTGATGAGCAGGTTCCTTCACTTGACAGGCTTTATCATAAGACCGTTAAGAAGATAACGGATGATTTTGAGAAGCTTGCATTCAATACGGCAATATCCCAGATGATGATCTTTGTTAATGCTCTGTATAAAGAGGGAAAGTGTCCGAAGGAATATGCCGAGAGCTTCATTAAGATGTTTTCATGCATATGCCCGCATGTGGGTGAAGAAATATGGGAGAGCCTGGGACATGATAACACCCTTGCTTATGAACCGTGGCCCGGATATGACGCACAGATGTGTAAGGATGACACTGTTGAGATCGGCGTTCAGGTAAACGGCAAGGTAAAGGGAACAGTCGGGATAGCGGTGGATGAGGCAAAGGATGCTGCCATCGCAAAGGCAAAGGAAGCAGAAGGCGTGGCAAGGGCAATAGAAGGAAAGACCATCGTAAAAGAGATATATGTGCCCGGAAAGATAATAAATATAGTTGTTAAGTAGCGTGATTTAAAATACGAACAGGGAAAGGACGTCCTCAGGGATGTCCTTTTTTGAGGCACAAAGTCCGGTGGATACAATATGTATGCATTATCACTTGATTTTTCATCAATATATAGTAAAATGGATGTGTATGTTTAGGCGTTAGTGTAAATATTGGTATCATAAGGCATCCATCACATGCGGTTTCCCTTATGATCAATATTCGGAAGTGGAGCCGTGAGGGGAAATGGCCGGAAAAAACAAGGGGAAAAAAGAGAAGCTGAGGAAGCTTTTCCGGACACTGTGCGGAAGTGCGGCACTATTGTGTCTGGGTTATTTTGCTGTTTATGTATATATGTCGCACAGCTCGACAGACCGGTCTGAGGGGCTGTCTGCGATCAAAGAAAAGGACAACGGTAATGAGACACCGGTAGTCGTTCACCTGAGCGAGGATCCCAGGGCTCCGGAAATGCTCGATAAGTTCAGCAAGCTGTATCTTAAGAATAAAAGCATTGTAGGCTGGATAGAGATAGAGGGCACGGAGATAGATTATCCGGTACTCCAGTCCTCCAATGAAGAATATTATCTGGATCATAATTTCGATCAGGAGAAGGACAATAACGGTTCCATATTTATTGATAAGGAATGCAGTATCTGGCCGCGGAGCCAGAATATAATCATATACGGTCACAACATGAAATCCGGGAAAATGTTCGGAACCCTGGACAAATACAAGGACAAGGGTTACTGCGAGAAGCATCCGGTTATCAAGTTCGATACACTGTATGAAAGCGGCGAGTACAGAGTCATGTATGTTTTCAACGAAATAGTGCATGAGGAGGCTGAAGTAACCTTCAAGTATTATCAGTTTGTTAATGCCAATTCGGCTCAGGAATACAGATCGAACATGAATGAGATGGCGAAGATGTCGTTATATGACACCGGAATAGAATCCTATTACGGAGACAGTCTGATAACGCTGTCAACGTGTGATTATTCCGAGGGCGCGCAAAGATTTGTCGTTGTGGCCAAAAAGATAGGATAGGAGTCAGTATAAAACGGGAGTATATTATGTCGGATAAGGGAAAAAAGAGTGTAAAAAAGAATAGAAGATTCCGGATAAGGAAAAGAGCGAGGATGACGATAGCTTCACTGCTGCTTGTTTCCGCGCTTATCGTATCGCTGATACCTACACAGACAAAGATACAGGCCTACGTCGATCCGACCATCGATGTAATGTCACTTGATGGGGTTATCGGTAATTATTCTGTTTTCAATGAATCCGATACCTCGGTGACCGCGGACAGCGGTACGGATATATACATGGCGTTTCCGCTTGCGGAGGAAATGACCATAACGGACTATAACGGTTCGGCACATACCTATTATGCCATAAATATGGCGGGAATGACCGGAACAAATGCGGTGCCTGTTTTCGAGATGGGAACAAAGACGGTAAGCGGCGGCAAGTATTCGGCACTTATCGAATATATCGGATACAGGAATGAGTATGATACGGACACGATCGATCTGACGAAGAGCGTATGCTTCAATGGAAAAAGCAGCTCGGAGCTTACTGCTTTTTATGAAAAGGCCGACGGTGGCAAGGTAAATTACTGTACGGAGGAATATTCCAACTATACGGACAAGCTGGGGAATAACTATAATATCCTTCATATAAAGAAGCTTGAGCTTAATTTTGATCCGGGAGACAGCGAACAGGTTGAGTGGACCAATGCCCATCCAGACCCGGTTGCGGATGACTGGTACGGGCATTTCGGAGTCGTTGCGGGTACGGATCAGTATATAGACAACCTGTGTCTTGATAAATGCAGCGTTGATTATCTTTGCGACAACTCATTTGAAAAAGCAACTCCCAGGACAATAAACATACCGACGGAATTATATGAGCTTGGCAACTGTACCTTTAAGGATTGTCCCAATCTGAGCGATGTGCATATAGGAAACAAGGTAAAGACGGTGGGACGTGAATGCTTTGCCGGCTGCGGTAATCTGAAGAGTCTTAATATAGGAGACTGCTCATATCTTGAGACTATCGGTGATGCGGCTTTTGCCGGCTGCGGGTTCAATTCGCTCCAGCTCCCGAACAATCAGAACTTAAAGATTGGAGCAGGGGCTTTCTATGGCTGTTACAATCTTAATGACAGTCTCGATCCTTCACAGGGAATGTTCGGCAAATACGTACAGGCAGGCTCGAGCGGAGTGGCAAGGATAGGAGCCTATGCCTATGCCAACTGTACATCCCTTACCGATATGTCAATGTATGCAAGGCTTCAGAGCCTGACAACGGGTGGAAGCGAGGATTCGGCATTTGAAGGCTTCTTTGCCGGATGTACTTCGCTTAAGCATGTGGAACTTCCGTCAACCTACGGCGACTCGTCTTACAGCAGCTCCACAGCGGCCACACTCGGACAGTTTACATTCCAGAAGTGTAATAATCTTGAATATGTTAAGTTCAATACACATAATTCAAGGCCGTATGATGACTATCAGTTCGTAACGACGGCAACACTGGATTATGCGATGGCCGAGAATGAGAATTACAATATGCCCACGGTTGCGGACTCGTTCGTTATCTGGGGTCCCAATCCATATCCTGCAGCGACCAATGAAGCTGCGGCACATATCAGCGCGCAGGATTTCTCCAATACCTATATGTATTTCGATACTGAAGGGAACAGGGTATATGAGCTGAATCTCGGCGGCTATGTATTTAATTTCAATAACGGAAGGATCAATAAGATAATTCCCACGGAAAATTCGAAACCCACTCTTGTTATTCCCACGACCATAGGCGATGAAGCAATTACGGCTATAGGTGAGTATGCTTATGACAGTGACAGTAAATATGCCGGCAAGCTTGAGAAGCTTACCATACCCGACACGATAAGATCGATCGGCGGTTATGCGTTTAGGAATCTGCCTGAACTGAAGAAGGTATATATAAACACAGTCGGAGTAGATGTGGGAATAGGAGCTTTCTCCGGAAATCCCTCGCTTCTGTATGTAAGGTTCGGACAGACCGGTAACGGTTCGGAAACGAAAATAGGAGACAAGGCATTCTACAACTGTCCGGAGCTTCTGGAGGTTGATTTCAGGGATGATGCCTATGATTCGGACACCATTTATGATGTGAATGTAACCTCGATAGGTACGGATGCATTCAAGACAAACCGTCAGAACTCATTCAATGACAGTGCTCTTGAGGCTGCGGGTCTTAACCGGCTCGGAAGTGACAAGAGCAGCGTGAACGGGCTGTGGCTTGTGATGAAGGGAAGTACCGCAAGGGATTATGTCCCCTACTGTTTTGCACTTAACCTCGATACTGCCGGTACAACGGGCAGAGCTTCACAGTCCCCGGGGCTTAAGGCGATGGTTCCTTCGCTTGACGGGACAAGGGTACTTCCGCTGGGACTCTGCAATCTGTTCACCGTTAAGGTATATGCGGCAACCGGCGGAAACAAGGTAAGTACCAAATACAACAGCTATATAACCTATGCAAGCGGAAACCCGGATAATATATCGATGAGATATAATGAGGATGAATCCAGGGGTGAAGTGGGCGTGAGTCTTATAACTTATCCGACACCGGAGACAACCGTCGGAAAGATATATGATGACAGCGGTGAAGTTATAGGAAATGTATATGCAAAAGACATTATCCAGAAAAGCCAGGCAGGGGAGGAACCACAGGTTACCGAAAGGGATATATTATCAAAGCTCCAGAATATCGTTATTCCCGACGGAGTGGATCTGATCGATGAGACAGTTAACTCAATGGATCCCACAAAAGAATACCTGAGGGGAATAAAGGCCACAGTAGGAGATGAAGAGAACGGAGTAAATACGATAACGTTCAACCTGAATTCACTACCGGATGAGGAAGGCCTGTTTACAGAGGATGATTATCTTACGAATATATTCTTCAACGAAAACGTTGAACATCTTGGAACCCTTCCTTTCTTAAGCGCAGAGAAGCTTGCGAATATTTCGTTCAATGCTGAGGGAAATATGACTGATGCGACAGAGGAGGATCCGTATTACTGGTGTGAGAACGGGATCGTTTACAGTTATAACGGAAAGGATACCATCCTTGAAGAGGTGCTGCATGCACGCGGAGACTCCGGAACGGGAATTCCCGATAAAGTCATAAACGGTACCAAAGATCCACAGATAAAGAATATAACAAAGATAGCCGAGGGCGCATTTAAAAACTGTGAACATCTTCAGGAGGTTGATCTGAGTTCGTCCGAAAAGATCAAGTCCATACCGAAGAACTGCTTCTACGGCTGTACTCTTCTTGATGACATTACACTGCCCGAGGGTGTGAACAATATAGACAGCGGGGCATTTATGGACTGTGCGGATAAGGTGGACGTACTGATACCGGGAACCGAAGTCTATATCTCACCTACGGCCTTCGATAAGGAAAAGAGACCCACGATAATAACATATTCCGACAGCTCAGCATACAGATATGCTCTGGATAACGGTATCGATTACAGGCTTCTTGATGACAGATATCTCGTTAAGTTCATCGACTGGGACGGCACGGTGTTAAAGACTGAGTATGTATCGACCGGCCAGGATGCGGTGCCGCCCGTTCCGGATCCTGAAAGAGACGGATATACATTTGCAGGATGGCTTCCGGACTACACAAATGTTAAAGATGATATATCGTGTGTGGCCCAGTACGAGCAGAACAGCAGTACGACAACCACATCCTCGTCTACATCAACCACCAAATCTTCATCCGGTGGCGGCGGAGGAGGAGGTGGCGGCGGCGGTGGCTCAAGCAGCAGCTCAAGCAGATCCAGCAGTGCAAGCAGCTCCAGCAGCTCGAGCAGTTCGAGCAGCTCATCGTCGAGCAGCACCAATATAAATTCATCATCGGTTCCGATAGTGATAAGCGGATATGCCGCAATACCGCCTTCAACAGGCAGTGCCCAGGCAGCAACGGCAGTGAACGGCAATCCTTCGCATTCAGGAAGGACTTCCGTAGTTTCGTCAGCCGACGGGATAACCGATAAAGGCAAGATGTCGGCAAATGTAAACGGGTCCGCGGACAATTATGTAGTAAAGATTTCGGAAACACCGGAAGCGGAGCAGTCAGCCGTTACCGCACTTACGAAAGAATTCGGCTCTATGTCAAATATAAAGTATTTCCCGATGGATATAAGTCTTTACGATTCTACGGGAAAGACCAGGATATCACCGGTTCCGGAAGGCGTATCGGTAAGTGTAACGATTCCGATACCGGATGATCTGGCAATATACGGCGGTAATGCAAAGATTGCCAGTACGGCAAACGGCGTGCTTGAGAAAATGGCCCCCAAATTTACGGTCATAAATTCAGTACCGTGTATGAATTTTACGGCTACTCATTTTTCGCCATATGTTGTATACGTGGATACGGCTAATCTTTCGGCAACGGGTACGCTTGACTCAACGCCAAAGACAGGCGATATGATACATCCCAAGTGGTTTCTGGTCATCGGGCTTGTGATGGCGGCGCTGTTTATGTTCCTTAAGAAGGACAAAGAGGAGCTTGCAGCTGTTGCTTAACCCTTAAAAATGGAGTAAGCATTATGGGGAGAAAAATAAGAAAATTCATAGCCATACTCTTATGTATTACGTCTGTGATAATTTTATGCATGCCGTTAAATACTTCGTATGCTTCCGTCCAGGTGGGTGATTTTACCGTTGACGGAGACGTGCTTGTAAAATATAACGGAGGAGAAGAGAACCTGACAGTACTTAGTGGTGTGACCACTATAGGCAAGGAGGCTTTTGCCGGAAATAAGACAATAAAGAAGGTTATACTCCCCGATACCGTCCGAAAGATCGATTTTGCGGCTTTTGAAGACTGTACGGAGCTTATGCAGGTTGTGATACCTGCCGGAGTAAGGGAAATAGGTTCCAGTGCTTTTTCCGGTTGCGAGAACCTGCTGTTTGTTAATATTCCGGATAAATGTTCAAAGATAGGTTCTGCCGCTTTTGCCAAATGCGACAGACTGTCAGGTGTCTCGGTCGCGGAAACCAATCCGTTCTATTTGTGTCTTGACGGAGTGCTGTATTCAAAGGACGGAACAAAGCTTATACAGTATCTGGCAGGAAGGCCGAGCTCTGTTTATAATATGCCGTCTTCCGTGAATACGATAGAAGAATATGCGTTTTGGGGAGCCTCGCAGCTTGCTGATCTCTCCATATCATCATCGGTCCGAGAGATCCCGGAATATGCTTTTGCCAATTGCAGGGGACTTAAGAATGTAGTGCTCCCGTACAGTGTACTTTCCTTAAGAGCTTATTCTTTCAGTGACTGTGACAGTCTGGAGAATGTTGTTCTCCCGGAGTCGACGGGATACATTGATCAGACTGCATTTTATCTTACCAATGATGTGGAGCTTGATTACTATGATCCGGAAGCTGCAAAGAAGATAATAGAGGATGCCGGTGTAACAAAAGAAAGCTTCGACGAATACGTTGAGGGAGTCACAAGAAACGACTACAGTATCTTCGTATCGGGCTCCGCCGGTGAGAAGGCGTATCTTAGTGAAATGCCGTATTCGGGCACGGAAACAGCAGGTGAGGGTGACGGAACATCCGGGAGTACCGGTAACGCACGGGTACAGGGCGAGCTTGCTTCCGCAGTGATAAACGGCGGTCAGGCATTTCTTATGGTTCCAAGGAATGTAAGTGTCAGAGGATATGATATAGGAAATGCAGACGGTGAGGATCTGAGCCAGCCTGTGTTTACGGATCCGTATATAACCGGATCAAGTAATATAACCGGTAATATACTTGCGGGATATTACGGGAACGATGAAGTTCCGGTATTGCCGCAGGGGATCAGGAAGATCGGCAACCGGGCCTTCTACATGAATACAGTTGCAAGAGAAGTGGATATACCGGCAGGTGTGACTGAGATAGGTGACTTTGCATTTGCCAGAGCATCGATTGAGAAGGTGAATATTCCCGAGGGTACAAAGAAAATAGGGTATGCGGCATTCTATAATTGCGGCCTGCTGACGGATGTGAGTATTCCCGATTCGGTTGATTCCATTGAACTCGGAGCATTTTACGGGTGCAGATGGTATGATGATCTTATGAAAAACGGCGGTGACAGCGACTTTCTGGTCGTTGGCGACGGCATACTTATCGGATACAAAGGCAGAGGAGGGAGTGTATCAATACCCGCCGGTATCAAAACCATAGGCGCAGGATGCTTCGCGGATAATAAAGCTGTTACGGATGTGATACTTCCGCAGGGCCTGACCGTGATAGGTGAGGAAGCATTTATGGGCTGCAGCGGTATACAGGAGATCTCTTTTCCCGATTCTGTTGAATATATAGAGGATCGCGCTTTTAAAAACAGCGGACTCAAGCAGGTGATCATACCCGCCGGCATCCGAAGTATAGGCTTAGGTGCTTTTGACCGATCGGATGTGATAAATGATGAAGACAGCACCGGAGCGGTTGTGTTCCTTGGCAGTAAGCTTCCGGGTGTGAGCTATAAGAATACGGCTGCAAGGCTTTCCGCTTCCGATCTGAGGACCCCTTCGTTTGACGGATTTAACAATGCCATTGTGGGCAGTGATGCAGATATTACGGAAGACAGCATTCTCTCGCCGAGAGAATACGGCTTCAGAGGACAGGTATATGTCATAACGAGCGATGCGTCTGCCGATACCGGTGAGCTTCGTCTTATAAGCTCGTTCGCAACGCCGCAGGATGATGACGGAAATGTAGTGATAGATCCGCATGTTACGATCAACGGCAAGAACTATATAATGACCGGAGTCAGTGACGATGCTTTTGATGATTACAAAAACAGTACGGGAAGTAATATTGGTTATGCAAAAAACGTAAGCATCAAGGGGAATACCTCTCCGGAGCTTAAATCGAAGCTTGAAGAGCTGTCACGTACGCTTAAGAATAATCCGGTTGACCTTAAAGAAGGACGGGAAAGCGGTTCGTGGAATGTTATAAATACACACATGGATGAAGGTATCAGTCCCGATAAAGACGGTGCTTATGCATATATATCCGCAGATAAAGGAAGTTATCATATGAGTATAAGCAAAGCGGACGACAGGGCAGATATATGTAATGATGCCTTTATAAATAAGTTCGGAAGTACGTCCGGAATATCAATGGTTCCGCTTGACATAAGCCTGTATGAGGATAAGAGCGGTGTCAGCATAAAGCGCCTGTCCGGAAAGAATGTGGATATCGAGCTGCCCATACCGGCTGCCATGACGTCCGAAAACAATATAATGATCGGAGCACTGAATGATAACAACGAGCTTGAGACCATACCTTCACAGATAGTGAATCATGGCGGAAACGATAAGATAAAGTTTGTTGCAACGCATTTTTCGACCTTTGTGGTATATACAAGTCAGGACCAGGTTACAGTACTTAACACCGAAACCGAGCAGAACCTTTCACTGCCGGTTCAGTACGCGGTAATAGGTACATTAAATAAAAATGTAGGAGTCTTCAGCCTGCGCTGGTATTTTGCTGTAATACTTCTGTCATTTGCGGCGATCCTTCTGATCTGCAATGTACGGAGCGGCAGAAAAGAACAGGACTGAACGGAGGAGTGAAATGAAAAACGAAAACAGAGCTGTGAAAATGAACACAAACAACAATCTTTTAGAGTTGGAAGAACATATGTACATCCTTGCGGATGTAGAGACGCCCAATGTGTTCAGGAACCTGTTCCCTTATGAAGAGGTTCCCAAGATCGCATTTAACGACAGGATAGTTCCCCACAATATGCCAAGGGAAATATGGATAACGGATACGACCTTCAGGGACGGACAGCAGAGCCGTGCCCCGTATTCAACAGAGCAGATAGTTACAATATTCGATTATCTGCACAAGCTTGGCGGTCCCAACGGAATGATAAGAGCCAGCGAGTTCTTCCTTTACAGTAAAAAGGACAGGGACGCGGTATACAAGTGTATGGAGAGGGGGTATCAGTTCCCTGAAATAACCAGCTGGATAAGAGCGAGCAAGGAGGATTTCAAGCTTGTCAAGGAAATTGGGATGAAGGAAACCGGAATCCTTGTAAGCTGCTCCGATTATCATATTTTTTATAAGCTTAAGATGAACCGCAGGCAGGCTATGGAGCATTATCTTAATATAGTACGGGACTGCCTCGAGGAGGGTATAAGCCCCAGATGCCATCTTGAAGATATAACAAGGGCGGATATTTACGGGTATGTGATTCCGTTCTGCCTTGAGCTTATGCGTCTTATGGACGAATATAAGATACCGATTAAAATACGGGCCTGTGATACCATGGGATACGGTGTTAATTACCCGGGAGCCGTGATCCCGAGATCTGTACAGGGTATAATATACGGACTTAACAAGCATGCCGGTGTAGATCCTCACCTTCTTGAATGGCACGGACATAATGATTTCTATAAGGCCGTTTCCAATTCAACGACCGCATGGCTGTATGGCTGCTCGGGTGTTAACTGTTCTCTGTTCGGTATAGGAGAAAGGACGGGCAACACGCCGCTTGAAGCAATGGTATTCGAGTATGCGCAGTTAAGAGGCAGCCTTAACGGTATGGATACGACCATAATCACGGAGCTGGCCGAATACTATGAAAAAGAGATCGGTTATAAAATACCTCCGCGCACACCGTTTGTCGGGGAGAACTTCAATGTTACACGCGCCGGCATACATGCCGACGGTCTTCTCAAGAATGAAGAGATATACAATATCTTTGATACAGAGAAGTTCCTTAACAGACCGGTGCTGTGCGCAGTATCCAACACATCGGGACTTGCGGGAATAGCACACTGGATAAATACATATTATAAGCTTCCGAAGGAGGAACATCTTGACAAGAACTGTCCGCTTGTGAAACGTATTAAAGAGATAGTGGACAGTGAATATGAGGACGGACGTGTTACCGTTATGACAAATGACGAGCTGGTAAGTATCATATCTCAGACCTGCACGGATCTCTCGATACCGCAGATGATACCGCCAAAGGACAGAAAGCATTGAACAAAACAGACCTTGATCACCGGATTTAGCACAAAGAGGAGGAAGAGATGAGCAGAATTGAAATGAAGAATCCCATTGTTGAGATGGATGGAGATGAGATGACCAGGATCCTATGGCAGATGATAAAGGATGAACTCCTTACGCCGTACATAGATCTGAAAACAGAATACTATGATCTGGGACTTAAGAACAGGAATGATACAGATGACCAGGTAACCAGGGATTCGGCCAATGCAACCCTGAAGCATGGGGTTGCGGTTAAGTGTGCAACGATAACACCCAATGCCGCAAGGATGGATGAATATAATCTCAAGCAGATGTGGAAGAGCCCCAACGGTACGATCCGTGCGATCTTAAACGGAACGGTTTTCCGTACGCCCATAATCGTTAAGGGAATAGAGCCATATGTTAAGAACTGGAGAAAACCCATTACCATAGCCAGACATGCATACGGAGATGTCTATCTTAATACGGAAATGCATGTTGAATGTGCAGGGACCGCAGAGCTGGTATTTACCGCAGCCGACGGAACCAGAACCACCCGGCTCATTCATGAGTTTGATGAAAAAGGGGGTGTGATCCAGGGGATTCATAACTGTACATCCTCAATCGAAGCCTTTGCACGCTGCTGTTTTAATTATGCGCTTGACAGTAAAAAAGATCTGTGGTTTGGAGCAAAGGATACCATCTCAAAACAGTATGACCATCATTTCAAGGATGTTTTCAATGACATATATGAGAAGGAGTATAAGCAGCGCTTTGAGGAAAACGGTATTGAATACTTCTATACGCTTATTGACGATATCGTAGCCAGGGTTATACGTTCGGAAGGCGGAATGATATGGGCATGCAAGAACTATGACGGTGATGTTATGAGTGATATGGTATCAACGGCATTCGGTTCACTGGCCATGATGACATCGGTCCTTGTGTCTCCTACGGGCGTTTATGAATATGAAGCCGCGCACGGAACTGTACAGAGACATTATTATAAACACCTCAAAGGAGAGGAAACATCCACCAATTCCGTTGCCACGATTTTTGCCTGGACGGGTGCTCTTAAAAAGAGGGGTGAGCTTGATGAGCTTCCGGAGCTTGTTGATTTTGCAACGCGGCTTGAAAAAGCAACGATCGACACCATTGAATCCGGAAGGATGACAAAGGACCTCGCACTGATAACCACGATTAAGGATCCCGTAGTGCTTAACAGTGCTGACTTTATTAAGGAAATAAGAAAGACGTTTGATAAGGAAGGTTGAGCCATTGGAAACAAGAGAAATATCACGGGCTGTTATAAGCCGTTTGCCGCGATATTACAGATATCTGGGAGAACTCAACGATGAAGGCGTGGAGAGGATATCATCACAGGAACTAAGCAGCCTGATGAAGGTGACCGCATCACAGATAAGGCAGGATCTGAATAATTTCGGAGGATTCGGACAGCAGGGATACGGATATAATGTAAAGTTCCTCTACGACGAGATCGGCAGTATCCTCGGCCTTGACAAAAAACACAACCTTATACTTATTGGTGCGGGAAATCTTGGCCAGGCGTTGGCAAACTATGTTAATTTTGAAAAAAGAGGCTTTCTTATAAAGGGTATTTTTGACAAAAACGAGGAAATACACGGCAGGCTCATACGCAATATACCGGTAAGACCGATGGATGAGATGGAGAGCTTCATGAAGGAAAATGACATAGATATCGCTATCCTGACGATACCAAAGTCCGGTGCGGTCGATATCGCCAAAAAGCTGGTTTCCTACGGAATAAAGGGAATATGGAATTTCGCCCATGTGGATCTTAATGTTCCGGACAACATAGAGGTTGAAAATGTTCATCTGTCGGAAAGCCTTATGAAACTTTCCTACAACCTTGCAAACGTTCAGGACAGTAAATAAGATCCCGGCGGTTGAGAGGAAGGTAATGTTATGCCTATATCAGAAGAAAAATTTAAAGCGGCGCTTGCCGATAAGCATATCCCGGTGCTGATCCTGGATAATAAGTGGCATAAGCTTTTTAAAAGATCCGGAACAACTCCGCAGATAGAAGAGCTGGAAAAGGAGCTTACCGCTTTACTTAAACGTCAGGGAAAGCTTAACAGTGAGATAAAAAACATTAAGAAGCTTAAGGGCGAGCTGATGCAGAATATCGTCAGCAGTATGGATGGAACGGATGATAAATCCGAAAAGAAGGTAAGCGAGAGCAAGCGGCTGATCAACGAATCCAATGAGAAGATGGAAGCCTATGAGGATGAGCTTCTGGAACTTCCGCGTGAGATTGACCGTGTAAACCGTGAGCTTATGATACAGTCGATGGCTCTGTGCTATGACCAGCTGTCCGAAAATACAGATGAAATAGAAGAGATAGCCGACTGGATACATAAGATAAGGATAGAGCTCAAAAAAAACATAATAAAAAAGCAGGAAAAAGAATTCCTGAACGCTGAGCTTTACACTTATATGCATGATATCTTCGGTCCGGATGTTATGGAGATATTCGATATGAGATATGAGCCCACACTGAAGAAGCCCGAGAAAAAGGAAGAGGAAACAACAGAGAAAAAAGGAGAAAAATGACCAGATGGAATACATATTAACAGCAGACGAGATGAAAAAATGTGATGCGTATACCATTGAACATTTCGGTGTGCCGGCTGTTGTCCTTATGGAGCGGGCGGCACTCAAATGCGTAGCGGCCATTATTCGTGAGAACTATAACCTAAGACGCGTGCTTGTTGTGTGCGGAAGCGGAAATAACGGGGGAGACGGTTTTGCAATAGCCAGAATACTTAATGAAAGAGGGATCAAGGTTGATGTACTGCTTGCAGGCTCGCTGCTTCAGATGAGTCCCGAGACCAAGATAAATTATGAGTGCTGCGTAAAGTACGGTATACCCATAAGGTCAGCAGTAAAAGAGGATGAGTATACGCTCATCATAGATGCAGTGTTCGGAGTCGGACTGAACAGGAATCTTGAGAAGGATACCGCCGAATTTATAAACGGGATCAATACTTTTAAGGAGAACGGTGCCAGGATAGTGTCAGTGGATATTCCGTCCGGAGTAAACGCAAGCACGGGTGAGATCATGGGAGCTGCCGTAAAGGCCGACATGACAATAACCTTCGGGTATTATAAGAAGGGCCTCTTACTATATCCCGGGGCTGAATATACGGGAAAGCTGATGCTTGTTAATATAGGTATAACAGATGCTTCCCTGGATATCATAAAGCCCTCGCTTAAATGCCTTACAAAACGTGATCTTATAAACGCAAAGCAGCTTAAAAGACCAGACAGATCAAATAAGGGAACGTTTGGAAAGGTACTTATCGTTGCCGGAAGAGAGAATATGTCGGGATGTGCCCTCCTTGCCGCACTCAGCTGTTTCAGATCGGGAGCCGGCATGGTAAGGGTGATAACCCATGTAAATAATAAACAGCTTATAAGTGAAAAGCTGCCGGAAGCCATGGTTGACACCTATGATGACAAAATTGATACCATAAAGCTTTCAGAAGCCGTTAAGTGGGCAGACGTGACAGCGATAGGCCCGGGCATAGGAAAGGATGAGACTGCCAAAGAACTTTTTGAGTTTATTTTCTTTAAATCATCGGGACCGTGTATTATCGATGCAGATGCAATAAGCCTGCTCAAAAAGTACAGGCTGACCCTTAAGAACGGTACGGGACGGGACATAATAATAACTCCGCATATCGGAGAGTTCTCACGTTTCACGGGGATAGAAAAGGAAAAGGTAATGAATGATATTGTTACCGTGACCCTTGCATGCGCGAAGAATTACAATATAACATGTGTCACAAAGGACGCCAGAACCGTAATAGCCTCAAAGGAGGGTGAATGCTGCATAAATCTTTCCGGAAATAACGGAATGGCAACAGCCGGAACGGGTGACTGCCTTCTCGGGGTCATCGCGGCATTTGTGGCAAGAGGCATGACCGCATTTGAAGCAGCTGTATTCGGATGTTATATCCATGGATGTGCCGGTGACAAGGCTGCCGTGAAGCGGGGTAAGAGCGGCCTTATGGCCAGCGATCTTATTGATGAATTAAAGGATTTTCTGGAGGACTCCGATGAGTAAGAAACGTGTTGTGGCAAATGTTTCCCTGGATGCCATTGAGAATAACATAAGCAGCATGAAGGCGCTCATATCTCCCGGGACGAAGATAATGGCGGTAATTAAAGCGGACGGATACGGCCACGGAGCTCTGCAGATAGCGGTAAGGCTTGAACAGATGGACTGTGTTTTCGGATATGCAACCGCGACAGCCGAAGAGGCATTTAAGCTAAGGAACGGAGGGATAAGAAAACCCATACTTGTGCTCGGCTATACATTTCCCGAAAATTACGAGGAAATGATACGCCTTTCCATACGTCCTGCTGTATTTAAGGCTGAAACCGCAGAGCAGCTGAACCGTGCGGCACAGTCCGTTCATAAGAAGTGCATGGTACATATAAAGGTTGATTCGGGTATGTCAAGGATAGGTGTTCCCTGCAACGAAGAGGGAGTATCCGTTGCTGAAAAGATAGCAGATTACGATATGCTTGAGGTGGAAGGTATATTTACCCATTTTGCACGCGCAGATGAACCTGATATGAAGCCGGCATACAACCAGCTGCACAGGTTTGAAGGCTTTCTTGAAATGTGCAGGGAAAAAGGAATTGAACCTGTATACAGACACTGTTCGAACAGCGCGGCCATCATAAGAATGCCGGAAGCAAACATGGATATTGTGAGGGCTGGTATCACGATGTACGGACTGTGGCCTTCGGGTGAGGAAGAAGACAATATCCGTCTGGAACCTGCGATGGAAGTAAAAAGCAGTATTGTATATATAAAAACACTGGAACCCGGAACCGAGATAAGCTACGGCGGAATATACAAAACGGAAAAAAGAACAAGGGTGGCAACGATCCCGGTCGGCTATGCGGACGGATACCCAAGATCATTATCCAATAAGGGATATGTTCTTATCAGGGGCAGGAAGGCACCGATCCTTGGGCGGGTATGTATGGATCAGCTTATGGTCGATGTTACCGATATACCGGAAGTCTGTGAATATGATGAAGTTACACTGCTCGGTAATTCAGAAGGCAGCACGATAACAGCAGAGGAACTCGGCAGGCTGTCCGGCAGATTCAACTATGAGCTCGTATGTGAGATATCGGACAGAGTACCGAGGAAATATGTATGACCTCAAAGCGAACAGACTAAATTCGTTCACGATAACTTGATAGATGAAGTAATAAATGTTATTATATGCTTTAGTGCAAAAAAACAAATATGAGGTGTAAAGATGTCAGGACATTCAAAGTTTGCCAATATTAAGCATAAGAAAGAAAAGAATGATGCGGCAAAGGGAAAGATTTTTACGATAATCGGAAGGGAAATCGCCGTTGCGGTTAAAGAGGGCGGCCCTGATCCCAATAATAATTCGAGACTTCGTGATGTTATAGCAAAGGCAAAGGCAAATAACATGCCGAATGATACGATCGACAGAGGTATCAAGAAAGCGGCCGGCGATGCGAACAGCGTAAATTACGAATATGTTTCATATGAAGGCTATGGTCCGAACGGTATAGCCATAATAGTGGACGCCCTTACTGATAATAAGAACAGAACTGCAGCCAATGTAAGAAGTGCATTTACCAAGGGAAACGGAAGCGTGGGTACACAGGGCTGCGTATCGTTCATGTTTGATAAGAAGGGACAGATCATCGTAGATAAGGAAGAATGCGAGACAGATCCGGATGATCTTATGATGATGGCACTGGATGCGGGAGCAGAGGACTTCTCCGATGAAGAAGACAGCTATGAGATCATAACTGATCCTGACAGCTTCAGTGATGTAAGAGAGTCGCTTGAGGAACAGGGGATCCCCATGATATCCGCAGAGGTTACGATGATTCCTCAGACATGGGTGACCCTTACCGACGAAACCGCGATAAAGAACATACAGAAAACCCTCGATCTTCTTGATGAGGATGACGATGTACAGGCTGTTTATCATAACTGGGACGAGTAATTCGTTACAGCAGTAAACTTCAAAAATCATGACTCATGTGCTTGCACATAGGAGGCATGATTTATGAAGTTTGGTATTGGAACAATACCAACCACGAAAACGCGAAGCGTTTGAGGGGTGCTGTAACGAATCAGGGTCCGGAAAATCGCGAAGCGATTTGAGGGGTAGTGTGCTGAATATCTACCTAAAAAACGCGAAGCGTTTGAGGGGTGCTGATATCTATCCATTTTACAGCATATATTTCGCAGAGTTTTCAAATATAAAGGAAACAATATGAGTATAGAAAATGACCTGACCGGCATGTTGTTTGATAACATGTCTCTTATGAAGAAGTTCAATAAGGACACATATGCAGATGCTTTCAATACCTATTACGAGAATTACAAACCTCTGTTTGATTCGATAGAAAAAGGCTGCAGGGAAGCGGATGACAGGGACTCATATATAAGGGATCTTGCGGCTTCATTTGTGAGCAGAGCTGTTTCCGAAGAGAAAAGCATAGAAAAGAAGAGCGACAGGGAGCATTTCACGATAGATCATAATTCGGTACTTGCGGTTTATGTACTGCCTGCATTACTTGAGACCAGAAGCGACGGCCTTAAGACTCTGGCCGATGAGATCGTAAAACAGTGGAACGAAGCGTTTACCAGATATACCATAAGTCCGGGAACTTTTGCCGAGATTGACGGAGGCTTTAAGCGCAAGCTTTGTTACATAACGACAGCGGTATGCGAAAGCCTCGGTAAATCCGATGACTGTTATGAGCTGAGGACATTAAGGGATTACAGGGACAATTATCTTCTGTCCAACGAGGATGGCGTAAAGGTAGTGGACACATATTACAATATTGCGCCAACGATAGTAAACAGGATAGACAAGAGCAAGGATTCCGGAAACATATACAGAAACATTTTTGACGAATATATCAATCCCTGTATAGGTCTTATCGAAGACGGAAAGCTTGATGAATGTGAAGAACTGTACTCGGAAATGGTATACTCGTTAAAGGACAGATTTATGAATAACAGAACTGAAAGGCAGGATGGATGATGAAGGATTATAATATAGGAACATTATGCGTACAGGCGGGATGGCAGCCGAAAAACGGTGAACCCAGGGTTTTGCCCATATATCAGAGTACTACCTTTAAGTATGAAAGCTCAGATGCAATGGGAAGGCTTTTTGACCTTGAGGAAAGCGGCTATTTCTATACCAGGCTTCAGAATCCGACGAACGACTACGTCGCAGAGAAGATATGCAAGCTCGAAGGCGGAGTCGCCGCAATGCTGACATCATCAGGACAGGCAGCCAATTATTATGCTGTTTTTAACATAGCGGAGGCGGGAGATCATGTAATAATGTCTTCCAAGGTATACGGAGGAACCTTCAATCTTCTTATGGCTACAATGAAGAAGATGGGAGTGGAATGCAGTGTTGTGGATCCGGATGCGGATATTGAGGAGATAAACAGTCTCTTCAGACCTGACACCAAGTGTGTTCTGGCCGAGACTATCGCCAACCCGGCGGTAGTGATACTGGACATAGAGAAGTTCGCAAAGGCGGCGCATGACCACGGAGTACCGCTCATTGTAGATAACACATTCCCTACGCCCATAAACTGCAGGCCGTTTGAGTGGGGCGCAGATATAGTAACACATTCGACCACCAAATATATGGACGGTCATGCAATGTGTGTGGGTGGCTGTATAGTAGACAGTGGTAATTTTGACTGGACGGAATATGCGGATAAATTCCCGGGTCTTACAACGCCCGATGAGACATATCATGGTATAGTATATACGGAAAAGTTCGGAAAGGCTGCTTATATCACCAAGGCAACGTCCCAGCTTATGAGGGATCTCGGTTCGATCCAGTCGCCCCAGAATGCTTTTCTTCTAAATGTGGGTCTTGAGACTCTTCATCTTCGCGTTCCAAGACACTGTGAGAATGCGCTTAAGGCTGCGAAATATCTTAAGGATCATGAGAAGGTTGCATGGGTAAATTATCCGGGACTTGAAGACGATAAATATCATTCTCTTGCGATGAAGTATATGCCGAACGGTACATGCGGTGTAATGTGCTTCGGAATAAAAGGCGGAAGAAGCGCAAGTATTGAATTTATGGACAGGCTTAAGCTTATAAGCATAGTTACACACGTGGCTGACGCAAGATCGTGCGTGCTTCATCCTGCATCGCATACTCACAGACAGATGTCTGACGAGCAGCTGATAGAGGCAGGAGTTCAGCCCGATCTTATCAGGTTCAGCGTTGGAATAGAGGATGCAGACGATATTATAGCCGATCTGGAACAGGCACTTGCTTAGTGGTGGCGGATTATTCATATGGATTTTAAAAAGGAACTGTCGACAAAGATAATAGGTATTGCAGCTCTTGTGGTACTTGGTTATATATTTTTTATTTCGGTATATAACCAGATAATCGTGCAAAGCGGAGGATTCTTCTATGCCATAATATTTGGCGGAATCCTTATTCTTGCTTTTGTACTTCTGAGCCTTGTGACCAAGATACTTGACATTTCGGATGAAGTTAACGATAACTTTATGTGGAATGTTGTTGAGGTTGTCATGCTCTGTTTCAGTGCATACCTGTTCCTTATATTCAGACTTTCTTATAAATCCTCGGTGCCGGCCGAAGAGACCATAATATACCGTGCTGCGGCACTGATGAAGGAGAAAGCAATAAGTACCAAGGGAATGGATATGATATCACATCTTATCACATACCCCTCGCAGTACGTTTATGCGCGTTTCCTTTCTGTATTTTTCAAAATGACGGATACAGGGTCCGGAGCATTCGTAACTCTTAATGCCATTACCCTCATTCTTACCGCTTTTGTGATGGACAGGGTTGTAAGAAGGATAGCGGGGCGTGCATGCGGACTTCTGGCTGCCCTTTGTACACTGTTCATTCCGTCCCAGTCGTTTGCGGTATATTCTTACAGCAGTGAGTTCTTCCTCTGCTTTATAATGATACTTACCTTTGACATACTTTTACTGGTAACAGACGGAAAGAAAAGAGATAAGAAGCGTATGATAATATTTGATGCTTTATTCGGTCTGCTTCTTGGTCTTTTATGCTTTACAGAGCCGCTCACCTTTATATGTATAATAGCTTTTCTTGTATATTTTGTTTACAGAAGAAAGGTAAAGGAGCATTATCCATGGCATGCATTTGCCGTGATCTGCGGTGTGATGCTTCTGACGCTTCTGATCTTTAACATAACCAAGTCGTCGGTCCTTGATAAAAGCTTTGGTGAAGTGGTCGGTGGATCCTTTACACGGTTTTCTGTTTCCAGAAATCCGGAAACGGATGAGAAGTATACCTTCGGCGAGATATTCAGGCTTTTCCACAGCAATCTTGATAATCAGAATACAAATGTTAACGACAACTATCTCTTCCTTGAAGGCAAGGACGGAGAGTCTTATACCAGGACGAACAGCGCATGGTTCACGCTTGGCACACAAATGAGCTATATGTTTATCATAGTTATGTCGATAGCATGTGCCTACTATATGCTCAGGAACAAACACAGGGAAGTTCTGCCGTGCCTTCTGCTGCTGTTTGGAAGCTTTATCATGCTGTTTTACCGTTCCACGAAGGAGAACAGTACATATTTTCTTTTTGAAATACTGATGATAATAGGCTGTACGGGTCTTCATTATATGTATATGAACCATCATTCGGACATTCCTGTGCTTCTGAGTGAAATGGCCAATTCTCCTACAATGAGTCCGGCAACCCTGGCAGGAACACTTGCACGCGCCAAGGCTCTTATATTTGTGGATCACAGCAGGGACAAGGAGCCCAGGATAGAAATAAGCGAAGAACAGGCAATAATCCAGAATTCAATGGATGATAAATTCGTGACTGACGGTGCTCCGGGACAGGAAAGCGGCTCCGGTACAGATGTAGCGTCGGAATTCAGTATTTTTTCAGGCGGTGTAACTGATTACGGTGACGGTGCGTTCGGAGGACAGGTCGGTGATATGTTCGGAACCGTTCCTCAGGCTGTTCAGGTACAAAATGAGGATTCCATGAAGACAGGGACGGGAGATTTCATTGCCCGGAGTCCTGCCGGTATGACAGAGCCTGCCGGAGAGTCCGGCGCAGAAGAAACAGGCGGGTATGCCGGTGATGCATATGAAGAATATCCCGAGGAATACTCCGATACATATGAGGAATATAATGACGCTGACGGAGGATATATCGAGGAGTACGAAGAATATCCGGAGGAATATACGGAACAGCCGGAAGAGTATTCAGGGGATTATACAGGACAGTACGAAGAATACAGTGAGGATAATACGGGATCATACGAGGAATATCCCGAAGATTATCCGGAAGAATATGAGGAATATCCGGAAGAGTTTGAAGAATATCCTGAGGATCAGGTGGAAGAGTACGGAGAATATCCGGAAGAAGCGGCAGGGGAATATGAGGAATATCCTGAAGAAGCGGTTGAAGAATACCCGGAGTCTGCAGGGGAAGAGCCACAGCAGTATGAGGAGTATCAGCAGGAGAAGAATGAACAGCCGCAGGACGGAGTACAGCAGAAAAAGAAATCAGCATTCAGCAATACATCACATGCCCTTGGATTCAATATGGAGAATAGTTTCTTTGATCATGGATTCAAAGAGGGAATTGATTATGAAACCACATATTTCGAGGAGCCGGAAGCTGATATAGACGATCCGCTGCCCGATTACGAGTCCGGACTTTCAATATATGCGGAGGATGACTGGTTTACTGACGAGCCTTCAGGCACTTCAGCCGATACGGCCGCATATCCTTCCGAGGCTGAGGCTTATACGGAGAGAACAGACCCTGAAGCAGCACCACAGCAGGAAAACACTGCTGTATCCGCAAATGTACTTCAGCAGGAGAATATACAGACGGTAAACGGAACGGATGATACGGCGCAGGGAACAGAAACAGTCAGGAAGAAGGTAATAAAGAAGAAGGTTGTCAGAAGGGTGGTAAAGAAGACCAATTCATAGTTTTGTAAAATTAGTAAATTTTTGTGTTGCATATTTGATGTTTTTTTAATATAATTTTTTGGTAAGTCGTTATAAGCTTCCGTGGCTCAGTTGGTAGAGCAACGCATTCGTAATGCGTAGGTCGCCGGTTCGAGTCCGGCCGGGAGCTGTGACTGTTATTGGGGACAACACGGGCGTCAGCTTCGAAGTTGTCCCTTCTATTTACTAAACTAATGCTTTGTGATACATTATAATTTATAGTGAACGAATTTAATTCGTTCATTTTGCGCCGGGCCGGCGGAAGCACTACCTGTTCCGGACAGGCAAAGGAAAAGAAAGTAAGAGGATAATACAAATGGCTCAATTGTGGGGCGGAAGATTTGAAAAGGAAACAGATGAGCTTGTATATGCTTTTAATGCGTCCATATCCTTTGACAAAAAGCTTTATAAGCAGGATATAGCCGGAAGCAAGGTACATGCAAGGATGCTTGCGAAACAGGGTATAATAACCGCTGAGGACGAGAAGGCGATACAGCTGGGTCTTGACTCAATCCTTGATGATATCGAGTACGGAAATATAGAGATAACCGATGAATATGAGGATATACACAGCTTCGTAGAGGCCAATCTTACCGAAAGAATAGGTGAGGCAGGTAAAAAACTGCATACCGGCAGGAGCAGGAACGATCAGGTTGCCCTTGACATGAGGATGTATACAAGGGATAAGGTCCTTGAAACAAGAGGGCTTATCATACAGCTTCTCGGTACTCTTGACGATCTGATGGAGAAGCATATAGAAACATATATGCCGGGATTTACACATCTGCAGAAAGCACAGCCGGTAACTCTGGCGCATCATCTCGGAGCCTATTTTGAGATGTTTAAGAGGGATTATCAGCGCCTCTATGATATATTTGACAGAATGAATTTCTGTCCTCTCGGAGCAGGCGCGCTTGCAGGCACCACCTATCCTCTGGACAGGAAATATACGGCCAAGGCGCTTGGTTTCTACGGACCTACATTAAACAGCATGGATTCGGTATCGGACAGGGATTATCTTATAGAATACCTGGCTGCCGCTTCAACAATAATGATGCATCTCAGCAGGTTCTGTGAAGAGATCATCATATGGAACAGTAATGAATACCGCTATATTGAAATAGATGATGCGTTTTCGACCGGAAGCAGCATAATGCCGCAGAAAAAAAATCCGGATATAGCTGAACTTATAAGAGGAAAGACAGGCAGGGTATACGGAGCCTTAATGTCGCTCCTTACCACCATGAAAGGAATTCCGCTTGCATATAATAAAGATATGCAGGAGGATAAGGAGCTTGTATTTGATGCAATGGATACCGTAAACGGGTGTCTTGTGTTATTTAACGGCATGATAAAGTCGATAAAGTTCAATAAGGATATTATGGCTGCGAGCGCCATGAACGGCTTCACCAATGCCACCGATGCCGCTGATTATCTTGTCGGAAGAGGAGTGCCGTTCAGGGACGCGCACGGTATCATAGGGAGGCTGGTACTTTACTGTATCGATAAGAAATGTTCTCTTGATGAACTGTCGCTTGATGAACTGAGAGAGATATCCCCGAAGTTTGATGAGGGCGTTTATGATGCGATAAGTCTTAAAACCTGTGTCAAGAGAAGGCTGACGATGGGAGCCCCGGGACGCAGGGCAATGGAGGAAGAGATCCTTTCATGCCGGGAATTCTTAAAGAAGGCAAAGGAAGCCGAGAATGAGATAAACAGCTTTTTCAATGAATAATGTAAGCATTGATCTGCGACTATTATATAGTGAAAGTGAGGAGATTATTATGAGTGAGAAATTAAAGGTGGGAATACTTGGCGGAACGGGAATGGTAGGACAGAGATTCATATCTCTTCTTGAGGATCATCCCTGGTTTGAGGTTGTTACCATAGCAGCCAGTGCCAGGAGTGCGGGCAAGAGATATGAAGATGCGGTAGGTGACAGGTGGAAGATGACCACGCCCATGCCGGAGGCTGTTAAGGATATTGTTGTAATGAATGTCAGCGAGGTTGAGAAGGTTGCTTCAACCGTTGATTTTGTATTCAGTGCCGTGGATATGACCAAGGATGAGATCAGGGCGATCGAGGAGGAATATGCCAGGACCGAGACTCCCGTTGTTTCAAATAACAGCGCACACAGATGGACCCCCGATGTTCCGATGATCATACCTGAGATCAATCCCGAACATGTTGAGGTTATTGAAGCCCAGAAAAAGAGGCTTGGAACGACCAGAGGCTTTATTGCTGTTAAGCCTAACTGCTCGATCCAGAGTTATGCTCCGGTACTTGCTGCCTGGAAGGAATTCGAACCCACTGAGGTTGTGGCTACGACATATCAGGCTATTTCGGGTGCAGGCAAGACCTTTAAGGACTGGCCTGAAATGGAAGGCAACATCATTCCTTATATCGGAGGAGAGGAAGAAAAGAGTGAGCAGGAGCCTTTAAGAATCCTCGGTAAAGTTGTTGACGGTAAGATCGAGAAGGCTTCTTCGCCCCTTATAACGACTCAGTGTATAAGAGTTCCCGTATTAAACGGACATACCGCAGCTGTATTTGTAAGGTTTAACAAAAAGCCTTCCAGGGAACAGCTCATCGGGAAGATGGTAAGCTTCTCGGGCGAGCCTCAGAAGCTGGGGCTTCCGAGCGCCCCCAAGCAGTTTATACAGTACCTTGAGGATGACAATCGTCCTCAGGTTACCATGGATGTTGATTATGAGAGAGGAATGGGTATATCCATAGGACGTCTTCGTGAAGATACGCTGTTTGATTATAAATTCGTGGGACTTTCACATAACACCGTAAGAGGTGCTGCAGGCGGTGCGGTACTGTGCGCCGAACTGTTAAAGGCCAAAGGATATATTCAGGCGAAATAAGTCACTCATTTATATGTTAGGCGGGTGTTACAATGGCATTTAAGCGTATTTCCGAGCTTAAGACATTACATAATTATTATAACAGAAATGACAATCAGATAGTCGTCCTGTACGGAAGCAGATATAGCGGAAAGCATTCACTGTTAAGAGAGTTCCTTAAAGGAAAGCAGTTCTATTATTATGCCGCAAGAGCGTGTTCGGATCAGGAACAGCTTAAACAGTGGTATGATGAACTTAAGGATGCTCTGCCCAGGAATGCACAGATAAAAGAGGGATATTCGGGGATCATTTCAACCATGACTGCCCAGAAGACTGAGGCCGGGAAGAGAATAATCGTCATTGATGAATTCCAGAATATTATAAAGGGCGGAAACGAGTTTATGGAGGCCGTTGTACAGGGAGCTCACAGCAGGCTTAATCAGGTACAGAGTCCCGTAATGTTTCTGCTCTGTTCATCATCAGTATACTGGGTCGAGAACCAGATGGTTGACAGACTGAAGGAACTGGCCTTTGAGATATCCGGGCTGCTTAGGCTTAACAGCCTTAAGTTTCTTGATTTTACGAAATATTTCAAGAATTACGATATGGAGGCAAGCGTTGAAGCCTACTCCGTGATAGGCGGAAATCCGATGCTCTGGGAGCTTTGGGACGACCAGAAAACGGTTGCCGAGAATATATGCAGGCTTGCGCTTAAGGAAGGCGGTCCTTTATATGAATACGGGAACAATATCCTTCCGTCGGAGCTAAGAGAACCTGTAGTATATAATACGATACTTTCGGCACTTGCCCAGGGTAAGAACAAGCTTAACGATATATACAAATATACCGGATTTTCGCGGGCAAAGATTTCGGTTTATCTAAAGAACCTGATAGAGCTTGAGATGGTCGCGAAGATTGACTCGGTGAATACGGCAGGACATGAGAATGTTCAGAAGGGAATTTATCGGATAGTGAATCCCTATGCGAGGTTTTGGTATAAGTATATTTTCAAGAATTATTCAAGACTCGTGTTTACGCCTCCCGAGAAGTTCTTCAACCGTTATATAGCTCCGACCTTTAAAGCATATACTGCTTACTGTTTTACGGACGTCTGTGCCGAATATCTTGATATCCTTAACCAGATGGATAAGCTGAGCTTCAGGTATAACCAGCGTGGGGTATGGGTCGGCAAGGTTGGGACCATTGATACGGTGGCCACTGATGACAACGGAAACACGCTTGTTGCATTATGCAACTGGGAAAATCCTCTGATGAAATACGAGGATTATGAGTGGCTGATGTTCTGCATCAAGCAGGCAAAGCTTAACGTTGATTCGATATACCTGTTTTCGGCGGGTGACTTCGATCTGGAGCTTAAGCAGGAAGCGATGATAAAGGATAATATCAGGCTGATAGACGGCTCACAGCTCTGATGGATGACATAGAGGTAGCTTGTATTTGGGAAAGAAACTGATAATAACCGAGAAACCCTCCGTTGCACGTGATTTTGCAAGAGTTCTTAATGTAAAGGGCAACAGAGACGGGTATATTGAAAATGATGAATATGTTATCTCCTGGTGCGTAGGTCATCTTGTCGGCATGCTGTATCCGGAGGATTATGACATAAAATACAAAAACTGGAGGCTCGAGGATCTTCCTTTTCTGCCTAAAGACTATAAATACGGGGTTCTTAAACCGGTAGCCAAACAGTACGGAATAGTAAACGGCCTTCTCCACAGGGAGGATGTCGATACGGTGTACTGGGCCGGCGACTCTGGAAAGGAAGGGCAGACGATCGAAGAGAATATACGTAACTACGGCGGAGTCAGAGACGGAATGAAAGAGCTTCGTGTCTGGATCGACTCACAGACGGATGATGAGATATTACGCGGTATCCGGGAAGCTAAGTCTATGAGTGAGTACGATAATCTCGGTAAGTCCGGAATAATGCGTACAATAGAGGATTATGCCCTTGGTATTAATTTTTCAAGAGTATTGTCACTTAAGTACGGAAGGATGATAAATGATGCCGCAGCCACGAAAAAATATGCCGCGATTGCCGTAGGAAGAGTCATGACCTGTGTACTCGGCATGGTAGTGAACAGGGAGCGTGAAATAAGGAATTTCACGGAGACTCCTTTTTTTCGTGTGACAGGCAATCTGACAGAGGAGAAGATAGCAGCCGAATGGAAGGCGGCCCAGGGTTCGAAATACCATAACAGCCCTCTTTTATATAAAGAGAACGGGTTTAAGAAGCGTGAGGATGCCGAAAAGCTTATAGAAGAGCTTGACGGGAAACAGGCAGCTGTAGAATCTGTGGAGAGATCCACCTCAAAGAAGAAGCCGCCTCTTCTGTTTAATATAACGGAGCTGTCTGCCGAATGTGCCAAACGCTTTAAGATAACCCCCAATTCAACGCTTCAGATAGCACAGGATCTGTACGAACAGAAGTTTACAACATATCCCAGAACCGATGCCCGTGTATTAACGACAGCAGTTGCAAAGGAAATATATAAGAATCTTAACGGACTTAAGTCATATGAGCCTACAGTAAAGTTCACGGAAAAGATATTGAACGGGAAGCTGTATGCAGGCCTTGAGAAAACGCAGTATGTTAAAGATGCGGATGTGACCGATCATTATGCGATCATTCCGACCGGACAGACAAGGAATCTCTCGGGATTATCGGATCTGCACAGGAAGGTCTATGATCTTATTGTGCGCAGATTCTTAAGTATTTTCTATCCGCCCGCAGAATATGTTTCGGTAAAGCTGACCGTATCCGTTGAAAAGGAGAAGCTGTTTTCGACTGCCAAGATACTTTCAAAAAAAGGTTATATGGAGATAGCAGGCGTTACGAAACAGAAGGATGATGAAGAAAACGAGCTTAGCGAGGATGGAAAGAAGAAGGTCCTTGCATGGATAGAGAAGCTTAAGAAGGGCGATATGCTTGATGTTGTTTCCTATGAGATCAAGGAAGGAAAGACTTCACCGCCCAAACGATATACTGCCGGAACCATGATGCTCGCAATGGAAAACGCAGGTAATCTTATTGAAGATGAGGAACTGAGAGAACAGATAAAAAAGACCGGCATAGGAACTTCTGCAACCAGAGGCCAGATCATTAAAAAGCTGGTGGATATAACATATATCAATGAAAATAAGAAGAGCCTTATCCTTACGCCTTCTAATCTCGGGGAAATGGTATTCGAGGTTGTAGATATGAATGTTCCGACGCTTCTGAACCCTGAAATGACAGCCAACTGGGAAAAAGGGCTTGAGGGAATAATAAACGGAACCGTGGATGCATCCGATTACCGGAGCAAGCTCGAGGATTATATAAGACGTGAAACCGACAGAATGATAGCGGGTGATATGATAACAGCACTCGCAGGCAGGATAAATCCGTTTACGGGAAAAGGAAGCAAGGGAGCAGCCACGAGGAAGCCACTGGGGCTTAAGTGCCCCAAATGCGGTGGAGAGTTAACGACAACGTCCTTTGGATACGGATGCAGCAATTACTGGAACAAAGATAGTAAATGTGATTTCTCCGTTGGCAAAATAGCTGGTGTAATTATAAGCGAAGATGACTTTGCCGATCTTATAAATAACGGGAAGACCAAAGTGATTGACGGCTTCGTGAGCTCAAAAAAGAAGAAATTCAGTGCAGCGCTTAAGCTGGTAAGGGAAGATGACGGTAAGTACAGGACTGTTTTTGACTTTGATAATTCAGGGAGTAATAAAGTAACACCGGATATGCAAACGATTGACGGACTGCTTTGCCCTGTATGCTCGGGAAAGCTTCTTAAGAATCCGGCAGGAGACTGTATATGCGAGAACCACGGAAGGATTTCGGGCGGCAGCTGCAGGTTCATGGTTGGTACCATTCTCGGACACAGAGTTACCGAGGAGGAGCTGAGAGAACTTGTCTCCAACGGAATCACGGGTGTTATAAAAGGATTCATCAGTAAGAAGGGTAAACCTTTTGATGCAAGGCTTAAGCTGGACAGAGACGAAAAAGGTAGCATAACGGGGATGTCTTTTGATTTTGACAGGTCCGAAGCAAAAAATTAAACAATTTTTCAATCAATAGAATACAACGGGCAGATTTTATGATAAAATAATATTTACTTAGGCTTGGGATTACGAATGACACTTGAAGAATTCAGACAATTAAGCAGGGACATAATATATCTTGACGGTGCGACGGGTACGAACCTGATGAAAAGGGGAATGCCCAGGGGTGTGTGTCCCGAGACCTGGATACTTGAAAACAGGGAAATAATGACAGGGCTTCAGCTTGAATACTTTGAAGCGGGCACCAATATTGTATTGGCGCCTACTTTTACTGCGAACAGGCTAAAGCTCATGGAATACGGGCTTGAGGACAGGATCGGAGAGATCAACCGTGAACTGGTCGGCGTTTCGAAAGAGGCAAGGGACCGTTTCCTTATTAGCAATCCTTCGGCGAAAGCCTATGTGGCTGCTGATCTTACAATGACGGGCAGGCAGCTTAAGCCGATGGGCACGCTTGATTTCGAAGAGCTTGTGGATATATACAAGGAACAGCTTAAATATATTACGGAAGCAGGCGTTGATGTGATCACAGTGGAGACTATGACTTCACTTCAGGAGACAAGGGCTGCTCTGATAGCGGCAAGAGAAACCTGCGATCTGCCTGTTCTCTGTTCGCTTACTTTTGAAGAAAACGGAAGGACTCTTTTCGGAACAGACGGTGTAACCGCAGTGTCTGTCCTTGAGAGCCTGGGAGCTTCTGCCGTGGGAGCCAACTGCTCTACCGGACCCGACAGGATGACAGAGGTGATAAAAGCAATGTCCGGACTTGCAGATATTCCGATAATTGCCAAGCCCAATGCAGGTATGCCTGCGCTTGACAACGAAGGGAATACTGTTTACAACGTCGGCCCGGATGAATTTGCGGATCAGATGCTTCAGCTGGTTGAGAGCGGAGCCTCAATAATCGGCGGCTGCTGCGGTACGACGCCGGATCATATAAGAGCTTTACGTAAGATCACGGGGGCTTTAAAACCGGTTCCTCATAAAAGAGAAGAGAATGTAAGGTTCCTGTCATCAGAGAAAAGTACCGTATGCTTTGATACGGGATCAAAGTTCATGATTGTGGGTGAGCGGATCAATCCCACGGGTAAGAAGAAGCTGCAGGAAGAACTGCGCAGCGGTTCTTTTGATATGGTGCATGATTTTGCACTCTCACAGGAGGAGAACGGAGCTTCACTGCTTGATATAAATGTCGGGATGAGCGGGATCAATGAGCTTGAGACCATGCTTACGGCAATAGAAGAGGTTACGACGCATGTTTCGCTTCCTCTGGTAATAGATTCGAGTCACACCGATGTGATCGAACAGGCGCTTCGCAGATATCCCGGAAGAGCGCTTATAAATTCGATCTCTTATGAAAAGGTTAAGTTCGATGGCCTTCTTCCGATCGCGAAGAAATACGGGGCAATGTTCATTCTGCTTCCGCTGTCGGATGATGGGCTTCCGAAATCACTTGAAGAAAAGAAACAGATAATAGATAAAATACTGAAAAGAGCGGATGAACTTGGCATTTCACGTAACGATATAATCGTAGACGGTCTTGTGGCGACGGTAGGAGCAAATAAGAAGGCTGCGCTTGAGACTCTTGAAACAATAAGGTACTGCAGGGAGGAACTTTCACTCCCCACCATAGTGGGACTGTCAAATATTTCATTCGGACTGCCCGAGAGAGCCAATGTTAACTCGGCCTTTCTCAATCTTGCAATACAGAACGGTCTTACGATGGCCATATCCAATCCGTCGCAACATCAGCTTGTTGCGGGTGCGCTTGCCACAGACATGCTCCTTAACAAGGAAGGCGCGGATTTAAGATATATCGAATACATCAACTTTCTGAAAGAAAAGTATCCGGATATGGCAGCCATGGGTACTATTGCGTTAAAGACTGACAGTGCGCAGGTTGGTCCGGGAAATAAAGCTACGGACAGAAACAGTTCTTCCGAAAAAGACGGAACCGGTACAAAACAGAAAGAGGATGCCGTAAAAAAAGCTGTTATCACAGGAAACAGGAACGGGATAACGGATCATGTAAAGGAAGAACTTGACAGAGGCAGAAAGGCCCAGAGCATATTGGATGACAGCCTTCTGCCGGGAATAAACGAGGTTGGAGCGCTGTTTGAGTCGGGGAGATATTTTCTGCCCCAGCTTATTGCAAGCGCTGAAGCGATGCGGACAGCGATCGATTATATGGAGCCTTATCTTAAAAATGACGGGGAGAAAGAAGAAAAGGCCAGAATAGTTATAGCAACAGTAAAGGGTGACATCCATGATATAGGCAAGAATCTTGTTGCGCTGATGCTTAAGAATTACGGCTTCAGGGTTTATGATCTTGGGAAGGATGTCTCAAGGGAAGAGATAATAGCAAAGGCAAGGGAAGTAGATGCCGACATAATAGCTTTATCGGCGCTGATGACTACAACCATGCAGGAAATGAGAGAAGTCATCAGGTGCGCGAGAAAGGAAGGACTCAGGGCGAGAGTAATGATAGGGGGAGCGGTAATAACTCAGGATTATGCGGATGAGATCAATGCGGAAGGGTACAGCCGGGACGCGCAGGAAGCGGTCAAGCTAGCTGAAAGGCTCATCAGGGTATACAGCTGAGGTCTGATAAAGGAATTATTTCCTGCTGCTTTAGTTAAATAACCGTTGCGGAACAGGTAACGCAAGGGTGTTTAAGATAAAAAAATAAAGGAGAAGGGTTATGGCAAAAAGACGAAAGAATTCTCATTCTGCGGCTGCCATTAATGCGATCGCCGGTACTGAAAAAGCTGTAGCCGATAAAACTGACAAGGCAAAAGAAGCTGTGTCAGAGGTGACAGAAGCGGTGAAGGCTGAAGAAACAGTGCAGGAGACCGGTATTAACGCCGAAGACACGGTAAAAGATGCTGTTGACAAGGCTGAAGAAGCTGCCGGTAACGCCGAGGATGCAGTAAAAGAAGCCGCTGACAAGGCTGAAGAAGCTGCCGGTAACGCCGAAGACGCAGTAAAAGAAGCTGCTGACAAGGCTGAAGAAGCTGCCGGGAACGCTGAAGCTGCTGTGAAAGATGCCGCCGAAAAGACAGAAGAAGCTGTAGAAGAAACTGCGGAAACAGCAGAAGCCGCAGCGGAAATTGCTTCCGGGAAAGCAGAAGAGGCTGTAGAAAAGGCAGAGGAAGCTGTTGAAGAAGCCTCCGGGGAAACGGAAGAGACTACCAGGAAGGCCGAAGAAACCGTGGAAGAAGCTGTCGAAAAAACGGGAGAGACTGTAGAGAAGACCGAAGAAACCGTGGAAGAAGCTGCAGGTAAGGCCGAAGAAGCTGTCGGGGAAACGGAAGAGACTGCAGAAAAGGCAGAAGAAGCCGTAAAAGAAAAAGCGGAAGAGACCGAAGCCGATGAAAAAGAGGCTGCCACCGATTCCGGGGATACGGGAAATGATGACAGTGAAAAATCGAAAGCAGCAGCCGAAGAACCGGATAAGCCTGCTGAAAAAAGCGAAGAAACAGCAGTTAAAGAGGAGTTAAAAGGGGAAGCAGTAAAAGAAACAGCAACCGTTGACACATTAGATAAAGAAACAGCCGCAGTTACAGAGGCAGTAAAGGAGATAATCGTGGAAAATAACAATAACCCCAGAATCGAAGAATTATTAAACAACAGTGCAAAGAAGCTTTCAAAGAAGCAGCGCAAGGCAAATGACAAGGAGCTTATCGACTGCATGAAGAATGATGACATGAAGGTGCTTGCGGCACTTCTCATGGATGTCAGGGATAAGAACGATTCCAAGCTTTCATATACCAAGGCACAGGTTTATTTCGCAATGGCTACTTCAATACTTGCCCTTGTTCTTGTGTGCTGTGTTTCGTGGGCAGTATTAAGTATCCTTCCGGAGATCAACAATATAACCAATCAGGCAAACATTATCATGGGACAGGCTAACGATACCATAATCCAGGCAAATCAGGCAATAGAGCAGGCTAATGGCGTTCTCACCGATGTTCAGCCCGTAGTCGCAAATCTTACGGAAGTAACCAACGACCTTGCAGGCGCAGATCTGACAGGCATGCTTGAAGATGTAGATGCTCTTGTTGTTTCGAGTGAAAAGAACATGGGTGAAGCTCTTCAGACAATTACGGAAATTGATATCAAGTCTCTTAATGATGCAATATCCGATCTGAGTGCGATAGTTGCGCCTTTGGCGGGAATGTTCAGAAGATAACGGAAAAGGCAGGAAGGTTTTAAGCTTTATGTTAGGTGCTGATGCAATAGCAAGATGCCTGCTTGAAGAGCAGGTAAAGGTAATATTCGGATATCCGGGAGTGGCAATCTGCCCGTTCTTCAACAGTATGCTGGCGGTAGATATTGACAGGGTTCTTGTAAGAACAGAGCAGAACGCGGCACATATGGCAAGCGGTTACGCAAGAATATCGGGTAAAGTAGGCGTATGTGTTGCCACGTCCGGTCCGGGTGCCACCAATCTCATTACAGGGATAGCAACGGCTTACGCCGATTCTATCCCGCTTATATGTATAACGGGTCAGGTTAATTCGGAACAGCTTGGTTCGGATGTTTTTCAGGAGGCTGATATAACCGGAGCTGTCGAATCATTTGTTAAATACAGCTACCTGGTTAAGGATGCCGACGATATCCCGAGGATATTCAAAGAGGCGTTTCATATCGCGTCCACCGGAAGAAAAGGTCCGGTGCTCATCGATGTCCCCATCGATATACAGAATGCTCCCGTAGGTAAGTTCTATTATCCTGAGGATGTTAATCTCAGGACATATAAGCCGACGGTAAAGGGTCATGTTGTACAGATAAAGAAGGTAATTAAGGCAATAGAGAAAGCCAAACGTCCCATAATATGTGCGGGAGGCGGAGTACATCTGAGTGATGCGGCAGAGGAATTACGTGAATTTGCCCACAGATGCGGTATTCCTGTCGTAAGTACATTGATGGGACTTGGAGTTATGCCAACAGACGATCCGCTGTATTTCGGTATGGTGGGCAATAACGGCAAATCATATGCCAACCGTGCGATGAATGAGTCCGATCTTACGATCATGATAGGAGCAAGAGTGGCGGACAGGGCGATCTCACAGCCTGATCTTGTCATGGATAATACCGTACTTGTGCATATCGATGTTGATCCCGCGGAAATCGGAAAGAATGTAGGTCCTCATATACCTCTGGTAGGTGATATAAAGAACATACTTGAGGATATGGAGAAGTATGAAACTGACTGCAGCTGCGGTGAATGGATAGATACTCTTAATGAGTATAAGAGAAATGAGCCGGAGCGTAAGGCTCCCCGTAAGGAATATGTGGATCCTGCAAAGTTCATTGCCATGCTGTCAGATAAGCTTGATGATGATGCCATATATGTTGCCGATGTGGGTCAGAACCAGATGTGGTCATGCGGATATCATAAAGTTAAGAACGGAAGATTTCTTACATCAGGCGGTATGGGAACCATGGGTTATTCAATACCGGCAGCGATCGGTGCAAGAGCCGCTGCACCGGACAGACAGATAGTTGCCGTATGCGGCGACGGCTCCTTCCAGATGTCGATGATGGAGCTGGCCACAATGCAGCAGCATAAGCTTCCGGTCAAGATAATCATATTCCATAACGGATATCTCGGTCTTGTAAGAGAGTATCAGTATAATACTTATAAGGCTAACTATTCAGTAGTGGATCTTTCCGGGTCTCCGGATTTCGGTAAGCTGTCAGCAGCCTATGACATTCCGTTCTTCAGGCTTGAAAATATGGATAATGCTTCTGAAGTCCTGGATGAATTCCTTGGCATTAAGGATCCGGCGCTTATGGAGATAATGATAGATCCTTTGGATGTTGTTAAATAGTTAATCTGACCGGATGAATTATTTGATCCTTTAATATGGATGGTATAAGATGAAGAGACTGTATTCTGTATTGGTTGAGAACAGATCGGGCGTGCTGAGTAAGGTGGCCGGTCTGTTTTCAAGACGTATGTTTAATATCGATTCGCTGGCTGTAGGTGAGACAGATGATCCCGCAGTAAGCTGTATAACAATAGTATCCTCGGGAGATAAGGGAACGCTCGAGCAGATAGAGAAGCAGCTTAACAAAAAGATCGATGTAATAAAAATAAAGACATTTTCGGAAGAGGAAAGTATAAGCCGCGAGCTTATCCTTGTTAAAGTTAAATACAACAAGGGTAACCGCAGGGAGATCATGGAGGTCTGCGAGATCCTGAATGCTTCAATAGTTGATATGAGTAAGAATCTTATGACCATACAGCTGTGTGATACGCCGGAGAGGACCAGGCTTCTTATACAGATGCTTGCTTCGATAAGCATTGTCGAAGTGGCACGTACCGGTACCCTTGCCCTTCAGAAATGTGCATTAAGTGATTAAATATCGGATGAACAAATATAATAGTAATTACAGACCCTAAAGAATATTGATTGGTGGTATAAAGATGCAGAGAAAAGTTTTTCAGTTACTTGTAGACAATCAGGCGGGTGTTTTGAGCCGTATATCAGGCCTTTTCAGCAGAAGAGGTTATAATATTGAAAGTATAACGGCCGGTACGACATCCAATCCGAAATATACAAGAATAACCATAGTCGCTAACGGAGATGAAGCCATACTCGACCAGATAGAGAAGCAGGTCGGCAAGCTTATAGATGTCAGGAAGGTATGGGAGCTTGAGCCTGAATCATCAGTATACAGGGAGCTCATACTTATTAAAATAAGAGCCACAGACGATCAGAGGCAGGCCATAGTATCGGTAACAGATATTTTCCGTGCCAAGATAATCGATGTTGACATCGACTCAATGATAATCGAGCTTACGGGAAATCAGAGCAAGATAGATGCATTTCTTAATCTGTTAAAGGGATATGAGATACTGGAAATAGCAAGAACGGGAATTGCGGGACTTACAAGAGGATCCGAGAATATTACGATACTTGAGTAAGCATCATCATACATCCGGATAACGGTGACCGGACAAGTAAAGAACCGGAGGCTATTACTGACGGTTAATATAAAATTAATTTTTTTAGGAGGATAGTGTAATGGCAAAGATTTATTACCAAGAGGATTGTAACCTTTCAGCGATCGAAGGACAGACCATAGCAATTATAGGTTACGGAAGCCAGGGTCATGCGCATGCGCTGAATGCAAAGGAATCGGGATGCAATGTTATCATCGGTCTGTATGAGGGATCCAAATCCTGGGATAAGGCTGTAAAGCAGGGATTTGAGGTTTATACAGCAGCAGAAGCTGCCAGGAAGGCTGATATTATCATGATCCTTATAAATGATGAGAAGCAGGCTGATATGTATAAGAATGATATCGAGCCCAATCTTGAGGCAGGAAACATGCTTATGTTTGCACACGGCTTCAACATTCACTTCGGATGTATAGTACCTCCCAAGGATGTTGATGTTACCATGATCGCTCCCAAGGGTCCCGGTCATACAGTACGTTCGGAGTATCAGGCAGGCAAAGGTGTTCCGTGTCTTGTTGCAGTAGAGCAGGATGCAACAGGCAAGGCTCTTGAAAAGGCACTTGCATATGCGCTGGCTATCGGCGGAGCAAGAGCAGGCGTTCTTGAGACTACCTTCAGAACAGAGACAGAAACAGACCTCTTTGGTGAGCAGGCAGTTCTTTGCGGCGGTGTCTGTGCACTTATGCAGGCAGGCTTCGAGACACTGGTAGAGGCAGGATATGATGAGAGAAATGCATACTTTGAGTGTATCCATGAGATGAAGCTCATCGTTGATCTTATTTATCAGTCAGGTTTTGCCGGAATGAGATATTCCATTTCCAATACGGCTGAGTACGGCGATTATATCACCGGTCCCAAGCTTATAACCGAGGAGACCAAGAAGACCATGAAGAAGATCCTTGCCGATATCCAGGACGGTTCATTCGCAAAGCAGTTCCTGCTGGATATGTCACCTGCAGGACGCCAGGTACACTTCAAGGCAATGAGAAAGCTTGCATCTGAGCATCCTTCAGAGAAGGTCGGAGAAGAGATCCGTAAGCTGTACAGCTGGAACAATGAAGAGGATAAGCTTATTAATAACTAATCCTTGCATCGCTTTTGGTTTTATGATAGAATAGCCAATGTTGTATATAGTTAAGTAGACGGTCCTCTGTGTTATTCAGGTATAGAAATTGGAATCCACCGCAAGCGGTTCCCCTTATGATAATACAAGAACGTCAGGTTGTAAGGAGGTTCGGAATGAACGATATTATTAAAAACATCGAAGCTGAGCAGATGAAGGAGTCAGTTCCCGAGTTTGCGGTTGGCGATACCGTTAAGGTTCACGCCAAGATCAAGGAAGGTAACAGAGAGAGGATTCAGATCTTTGAAGGTACCGTACTTAAGAGACAGGGTGGAAGCAACAGGGAAACGTTTACTGTAAGGAAGACCAGTAACGGTGTAGGTGTTGAGAAGACCTGGCCGCTTCATTCTCCGTTTGTTGAGAAGATCGAAGTGGTAAGACGCGGTAAAGTCAGAAGAGCTAAGCTGTTCTACTTAAGAGATCGTGTCGGCAAGGCAGCTAAGGTTAAGGAAATACTTAAGTAATCCCTTTGCCTGGTGTGATTTTCCAATAGGAATGATTTTAAGAGGGCAGATACTTGACTATGGTATTTGCCCTCTTGCTTTAAGCATTATAATTGTAATGAGCAGAGAAATACAATGAAACGAAGAAATCTTGGAACGATAGAACTTGACTATAAGCATAAAGAAAAAAAGAGAATATCCATGCAGTCGTTCTATGATTTTATATTCTGGATATTCGGGATAGCTGCCGCCATTTTCCTCGGAGTTATGACGGTTAATTTTGTGGGCATCAGAACAAGTGTTGTCGGAAGTTCAATGGAACCGGTTCTTTTTAACGGTGAAGAAGTTCTGCTTAACAGGATAATATATCAATTCTCCACTCCCAAACGGGGGGATATAATTGCCTTTCATCCTAACGGAAATGAGAATACACATCTGTATGTTAAGCGGATCGTTGCTCTTCCCGGAGAGACAATACAGATAAAGCAGGGATCTGTTTATATTAACGGGGAGATGAGCGCGATGGACATTGAGACGCTGGATGCGGGAGTTGCTGCCGAACCTATGAAGCTGAGCGATGAAGAATACTTCGTAATGGGCGACAACAGAGAGAACAGTGAGGACAGCAGGAGCGCAAATATAGGAAATGTAACCCGTGAAATGATAGAGGGCAAGGTCTGGTATCATATGACCTATGACGATATCAGGATGGGAAAGGTGGAATAATGAATTATCAGTGGTTTCCCGGGCATATGACAAAGGCCTTCCGCATGATGCAGGAGGATATTAAGCTTATCGATCTTGTGATCGAGCTGCTTGATGCAAGAGCGCCTCTGGCATCAAGAAATCCGGATATAGATACCCTTGCTGCAGGTAAGGCAAGAATGATCCTGTTAAATAAGGCAGATCTTGCGGATGAAAAGCTGAATGAAAAATGGATAAGCTACTTCTTAGAAAAAGGACTTACGGTTGTGCTTATCAACAGCAGAGACGGAAACGGTATAAAGAAAATATTACCGGCTGTTCAGGAAGCCTGCAGGGAAAAGCTTGAAAGAGACAGGAAGAGAGGCATAAAGAACCGCCCGGTAAGAGCCATGGTAGCGGGAATCCCAAATGTAGGGAAGTCGACCTTTATCAATTCACTGGCCGGAAGGGCTGCCGCAAAGACCGGAAATAAACCCGGAGTAACCAAGGGGAAGCAGTGGATCAGGCTTAATAAGAATATCGAACTTTTGGATACCCCCGGTGTTTTATGGCCTAAGTTCGAAGATCAGGATACGGGCAGGAGACTGGCATTTCTGGGATCGATCAATGATGAGATAATAGATAAGCGTGAGCTGGCATGCGAGCTTATTGATTTCATGAAGGATGAAGGAAACGGGTACGCCGGTCTTATAAACAGTAAGTACGGGGTGTCAGAGGATAATGTGGATCATCAGGTGATCTCTGATATCGCAATGGTAAGAAAATGCCTTATAAAAGGAGGAGAGCCGGATATCGACAGGGCTTCAGGGATGTTTATTGATGATTTCAGAAGCGGGAAGCTGGGAAGGATAACTCTTGAAAAACCATAAGAAACGGAAAACGAGGAAGGCTTTGGAAAACCATGGAAAAGACATTTGAGAGTATATGCCCTGTTTTATAAGATTACGGTATAAGATCTTACGGAAATCCGCAGGGTCTTATTTATGTTTTATCTCTGTTTTGGATTCATCCGTGAATACAGGGGTCAGATCAATTACAGGATGATGTAATAAACGGATATTAAGAGTGAAACGGAAAAAGGAAGCGGAATTGCAATATGGAAAAGAAGATATCTGAAATTAAGGATCTGTTTGCCGTTATAAAAGAGGACGGCCTTAAAGATTTTATAAACGAGTATGGTAAAGACGAACGTCCCGGAGTACAGGCTGTGATCGCCAGGGCGCAGAAGAAATATGATAAATATATTGCCGAGATCAGGCGAATAGATTCCATGAAGGAATATGAGCGCAAATACAGTGAATATGAGCTTATCTGCGGCATAGACGAGGTGGGAAGGGGACCTCTCGCCGGACCTGTTGTGGCCGGGGCGGTTATACTTCCCAAAGATTGTTCCATTCTATATGTTAATGATTCCAAGAAACTGTCCGAAAAAAAGAGAGAGGAGCTTTATGATGTCATCATGTCGGAGGCGGTTTCTGTCGGCCTTGGATATGTTGATAATCTAAGGATCGATGAGATAAATATACTTCAGGCAACATATGAAGCGATGAGGCAGGCCATAGGTAAGCTATCACCACAGCCGGATATTCTTCTTAATGATGCCGTGACCATTCCGGACGTATCCATTAAACAGGTACCGATAATAAAAGGTGATGCCAAGAGTATTTCAATAGCAGCGGCATCGATAGTTGCCAAGGTGACAAGAGACAGGCTGATGGCAGAATATGACACACAGTATCCGGGTTATGATTTTGCCGGGAATAAGGGATATGGATCGGCTAAGCATATAGAGGCAATAAGAAAGCTTGGTCCCACACCCATACACAGACGAAGCTTCATAGGAAACTTTATACAGAATTAAATCCGTTCCCTATTAAAAGACAAACACGGAGAATACAGGAGGTCAGATGGCTTTCAATCTGAATGCACTGAATGCATACCGGCAGACTGCCGGAATACAGAACGGCGGCAGTAATTACAGCACTTCCGCTGTTAATAATAATGTTCAGAATCAGGCAAATGTCAGTCAGGCATCCCGTCCTCAGGTGAGTATACAGACCGGGCAGGTGCTTGGCGGAGAAGTGGTTAACGTCAAAAACGGAGAGGTAACTCTGAAGCTTGACAACAATGCTACATTAACGGCACAGCTTGACAGAAATATGGATGTATCCGCAGGACAGAAGCTTGTATTTCAGGTTACCAGCAACGGGGAACAGACAACGCTTCATCCCCTGTATTCCAATCTTAACAACAATACAATGGCCAATGTGGCATTAGAGGAGGCCGGCATGAAGCCTACAGCTTCCAACCTTGCCATGGTGACCGGAATGCTTGATGAAGGTATGTCTGTTAATTCACAGGCGCTTCATGCAATGTCCAGAAGCATGGAAGCCAATCCGACTACAGATCCCGCAACCATAATACAGCTAACCAAGCTGGGACTGCAGGTAAATGAACTGAATATTGAACAGTATGAGAATTATATGAATTTCGAGCATCAGATAATAAATGATGCACAGAGTCTGTCACAGGGATTAAGTAACCTTCTTGGCAGCGTATCCACAGCACAGACTGAACAGGCGGCAGGAACGGTATCACCGGAAACCTTTCTTAATGATACGCAGCTTCAGCTGTCCAATGATATTATGAGCCTCGTTTCATCCGGGGATAAAGACTGGAATGCGATACTGAGTAATCCACAGATAACCGGTGCTGCGGCACAGTCGGTAGAGATAGCCGCCAACGGTCCGCTGGTAGTGACCCAGGAGGTTCCGTCTACAGTACCGGTAGAGGTAGAGGATGTATGGGCTGTATCGTTAAATCCTGACAGTGAAGCGGAACCTGAAATGAATACGTCGGTAAACATGGGTGAGAGTACGGTGAATCAGGAGGCAGGATCGGCTCTTGGTCAGGAACAGATGCAGGACGGTTCGTCACAGCTGATGAAGGGATTTATTGATGATCTGTCAAAGCTTGGAATGCCTGCGGATGAACTTAACAATATTACTAACGGAACCATGTCCGTTAATGATATGCTTGATTTTGTAAAGACACTTATCAACAATAACAATTCAGGTGCGGTAAAGCTTAATAATTCCCAGATGGAAACACTGTCAAAGCTCCTTAACAACAGCGATTTCAAGCAGCTTGTCGGTGACCAGATCATGAAGCAGATGCTTCTTAATCCGGCGGATGTTGCCAAGGAAGGGAAGGTAGAGGAACTGTATAAGCAGCTGGCCGAACAGTCACAGAAGGCAATGGAGATCCTTAAGAATGCAGGACAGGCCGGAAGTGAGGTCATGAAGAGCGCACAGAATATAAGTGACAATGTTAACTTCATGAACCAGCTTAATCAGATGGCACAGTATGTCCAGCTGCCGATAAGGATGACTCAGGAGAATGCACACGGTGAGCTGTATGTATATACCAATAAGAAAAAGCTCGCGCAAAAGGACGGGAATGTAAGCGCTCTGCTTCATCTTGATATGGATAATCTCGGGCCGATGGATGTATACGTTGCGATGCAGAATAACAAGGTTAATACGAATTTCTACCTTGCGGATGAGGCTGCCCTTGATCTTATAGAAGCAAATATCAGTATTCTTGATGCAAGATTACAGAAAAAAGGTTATAATATGACTACAAGTGTCACAATGAAGAATCCGGAAGAACCACAGAAGACCGTGGTCGGAGAGATGCTTAAGGAGAAGAGCAACGGAGTTGTGGGAGGCCCCATTGCATCCAAACTGTCATTTGACGTAAGGGCATAGCCGGTTTTGCGACCGATTGTGGATTGATGCATAATCACAGTTTTGTACTTACCGGAAAGTAAGAATGCAGTGGAAAAGATATACATCCGGGGAAGTTAAGGGGTAACAGGGACAGGTTATATGGATGATAAGGACAAAAAGCCCAAGGTCAGGCAGGCGATAGCGATAGAGTACGATCCCGGTGACATGGCGCCCAAGGTCATAGCAACAGGTAAAGGCGCTTTGGCCGATAAGATCATTGAGAAGGCTAAGGAAGCGGATGTACCGCTGCATCAGGACAGCAAGCTTGCCAGCACACTATCCAAACTGGAGATAGGTGATTATATTCCTCCGGAACTTTATGAAGTCGTTGCGGAGATACTTGTATTTGTGGACGAGATGGAGAAGATGAAGGGCAAGGTTTCAAAGATACGGCCGTAGATACATATATTTTTGTAACTATTCAGAACAAGCTCAAAATACTTCGTATTTTTCGCTGTTTTGGATTCATCCAATACATAAATTTATAAAATATGCCTCTATCATGCAAGCATGAGAGTCATATTTTAAAATTTATGTGCTGTTCTGAA
>JAFSYI010000084.1 GCA_017450065.1 Lachnospiraceae bacterium
GGTGGGACCTGGGGACGGTTCTCCGGTTCCAATAAAACACGTAACGGGAGAACCGTCCCCTGGTCCCTCCCCTCCCCTGGTCCCCTTTCAGATAACTGTTCAGTCTATCTTCTCAAGATTGATCGCACATACCTTATATTCGGGGATCCTTGCATACTTATCAAGTGCCGCATTGGTGAGCACATTCGCGTTGCCGTCCGGGAAATGGAAGGGCATCCAGGTCTCTCCCGGCGATACCTTCTCCGACACCCTTGCGGTTGACAGTATCGCGCCTCTGCGGGATGATACCCTTATCTTCTCACCGTTCGATATACCGAGCCTTGCAGCATCGGAAACATTTACCTCTATGAACGAATGTCCCTCTCTCTCCATAAGTCCGGGCGTCTTCCCCGTCATCGCGCGGGTATTGTAATGGTACAGGATACGTCCGGTCATCATAATGAAAGGATAATCATGATCCGGCAGCTCGGCACTCGCCGTGTACTGTGCGGGATAGAACCATCCGCGGCCTCTCGAGAACTTGCCCACATGTAGAATGGGGGTTCCGGGATGCTTCACATCGGGACACGGCCACTGCAGGCTCTCACCCCTGTCAAGCCTGCGGTGCGATATTCCACCGAAGCTTGGCGTGAGGGATGCGATCTCGTCCATTATCTCTTCGCTTGTAAGCTTTGGCTGGGGATATCCCATACGGTTCATGATATCTGTGAAAATATCCGTATCAAGCCTCATCTCTCCATCAAGCTCCACAGCCTTTCTCACTCTCTGAACCCTTCTCTCCGTATTGGTGAACGTTCCCTCCTTCTCCGCATATGAGGTTCCCGGAAGTATGACATCCGCATACTGTGCGGTCTCTGTCATAAACAGGTCCGACAGTACCAGGAAATCAAGGCTTTCCAGTGCCTTCCTGATATGATGCTGGTCCGCGTCCGTTACTATCGGATCCTCTCCGAATATAAACAGTCCGCGTATCTCCTTGTCTATTGCCTTACCGAACACATCGGTCGCGTGTATTCCCGGCTTCTTATTAAGCTTTACACCCCATGCTTTTTCGAACTTGTTTATCACCTTTTCATCGGCCACCTTCTGATACCCGGGGAAATCGGTCGGAAGCGCGCCCATGTCACAGGCGCCCTGAACATTGTTCTGGCCTCTCAGAGGATTGACACCACAGCCGCTCTTACCAAGCTTTCCTACAAGCATTGCCATATTTGACATAGACATAACGCCTTCCGTGCCCGTTGAATGCTCAGTTACTCCGAGACAGTATATTATGGGAGCCTTATCTGCCTTGGCATACATAAGCGCAGCCTCTCTTAAGTGATCCGGATCTATATGGCAGATCTCCCCTACCTTCTCGGGGGTGTACTCCATAACTATCTTTTTAAGCTCTTCATATCCCTCCGTACGTTCCTTAATGAACTTTTCATCCATAAGACCTTCGTTTATGATCACGTTCATCATACCGTTTGCAAAGGCAACATTGGTTCCCGGCTTAAGCTTGATATGTACATCGGCCTTCTTGGACAGTCCTATATCACGCGGATCGACCACAATAAGTCTTGCTCCCCTGTCAACGGCCTGCCTTATCTGCATTCCGATAACAGGATGTGCTTCCTCGGGATTCGAACCAACCAGCATGATGCAGTCCACATCACTTGTTATATCACCTATCGGGTTGGTCATTGCTCCGGATCCGAGAGTCATTGCCAGTCCCGCAACTGTAGCCGAGTGACATACTCTTGCGCAGTTATCGACATTATTCGTACCGAAGGCACAGCGCACCATCTTCTGCAGCATATAACAGTCCTCATTGGGAGAACGCGAGCACGCGAATCCCGCAAGTGCATCCGGCCCGTATTCCTTCTTTATCTTCGTGAATCTTGCGGCTATCAGATCAAGCGCCTCTTCCCAGGTAGCCCTTTCAAACTCTCCGGTCTTTTTGTTCTTAATAAGAGGATATTTAAGCCTCTCCGGTGAATGCACGAAGTTAAAGGATCCGAATCTTCCCTTAACGCACAGAAGTCCCTTGTTGGAAGGTCCGTTCGCAGGTTCAACATCCACTATCACATTATCCCTTACGATCAGGTAATACTGACAGCCCGTGGCACAGTGCGGACAGGTGGTCAGAACCTTTCTGACACGGCCGGTCTGATATTTGCTCCTGTTCTTCGCGATAAGTGCTCCTGTAGGACATGCCTGTGCACAGTTACCGCAGCTCTCGCAGCTGCTTTCCTTCCAGTCCGGTCCGAACGGTGCATTTATAAGCGTTGTTGTACCCAGCTTCCCGTTCTTAAGCGTCCTGTTCCCGGTTATCTTATGGCAGGTCGATACACATCTCTGGCAGTTGATACACAGCTCGGGATAATATGTCAGGAACGGATTCTCCTTCTTAACGATCGCATTATGAACGGATTTCTCATATTTGGACATTTCAATGCCATATTCTCTTGCCAGATCCTGCAGCTGACAGTCACCTGATTTGCCACAGGAAATACATCTGACATCATGATGGGCAAGAAGCAGATGCAGTACCTCCTTCCTGGATGCCACAACCCTTGGTGAAGATGTGTTTACTACCATACCATCCCTCACCTTCGTATTGCAGCTCGTTGCGAGGCTCTCTCTGCCTTCGACCTCAACAACGCACATCTTGCATGCGCCGATCTCATTAACTCCCTTAAGATAACAGAGCGTAGGTATATTAATATCATTTTGCCGGGCTGCTTCAAGTATGGTAAGCCCGTCCTGTACCTCAAAAGTTCTACCGTCTATCGTGATCCTTACCATCAGTCTATGCCTCCTCCTATTACATTTCCGCAGCCAAAGTGGTCACAGCGCAGGCACTTTCCGCACTCCTGCATGGCCTCCTCATATGACATCCCGTTCTCCACAGGCTCAAAGTTCTTCTTACGCTCTCTTGCGGATATGTCGGTAAGATGTACTCTTCCGTAATGATTCCTGTCATTCTCACGCGGTTCGGGTATATCTATTTCCTCCAGGTATTTATGGTGATATCCAAGATACTCATCTATGTTAAGCGCAGCAACCTTACCGGCTCCTATCGCCTTGATCACTGTAGCCGGACCGAACACACAGTCACCTCCGGCGAATACCTTTTCATAACCCTTGATCCTTGTCGTATCCTCTGTCTCGAAGGTCTTTCTCCTCGGATTTACACTGTATTTTTCAAAAGGAGCCGAGACGATATCCTGGCCGATGGCCATCAGGACCACCTCGCATCTTATCTCACGTTCGGGGGCGTTGGCATCGGTCACGCCGGGTCTTCCCTGAATATATTCATATATCCTCTGCGGCTGCATTACGAATCCGGCTACCTTACCCTTCTCCACCCTGACCGAACGGGGAGCGTTCATTGTAAGGAGTTCCACTCCCTCTTCTATCGCACCCTGTATTTCCGAAGGAAGGGCTGTCATATCCACCTGCCGGCGTCTGTATATTATGGTTACCTCGTCCGCCTTGCATCTGATTGCGGAACGCGCGGCATCCATAGCCACATTGCCTCCGCCTACGACGACAACTCTCTTTCCCTTAAAATCAGGAATGTCTCCCCTTCCTATATCACCGAGAAAATCTACGGCCGAATATACTCCTTTGGCATTAACACCCTCGATCTTTACTGTCTTGCCCACCTGTGCACCTATTGCAATATAGACGGCATTGTATTCATCAACAAGCTCATCCATCTTCTCCTCATCCACGGGAGTTTCGAGATAAACATCTATATTTCCGGTAGAAAGTATTGCGTTTATATCCTGATCAAGCCTGTTCTTGGGCAGCCTGTAGTTCGGGATGCCGAAACGCAGCATACCTCCGAGCTGTGCCCTCTCCTCATATATATCCACATGATGTCCCATCAGAGACAGATAGTATGCTGCTGTAAGGCCGGACGGTCCGCCGCCCACTATGGCAACCTTTTTTCTTGTAGACACGTTGCACTCGGGAGTCTTGACCTGGTCTGCAGCTATCTGATCGACTGCGAACTTCTTAAGTCCCCTGATGTTGACCGGCGAATCAAGCAGGTCTCTTCTGCATTTTGCCTCACAGGGATGCTCACAGATAAAGGCACATGCCGTAGGAAACGGATTATCCTGCCTGATAAGATTTATAGCCTCGGCATACCTGTGCTCTCCGATAAGCGCAATGTATCCCGGTATATCAACATGTGCCGGACAGTATGAAATACACGGAACGGTCTGTCCCACCTCCTCACGGCATGAGCGCTCAAGGATATGGCTCATGTACTCATCCCTGAACAGTTCGGTACTTTCCAGCACGATCCTTGCAGCTTCATAACCGATGGCACAGTCAGCACTGTCACGTATCATCTTACCAAGGGATACCATATCCCTGAACGTATCCATGTCCGCCCTTCCTTCGAGTATCTGTCTCATCATGCCTTCGAGCTGTTCGAGTCCGTCACGGCACGGTACACATTTACCGCATGTCTGTGATCTTGCACTCTGCAGAAAAGCCAGCTGTACCGCGATCGGGCACACTCCCGGCGGGTTGGCTTTGACACGTTTAACGAATCTGTCAAGGAACTTGGCTGTCTTCTCATTCATTTCATTCTTATGAATGACATATTTTGTCTGCATCTGTTCTTCCCTCCAGTAAGTCATCCTTCTTACTCAGTCACCGTCAGCTTCGAATGCGGTCCTGAACGTCTCCTTAGGCCCCAGATATGATCCGGGTATCCGGATTCCGGCCTCGCTTATAACGATCTTCTCGGGAACAAATCCCGGATCCATCGCAAACAGCCTGACGGTATTGATCCCGGCCGTAAGAATCAGCCGTGCAGAACTGATCCTTATATTGTCAAGGACGCCCTTAGCCCAGAATTCCTGATGGTCACTCACCTTGAAATCCTCAGGAACCGTATCCACGGTCTCTATCTCTTCCTCCCATTTACAGGAACCTGTCAGATTGCCGGCCGCTGATGAGATCCCGTATCTTAGCTTATTATCCATGGAGACCGGATTACACGGTGCCGAATAAACGGTGATCTCGTATTCATCCTCTCTGTCAACGTATATAAGATAATCAAGCGAAGGGGCATTCCTGCCCGGTTCGAAACATTCCGTTACCGGAAAGGCCTTCATGGCTGACAGCGTGCGTCCGTAATCCTTAAGCTTTATAAAGCAGCCGGCATCTGTGCTGTTTGCCGATGCATAATGCTCCGCTTCCATAGATATATAGTTATACGGTTTGTATTCAATAGTCTCATCATTATAACCGCACCATACATATGTGTTTGCCGGAAGCCCAGAATAATCAGTGCTGTTCACGGGAACGGTTATCTGCGTATCTCCGTATTCACTGTGTATTACGATCACTGCCGGTACATTATCGGATGCTGTACCCGATACATTATTCGATGCTTTACCTGATGTGCTGTCTGATGCACCGGCTGACATATTCCCGGGTATATTCTCCCTTATGCACTTTATGTAAACCACGTCGCAGAAGCCGCCCGGGCAGGTCCCGTTTAATGAAGACACCTCAAGCCATGGCACATCACATTTAACCTCGTAATCAGCACTGTCACGTCCGGTCGTATACAGCGTTACCCTCGCACTGTCACATGAAGGATCAAGGAAATCCGGCAGGATGAGCTTCTTCCCGCTCCATACGCTTCCCTCGGTATACTGCTCCGTACCCGGAACAGTAACGACGAGCCTTGCCTTGTTGGACGGTTCGTTCTCATACAGGACAGGGAAACGGCATTCCTCCTCGTTCCAGTTCCTGAATCCGATATGCTCGGACATTCCCATTCCGTACCACTTTCCGTTCCGAAGCTCATGTAGCTTATCGGTAAGCGCCCTGTCAAGAGCCAGCCCCGTCCTTGCTTCCTTCGCAAGCTTCGCAGCCATCGATGCGCCTATTTCCGTAAGGTAATGATTCTCCGTCGTCGCAAGCCAGAGCTTTGTGAGATTAAGTGTGGCTATGAGCGGATATCCTATAAGCTGGAAGAAGGTAAACGCATTGCTCTCATCGCACAGCGAGCTTACATTATCAGCCGTCTCCATAAGCCCGGTTATCTCAAGCGAAAGATCTTCAAGCTCACCGTAGTTCACGGCATGATACACATCATCATTCATTGCTTCGGGACGGCGGTTGTTTGCGATCCTCGTATACCCCTTAAGAAGCTCCGTCATTGTCTTCTTTGCGGCTGCATCCATGCTGTTGCCGAACTGTGTATCTATAAATTCCTTATTGAATTCATCCACGCTGTTCAGATTGCCGATTCCCCACTTTTCGTAGTCATATGCAAGTGATAAAAAGTACGAAAGCGGGTACTCATTCGTAAAAATATCACCTACGTTAACTATCCACAGATCCCTTATCCCGAACTCATAGGCTGTAGTCATCTGCTCCCATACCTTGGGAAGATATGTACTGTTCACCCATTCATAGGATACCGGCCATCCGTGATAATCGAAGTGATAATACATTCCGTAGCCGCCATTATGCTCACGCATATGCTCTGTCGGCAGTGTTCTCAGATTACCGAAGTTATCATCACAGAGCATGAGGGTGACTCCTTCAAGCTCCGGCGAATCCATAAGTCCCTCTGTCACTCCGTCACCGTAGAAGAAGGGTTCAACCTCTTTATACAGTGCAAGCATCCTCGGTACCTTATCAAGATCCTCATTTACATTTTCTCTGATCAGCCTGTTCTGCGTTTTTAAAACATCTCTCAGCAGATCTATATTATCCTTAAGTGTCGCATCCTCGCCCATGATGGTCGAATCGAATTCACCACGCATACCGACCGTGATGACATTCTCAAGATGTCCGCCGCGTTTCAGTCCGTCTTCCCAGAATCTGGTTATGCCTGCCTCATTCTTCCTGAAATCCCATGCATCACCGTAGATGGATCCGGGACCTCTTAAATACTTATATTCTTCACCCTGACGCAGGCACGGCTCATGATGCGACATTCCCATCACCACTCCGAGCTCATCCGCCAGCTCCGCGTTCTTAAGCCCGGGTCCGTCATCGGGAAAGATTGCCGACCACATCGCCGGCCACAGATAGTTACCCTTAAGCCTTAGCAGAAGTTCAAACACATGCTCATACATTTCAGCGTTAAAGCCGCCGAAGTTCTTATTTGTCCAGTTACCAAATGCCGGCCATTCATCATTTATAAAAAATCCGCGGAATCTTACAGATGGCTCCTTCGAGATATGATCATCATCACCGGTAAGTATCAGCTCCGTCATCTTATCCGGCATGATATCGCACCAGTCTGTCAGTGGCGAAACCTTTAATATGTCCGAAAGGTGGAAAAGTCCGTATATGGTACCCCTTTTATCACTTCCGGCTATTATTAGCGCCGACTCCACACCCCCGAAGGGCTCATCGGCAACAGTAAAGGAATATACCTCCCTCTTACCGCGTATATCATCATGCTTTATTATCCCTCTACTGTCCAGCTCATCAAGAAGCGGACTGTGCCCGGCAGTTCCGAATATGACCGGATATACCGCGCCTTCCGGGATACTTAATGATTCCGTATAACCTGTATTTCCGGAAGCCGTTACCTGTTCTGCGGATCTCACGTCCGCATTAAGCTCTACTGCCCCGGGCATCGCATCAAAAACATGAAAAACGTCCTTTCTGACCTTATCCGCGATCTTCTTTACACCGCTTAAGGCTGTTTCTTCATATATAAATACTATCTTACCTGATTCAATGTTATTTCTGCTGATTATATATTCAGGCATGATCTCCTCCTGTTCCGGTAGCTTAATTACCGTTTATTTCAGTAAAGGCAGACTCCACGCAGGTAGTCTGCCTTTTCTTCATTTTTGTATCTGTTTGTAACAGCTGTGTTTTGCATTTCTCCGGATACTTTCTTACTGACCCGAATTTTTAAAATATTCCGGGAAGCTGTTCTCAAGCTTTTCTTTGTCAAACTTATACCTGAGCAGATGCTTCTCTATACAGGCTCTTGCGTTTTCCTTACTTCCTGTCTTGATCGCCTCAAGGATCGCACGGTGGTCCGCAACGATCTTCGTATCCTTAATTGTGGCCAGGCTTAATATCCTCACCCTGTCAAAAAGACCCATCATAGACTGCATCAGGTTATATGTTCTTTCCTTTCCGCACATAATGAACATTTCCCTGTGAAAATCATTGTCCAGCTCCATGATCTTTGAGGACATTCCGTTGTTCAGATAGTATTCCTGCAGATTTACATTATTTTCAAGCTGTTCTATCTGATCATATGTAATTCTATCACACAGTTCCTCTATTATCGCGATTTCCAGTGTTCTTCTCAGGAATGCCGCTTCTTCGACCGCATCAAATGAAATACCCGACACAAAGCTGCCTCTCTGCGGAAACACTTCGATAAGCTGTGACTTCTGAAGCTCCTGAATAGCCTCTCTGACAGGTGTCCTGCTTACTCCCAGTGCCCTGGCAAGCTCATTCTCGCTCACCAGAGATCCGGGCTTGAGCTTCAGGTTGATAATGTTTTCGGATATTTCCCTGTATGCATACGCCTTGGCTGTCTCACCGGGCATTCTGTCTTTTACCTGTAGCATATCATTCTCTCCGTTATTTGTCATAAGGAATCCGTTGCCTTATATCAGTTCTCATCTTTCATAATCTGTAACTATTCAGAGCCATGCACATACAAGACGGCACATGCTTGCATGAATGCCGGATTGTATGTATATGGCGAAGTAACCACATGAGCAAACGAAGTGCGAAGCACGGCTTTGCGAATGGGGTTCTGAATAGTTACCATAATCTGCTTTACACTACCGTGCTGTGCAGGACCTCGCGGACCTTTCCGGCGGCACTGTTCATCTCATTAAACAGTTCAGTGACACGTTCAGCAAGTCCCGACTCGTACAGATCCACTGCAAAAATATCTTTTCTTGAAAGTATGGGCTTAAGCTCCTCAGCCGATGCGCTCTTCCAATCCCTGTATGCATTCATTATTCCGGTAAGCTCCGAAAGAAGCGGATCGGGACTAAGTTCAAATTCCCTGCCTTCATCATTGATCCCTGTCAGGTATCTTAAGTAACCGGCCAGGACAACAGGTATATAGTTAAGCCTGCTCACATCAACGCCCTTGCCGATATACGCCTTAAGTGTCTCTCCGAAGCGGATCGGTATCTTCTGCGAGGTATCACAGGCAATTCTCTGTGGAGTATCCGGCATGAACGGATTGACCAGTCTCTTGTGAAGCACCTCATCTATAAAGGTTTCGGGCTTTATAATACCCGGATTTACAACAACCGGCATTCCTTCCTTATACCCCATGCTTTCAACGAAGGCCGCAAGATCCTCATCCTTCATTTCCTTCCATATTGAATCATATGAAAGAAGACAGCCGAATACAGCCAATGCTGTATGAAGCGGGTTAAGGCAGGTACATACCTTCATCTTCTCAACCTTGTCAACAGTCTCTCTGTCGGTGAAATAAACACCACCCTTGTCAAAAGGAGGTCTTCCGTTGGGGAATTTATCCTCAACAACAAGATACTGGGTCTCCTCAGCATTAACAAATGCTGCCGTATATGTATGCTTGTCTGTCACTATGATATCCGTATCCTCAAAGCCGTCCTTCTTAAGCATCTCTACGACATCCGCATCCGGTCTCGGAGTGATCTTGTCGATCATGCTGAGCGGGAAGGTCACCTTACTTTCATCCTTAAGATATGCAACGAAATCTGCGGAAACCAGTCCCTGCTCTTCCCATTTCTGCGCATATGCCATAACCGCAGCCTTAAGCTTGTCGCCATTGTGCGAGCAGTTATCCATACTGGCCATCGTAACAGGATATGCACCTGCATTGAAACGCTCATTAAGCAGGTAAGTCATCTTTCCCATAAGATGCCTGGGAGGGAAACACTTATTATCGAAATCATCTTTAACAACTCCCGAAAGAGATCCGTCCGGACCGTTAAGCGAATAACCCTTCTCTGTTATCGTAAAGCTCACCATCTGAAGAGACGGAGCCGTAAATATCTCCTTAAGCCTTGCAAGATCATCTTCTTTAGCGAAATCAGCGGTCAGGGATTCCGCAACGGATCCAACAACCTTCTTCTCTATATTTCCGTCACTCTTAAGAGTAACAAGAAGGCTAAGATCATCGAAGGGCTTGTAAGCCTTGGATATTATGTCATAATCGAAACCTTCCACTGCTATAACACCCTTGTCATACACTCCCTTGTTAAGCAGATCGTCTATCACTGCCGCAGGGAAAGCCCTGAATATATTACCCGTTCCGAAGTGAACCCATGCAGGCTCCTTTGAAGTAAGCTCTCTTACCTTTGCCCTGTCATATGCAGGCAGCTTATAACCCTTATCGGTGAATTCTTTCTTAATGCTTTCATCATTGATCTGTGTCAGTCTCATGATGCTTATCTCCTTTCCTTTCTCCCAATACTTCTTGTTTTTTCCCGGTGAAGCCTTCTCTTATCCTCTCGTTGCGTTCTTCTCGATCGCTTCCCATAACCCGTTTATATATGTGGCGCCAAGTGCCCTGTCATACAGGCCGTAACCGGGCATTGCCACTTCATCCCAGATCATTCTGCCGTGATCGGGACGTATGGGACCTTCAAATCCGATCTCATACAGAGCCTTCACTATCTCGTACAGATCGAAATCACCGTCGGATGAAAGATGCGCAGCCTCTTCAAAATCATCATCGGAATTGAACTTAAGATTTCTTACATGGGCAAAATGGAGCCTTCCCTTAAGAGCCCTGATCATTCCCGGCAGATCGTTCTCCCTGTTGGTCCCGTAGGATCCCGAACAGAAGGTTACGCCGTTATGCGGATTGTCAACCATCTTCATCATCCTCTGGATATTGGGCAGGTTGATTATTATCCTCGGAAGGCCGAATACCGACCATGCGGGATCATCCGGATGTATTGCCATATTGATATCATATTTATCACATACAGGCATTATCCTCTCAAGGAAGTACTTAAGGTTCTCAAACAGCTTCTCCTCGTCCACATCCTTATATGCCTCGAACAGCTCCTTTATCTTCGCCATACGCTCAGGCTCCCATCCGGGAAGCACCGCACCGTTTGCATCGCCCTTGATGGAATCAAACATTGTCTCGGGATCAAGTGCATCTATTGCCTTCTGCGAATAGGCAAGAACGGTGGAGCCGTCAGGCCTCTTCCTTGCAAGCTCCGATCTGGTCCAGTCAAAAACCGGCATGAAATTGTAGCATACCATATGTATATCCTCTTCACCGAGGTTCTTAAGCGTCTCGATATAGTTGTCGATATACCGGTCTCTGTCAGGAGTACCTATTTTAATAGAATCATGGATGTTAACGGATTCAATACCGGATATACGCAGTCCCGATGCCTCCACTTCATCCTTAAGGGCTTTGATCCGCTCTCTTGTCCACAGTTCACCGGGCGTAGTGTCATACAGTGTTGTTATAACTCCCTTCACACCCGGCACCTGTCTGATCTGTTTAAGCGTAACTGTGTCAAATCCGGTTCCGAACCACCTCATTGTCATTTCCATAATCATTGTCCTCTTTTCTTTAAATATAATTCATTAACGGTTACAAATTAAAATATAGATACTGTTTAAATACTGATCTTTACGTTTTACTTGTATACAAGTATACTAACACGTCCTGATAACAATTTCCATAGGATTATTTACCAATATATAACCTCCCGATTTGTGCAATGTGCAACTATTCAGAACAGCACATATATTTTAAAATATGGCTCTCATGCTTGCATGAAAGAGACATATTTTATAAATATATGTATTTGAGCAGAACACTTAGCGAGGTTTTTTCGAGCTTAGTGTGAGCCATGCATATATACTTAATGAGGTGTTTTCGAATTTAGTATATATGCTGGATGAATCCAATACAGCGAAAAATACGAAGTATTTTGAGGATTCGTCATAAGGGGTACCGCTTGCGGTGGATTCCTTATGACATTACCTGTTCTGAATAGTTGCACATATCTTATAAATATGATCCGGTAGCCGCCGCGAATAGTTCCACTATTTAATAAATTTCAGCAAATTAACTTTCAATTAACCAATATATATAGTATAATGTTATCAATATATGCATTTACTATAGGAGTCGTTTCTTTCAGGAGGTATATATGTCTTCCACTGATGAAAAAGTATTTCACATCGGAGTCATGCTCGGAAATATCCATACACAGCATCCCAAGGAACTGGTAGAGGGAATATATGAGGCCGCACGTAACGAGAATGTCAACGTAACACTGTTTCTCGGCGCCCAGGGAAATGCATTTGATTTCTGGAAGGAAAGCAACACAGAGGGATCCATGGCATTTAATTACCAGTTTAATGCGCTGTACGATTATGCGCTTATCAGTAAGCTTGATGTGCTGATAATCTCTTACGGTACCCTGTGTATCTATTTTGAACAGGAGAATAAGGAGGAATTTATCAGCAAGTTTAGGCAGGTACCTCTTGTAATACTGGAAGAATATGAGAAGGATTCGGAAGATACCTTCATAATGAGTGATAATTACAACAGTATGAAGAATATCATGGAGCATCTTATTTCCCATCATAAGTATAAGAAGATCCTCCATATAAGCGGACCGAAGAATAATGCCGATGCAACAGACCGAAGGCGTGCCTACCTTGACAGCATGGCAGTTCATAATCTTCCCGTCGATGACACAATGATCGAATACGGTGACTACTCTACCAACGTGGACAACCTTGTAAACCGTATCCTTGATAATAATCCGGATGCGGAAGCCATAGTAAGCGCCAATGATGAAATGGCGATCAGTATTTACCGTGTATGCAAGCAGCGCGGGCTCGTGGTCGGTAAAGACATTGCGGTTACCGGATATGACGATATGGAGCAGGCTCAGCAGATGGATCCGCCTCTTACAACCGCCGATCAGAACGGTATCGAGATGGGCTATAAAGCATTCAAGCTTGCTTTGCAGATATGCCGCGAGCATACGAGCAAGAAAATACTGCTCCCCGCTCATTTCAAGCAGCGTGGATCCTGTGGATGCGCCTATTACAGCACGAAGGGTTCCAATCTCATGCTTGAGATACTTCAGGTGACTAAGGATTCTTCAGATTCATCGAATATAGCTGCAGCGGCGCGTTGTGCTTCACAGACCTCCATGAAGGGTGTTAATACCAACAGCTCCTCTTCCATATGTAAGGATTACTACGTTGATTTCATAACCATGATGTTAAAGATACGCGATGGAATCCTTACACAGCATGACAGGCAGCAGATCGGTGAAGATTCGCTTACCCTTGTCCGCAACCTTTTTACTTCCGATGCCAGCGAATATATAAATATTTCAAGATTTACCGAGACGCTTCATCAGGTCATAGAATACGTTGAATCCATTACCGATATAAAGGAACGTCTGCTGCTTGAGAGCCATGCCTTCGAGGTGACCGATACCTATCTTGAGTCTTTCATCATGCACCAGAGCAATGAAACATATGAACGGCTTAAGAGAAGGAACTGGATGGCTCCGGCGATGATCCAGAAAATGATGGAGAACGTCGGTAATGACAAGAACTTCTACAGGACCGCAATGGAACATATTAAATCCCAGGGTGCGCTGAGTGCATATCTGTACCTTCTGGAGAAGCCTAAGCGTTATCCGAGAAATAAGGAATTTGTATGTCCGAAGGTGCTGTATCTTGCTGCGGAATATAACGAGGGAAAGATCAGATCGTATTCACCCGAAAAGCGTCCGGTCATAAACATGGATACAGGTATTGTTTCACGATACCCCTCTTCGCCCGGACACAGATATGTTGCTTTTGTACTGTTTGCGGAGGAATATCAGTACGGACTTATGCTCTGTGAGATAGATGCCGATTCCGTCGGAGCCCTGTACGGCATAGGGCTTCAGATAAGCACCGCGCAGGCTTACCTTCAGATAAGCCGTAAGGAAATGGAAGCCAAGAAACGCCTCGAGGATACGCTTAAGACACTTAAGGAAAAGAACGAAATACTTAACTTCATATCTGCCAATGACCAGCTTACGGGTCTGTATAACCGGCGCGGATTTATGGAGCATGTGATAGATGCCAACAGGGCAAACGAAGGCAAACGTGCAGCCATCTTCTTCTCAGATCTGGATCACCTCAAACAGATCAATGATATTTTCGGGCATTCTGACGGTGACTTCGCTCTGACACATACTTCAGATATATTAAAGGAGACCTTCGATTCAAACGGCTTCAGCGGACGTATCGGCGGCGATGAATTTATCTCCTTCTATGTCTTTACCGGCAAGGAAGACCCCAGGAAAATGATCGCTTCCATGAAGGAAAAGTGCAAGAAGCTTAATGCGACCAGCTTCAAACCGTATTATGTGGAGTTCTCAACCGGCTACGTTGAATTTGTCTGCACTCCCGATGCTTCAATACCCGAGCTCATAGGACGTGCCGATGAAATCCTCTACGAAGCCAAGAAGAAACGGCGCACCAGTATAGTAAGACAGTTATCATAGTGAAACAAAAAGACAGGGGATTCCACAAATCTCCTGTCTCTTTTATTGGCCGGCGGGGACCACAGAACCGTCCCCGGGTCCCCGGGTCCCCCCGGAACCACATCAGTTTTCCGATATTTCCTTCATGGCCTCGTACATGCCCTTTTCCCTTATAAGCGCAAGATCCGCTATAACCTCATCCGTAAAGCCTTCAAGGTTTTTAAGGGAATCATCCCACAATTTCTCATTATTTATTATTGTCTTTGCAACCACCTCATCCGGTTCATCCTTAAGCTTAAGGAATTCCTCAAGCACCCACTCATCATCCCTTATAAGGAACATCTCTCCGTTCCTTTCAGCCTTAAGGGCTCCGACGGCGTTCTCTCTTCCGAGATGATAGAAGCTTAAGAATGCCGCAAAGGAGAACGTAAGTATCTTCGGAAGTTCTTTTCTCTGCTCATAATATTCAAGTATGGTAGGCATTACCCTTGCCTTCCATTTGGCTGCGGAATTAAGCGAAATGGACAGAAGCTCATGATCGATAAAGGGATTGGCGAACCTGTCTGTTACCGAAGCCGCGAATTCTTCAAGCTCGTTCCTGTCTATTCCCTTAAGCACCGGTATTATCTCATCATCAAGAGCTCTGTTCATATATCCTTTTATCACATCATCCTGCATGCAGTCCCTCACTATATCCTTGCCTGCAAGGTATGCTCCCAGGACCATGGCAGTATGCGCTCCGTTTAATATCCTGACCTTACGCTTCTTATACGGATCAACATTGTCCACAATACGTATCGGAAGTCCTGCCCTGTCCACAGGGAATTCATCCTTAATACTCTGCGGTCCTTCTATTATCCATGCTCCGAACACCTCGGCGGCATCTATAAGCTCATCCACATAGCCAAGCTCTTCCCACAGATCCTCGGCCTCAGTCTTTGGATAACCGGGCACTATCATGTCAACCAGCGTCGAACAGAAGATGTTTTCCTTCTCAACCCAGCTCTTGAATTCCTCCGGTAACTTCCACTGCTCTATATAGCTGTTTACACATCTGTGAAGCTCGTCTCCGTTTCTGTCTATAAGCTCACAGGAAAGTATTATGAAGCCGGGAAGCCTGTTCTTATACCTTGCATACAGGAACTGAGTAAGCTTTCCGGGAAAGCTTGATGCAGGTTCATCTTCAAACAGGCATTCAGGGTCATAGGCAATGCCGGCCTCCGTCGTATTGCTGACTATGAAACGAAGCCGGGGATTGGCTGCGCATTTAATGAATTCCCGGTATTCCACATAGGGATTGATACACCTCGAAACGCAGGATATCACTCTGGAATCATTTACCTTCTCGCCGTTCTCCTGTCCTCTCATGATAAGCGTATAGAGTCCTTCCTGTTCATTGATCTTGTCATATGTCCCGTTCGGTCTCGGCGGCCGCGGCTGGCATATCACAACCTTTCCGTTAAAATCAGCCTTTTCATTAAGAGTATCGATAAAACCTTCCATAAACGCCCTGAGGAAATTACCTTCTCCGAACTGCAGCACTCTCTCAGGCGCATCCTTAAGAAGATATCCTTTATAACCGATCTTTTCCAATACCGAATAACTTAATCGTTCCATGATTACCAGCTCCTTTTTTCCATTACAGGGTCACTCCATCTTTAAATATCGCGATTCCCCTTATCTCGCCGTTTTCCTGCCTTGTCAGCTTACCCGATGCTATATCAATTACCAGATCAAGCAGCCGGTCGGCCGCTTCATCCATAGACTCCGTACCATCGGCTATCGTACCGGCATTGAAGTCTATCCAGTTACTTTTCTTTTCATACAATGCGGTGTTTGTCGATATCTTAACCGTCGGAACCGGTGCGCCGAACGGAGTACCTCTCCCTGTTGTAAACAGTATCATATGTACACCGGCTGCGGTAAGATCCGTTGTTGAGACCATGTCATTTCCGGGACCTGACAGAAGAGTCAGTCCCTTACATTTAACAGGTTCTGCATATCCAAGGACATCAACCACCTGTGCACTGCCGCCCTTCTGGACACAGCCACAGGATTTATCCTCAAGAGTTGTTATGCCTCCTGCCTTGTTACCGGGACTCGGGTTCTCATAGACCACCTGACCGTGATCCGTAAAGTATTTTTTAAATCCGTTAACCATTGCAACAGCTTTATCGAAGGTCTCTCTGTCCCTGCAGCGGTTAAACAGCATTGATTCCGCGCCGAACATTTCGGGAACTTCCGTAAGCACCGTGGAACCTCCGATGGAGATAAGTCTGTCGGAAAATCTTCCGACCGTCGGATTGGCTGTAATTCCTGACAGACCGTCCGAGCCTCCGCACTTCATTCCTACAATAAGCTCCGATGCATCTGTATCTTCCCGCCTGAATTTTCCGGCATATGCACTGAGTTCCTTAAGAAGCCTTCTTCCCTCCAGCATCTCGTCCTCAACCTTCTGACAGGTCAGGAATTTAACTCTCTCATCGTTCCATTCTCCGAGTTCTTCCCGGAACTGCTCCTCCGTAAGGTTCTCACAGCCCAGTGACAAAACAAGAACGCCGCCTGCGTTGGGATGACGTACCAGAGCTGCGAGCAGCTTCCTCGTGGTCGCATGATCATCCCCCATCTGGGAGCATCCGTAAGGATGGGTAAAGCAGTGAAGCCCGTCCACAGATCCTGTGACAAGATCCTGATTGTCCCTTACAAGATTCTCTGCAATTGAATTAACGCAGCCTACCGTAGGTATTATCCAGATTTCATTACGTATTCCTGTTTTTCCGTTCTCCCTCCTGTATCCCATGAATGTCCGGCCCTTTATCTCCGGAAGCTTATTAATAACGGGATCATATTCATACTCTGCCTCTTCGGAAAGAGCTGTCTTAACATTATGGGTGTGGACGAAGCACCCGGTCTTTATCTCTTCCTTCGCTATCCCTATCCGGGTTCCGTACTTTATCACCGGACTGTCTTTCGGAATATCTCTTATGGCTATCTTATGGCCTCTTCCAACCTTCTCCCGCACTGTGACGGCTTTATCTCCCGTCTCTATACTCTGTCCCTTATCTATATCATGCAGCGCAACTACTACATTGTCCTCCGGGTGTATCCTTATGGTATCCATAAACGTCCTCCGTCAATCTTAAAATACCGTTTCTTTCTATACTTGATTATATTTGTTCAAAGCATTCAACGATACTGATAAAATTGCTTTTTATATTGCATTTCTTGTTTTAAATGCAATTTTCTTTGAAATATGAATATTAGGTTATATAATAGATATAAAGTAACTGATGGCTATCAAAAGGGAGGACATATCATGGCAGGAATTCTTGACAGCTTTCGTCTTGACGGAAAAGTAGCATGGGTAACGGGCGCATCTTACGGACTTGGGATGGCATACGCGATGGCTTTTGCCGAAGCAGGTGCCACCGTAGTATTCAACAGTTCCAATCAGGAGCGTGTGGAAAAAGCCGTTAAGGAGTATAAAGAGGCCGGTTTTGACGTATACGGAGCTGTATGCGATGTTACGGACGAAGCTCAGGTCCGGTCATTTGTTGAAGATGTTGAGGAACGGTTCGGAAGTATTGATATCCTCGTCAACAATGCCGGAATAATAAAACGTATTCCCATGACTGAAATGTCCCTTGAAGAGTGGAACCGCGTCATAAACGTGGATCTTACGGGTCCGTTCATATGCAGTAAGGCCGTGATCCCGGCTATGATCAAAAAAGGAGGCGGCAAGATAATAAACGCCTGTTCAATGATGAGTGAATTCGGGCGTGAAACAGTATCCGCATATGCTGCCGCAAAGGGTGGACTTAAGATGCTCACACGCAATATCTGCTCCGAATACGGTCAGTACAACATCCAGTGTAACGGTATTGGTCCCGGTTATATAGCCACTCCGCAGACAGCGCCTCTTCGCAAAAGGGGTGAGGATGGGTCGATCAATCCATTTGACCGTTTCATACGCTCCAAGACTCCCGCACAGAGATGGGGACATACAGATGAGCTTAAAGGACTTGCAGTATTCCTCGCTTCTCCCGCTTCCGATTTTGTTAACGGACAGGTCATATACATAGACGGCGGAATAAGTGCCTACATAGGACAGGACCCCGGCAATCTGGACATTTCCAGATTCGAATCGGAAAAGGAGGACGACAGCATTATTGTTAACGATTAAGCGGTATGATACCATACGCCGAAAGCCGGAACCCTGATTGATATGAAAAAGAATCTTACAACAAATTATGATGACAGACAATATATGATATCCGAAGATTTCGAGCTCTTCTACTACCGTGACACCAATCCGGTAAAAAGGACGGGACTTCACTCACATCCCTATTATGAATTATATTTTTTTCTTGAGGGCAATGTGGAACTCAGTATACGGCAGAAGAATTACAGTCTGTCTTACGGTGATATCTTTTATATACCTCCCAATACCACTCACGGGGTCTTTGTAAAGAACTTTGATGTTCCTTACCGCCGTTTTGATCTGTGGCTGAGCATACCCTTTTATAACCGTCTCGTGGAGGTCTGCCCGGATCTTAGCTACTACCCGGATCTTGTGATGAAGGAGAATTGTCATCTTATCCATACCGAGAGAACCGCTTTCAGTCTTGTTCTTAACAGGCTCTACAGTATTATCGAAGAGCAGAAAGGCAACCGTTTCGGCCGCGACAGCCGTATACTGATACTGATCTCAGATCTCGGGCTGACCATAAACCGCCTGGCATATGAGCAGATCAACAAACCCCTGCCCAGCCAGCAGGATTCACTTTATAAAAACATCTGCACATATATAGACAACAATATCGACGAGGTATTGACGCTTGACAGGATAGCCGATCACTTTTTCCTGAGTAAATATTATCTGTCGCATGTTTTTAAAGATAACATAGGCATTTCAATCCACAAATATATTACCAAAAGACGGCTTACGATGTGCCATGATGCAATAATCGCCGGTGTACCCGCATCCTCGGTCTGTCAGCAGCACGGCTTTGATGATTACTCAAGCTTCTACCGTGCTTTTAAAAAAGAATACGGGATTTCCCCAAAGGCTCTTGCCCAACAGGCCAAGCTGGAAATTGCAGGGATTAGGAATGACAAAGATATTAAGGGGTAGAATATGAAAAAAATAATCTATATTCTTAATGATGCCAAACGTGCCTTCACCTATGAAAGGATCGCCGGATTCTGCGAAGCTATAAACAATGCCGAAGAAGACATTAATCTATATATTTTCCGAAGTGCAGGCTATGCAGGATATGATGCAGCTCACAACTGCGGTGAATACAGCATCTACCGCCTTCCCGATCTTAATGATTTTGACGGGATTCTTCTTGATATCAGCAATGTAGGCAATACGGGCGGAAATATTTACGGAGCCAGAGGCGCCTCATATATAATCCGTGCGGCAGCCGCATCAGGCAAGCCGGTCCTTGCTCTGGCAAACAGCATTGCGGACTTCTATTATGTGGGCATAAATAACAGCTCTGCAATGACGTCGATAATAGAATATCTCCATGGAGATCTTGGTCTTACGGATTTCTGGTTCCTTATGGGACCTTCGGACAACTATGAGAATATTATACGTACCGAAGCTCTGAAGCTTTACTGTAAGGAGCACAGGCTCCCTGCAGAGAGTATCCGTTTCTACTCAGAGAGCTTTACCGCCGAATGCGGTGTTAACGGATTCGAAAAAGTATATATGCAGCATTCCGGGAAGCTTCCCCAGGCGATAATCTGCGCCAACGACTGGATAGCTACGGGAGCCTGCAAGGCAGCTGCATCCCATGGAATAAAGATCCCCGGTGATCTGTATATCACCGGCTTTGACAATGTAGATTCATCATCCTACCACTCTCCCGGAATAACAACGGTAGATCAGTACAGGTGGGAAATGGGGAAGACATGCATCGGTCTGCTTGAAAGGATCTGGAGGGGCGAGAATGTCGATCCCATCACTTATACAGATACCCGTATCATCAAAAGGGAATCAACCGGTGAAAACAGGATCTCCGAAAGCAGACTGGAAGCCAGAGTGGCCGAATCCATTGTCAAAGAGGTTTATACCGCCAAGATAAACGACCGTATATGTACGCTCCAGTACAGTCTTCCCGGGTGTGACACTCTCGAACAGATATGTGAATCGCTTGCCCCCTGCATAAGTGAGATAAGATGCAAGGGTTTCTGGATAGCGATCGATAAGGAGCTTTATGATTACGGAAGCCAGATAGAACTCGATCCCGATACCGGAAATATCAAGCCCGGCACCAGCTCTCTTAAGAAGGACGGATATCCCGATACTCTCGAGATAATCTACACATGGAACAGGAAACGCGGAGGCAGCTGTACCCATGAGATCATTCATGGCCTTTTCCCGTATTTTGATAATGAGCAGCGTGGAAATGATTATATGTTTATTCCGCTTCACTTCATGGATGCGACTGTCGGATTCGTAGCAATAAACGACTGCTCGGATATAATGCATACCGGAAATATCGCGCCCATCGTAAACACCCTTACCATGGCTATGAGAAGCTTCTTTGCCGGCAAGAAGCTTGAATATGTGAACCAGATGCTTTCGGGTATTTCAATGAGCGACAATCTGACAGGGATGTGTAATCGTCTCGGATATCATCATCTTGCCACACGGCTCTTTAAGAAAACGCACGATAACGAAAAAAAGCTTACTGTACTGTTCATAGATATGGACAAAATGAAATGGTTTAATGATACCTTCGGTCATTCATGCGGTGATGATGCCATACGATGTGTGTCAACAGCCATCAAAAACAGCGTTACCGGCAATTCCATTCCCGTACGTTTCGGCGGCGATGAGTTCCTCGTTCTTACACCCATAGAGGATCCTGCGGAAGTCGAAGAACTGATCAATAACATAAACTACAATCTCCCGCGGGAATCGGAAAAATTCAACCTTCCTTCCATACCGGAGCTCAGCATAGGTTATGTGATAACAGATCCCCATTCAGGCATCACGCTTAATGAGTATGTAGAGGAAGCAGACAAGCTCATGTATAATGTAAAGAAAGCCAAAAAGGCCGCGAGAGGATGATCCCGCGGCCTTTTCCGTTTGCCGGTTTTAAGATTCAGGCTGTGTAAGCCGGCTTTTATCTGTTTATATCAAGATTCATTTTCATTATATTACGTATTGTGGCTTCATCATCGGTAATATTCCCGTCGCCATGTATGGTATGCTTGATAACGCTGCTTGCAGTTGCGAAATCCACCATCTCCTGAGGCTCATAACCCTTTAACATTGCATATATCAGTCCGCTCGCAAAGGCATCACCGCCTCCTACCCTGTCAAGGATATTAAATGTATATGTCCTGCTCTCATATGTATTGCCTCTGTAATACATATATGCCTTCAGGCTGTTCTCGCTTCCGGAGTGAACATAACGCACATGCCGTGCAATACATGATATACCCGGATACTTCTTCACGAACTCCTTAAAGACCATCTCCTGCTGTTCGAAATCCGGCTGCAGCGGTATATCATCCTTTATGTCACCCTTTGTATGGTCATTATCATCCTTCCACAGATGATAAGGCTCTATACCCATAAGAACATCTACATATGGAAGGCACCCCGTACAGAAATCTCTTGCCTTCTCAAAGCTCCATAACCCGGATCTGAAATTACCGTCAAAGCTTACTGTAAGTCCTATTCGTTTTGCCGCCTTTAAGCAGTTCATTACCAGTTCAGCACAGCTGTCGGACAGCGCAGGCGTTATTCCCGACAAATGGAGCCAGTCATAATCCTTAAGCAGTTCTTCTATGTCAGTGTTATCGAAATCATATTCAGTAATGGCACTGTGCTTTCTGTCATAGGTTACCTTACTGGGTCTTATCCCGTATCCCGTTTCAAGATAATAGGTTCCCAACCTGTGAGTCGGAGTCTCTTCCGGCGTAGAAAGGATAACCGGAGAACAATGCACATCATTGCTCCTTAACATCCTTATTGCACTCTTTCCGAGACTGTTATTGGGTACCACCGAAAAAAAAGTGGAATCAATACCAAGATTGGCAAGAGCGAGTGCAATATTTGCCTCGCTCCCTCCATAGCTTGCCTCAAATTCATTGGCAACTCTTATCTTATTATAATTCGGAGGCGTCAGCCTTAGCATTATTTCACCTGCCGTGATAAATCTCATATGGACTTCCCTTCCGGATTTTCTTATTTCCTTACAAGATGGATAGCAAAGCCCCCGAATTCGCCATCAAGGTAGATAGCCTTCGTTCCCCTGCCATCACTCTTCCTTGTGCTCTCATCAAATTTCGCGCCTGCCCTTGAAAGATGATATACAGCCCTGTCTACATTGATCGCTGCTATTGCGATATGTCCATGCGTACCTTTACCAATGCTCTTCATTATCTCGAATTCCTTACCCGCAAATATTGAGCTGTTCCCCGGCTTATATTCAAGATCAAACAGAGCACATAAGGTTTTTGCCGTAGCTTCCGCTTTCCTCTCATCTACACTGTTAATTCCTATATGCCTAAGCTCCAGTCCGAGCATATTCTTTACAGCAGCCTTGCAGATGGCTGTTATCTCATCCCACTTCTCACCTTCTATGAGATCCTTCTTTACCATCCATGTACCACCGCATGCAAGCACCTGGTCAAAGCTCATGTAATTAACCAGATTAGCTGTATTTACCCCGCCTGTGGGCATCCATCTGAGAGTTTTATACGGACCTGCAAGTGCCTTGAGCTTATCTACTCCTCCGTTCTGTTCAGCCGGGAAGAACTTAACCGCATCAAGGCCAAGCATCATGGCCTGCTCCATCTCACCTGCCGTTGCGGTACCGGGAAGCATACATATGCCCTTATCCAGCACATACTTTGTTATCTCAGGATTAAAGCCCGGGCTTACTATGAAGCTTACTCCGGCCTCTATTGCCCTGTCCGCCTGCTCTTTTGTAAGAACCGTACCCGCTCCCACTATCATCTCGGGGACCTCTGCAACTATGGCCTTGATCGCACCGGCTGCCGCTTCCGTACGGAAGGTAACCTCGGCTGCGGGAAGCCCTCCCTTAACCAGAGCTTTGGCAAGCGGTACCGCCTTTTTTGCATCTTCAATAGCTATAACAGGCACTATCCCGATATCATGGATCCTGTTAAGTAAATCGTTCAATTTATTCACTCCTTTCAGTTTTGTGCTTAACTGATGTCTTCTTATCTAAACAGTCATACAAAGTCTTCTCTCATCGGCGTAAAGATATCAAGAAGCTTTACATTGGTAAGGCATTCTATACCATGCATCACATTGGGGGCAACAATATATGTATCGCCCGCATTAAGTGTTACATCCTCGCTTCCTTCTTCCTTATATATAAGAGAGCCTTCAATAACATAGCCTATCTGCTCATGGGGATGCTTATGCATTTCACCCACTGCTCCTTTTTCGAACTTAAGCTCCACATTCATTATGTTGTCGCTGTAAGCCAGGACCTTGCGCATCACTCCGCCACCGAGATCCTTATACTGTTTATCCTTGTTATAAACGTGCATAGTAAAGTACTCCTTTTCTTCCCCTGACCGGGGATCCTGAAAGACTGTTTTACTCCCGCTCCCGAGCCGTATCTGTGTCCTGTTTGAAAAGTAACGGTCTTACCTTCTTGATCTCTTCAATATCCTTTTCAAAAAACCAGATGTGCTCATGAAGCAGCTTTCTGTATGTTTCTTTATTCCTGGCACCGATACTGCCTACCAGCTGCTCATGCGATTCGAGAGTCCTGTCATTATAGGTCTTCTCTCTGATTATCAGAAATCTTATCCTGTTATAGTGAGCCATCGTATTTGCCACAAGCTCTGCTGCCAGTTTCTGTCCGGCCACAAAATATGTGACTGCATGAAATTCATTATCGTATCTTAAATAATCATAGGTTTTGAACGGGTCATCCATCTCACCGGATATTTCTTCCATCTGCCTGCAGTATTCCCGCATTTTCCGGATGTCATCCTCAGAAACGTTTTCAAACAGTCCGTCCACCACGCCCATCTCAAGGGCTCTTCTTACAAACCACTCCTGCTTTGCCCTGTTCTCATCTATCTTTGAAACAACAGAACCGACCTGTGGGTATATATCAACCAGTCCCTCGGTCTCAAGCTTAACCAGAGCCTCTCTTGCCGGAGTACGGCTTACATTATATCTGTCAGCTATCTTGGCAGCCGACAGCACCTCACCGGGCATCAGAGACAGAGTCATTATATCCCGCTTAAGGTTTTCGTATGTCAGAGCATTCAAAGATTCAACCATTTGTACCTCCCCGGAATTGTTCTGTCTTCCGGATCTTCAGATTCCGAAATATCTTTTCGCATTATTGTAGGATATGCCTTCAACAATCCTCTTAAGTGCCTTCTCATCGCACGGATATTCGCCGTTCTCAACCCAGCCACCTATGAGATTGCACATTATCCTTCTGAAATAATCATGTCTTGTGTAAGACAGGAAGGATCTGGAATCGGTAAGCATTCCTATGAAGTTGCCAAGGAGCCCCAGGTTGGCAAGTGATTTCATCTGCTCTTCCATACCCGACTTCGTATCATTGAACCACCACGCCGGTCCATGCTGTATCTTACCGGGAACCTCAGATGACTGGAAGCATCCGAGGATAGTTCCTATCTGCTCGTTATCAGCCGGATTAAGCGAGAAAATGATCGTCTTGGGAAGTTCGTCCGTCATATCAAGCTCGGACAGAAGGTTTGCCACGCTTCCGCCGCAGGTATTCTGAGCGATCATATCATAGCCTGTATCCGGACCAAGCTTTTTAAACATCCTTTCATTCATATTCCTTAAGCATGAATAATGCAGCTCCATTACGATATTATGCTTATGATATGCCTTACCCAATGCAACAAGAACAGCTGTCTGATAGCCCTCAGCTTCCTCAGGGCTCACGGGCTCACCGTTCATTGCTTTTTTGAAAGCAGTGTCGCATACCTCCATAGGCAGCTTCCTGAACGGAACATAATCAAGACCGTGATCCGAGGCAAGACATCCGCGGGATGCAAAGAATTCCACCCTGTTTACCAGCGCGTCTATTACATCCTGCGTTGAATCAAGGCTCTCCCTGCCCACAGCTTCGGCAAGGCTTCCAATATACTCCTTAAAGCCCGGCTTTGAAATATTGATGGCCTTATCCGGTCTGAAGGAAGGTCTCACAAGGAAGTCAACGCTTTCATCCTTTGCTATTTTTTCATGCCATTCAAGCGAATCGACCGGATCATCCGTTGTACCCACATAAGCAACATTGCTCTGTCGGATCAGTCCTCTGGCCGACATCGAAGGATCGTTCTTCAGTCTGTCATTGCATTTGTTCCATATTGCTTCCGCATTATCTGCATTTAACGGCTCGGTAACACCGAAATACTTCTTAAGTTCAAGATGGCACCAGTGATACATGGGATTACCTATAGCCATGCTGAGCGTATCCGCAAAGCCCTTAAACCTTGCAAGCTCATCCTTTCTTCCGGTCACCTCATCGTCAGCCATGCCGTTTGATCTCATAAGACGCCACTTATAATGATCTCCGTAATAGCTTCCGTCAGCCTGCTTCCCCCCGAACCACACATCTCCGAGACTGTCAAATCTGACATCTTCATATATTTCCCTCGGCGAAAGATGACAATGGTAATCTATTATAGGAAGGTTTTCTGCATAATCATGAAACAGATGCTTCGCCGTATCATTTCCCAATATAAAATCATCATCCATAAATCTCTTCATTTAAGCTTACTCCTCTTATCCGATTGCTTCATAAATTTTTATTCCCTGTATATCTTTCCGTTAACGCTGAACTCTTCCCGATGCGTCGCCGCCGGCAAGCTTCTTTACTTCATCAACGCTCACTCTGTTGAAATCACCCTCAACCGAATGCTTTAATGCTGATGCTGCCACTGCGAATTCAATTGCATCCTGTGTCGAATATCCGTTAACCAGTGAGTAGATAAGTCCTCCGCCGAAGCTGTCGCCTCCGCCCACTCTGTCAACAATATGTAAATGATACTGCTTGGAGAAACAGTAATCCCTGCCGTCATAGAGCATTCCCTGCCAGTCATTGTCATTGGCGGATATTGAAGTACGAAGCGTTATTGCCACCTTTTCAAAGCCGAACTTATCTGCAAGCTGCTTAGCTACCGACTTATATCCCTCGGTATTAAGCTTTCCACCCGTAATGTCGCTTCCCTCCGCCTCAATGCCGAACACATCCTTGGCATCTTCTTCATTGGAAATACATACATCCACATACTCGCATAACTTTGTCATTGCCTCTCTTGCCTGTTCCCTCGTCCACAGCTTTCCTCTGTAATTAAGATCACAGCTTATCTTTACACCATGTGCATGAGCTGCCTTGCAGGCATCAAGACATATATTTACGAGGTTTTCACCAAGAGCGGGTGTAATACCGGTGAAATGGAACCAGTCCGCTCCTTCGAATATCTTATCCCAGTCAAAATCGGAAGCAGATGCCTCCTGGATAGACGAATGTGCCCTGTCATAAATACATACGCTGCCTCTCTGTGAAGCTCCCTTTTCAAGGAAGTAGATACCAACCCTGTCACCGCCTCTTGCGATATAGCTTGTATCCACGCCAAAATATCTCAAGCTGTTGACAGCAGCCTGTCCTATTGCATGCTTCGGAAGCCTGGTAACATATACGGAATCCATGCCGTAATTGGCAAGCGATACCGATACATTAGCCTCTCCGCCGCCGAAGGTTGCCTGCATCTGGTCATCCTGAAAGAACCTGTAATAGCCGTTAGGCGCCAGCCTTAGCATTATCTCACCAAAAGTTACGATCTTTCCCATCACTTATCCTCCTGTATAAACAACTCTATTTTCTGTCTGCACCGCTTTCCTTCTTATTGAGCATATCCGAAAGAAAAGCGTACAGTTCATTGCGTGTTTCCTTTAAAACGCTGTTCCTGAGTATATAGCCGTTGCCATCCTCCATATAAATAAGGAGGATGGTCGGCTTCTTTACTACTGCCCTGACACTCTTCCACTGCTTGTGCTGCTTCCGGCCGTCGGATATTATCGTAACCCCCGCCTGAGAGAAGGCCAACTCAAGCTCGGAATACACCCCGCCAAGAGAAGCCCTGGCACGAAGCCATATGATAAGAGGCTGGAACACAGTAAATATAAGCAGGAACAAAAGCATTACCGTCCTGAAAAGATCCGACGCATCCCGCCACCGGCTTATTATAAGCACTATGGCCGAAACGATGCAGACCAGATTAACCACTCCCATAAAGGATGAGTATGCATAATACATTGAAGCCTGCCACAGATCTGAAGTTTTCACGCGGTATTTGTAATTAAAATTCATTTCCGTCTCCGGTTTGTTTCCAACAATACATTATTATGATCATCGCAGTTCCATATTCTTCAGCTTATTTACTAAGCAGTTCAGGCAGGAACATTGCGATACCCGGGATAAAGGTTACCAGAAGCAGTGTGATGATCATGCATACATAGAACGGAAGTGTTGCCTTGACAACTCTCTCCATCTTACAGTGACCAACAGCCGAACCTATGAAAAGCACAGCGCCTACAGGAGGTGTCAGAAGACCGATACCACAGTTAAGCACCATGATGATACCGAACTGTACAGGTGTGATTCCTATTGATGTTGCTATAGGGAGCAGTATGGGTGTTGCTATAAGAATGATCGGCGCCATATCCATGATACATCCGAGTATAAGGAGTATAAGATCAATAAGCAGCGCGATAACATAAGGGTTGCTCGATACACCGAGGATTGCCTTGGACGCCATATCCGGTACGTGAAGCCTGGTAAGACAGAAACCGAATATTGCCGATGTTGAAATAAGAATAAGCACTATCGAAAGCGTATCGATACATTTATCCAGTGCCTGCCATACACCCTTCCAGTTAAGTCCCTTATAGATAAATACCGAAACAATAAGACTGTATATAACCGCTACAGCTGCTGACTCTGTAGCTGTAAACACACCGCCTACAACGCCTACGACAACAATAAGTACTGCTGCCAGTGCCCAGAACGAAGCAACGAACTGTTTTCCGAGACGCTTGATGGAGAACTTGTCGCCCTTGGGATAATGACGTTTCTTGGAAATTATATACGAACCTACCATAAGGGATACTGCCAGCAGGGCTCCGGGAAGATATCCCGCAAGGAACAGAGCTCCTACCGAAACTCCTCCTGCACTCATTGCGTAGATTACCATATTGTGGCTGGGCGGAACCAGAAGTCCCTCACATGATGAAGTTATCGTAACCGCTGTTGAGAAATCATCATCATAGCCCTGATCCACCATCATGGGGATCATTATTGAACCGATAGATGCTGTATCGGCTGCAGCCGAACCAGAGATGCCTCCGAAGAAATATGATGCAACAATGTTAACCATTGCCATTCCCCCGGTCATCCATCCGACTATCGAATCAGCCAGTGCAATGAGCTTATCCGATATTCCTCCGGTTCCCATAAGGACACCCATTGTTATAAAGAACGGAACAGCCATCAGCGAAAATGAACTGATTCCCTTAACCATATACTGACATATTGTTGCAAGGCTCTGTCCCTGAACCATAAGACACAATACAGACGAAATACCTACCGCATATGCGATCGGGAAGCGGAGCAAAACCATGAGCAGGAAGCTTCCCAGCAAAACAACTATTGCCAAAGTCTGTGCACTCATTTCTTATCACTCTCCTTTCCCTTCATTGCAGCCTCTTCTTCTGCCGCTTTCTTAAGCGCTTCAGTCACCTCATCCTTATCCTCGATCGCTCCCGACATATAATCACTCTTAAGTACGATCGACTTGATATGAGCGTAAAATGTCTCGAGCTCAAATATTATCATTGCTGCTCCCGCAACCGGAACCGGCAGATACATCCATATTCTGGATACGCTCGGCATTGAAACATAAGTACCTTTCGAACCTATCGTTGATGCGTACTGTATTCCGACTACAAGCATGATGATCGCAAAAGCGAATACCATCAGATCTGCAAGAATATCGAGTGCCTTAAGTACACCGTCCGGAAGATACCGGTCGAATGCCGTCATCCTTATATGGGCTCCTCTTCTTATTGCAAGCGCCGCTGACAAAACGGCCATATATGACATAAGCGTAAGTACCACTTCCTCAGTCCATGAGGGATCGGGAATAAAGCTTATATAACGCCCCATAACTGCCATTGTGGTTATCAGTATGTCAGCAATAAGCAACAGCTTACATATGACAAGAACCACTTTGTATATCGCATCATATACGGGCTTGATCCTGTCCAGTTTCTCAAACATAAGACTACCTTCTCCTTCTTTTATTTATAGTAAGGGCACAGCACCTGCTGATGCTGTGCCCTTAATCACCACTTATAAACCTTCAAAAACTCAGTGTGATTTATTTCTTACTGAAGATCAAGAATCTTCTGATACAGATCCTTAAGCTCATCTGTGTTAACCTGCTCGTCTATAACCTTTGCAACTGCATCCTGCCAAGGTTTGATATCGGTTACTTCGATTACGTTACATCCTTCGTCCTTAAGCTGCTGAAGAACTTCTGCTTCCTTGTCTGCAGAGATCTCCTTGCAGTACTCACCTGCAAGCTTGCCTGCTTCCATCATTGCTTCCTGCTGAGCCGGTGTCATCTTGTCCCATGCGGAATCAGTGATGATAACCTCGATAGCGCCAAGTGTATGTCCGTCAAGGATGATGTTGTTTGCAACCTCAGGGAATGCGTTTGACTTATAGTTGGCAATGGGCTGCTCTGCTGCATCTACAACTCCTGTCTGAAGTGCCGAATAAAGCTCACCGAAAGCAACAACTGTAGGTGAAGCGCCAAGACCTTCCACAAGACCGTTCATAACAGGGTCATTGGAAACACGGATCTTCATGCCTGCCAGATCTTCGATACCCTTGATCTCATTAACCGTAAAGAAGTGGCGGAAACCTTCCTCGCCATAGAACAGGCCGCGAACTCCGGCGCCGTTCTTCTGAGGCTCCTCAAGGAAATCCTTTGCAAGATCGCTCTGTGCGAAGTTCCAGAAATGGTCTCTGCTTACGAATGTATAAGGAAGTGAAAGAAGCAGTGACTTCGTTCCGCCGTAGCTTGTAAGTGAGAATGCAGAGATACGTGAGATATCACAGATACCGTTGTCTGCAAGCATACCGTCAAGGATATCGTTCTCCGATCCGAGAACACCGCCTGCTTGAAGGTCGATCTCGATAGAACCGCCCGAAAGCTTCTCAACCTCTTCCTTGAACTTGGAATCGGTCATACCAACGATGGTATCAAGAGGGTTAACCTCTGCCATAACGAAGGTAACCTTGGGATCGTTCGCTGCTGCAGCTTCGGATGTTTCCTCAGCAGGCTCCTCTTTTGCCTCCTCAGCGGGCTCCTCTGCCTTCTCTTCAGCTGCAGGCTCCTCTGCCTTCTCCTCTGCTGCGGGTTCAGCAGCTGCGGGAGCTTCTGCCGGTGCGGGTGCTGCGCTCTGCAGACCACATCCTGCAAGAAGCGATGCTACCATCGTTGCAGCCAAAACAACTGATAATAATCTTCTCTTCATAAGTATTTCCTCCTTAAGAAATATATTGTTTGTTGCCGACCGTCGGCATACCGTTCTTTTCACAAATCCTCTGTCTCTGTTATCAGAACTCCGGTTGCCTTTCGTCTGACATGTTAGATTATGGGTATAGTTTAACATGCTAGTATGCAAGTGTAAATATGTAAAATTTCACAGAATGGATTTTTTATTTTAGTGCATTTTCACAACAAAGCCTATTCTCAGCCATGCATTTATTTACAAACTCCACTACATATGGTATCTTTTAACTATTCAGGAAGCATTTTAAACCTGTCCTGAATAGTTAATAACACCCAGACAATAAGGACATGAAATGAACCTGTTCAAAAAAAGTTTCATATACATAATAACGTTCTTCTGTTTGCCGGTCTTATCTCTTACAAGCTGCTCCGGCTCCGGGTCTGACAGCGAAAAAGCAGATGTCTCTTCTTTTGAGTTCGAAGCCTTATCCGAAATAAAGGAAGGACGTCCCGACATCTACCTTATACTAAAACTTATTGATTCAAGCTACTGGCAGGTAATAATAGACGGTGCAAGGGACGCTGCGGCTGATCTTGACTGCAATCTTTATATGTCGGGCACATCCAATGAAACCGATTGGGAAGGTCAGCTTGTCATCCTTGAGCAGTGTATGGAACGCGGAGCCGACGCCATCATACTTTCTCCGGACGACTCGGTAAAGCTTTCACCCAAGATAGAGGAGATATATGAACAGGGACTTCCCATGGTCTTTATAGATACAGCAGCCAACACAGAACAGTTTGACGTCTGTTATATGACGGATAATCTTCTGGCAGGGCAGATGGCAGCCCGGGAAATGCTTTCCGAGCTTGAGCTTATGGGAATCTCACAGAATGAAGAAGCCTATGTGGGTATTGTTGTCGGACAGGCGGCATCGCTTACCATCAACGAACGTCTGGCGGGTTTCTACCAGTACTGGACAAAGAATTCGCCCGACAAATGGCATATAATCTCAGACATAATGAACTGCAACGGCGATATCAGCACAGCTGCAGGCATGATCACGAAATCCCTGGAGGAATATCCTGCTCTTCACGGACTGTACGGCACCAATAACGGTCCTTCAAAAGAAATCGCAAGGTTTGTTTCGGATAACGGCCGCACAGATATTGCAGTGGTGGGCTTTGATTATTCCGATGAAATAAAAAGCATCATCAACTCGGAGGATTATCACGCATCCACAATGCTTCAGCGTCAGTATGATATGAGCTTTAAGGGAGTACAGACAGCCATGAAGCTGCTTGAAGGCGGAAAAATAAATACAAAATTCGTGGATACCGGTGTGGTAACGGTAAACAGACGTACACTTGGCAATCCGGAGGTTGTTTCTGTAATAGAACATAACTGATAACATTTCGATGGGAAAGAAAAAAGAGAAAGAAAAAAAACCGAATTCAATGCAGAATAACAGGTCCTTCTATATGACCATCATTCTGTGTATGATAATATTTATGGCTTCCATTGCATATCTTATTATCTCCTTTAACAGGCTTATCTCACAGCATGATGAGCATCTGTCCAGTGAGATCTGTACTCTTTTAACGGAAAAAATGAACAATTCCCTTCGTTTCATGACCGATTCCGCAAAGGACATTTCCGAGGTGCTTTCCGCTCAGGATTTCAAGGATCTTGGCGATATCTACAGAAAGCTTTCAACTGACAAGAGAGGTGACTATGTCGGTATAGGCTTTATAGATGAGGAGGGGGTATTGTATGCAACGACGGAGGAACGTTACGAATTCCGCAAATGGAACCTGTTATCCGCAGCAACATACGATCAGGATATAACCATTTCGGCACCCTACCGCTCCACTACCATAGGACAGCCCGTGATCACCCTTTTCACTTCATTCAGATACGCCGGGGGACGACATGGAACAATGTTCATAACCTACAGACTGAGTGATCTTCAGGATATCGTCAACACCGAATCTCTGACAGACGAGATAGAGATATGGCTTATGGACGCCGAATCGGCAAACATGATACTGTGTGTGGGAACGGCCCGGTATGCCATCGGAAGCTGGTCTAACGCCTATCTTTCCATGCAGGATATAAATGAGGAGTACAAGGAAGCCTATGACGAGTGGCACAAAAGCATGGTCAAGGGCATTAAGAGTGCATCTCTTACCTACAAAATAGGCAAGATCAACTATTCGCAGTTCTGCGCTGCCATAGACAATATGCCGGGATGGTACGTTGTTGTCCGTATTCCGGGAAATGCCCTGTCGGCAACAATGAATACCTTCAGGAACTATGTGCTCATCTTCCTTGCTCTCCTGCTGACTGTGGTCATACTTCTCATAATAAATATGTATGCAAGAAACAGGAAAGAAAACCGGAAGCTCGAACAGCTGTCCATTCATGACCCTCTTACGGGGCTGCTCAACCGCAGGGCCTTCGACAATGCGGCACAGCAGCTGGTAAACAGTGGTGAGCCATCCGTCTTTATATTCTTTGATATAGATTATTTCAAGCAGGTAAACGATCTGTTCGGACACGACTCAGGAGATAAGATACTCAAAACCTTCTCCGAAATACTGAAATCCCATTTCAGGGGGACGGATCTTATATCAAGATACGGCGGCGATGAATATGTTGTCCTTGCAAAGACCGATTCCGTACCGGCAATAAGCCGCACTCTCGCTGCCATCCGTGATGAGTTCCACAGCGTTAAATCCTCGGATTTCTCAAGCACGATCACCGACCACACCTTTACCTTCAGTGCCGGAGCCGCAATATCACCTGCGGATTCCTCCGAATTCGAAGATCTGAAGAAATGTGCGGACGAAGCACTCTATAAGGTAAAGGAATTCAACAGGGACGGTTATCTTTGGTATGATGAAGCTGTAAAACCAGACTATGTATAAGCAGGAAGGAGCCGGAAATCTATGAACATCGTTGAAGAAGCAATCATTTATGCAACCATCATGCATCAGGGTAAGGTACGTAAATTCAAGAACAGACCATTTATCCTTCATCCATTGGAGGTGGCTGAGATCCTGTCTACAATGACAGATGATGCGGAGATCATTACCGCAGGCATTCTGCATGATATTGTCGAAAGCACGGACGGTACATTGGAGGAAATTGAGAAAAGATTCGGAAAACGTGTGGCATATCTGGTCCGGTCCGAGTCGGAAAACGAATATCCGGATAAGGACCGCAGTGAAACATGGAAGATACGTAAGGAGGAGTCTCTCTCTATCCTGAGAAACAGCAATGACCGCGGTGTCAAAATGGTCTGGCTGGCCGACAAGCTTTCCAATCTGCGTTCGATATCCGGTATGTATTCGGAAATGGGTGAGGCGATCTGGGATACTCTCGATGAGGGCGACCCTGTCATGCAGTGCTGGTACTATAAGACGGTCGCGGAGCTTATAGAGCTTTCACTTAACAGGACCGGAGCCTTCAAGGAGCTTATCAAACACATTAATTTCATCTGGCCCAACACATTTGATTCCGATAAGGCCAGATACAGGAAGTATAAAGAGATTTCCCTGGACGGCTGTACTCTTCTGGGACGCGGCGCCAAGGGCGAGGTGTACCGATATGACGATGAACTTGTCATTAAGGTATTCAATCAGAACAATACCTACAAGGATGTGGAACAGGAAATCGCTCTGGCCAGAAAAGCCTTTATACTTGGTGTGCCTACCGCAATCTCATTCGGAATAGTTTCCGTGGGTGACCGCTACGGCGCGATGTTTGAAATAGTTGATTCCGAAACAGTGTCAAAATCTATCTCAAGAGCTCCGGGACAGGTCAAAACATATGCAAGAATTATGGCAGAGCTTGCACGAACCATTCACGGTATTTCCGTCGATGATGAGAATGCTTTCCCGAATGTGACAGTGAGGCTCAAGGACTATGTTGAAGGCGGGATCGCACATGAGAACAGAGAGCTTGCACAAAAATGCATGGCGCTTATAGACACCATTGCCCCTTTCAATACTCTTATCCATGGTGATTTTCACACAGGAAACGTATTTATGGTAAAGGGCGAGCCTCTTCTTATCGATATGGACAGGATCTCCACCGGACACCCTATCTCAGAGATCAGTGATCTGTACTATACTTATGTGGTCCGCGGTGAAGAGGGCGCTTCTTTTGTTGAAGACTTTATGGGCTTTTCCTATGAAACCTCCAAAAAGTTTTACCGCAGTTTCCTCAAGCACTATCTGCAGACAGAGGATGAAAACAGGCTTAAAGAGGTAACAGAAAAAGCGTCTGTCATCTGCTGCACCAGGATGATCCGCAAGCTTCGTAAGAAAGGCAGACCTTCCGAAGAGGAACAGAAGAAAATAGCCGTTTATGTCGACAGACTTACAGAACTGGTTGAGAAATATGACACTCTGGTATTTTAATCCCGGACTGTCTCTCCACCGGCATCGGTTATAAATTCTCGTATAAAACCTGTTACAATACGTATATTCCGGGACTCATGGGCAGCCCTTCAGAATTATAGATAAGGGCTCCCGTGTTAGTCTGGGAATAACAGTATCTTATTTCCTTTACCGAATGCTTAAGCCCTCTCACCTTAAGGATCAGCCTGTCTTTATTCACTGTGACATCGGCTTTAAAACTGTTCCCATCTTCATCTGTAAGTATAAGATCGGTCACTCTTCCATCGCTTCCCTTACCGCCAGCCTCACATACTTTAAGACCTTCTCCAACACCGGACATATTAAGGGTTATCTCTGCCTCATCCCCGTTTCTTACACACATAAATTTCTTTATGGACGGACCGTGGCATTCTATGTCAAGACCGCAGCTGTTCCTTGCGGCAAGCAGCGCAAGACGTCTGCCCAGCTCTCTCTTTTCCTGTGGATGAAGGTCGTTATCCTCTCCAAGATCTATCGTAACTATGCTGTCACAGCCTTCAATGCTCTCTCCCAGGCGCCTTAACACCTCTCTCATTCCCTGCCAGGCTTCACTGCAGGGATCATTGTCTATCGTAAAATTCGGCAGCTGGACTACATTCACGGGAAGCTTATCATCACTCCATTCCTTCCTGTAGCCCTCAACCATACGCCTGAAAAGCTCCGTATATTCATCCCTCTCCTCGCAGTCCGACTCCCCCTGATACCAGTTGACACCGCCTATCACATAAGATGTACACGGAGCAGTCATCGCATTGTACAGCCCGGCCGGCTTCCAGCTTACGAAATCCTGTCTCGGCGCCTCACTGTCAGCTGAGGCTCCTGTCATATATTTCCACTCGCCGCTTAAATCTATCGTATTCTCTTCATTAAACACCTTATATTCCTTACCGGGTGTAAATCTGGCCGCGGAATGGCCCTTGGCCCCGAATTCAATAAGGTACTCAGCCTTAAGCCTTACGGTCACATTATTGATACCCTCATGAAGCAGATTTGCGGGAATCACATATTTTCTCGGCGGATACTGATAATCCGTGCTTCCGACATATTTTCCGTTAACAAAGGTCCTGTCACTGTCCACCATTGTCCCAAGCCACAGCTTTGCTTCTTTACCTGCCATTTCAGCCGGCACGATGAAGCTCTTCCTGAAATATATGACTCCCAGGGTATCCCCTATTTCCGTATCCTTAAGAAAGGCCGGAAGAATTACTGTTCTCCATGAAGAATCATCGAAGCCTTCCGCTTCCCAATGTTCTATGCGTCCCCTGTCTTTACTGTCCAGCTCATTATGCCACCTAAGCGGAACTTCTATATTTGATTCAAGTACGGATTTCCTGAATTGCTCATCAGAATACCTGTCAGCCTCAGCCAGCTTGTCATCATAGCCCTTCAGCATTTCCCTGCTCATCCAGCAGTGAATTTTCGAACCGCCGAGACTTGCATCAATGAATCCTACCGGTATCCCGGTAAACCTGTTAAGCTCCCTTGCAAAGAAATAAGCGGTTGCGGAGAATTCACCTATGTATTCCTTATCGGGCTTCCTCCACTTACCCGTCAGACTGTCGTCAAGCGGCTTTATAAAATCAAGCGCCTCCTGAATCTTAAACTCCCTTACCTGAGGATAGTCACAGTCTGTCATCTCTTCGGGATATCTGTCTTTGACACGCGCCATGGGAAGCTCCATATTGGACTGCCCCGAGCAGAGCCATACTTCACCTATAAGAATGTCACCGATCCTTATGCATTCACCCCGGTCATTACTTACCGTCATGGTATATGGACCTCCGTAAGGCTGTTCCTTAAGCCACAGCTCAAACCGTCCTGCAGCACCTGCCAAAGCCTCATACTTCTCATTCATGAAATCAACCGAAATCCTGCTGCCCGGCTCATCCCAGCCCCAGATATGCTGCTTCTTATCTTTCTGCAATACCATTCCGTTACTGATAAGCCTCGGTAATCTTAATCCACTCATTGTATTTATACTACCTCCTACTCGGTGTAAGTTCCTCTGTTCCTTCTGTATCTTGCCGGCGTACACCCCTTCAGATCAATGAACTTCTGTATAAAATAATCCATATCCTTATACCCGACCTTCTCGGCGATTATCGCTATCTTTTCATCAGTCTTAAGCAGCATGGATGCTGCCTCATTTATCCGTACGGACGACAGATAGTCCTTAAAGGACTGATCATACTTCTTCCTGAACAGCTGGCCAAGATATGATGTATTGACATAGTATTTCCTGCTCAGATCCTTAAGCGTAAGGTTCTCGGCATAATTAAGCTTGATCTCTTTCTCTATCTCAATGAGTACATCTGTCGATGCATTCTTCTTAAGCTCAGCAAGGTACTCCGCATAGCTTAGCGCAAATCTCTTAAGATGTGTGCGTGTTCCCTTTGTATTAACCGCATCATAAACATTCTCATTTATATATCTGAGTATCTCTTCCTGATCTACCGACTCATCCAGTTCAACAGCCAGATGTATAAGATTAAACTGCAGATAGCTTATGTTGGCGGAAACGATATTTCCCGAAAGCCCCATGGAGAACATCCTGTCATACAATCCATCAACCCCTGCGTTGATCCGGGTCATGTCATTTTGCTCTATAGCCTCCACGAGAGCATCGACCTCTTCCTTACACAGCTCTTCCCTTGTATTGCCGGCCATGGCACTTCCGGCCGGATCCGCGTTCTCAGACAGATCATCCTCTGTTTCCCCCGCGTCCTTCCTCTCTGCTGCAGACTGCGAAACCCTGGCAAGTATTCCCGTCAGCTGTTCCCTGCTTATGGGCTTCAGCAGATAATCCATACAGGCATATCTTATAGCCTTTCTGGCATATTCGAATTCATTGTATCCGCTGAGTATTATAAACCATGCATCGGAAAGCCTTTCTTCTCTTATCCTCTCAAGCAGCTCTATTCCCGTCATGACAGGCATGCTAATATCCGCTATGATAAGATCAACCCTTTTATTCTTAAGATACTCATATGCTTCTCCGCCGTTTCCGGCCATCTTCACGATCTCAAAGCCAAGCTCATTCCAGTTAATAAGCACTGACAGACCCTGCATGATAAAAGGTTCGTCATCCACAAGCATAACCCTAAGCAATGTATATTCCTCCTACCGGATCTATATAGCCTCCCTATTGCACGCTTACCGCCAATGTATCAACAGGGATACTTATAAATATTGTGGTGCCTACGCCCTTCTCACTCTCCACCTGCACGGAAGCCCTGTTATTGGTATGCATCTTAAGACGCAGGCAGGCATTTATCATCCCTATATGATCCCCCTTCTTAAGTTCGTCTATGGTGCAGCTCCTCAGCCTCTCATTAAGCTCCTCCACAGCCTCATCTGCCATTCCGTCACCTGTATCCTCAACCTCCATATACAGCCTGTCATCCTGCTCGTAAACCCTGATATAGATATAGGTGGTGCCTGCCTTGTTCTCAGCGCCGTGGACACAGGCATTCTCAACGAAGGTTTCAAGGGTCAGTCTCGGCATATAATAATTCTCACACCCGTTCCTTACGCTTATATTATAGCTCAGCTTGTCTCCGAAGCGGTATTTCTGCAGCTCCAGATACGCCTCCACGAACTTAAGCTCTTCCTTAAGCCTCACCTGATCATCGGACCAGTCCACATTCTGCCTCTGAAGGATAGCCAGACGCTCTATCATATCGGCAGTTTCACCCTCGCCCTTGATTATACTGTGCATACGTATGCTTTCAAGCACATTAAAGAGGAAATGGGGGTTGATCTGTGAATGCAGTGCCAGAAGCTCCGCCTGCTGCCTCTCTATATCTATTTCCTGTTTGCGCAGGCGTTCCTCATAAACAGTCCTTATAAGCTCCTTTAAGCGAACCACCATCCTGTTATAATTCCTCATCAGGCTGCCGATCTCATCCCTGCCATGTATATCGCTTATTTCCTCGAGTGAACTCATGTCGTTGTTCACGTTGTCAAATGATGAACTCAGCGTCCGCAGACGGTCTGTAAATGAAATGTTGATCATATACATCAGCACAGACGGGAGCAGGATATTTACCGATAAAAGCAGGATGAGCAGCGGAAAATGCCTCTTTATCAGGTCAAATACATCCCTCTCACTGTCAGAGACCAGTATCCGCAGCTTAAGACCATATAGTTCAAAATCATTTTCATATGCGAAATCCGCGTTCCTGCCAAGATTTGCAAAAGGGGTTATAAGATCTGTATAGCCTTCTGTCGAATACAGTATCCTGTCACCCTCGCATATGTAAACCGGCATCGAATAATGCATATCATTAAACCGCCTGACAAGCTTGCTGTAATCAATATCAACCTTGACCAGCATCCTGTGTGTGAAATCCTTATAATGATCGAGACGTCTTACCACTGCAAGCCTTTTCCGCACAGTCTCTGTCATATGGTCATCACCCATGTAATAGCTCTCCAGTATGACGTCCCTGTCATTCTCATTTACTGCTTTCAGCCATTCCTCACCCTCCTGCGACATAATGGATACAAAAGTTCCGCCGCTTACTATCGTCGGGTTATCGGTATACATGGTCATGAGCATATCACTGCTTGAGAGAAGGATTTTGGCAAACGGTTCATTAAGAAGTTCATACCTCGCAGTATAATAGTCAACCGACGACTCATATTCCCTGTCCATGAACTCATATATCTCCCTGTTTATGAACAGATTCGTAGTCGGTCTTACCGCACCTTCCACCGTATTTCTGAAATCAGCCTCTATCGCGCTTGCCAGGTTCTTCATTTCGGTCTGTCTGGCTGCCTGCTCATCCGAGCTTATTATGCTTAAGATGACCCCGTCAGTAACGAACAGCGGCAGAAGCACACAGAACACAAATAAGACTATAAGCTTACTGCGTACAGTCAGATCATCCATTATTCCTTTATAGATATTTCTTTTATGTGATTGCCGTTTCATTCCTCAGATGCGGTATTTCATTTCATCATATCAGTATCAGCACATTTCTCATAATTGCGGAAGTAACTCGAGCAGCCTGATCGTTTCAACGTCTGTTGCCGTGAGACGTATATTGGAAACATATTCATTTCCGTCAGGATCCGTTACCCGCATTTCTACTACCGTTCCATCCTTAAGAGCCTTTCCCTTAAGCATCTCCAGAAAAGGCATTACCTTCGGGTGATCGGCGTTAAACATATCCATCCTCTTTTTTGCTTCGTTTTTGATCATTTTGTCCATCATGGTTTATCTTTCCTCCAACTTATAACAGCCTTCCCTTTTCTCCCGTCTGTATTCTCTTTACCTTTCTTGAAGTGGTCTTGTCAAACTCTTTATCCCTGAGTCTTAACCTCAGTATCCTCTTTGACTGCGGAACACTCTTGTTTATTTCTGCAACCTTCTTCTTAAACAGCTCTTCCGCCTTATCCCTGAACTCCGGATAAGGATAGACCTCTGCCGTGATCTGTTCCTCTTCCGAATAAACAAGTATCTCCTGCATCCATTCAAGACCGGCGAATTTATTCTCAAGCTCCTCCGGGGAAATATTCTCGCCGTTGCTTAAGATTATAAGATTCTTCTTTCTGCCGGTAAGGTAGAGACGCCTGTCCTTAACATATCCGAGATCTCCGGTCTTAAGCCAGCCGTCCTCCGTAAACATTTCCTTTGTCGCTTCATCATTCTTATAATATCCGAGCATGACAGAGGGGCTCTTAACCTGTATCTCGTCATCCTCGATCCTCACCTCGCAGCCCTTAACGATGATACCCACCTCATCTCCTATAGTAGGATCGTTAAGGCTTGATGATGAAATGCGCGGTGAGCATTCGGTCATTCCGTACCCCTGAAGCAGCGGTACTCCCATTTTCTTATATGCCTTTATAAGATCCGGCGCAAGATAAGCGCCTCCGCAGAATATACATTTTAAGTTCTTTCCAAATACTGACCTTCCGACCAAAAGCATGGGAACAAGAGGCCTGGCCTTGTGGGCTGCCTGTATCTTTCTGTAGATCGTCTCCACTATCATGGGCACGAGCAGTATCTTGGTCGGCTCGAACAGCTTGATGTTCTGAGCTATCCTCATTATCGAATCATTAATGCAGACAGTAACCCCGTACCTTATCGCGAGAAGGTAATCGCAGGTAAGACAGTAGGCATGATGTATTGGAAGCACCGATAGAATAACATCCGAACTGTCAGCCTCATTCTCGCAGCACAGTGCGTTATCCGTAAGATTCCCGTGTGAAAGCATGACTCCCTTGCTCTTACCCGTTGTTCCCGAGGTATAGAGGATGCAGGCACAGCTGTCTTTCGAGGGATGCACAGGCTCAATGGGTTCATTGGCCGAAAGGATCCCCGCAAGCTCATCTTCCTCACCGTTTAAGCATACATAGGTTTTAATGCCGGGACACAGTTCCTTAAGCGTATCGATTATCCGCTTAAATCTTGAATCGTAGAAGAACAGCATTACATCGGCCCGGTTCAGATTATCGGCGACCTCTCCGGCGCTGAGCTGCGGATCTATGGGTACTGCCACTCCGCCTGAGAGCATGATCCCGAAAAGGCTCGTAAGATAGCCTATGCTGCTGGTCCCTATGAGCCCGGCTCTTATTTCGCAGCCGTCTGCTTCCTTTGTAAGATATGACGACACCCTGCGTGCTTCCTCATAAAAGGTTCCAAAGCCTTTCTCCCTGAAGCCCTCGCCGGCCTTTTCCTTAAGAAAGGTCTTATCCCCGTATTCCCCGGCAGCAAAGCCGATCAGATCCTCAATAGTCTTAATATCTTCCACTTTCATGCTTTATTTGCCGCCCTTTTTCTTAATATACTCGCAAACATCACCTATCGTCGCTATCCCGGTAAGCTCTGTTTCGTCCACAGTGATTCCGAAGGCCTCTTCGAATTCACCCATCATACTCATCATGGAGAAAGAGCTGAGTCCCAGATCCTCCGCCAGTCTTGATTCCTCCGTCACCTCATCAAGATCAACCTCTGCATACTGTGCAAGTATTTCCTTTATTTTGTCTAACATGGCATTCTCCTTATCCCGTTTCATCTTATCTTTTAATTTGATCATATCTTCTCTGTTTTGAATTCACCCTCAGTATCCGGTCTTCATGAATACTGTACTTCATAAGGCACCCGGTATGTCACATCCAGTCAAGGATCTCACCGATGGTTATGGACGGATCCTCTATACCCTTAAATATGGCCCTGCACAGATAATAGTACAGCTTCTCAAGCTCGTCCTCGGACACTTCATTCTTCTGGTATTCAAAATGCACGCTCATTCCGTGGTCTGTAGGCCTGTGCATAACCGTTACATATACATGCTGCATTGCAACGCCATTGGTATACCATCTGCTCTTATAATTGATCTCAGGAAGATTTATATGCTGTAATGAAGCAAGTGCAACAGGCTGGTAGGTAAGTGTTGTACATTCGTAGCCTGCTCCCTGCGGTGCCTTGTAATGCTCACCGACCATACCCATGTAAAGTATGGGATCGAAGTTGGCATGTCTTAACAGCTCATTTTCCTTGGCCTGTACGATACGGAGCGCATCCATGAAGGTGGTCTTTGGCTTGATATCCGTACGCAGCGGCCAGAAATGGATACGTGTTCCGCCTGATTTCTGTTCAAGCAGCGTTCCTCTTCTGGCAACGGCATTCTTAAGGCTTATATCCGTTCTGTTATCCGAGAAATGCGAAAAAACGGTACGCAGTCCAAGAAGCAGCAGTGATGCCACAGGTACATTATTCTCCTTGCAGAAATCCAGTAACCTGTCCGTTGAATCCGCTTCCAGATCGTAGACCTTAATGGCTGCCTCAATATTTCCCGTCGGATATGCGGCTCTGAGCCTCTTCTTACCGGTCTGTTCACGCAGCTCAAGCAGTCTGTTCCTTGAACTGAACGGCGTATACATGGGTTCAGGCGCATCCAGCTGTCCTATCCAGTAATCCCTGTCCTTCTGCTGTTTCTCGCTGTTATCCTCATATTTAAGATCAAGCTCCAGCTGCTTTAAATAACTCATAGGCGGCTTGGGAGCCGGAGTATCCTCGAACATTCTGGAGCAGTAAAGCTGAAGGACATAGCCGTAGAAGGATGTGATCCCCTGGGAATCAAGCGTAAGATGCTGAACCTTCATGTACAGACCCGTATAACCGCCCGGAAGCTTTATCATCTTTATCTCGTTCATCGGACCGTTATCGATCTTAAAAGGGATCCTGGTCCAGTCCTCCATCCTCTTATGGGCATCATCCTCGTTCCAGTCCGAAAAATCAACCACTTCGATATCTCTGTCCTCTGCAGGGATCAGATACTGCATGAGCGTTCCGTCCTCCTGTACGCTGAACCTTAACCTCATACATTCGAACTTCTCATAGCCGTCATAAATGCATTCCTTAAGAACATCAAAATCAACGTCCGAGTATTCAAGGTAAAATCCCGTTCCAATGTTCAGAAGCTCCCATCTTTTACATGCGCTGACCGTGTAAAAATGGATACGCTGTGCTGCTGTGAGCGGATATGCCTGTACCACCGCACCGTTAATGGTTAGTTCTTTCATATAACTCCTTTCCCGACCATCATATGTAGTCAAATAGTATATTTATACCGTCAGTACTTCTTCAAGGAATTCTTTTTCCGTTTTTTCATATGTTTCCGTGTCTTCAAAGACACTTGATCCGTGTCCGCCTTCATCCACTATAAGCAGCCTCTTCTTACAGGTTGCCGACTCGTAATTCTTATTGCTCATCCAGGTCGGTACAAACTTATCCTTTCCTCCGTGAATGAAAAGTACGGGAACCTTATTGTCCTTAAGTGCCTCAATGGTCGAATAATCCCCGAACTTATATCCCGCAAGGAACTGCGAGTACACATCCCCTATCTCCATAAACGGAAATGACGGAACATGATAATCCTTCTTCATGACATGGGCGAATATCTCCCTGGCCGAGGTGAAAGCACAGTCGGCTATCACGGCACTGACATGCTCCTGTACATACGGAAGTCCCAATGCCATCAGTACGGTTGTAGCTCCCATGGAAGTACCGTGAAGGACATACTTCATATTATTTCCGAATCTGTTAATGCACCATGTCAGCCATTCTTCGGTGTCAAACCGGTCGAGCACACCGAAGCCAACGTATTTTCCCTCGGACTGTCCGTGAGCGCGGAGATCCAGCAGCATCACCTCGTAGCCCATCTCGTGGAAAAATTTCGCATGGGTCATATTATCCATCGCCTTACTGGTAAAACCGTGATGAAGGATAATGCATTTATCTGTCGGCACTCCCGCCGGAAGATAGAACGCATGGAGCTTAAGCCCGTCTCTGCTCTGTATATATACTTCCTCATAAGACTGCTGCTCGGCCCACTGTGCTACAGGAGCCATCTTCGTCTCGTATTCCTTCATTTTTTCCGCATCGGCGAATTCCGATATTATTGCCTCACTGGTTCCCCTGGGTCTTATAAGAGTCTTGCTTATGAGCACACCGGCTCCCACCATTCCACCGACTGCCATTCCGGCTGTCCCTACCGCAGCCAGTGTTCCCACAACTTTGGTTTTTCTATCCATTTTCTGCCTCCTTTTTATCTTAAGGCTGCGAAGCCTCTATGACCATTTACGTTTCCCGGAATCAGCATTACACCGTTATATATCCCGGGGTATGCCATACATTTCACGTACCGGTAATGTCCTTAATTATCAAGATAATAGTAAAAGAAATAACTAAATTTGTCTACATTAAAATAACCGATTCAGCAGGTGCGGAACAGAGATCCATACAGTGTCCGATTTTTCAAAAAAAAAGAACCGGACATAAAATGTCCGGCTCATATACATATCCAATATTTATTTTCAGCTCTCGAAAGGAGTTTTATCCATAAGGCTGACCGCATTCATCATACCCATCTGCATCTGCATCCCCAGAACATCGGCATAATTCTTCGTTTCGCCCCTCTTTAACGGATTCTCATTCTCACCACTCGTAAGTCCGGAAAAATCTGTCTTACCGGAAGTAACATCACTTCCTATGGCATCTATCTTATTAAGACTTGCCGAGCTTACTCTGTTGGTATTATAGATGTAAGGACTTGCTCCCACCGCACCTATTCTCATAGCGTCTCCTTCTCTATACGTCACATTAGCTCTTATATGTAACTATGATAGCTTATGTGGCAAAAAAAGTCAACCCTTTTTTGTACTCAGCAGGCTCCCGATCCGAAGCTTCCACCGCTTACCAGCTTGGAGCCCGGAATATCCTCGAGATTATTGATATCCGAACCGCCAAGCAGCGTTGCCTTGGGCCTTTCTCCGTTAAGTATAGCATTTTCTGCCTTAGGCCTCTTCCCGTTCTTACTCTTGTATACCAGGTCATTTCCTATACCTGATATGGCACCTGTACCAAGAAAAACACCACCGTTTACATCATTCAGATCACTATCACTTATGGCTCTGTTCATCTTTTCATTCTCGTTCATAGTATTATCCTCCTACTGTTATGTACTATGGCTATGCCATCCTTGCGCCTGTTCCAGTCGATGCCACTGTCTGCGGCACTGTATCCGCTATACCAAGCACGATATTCGTTATATCCTCATGACAGGCCGGGCATATTATCGGGCGGATTTTTTTGTTAACCATAAATATCTCCCCGCACGGACACTTTGCACGTTGCAGATCCATGTCATCCTTATTCTGATTATTCTCGGCTGTTCCGCCGTTTATTCTGCCGAGCACCTCATCATCCAATATTTTATCCTTCATGTTTTTCATTTTATCCTCCATATGTTATCTTTTGTCATGCGGTCCGTTAAAAATACACTCTTAACTTACCTCTTCTGATAATTTATACGCATGTTTAAAAAAAATGGCAAAAGATTACCTATTTTTCCTTATTGTCCACAAGCTGCCGTTTGACAAGATTAGTGAAGAACCCGTTAAGCGCCATAAGCTCGTCATAGGTTCCATCCTCAATTATCTTACCTCCGTCAAGTACGATTATCCTGTCGCAGTGACGGATCGTAGAAAGCCTGTGAGCAATGACGATACGGGTGCATTTAAGGCTCTCAAGTGAATCCGATACTATCTTCTGGGTTATGTTGTCAAGCGCTGAGGTAGCTTCATCAAACATAAGTATCCTGGGTTTGGGCGCTATCGCCCTCGCGATCATAAGCCTCTGACGCTGTCCGCCGGAAATGCCGCCCTGCCCCTCTGATATGATCGTATTCATCCCCATGGGCATGCGCCTTATATCATCACCCATACCGGCCATATCGGCTGCTTCCCAGGCCTCATCAAGGGTAAGCAGAGGCGCAGATATTGTGATATTCGAAAAAATGTCTCCCTGGAACAGACTGCTGTTCTGCATCACAACACCGATATTGCGCCGGAGGGATTTAAGATCCATAGCGGTTATATCCTTTCCGTCATAATAAACGGCGCCCTTCTGCGGCTTTTCAAAACCAAGCAGTATCCTCATCAGTGTGGATTTACCGCAGCCTGTCTTACCGACTATTGCCACATACTGCCCGGGACGTATTCTAAGTGAAATATCATCAAGCACGTTCGGCATATTGTCTTTATATCTGAAGGAAATGTTATTTATCTCTATTCCACCCCTCAGCTTCCTTACGACAGGCCTGTCCGCATCCACCTCAGGCTGTGCGTCGAATACCGGTTTTATAAGCCTCAGCGTGGGACGAATCTGGGCTATGATAACAGCGATCGATGCCAAAGACATAAACGCCCCGCTGACCATGCTGTAGGCTGTATTAAAAGCCATGTAATCCGCGACCTTCACACCGCTCCGTATCGCACCGAAATAAAGAACCACGGTTCCTATAAGAGATATTCCCAGGGTCAGTGTTGAGCTAAGCTTAAGAAACATGGGCGGATCGTATAAATACTTTGCCGCTTTTACATACTGCTCGCTCCACTTGGCGAAGGCTCTCTTCTCCGCTCCCGCATTTTTGATCTTGGCCACCCCGCAGATCAGGGAATAAACCATACCGTCTTCCTTATTGGATTCACGCATCATGTTCTCCGATACACCCATCTGTCGCAGTGCGGTAACCGTCGATACGATAAACGTGAGAAAGGTTATGGTCATTGCCGGAGCCGTCAGTGCAGGTGCATATGTCATGACCTGACCGATATAAATAAGCGAAAATATAGCAGTAAGTCCTATAGACAGTATGGAATCAAAGATCGTCTCAACCAGCATATTAACATTGTCAAGCCTGCCCGCCAGCTCTCCTGCGCTGTAGTCCTTAAAAAAATTAACAGGCAGTGACAGGATGCGCATGATCATGGCACTCTCAACGCTGAGGGTTATCCTTGTCGTGATGTTTTTGTTGACAAGCTCCCTGATCACGGCCAGAAGATTATTGCCGATGCTGACGCAAAGAAAGGTCAGCATAGTGCATGCAAGAAGCATTGAGTTGGAGTACTTTATTACATCACCGTAAAGGAAATGTGATATTGCCGGCGATACAAGGCCGAGAAGTGCACCGGCCAGCGCAACCCCGAGCATCAGTACATAATCCTTCATCCTCAGCTGCATAACCATAAAGGTCAGCAGATCCGAAAATTTGATCTGTCTCAGCGGAAGAGGCGCATAAAAGCATATTGCATCCTCATCTATTTCTTTCTCATTGGCATTTGTGATACGTCTGGTCTCACCTGTCAAAGGATCATTATAGCAGTATCCGCCTGCCTTTCCCGGAAGGATAGCTATAATGCTCCCGTCCTTTTTGCTTCCGAGCATGGCGCCCACCGCATCCTTATGCCAGCCGGGTGTCAGCTTTACGGGACGCCGCATTATACCCGAAGGCCTTAGAAGGTATTCCAAAGCCTCATCCATATCATCCATATCATACGGAAGCTCCTGAGGCTTTACACGATAGTACTTTAATATATCGCTTATTGCCTCGCCCGACAGCCTGCTGCCCTGTGACAGCCCTGTCATTATCTTATCTGTGCTGACGATGTTTACCATCCTTGCCACGGCATCGGTAAGCATTTCGTCATCACTTATCATTCTCTGTTTTATCTGTTCTTCAAACCAACCCATGATCCTTACCCGGTTTTACTCCCTGTTATCTTTACTCACTGCTTATCAGCTCTTCATACTTTCCGTGCCTGGCGATAAGCTCATCATGTGTTCCTCTCTCCACCACCTTACCGTTATCCATGACTATGATCTCATTACAGTCACGTATTGTTGAGAGACGATGTGCGATGACTATACAGGTTATACCCCTGTCCTCGATAGCCTTGACCACCTCATATTCTGTGGCTGCATCCAGAGCACTGGTCGCTTCATCCATGATTATTACCGTTGGATCCTGAGACAGTACCCTCGCTATCTCTATCCGCTGCCTCTGTCCCCCGGAAAAATCCTTCCCGCCGGCAAGCATCCTGTATCTGTAACCTCCGTCACGCTGCATTATATCCTCATGGAGGCTTGCATCCCTTGATGCCAGTATCATCTCGAAATCCTCGATCGAGCTGTCCCACATCTTTATATTGTTTGCTATTGTATCCTCAAACAGGATTATGTCCTGATCCACAACTGCAAGTGAACCGGTAAAGACATTTCTGTCTATCTCATCGATCGATCTGCCGTCAAACATTATTTCCCCGCTCCATGGCCTGTACAGTCCTGAAATAAGCTTGGAAAGAGTTGATTTACCGCATCCGGACGGTCCGACAAAAGCAACTCTCTGTCCGGGCTCCACAGTCATTGAGAAGTTCTCTATCAGCGGTTTGGCAAGCCTTGAGTACCCAAAAGTAACATTCTTAAGCTCTACCCTTCCGCTAAGCTTTCTGTAACCGTTCCCGCCGCTCATAACCGGTTCTGTTCCTGCCGCAGGTTCTTTCCCTTTCGGAGGTTCTTTTCCTTCTTCAGATTCTGTTTGATTCCCGGGCTCCCCAGTCACTTTCCCGCTTTCAGTCTCTCCCGATACACTTTTTTCTTCACCGTACTCAACGTCTGTCGGATATTCCATGACATCCTCGATGCGCTCCATGTTCACGCGCATCTCACGTATTATCGAAGCTGCGGATGAAAGTGTGAGGACGGGAGCCATGAAGGAATTAAGCATTGTCTGGAAGGCAAAAAGCATACCGATTGAAAAACTGCCATGAATTATAAGCCATATACCCGTGCCCATAATGAGAGTGTTTGTGACGGTATTTGCAACAGCGGGTATGATGCCGTAATAAGTAGTAAGCCTGACTGTTTCCATCTGGCTTTTATTCACTGATGCCTGAAAACCTGCCCATTTCTCAAAGAAGCCGTTCTCCGCTCCGCTGCTCTTCACGGTCTCTATCATTTCTATTCCCGAAACAGTTGCCGATGACAGCTTGGCCGCATCCCTCATCTGTACCCTGGAAATGTTCATGGACTTTGAAGAAACATACTGACCGATAACGATATTAACAGCCATTCCGAACAGACCGATGATCGTCAGGATAACACTGTACCTGAGTATGACCACCAGGTAAACGATCATCATAATGGAATTAAGTACAGTAGGCGCCAGCGTATTGATTATCGTTGACGCAAGTGACTGGTTTATCTTCTTTCTGATGGCAATATCCTCTGCATGACGCTGCGTAAAGAATTCGACCGGCATGCGAAGTACGTGCCACATATAAACTGCGTTTGCCTTTATCGCAAGCTTTCCCTGCATCTTAAGGTTATAGACAGCCTGCATCGCGGACAGGACTATCTGGATCAGGGCAAAGGTGCTTAGGAATATTAAAAACGGAACTGTCCACTCAAGATTTCTTCCGGCAAGAAAACGGTCCACAAACAGTTTTGAAAAAACAGGATTGATAACTCCGATAATAGCATTTATCAGCGAAACAATAACAGTAAATGCCATAACTGCGCCGGTTCCCTCAAGTTGTTTCTGAAGAAAGCCTCTCATGCTTTTCTTTTGGCCTTCGGGCTTAAACGTCTCCGAAGGCTCCATCATGATACATACTCCGGTAAATGACTTATCGAAGCTTTCCATGGAGATTTCCACTCTTCCCCTTGCGGGATCGTTGATTATGGCATTGCCCTTCTTAAATCCGTCCAATACCACAAAGTGGTTGAATTCCCAGAATATTATGCAGGGAAATTCTCCCTCCTTCTGCAGATCCTCCGGCTCAAACCTGTATCCCTGAGCCTCCATGCCGTAATTTCTTGCCGCCAGCAATATATTCATGGCATTGGAGCCGTCTCTTGACACTCCGCAGTCCACTCTCGCCTGCTCAAGCGGTATCCATTTCCCGTAATATGCCAGAACCATGGACAGACAGGCAGCACCGCACTCCAGAGCCTCAAGCTGGAGTATCACCGGTACCCTGGCCACTCCGCCGGTCACAGGCTTCTTATTTATCTTCATATTTCAGTATCCTCACAAAAGTATATCATTCGTCCATAAGAATCGTTACCGGCGCTATCCTGACTACGCTTACATTTCCCTGCTGATCCACTATCTCATCCTCTATGCGGCCCGTAAATCCCCAGATAACAGCTCCTGTGAGAAGCATAAGGATGCATCCCAGTATCAGCCACATGCTGATCCCCGTTATCTTCATATAGTCGTCTATCTTTTCGGGTGAGGATATCCTTTCTATACTCTTTTCTCTGAAAATCGATTTGTTCATTTATTCCTCCACTTTACCAAAGTAATTAAACATAAGCATTGTTATGTCATCAAACTGCGGTGCCTCACCTACAAATTCATCAATATCCTTACGTACAGCCCTTAAGACTTCCTCAGGCTTTTCGTCTTTCGTACGGTTCAGCACATTAAGCATGCGGTCTGTTCCGTAAAGCTCATTATTGGCATCGGTAGCCTCGGCAACACCATCGGTATATACATAGAGACTGTCTCCGGGATAAAGCTCGAACTCATGCTGTCTGAAAGGAATACCTTCCATCGTTGCAACAGCCGGGGAATGCTTATAGATCGACAGCTCGAAATCCCCGTCTTTTCTCCTGATCGCAGGATGTTCATGTCCTGCATTGGCAGCCCAGCCTTTCCCCGTGCTGATTTCTATGATGGCAAGCCATACGGTTACGAACAGCTCGGCGTCATTTCCCTCACACAGTGTATCATTAACCTCGGAAAGTATATCTCCGGGAAGCCCTCCCTGCTGAGTCCTTGTCTTAATAAGAGTCTTGGCGATAACCATGAACAGTGCTGCGGGAACGCCCTTACCGGATACATCCGCCATAACAAGAGCTATGTGATCGTCGTCTACCATGAAGAAATCATAGAAGTCTCCACCAACCTCCTTGGCCGGATTCATGGTAGCATACAGATCGAATTCGTCCCTGGTCGGAAATGCGGGGAATACTCTTGGCAGCATGTCCGCCTGGATCTGCGTTGCGACGTTAAGCTCGGCTCCGATACGCTCCTTCTCTGCCGTGACATGCTGGAGATTGACCATGTAATCCTTAAGTTCAACGATCATATCGGCGAACTGGTCGGACAGGCTCCTTATCTCGTCATTGCCTTTTTCATTTACACGTATTTCGTCAGCAACATGTACATCCTTGCTGTCAGAATACTTTTCAACACTTCCCTCAAGACTTATTATACGATAAAGGAATTTCCTCTTAATTATGTAAACCATTGCGAGCATTCCAAAGAACAATACTAAAAATGCGCCGATAAACTGTACATACACACCATTCAGAATAGTCTTATTTACTGCATCAATATTCAAATCCGAACATACCAAGCCTATCTTCTCCCCATTGATATATACAGGTGTATAATAGGCATATGAATATCCGTACTCATTATCAAAAACATCAAAGCCTTCCGGCGATATACCTGTATGCCAAGCCTCCCACATTCTGGTATATTTCGCGGGATCCTCTTCTACTATATCCGCAAGCCTGATATATGTCTTTCCGTCAACAACCTTTTCCTCACGCACCGCATCTATCATATAACACATATTCGGTTCTTCAGTGGGGAAGATAAAGTATGTATACTTAATTCCGAACGAATCCCTTGCCTCTTCGAAGACAGTAAGCCAGTATTCAAAGATATATGTGGCGTAAACCAGCTTAACATCCTCGTCAAGGTCATCAAAGAAGATATCTTGTCCATATATCTTACCGGGATATCTATCCATAAATATACTCTCGAATTTTTCCTTGCTTTCATTGAACTCATCATCATAATCTATCGGAATGAGCATCTCATCGCCATGCTTTAGTATATAATCCTTAAGATGGGCAAAATCAGTACCTTCTCTTTCTATCAATGCCCCCAGATAAATATTTATGTTCTTCAGGTTTTCCTCACACTGTCGGTGATAGGATCTGTCTTGAACAACATAGGTATATATGGTATTCATAATGAGAGTGACAAATGCATAAATTGTAAACATTATTACGAACAGTTTTATCAGGCTTTTCTTCTTGATCTTATCATTCTTCATAGTGTTACATCCTTTACTTAATATATAATGATTTGTAGTTTTTATTAAAGATACCGGTCAGAACTCCTTTAACCATTTTATTTCATAATCAATTTTTTTACAATCTCCGATATAACACTTCGGTATTTGGAAAGAAATACCAGATGTTCATCATAATCACACGATATAATGAAAGTACGTCCCATAGTATATGTATATGACGCCCATGGATTGTCTCCGGACAAGGTATATAATACAGCATCATCCCCGGAATCGCTGGCAAGCAATATACTATCGATCTTAGCCATTACCCTGCCTTCTGTGTGCAATTCATTACAGACATTTGCCGAATAAACGAGATACGTTTCGTATAACGAATGCAGCAGCGTATCGCTGCTCTCTTCACCCATAAGCGCTTTCAGTCTGTTTCTCAGATAGGTGACATCCTGAATTTCCTCCATGTGGTCTTCACTGTTATCATCTACATTGCTTCCCGTAAAAATGGCCACAGCAGTTCTTAATCTTTCAGACCTTTCCTTATCTTTATCGTAAACACCTCCTTCATCCCTGTACGGAACTGATTCGAGCATTATAATTTGACCTACGGTATAGCCCTGCTTCTCCAGTATTCCTGCTATCATATGCGCTACGTTTCCTCCCTGTGAATATCCCACAAGGATATCTCCATCCTTAAATTCCGTGACCACGCTGTCGGTATATTTCCTAACCGTATCGACCCACAGATTCTCACTGTACGGATCGTATCCGGTCAACTCATCAAGCGACATGGTGCCAAATCTGTTATACTTATCATCCGTTAAAGCGAATATTCTTCCCTCAGTGCTTATATCCTCAACAAATGGGATATAACATAAAGACATTCCTCCGGATGGAGGTACACAGAAAATTGATGGCCGATCGATCCTCCCATCCCTAAGCAGCATCATTCCATTATTATTTCTCTCACTTCCGTTCCAATTATTTAACATGCGCTCACCGAGCAGTGCGGGCGTCGGGTAGCCTGCAACATCGGAAACTCTTATATGATATCTGTGAAGTCCGGATACAAGCTTCATTACATCTATTGAACTGCCACCCAGTTCGAAGAAGGAATCATTCCTGCCGATTCTTTCAATTCTCAGAATTTTCCTAAACAACCCGGCAACAAGTTGTTCAAAAAAGCCAACCGGTGCTGAAAATCCGGACATCTCTTTCGGCGTCGGAAGTGCCTTTATATCCAGCTTGCCGTTTATGGTAAGAGGCAATTCGTCCACTCTTTCTATAACCGATGGAACCATGTACGCAGGAAGCCTCTTTAAAAGCCTGTTTTTAAGCTGTCTCAGATCAAGCTCCTCCTCTGATGTTATATAAGCAACAAGGTATGGCTCCCTATCTCCATCCTTCCGGTTTATTACCGCAACCTCCTTGACCGGTTCATACTTCCTGATGCAGTTCTCTATCTCACCTGTTTCTATACGGAACCCCCTTATCTTGATCTGATCGTCTTCTCTTCCAAGGAATCGCAGTTCCTTATCAAGACCATATACTCCGATATCTCCCGAATGATATATCTGTCCATCCTCATAAGGATTGTCCGTAAACTTCTGCCTGTTTAACTCATCACGGTTATGATACCCCCTTGCAAGTCCGTTACCACCGATGCATATTTCTCCTTTCTGTCCGATACCGCAAAGTTCATCCCCCTGCATGACATATACACGCTTACCCCGGTAAGGAGTACCGATGGGAATATACCTGGAATCTCCCGTCTCATACGTATGGACAGTCGCATTGACACAGGCTTCCGTCGGGCCATAATCATTTACCAGTATCTGTGTATATTTCGACCATATTGCAAAGGTTTCCGCATTAGCAGCATCTCCTCCGGCGCAAACAATCTTAAGATCACCGAATTCGGCAGGGTCTAGAGCCTGCAGCAGTGCATTGGTGGTTATCAGTATCCTTACGCCTTTGTTCCTGCAGAATTCAGCAGTGTCCTCGGCACTTCCAAGCACTGACCTTGGTATCGTGCATACTGTTCCCCCGGAACCAAGGGTAACGAATATCTCCTGTAAAGAAGCATCAAACACATAATTAGCTGCCTGCAAGACCGGCATGTCGAAAAAACCGTAATACCCGATATTGGATATTACCATACCTGCAAGCGCGGAATGCCCGACCTCTACACCCTTAGGCTCACCTGTCGTACCGGAGGTATATATCATATAAGCCAGACGGTCACCAGACAGTCCGGACGGCAGAACAAGCTCCTCATCCACTTCATCATGGCTATTTGCTCGAACATCAACATCAATAACTCTTAGTCCAAGTTCCGTAAAAAGCTCTTCCCTGCCATCAGTTTCTGCGTCAGTGTATCGTAATATGGTCTCAGCGCCGCAATCTTTAATTATATATTTTATCCGCTCATCGGGATAATCAGGATCCAGCGGAACATATGCACCTCCTGACATAAATGCGGCTATCATCGATATTATCATACCGACACCCCTGTCACAGAAAAGCGCTATAAACCTTTCCCCACCGTATCCTATCCGGCCTGCCAGCCTTGCAGACAGAATCCAGAGTTCTCTATAGCTTAATTCAGAGTCAAGCCCGGAAACAGCCTTAGCATCCGGATTCTTCATAACTGTTTTACGGATCATATCAAGCACAGTCTGATTGGGTGACTCACATTTAATCCCTGCCATATCTCCAAGCATCATCCGACGTTCATCGGTCGGTATCCTCGCAAGCTCACCCATCTTATGTTCCAAATCCGATGTTATCTGATCTATTATATGCATATATCTTCCTACGAGAAGATCAATATAACGCCGGTCATAACGTGTTTTGTCATACTGTATTGATACGGTAAAGCTACTACCCTCTTCAACACTTACGGAAATAGGATAATCGACCTCTTCATGTATCATTTCATATTGATACCGGTCATTGTTATCGGTTTCGGGGAAATTCTCATACACATAGTGCGTACTTATTAGATCTGATGCCTTAATACCATCCGTACCTGCCCTGTCAAGCGGCACATCAAGCGCATCCTGCATGGTATAATAATCCTCCTGTCTCTGTCTGAACACCTCATGAACCTTTGTATCTGCTGTCCATTTTATTCTGACAGGTACGGTATTGATAAACATACCCACTGCACTTGTGATCCCTTCCGGTCCGTTCTCACGTCCGGAGACTGTCTCGCCGAATACAACATCGTCCGTATTATTCTCAAAACCAAGCAATATTCCCCAAACACAACCAAAAAAACATCCTGTAGTGATACGGTTTTTTTCTGCGAATCTGTGTATGCGTTCCTTACTTTGTCCGTCTATAGTAAAGCTTACAAAATCAGCAACACCGCTCCTTCCTTCATTATCTTTACCGTAGAATATCCCTGTCCCTTCGTCTATACCTTCAAGATATTTGTTCCATGTTTCAAGCTTACCATATACATGCGAACCTGCTCTGTTTCTTAAGAAATCCGCAAATGAGCAGCCCAATCTGCTCTCCCTTTCCGCTGTATCAAACAGATACTCCGGACTTACTCCACGCATAAGCATTTGATAGTAATTCATAAAAGTATCGATAAGGATTGAAAAGCTCCATCCGTCAAGAATACAGTGATGCGACGTAATCAGCACTTCCATATCCGCATCATGTATGGCTTTTTCCGGAATAGTCACCCTGAACATAATCTCTGAAGAGGGATTCATGCCACGCTCCAGATCTTCCTGAACCATCTCATCAAAACCCACGGCTTTGGAATATATTATTTCAGGCTTTATCCTATCTTCCTTCAGGATTATCTGAACCGGCTGTTCAAGACCGCTGTAAAGCATCTGTATACGCAGTACATCAAAACGGACAAACACTGCCTGCAATGCTTTTTCAAAATGAGAGCCGTCCCACTCCCCCTTTATGGTAAGTCTGTCTTGAAGAAAATAGGCACTGCTGTCAGGTTCAATCATGTATCTGTACAGCATTCCCTGCTGAAGTGGCGTGAGCGGACTTATCATCTCTATATCCTGTGGCGAATATATATCTGTTATTATTCTCCACTCATCCATTGTAAGTATCCGCCCCACACAAAAATCAGACGGAGTATATATACGATCATTACGGGAGCTGCTTCGGACAATGGTCGTGATCATGCTTACATAATTGTCAACGATGCGTTCTATCCTGCCTGCCTCAAATACCTTGTCGTACAAGCACTCTATCTTAAAACCTGCTCCTGTATCCCGTATATTTACGGAAATAGTCTCAGGATCCACATTTACGGGACTGATCTCTACTCCGCCATACTCATCGGTCCATTCTATGACCGAATCGTGCTTTACCTTCTCACTGCCAAGATAATTAAACACAAGCCCGCCAAGCTCCGTAAGGTCATCAAACATAAGACCATACCCTATACCTGAATTCGGAATCCCCGCCATTAACTCCTTAAGCTCTATGATCTGCTCATCGATCAGATTGTGGACATGTAGTATTACAGGATATACTGCAGTAAACCATCCCACCGTACGCTCAGTATGCGGCAGTATTCCTGCATCCGTACGTCCGTGACTCTCCATCTGAAGCAGTAAGACTTCTACGCCATCCGAATCAAATACCGATTTACAAAGAACTGCCATCAGAACTGTCTCCGGACCGGCTCCGTAACGAAGTTGAGCAAGTGTCTTCAGCTTGTGGGCGGTCACCTTATCCACAGTTCTTGAGACAGTACCATATCCCTTTTCGGTGTCACTTCCATTTCTCTTATACGAGTCCAACCATTCTGATATATTGTATCTTGAAGATTCCAGTTCTTCATGAACCGACATCCAATACTCTTTCTCGGATCTAAACGCATTATTGCTTCCGTATTTCCACAGGCTTTCCGACCATTCCCCAAAGGATACAGTGCTGTCGGGGAGCAGCTTTAGTGACTCTTCATAGCCTCTGCTGTATAACTTTTTCTTTACCGCCTGTTCGTATAAAGTATTAATATCTTCCGTTATAATATCCCAGGATACCTCATCTATAACATAATGATGAAATGAAAGGAATAGATAAGTCTTCTTTCCGTCTTCAAATACCGCAGCACCCATCACTTTACCAGACATAAGATCCATTGAGGAATTAATGTCATTCATCAGCTTTTCACGTTCCACGGAAGATATATTTCCATATACTTTCAGTGTGAGTACCGGAGCCTCCCTGGCATCTCTTATGCCTATGTTTCCGTCATTCTTAAGGTACATCCTCAGCATACCATGGCAATAGATCAGTCCGTTCAGAGCCCATTCAAGCGAATGTATATCCACTTTACCCTTAACAAGAAATACTGTGCTTTGATTGTAATATGAAGGCTCAGGCATATGTGCTGCCGCAAACATCCGCATAACGGGCGTAGGTCTGACTGTATCATATTCCCGATATGATATTTGCTCATTCCTTTTCAGAGCAGCCGCCATACCCTTTATGCTATGGCTCTTTAAAACAGATGAGGCATTTATGGCATATCCCTTTTCTCTGAGTAATGCAACAATACGTATCGCCTTGATTGAATCGCCGCCAAGAGAGAGAAAATCATCGGAAACACTTACATTCTTCAGCCCCAGAACCTTCTCAAAGGACATACAACAATCCCTCTCTTCCTGTGTTACAGGGGCGCAATAGTCATTCATTATTGTCTGTCTGTCAATAACATCTCCCGGATCCGGCAAAAGATTCCGGTTTATCTTTCCGTTTATAGTAAGCGGTAATTCTTCAAGTGGAACAAGTACCGAAGGCACCATATATTCCGGAATCCTGTTCTTAAGTTCTTTTCTTATTCTCTTAAGTCCGGGATCTTCCGGGTCTTTCGGAACATAATATCCACACAACAGCTTCTCGCCCTTGCTGTCTTTAACAATAACTACGGCATTCCTGACCGAAGCAATGGAACGCATCGCCGATTCCACCTCTTCAAGTTCTATCCTGAACCCGCGTATTTTGACCTGATTGTCTAAACGGCTTATAAATTCAATATTTCCGTCAGGCAACATCCTTGCAAGATCGCCGCTCCTATACAGCTTTCCATCTGTAAAAGGGTCATCGGTAAATCTCTCTGCTGTCAGATCAGGTCTGTTGTGATAACCTCTGGCTACCTGTTTACCTGCTATACACAATTCTCCTGGAACTCCGATACCACAGAGTTCATTTCCTTGCATTATGTATATATTCAATCCGGGCGCAGGCCGCCCTATAGGTACGTTCTCTCCTTTTAAATCCGTCTCATCACTGAGCACTCCCTCTCTTGCAAAAACATAACTCGATGCATTGACAGTTGTCTCCGTAGGTCCATAAGTGTTATAAACAGTTCTTCCCCTGCTCCATGCAAGAAGTAATGACCTGTCAGGAGCTTCACCCCCGACATCCAGCAACCGCAGGCTCTTAAAATTATCAGAAGAAAGAAGTCTTAAGTATCCGGGGGTCAGAGAAGCCACTGTGACCTTATTATCCTCGCAATAACGTGCTAAAGCATCCGGATCATTGTTAAGTCCTTTGGGAATAAGACAGAGTGTACCACCAACTGTAAGAATATGGAATATGTCCCATACTGACTGATCGAAAACAAAATTTGCAAACTGAAGTACCGTATCTTCCTTATCAAGATCGTATATCTTCCCATAGGCATCCAACATCGCCGAAAGCTGTCTGTGCTCCACCACAACACCCTTCGGTTCTCCTGAAGTACCTGATGTATAAATCATATATGCTATCCTGTCCATACTTACTTGCGGCAGTTCTTCAGTCCCATTGGTTTTACCAACGGTATCATCCCGAACATCCCCGTCATATGATACCGTCAGAACTGTAATACCAATCTTATCCGCCTCTTCCTTTATAAAAGACGGCAGCTCATATCCGCATACGACCATCGCATGCGGCATACAGTCTTTAAGCAGATACACGATCCTTTCCGCTGGATATTCCAAAGACACCGGCACATACCCGGCTCCGGAACGTAATATCCCGAGTATCGATGCTATCATTCCAGTGCATCTGTCAGACAAAAGGATAACTCTTAAGTCTGTTGTAGCTTCATCGTTCTTGCCCCGATTCATCCTGCCGACATAAGTCCTGTCGGTCACATATGATCTCACAAGAGCTTCCGCTATCCTTCCCGATCGGATCCACAGTGTCTCGTAACTGACAACTTCATTCCGAAATATAACCGCTGTCTTGTCGGGACATCCCACAACATGATCTTCAATGCGCTTGATGACCGTATTCTGTCTGTACGGACATTCATCTCCGGCTGCCAGTCTTAACAATTCCTTTCTCTCCGCAGCATCCGTCATTGATAATGTATCAATATCCCGATCCGCCTTATTGATACACTCTCTGATCAGATTCACATAATGTCTGCTCATAATGCTGACAGAATCCGATCTAAACAATTTCATATCGTATTCAAAGAAATAATTGTAGCATCCTTCATCTTTACCGGTTTCCAGAGTGATATCGTACATAGGTCTTTCGTCTGCGGGGAACGTAACCCATGCTCTCCTGTTGTTGATATCTGAAAGAGATGTCCCGAAATCCCTCATGGTAAAGAAATAATCAAACAGAAGATGATCATGCGATGTTCTTGTATATCCGCCAAGTGCCATAAAATCAGCGGCTATATCCTCGATTGCAATATGCTTGAATGTATGACAATCAAGAATTCTCTCCTTTACCTGTCTTAAAAGTCCGGAAAAGGTATCTCCTTCCCTGATATCTGTTAAGACAGGTACGGTGCATGCAAACATTCCCTGCATTCTTTCGGTGTATTGGTCGCTCCGTCCGTCCATGACGGTTCCAGTGATAAATCTGCGTTGACCCGAATACTTATACAGAAGCACAAAATAAACTGCAATAAAAAACATATAAGGAGTAACTCCGCTGTTCTTACATAGTACATCGATACTCCCCGAAAGCTCCTTCTCTATTATCCCATATTCATGCCCCGCCTTCCCCGGATACAACGATCTTGCAATACTATCCTGAGGAAGCTGAAGCTCCTGAATATCATCATACCCAACAAAAAGCTTTCTCCATGCATCACGACCCTTATTGTATGCTTTTGTCTCTGTCTGCCTTCTTTCCCATGCCGCATATTCTTTCTGATGAAGCCTTGGAAGATCGATCTCCTGACCGTTATACAAGGCAACAAATTCCGAAGCAAACATCGAAGCACCAACACCGTCATTTATTATATGGTGCCAGTAGAATATAAGCCGATTGCCCTCATACTTCCACCAAAACAGCGGAGCTTTATCTAGCATAAATCCTATCGGTTCCGTCACGACCCTCGAACTCTCCACCGCTCTGTCTATCCATTCGTAGGACGCCTCTTGTATCTTCTGAACAAATTTTCCGTCAATGATCTGAAAGCTGCTCCTTAAGCTCTCATGTATCCTGAACAGATCTGACAGGACTTCCATAATCCTTACAATGTCAAGCGGTTCCTCGTTATTTATCACAGCACTTATAAGATATGTCGGATCATCATCAGCAAGAAGCGCCTGTGCTGTATATATTCTCTCCTGTGCCTTACTTATCTCATAGTATTCCTGCTCCGGCAGAGTCGAATCACTCATCGGTTCATATTCCAATATGTCCGTATTCTTATGCTTTTCTTCAACCTTAAGGGCTAATGCGACCACCGTTGGATTCTCCATAACATCTCTGACACTAAGCCGCACAGACAATTCTTTCTCAATACTATAAATAAGACCGGCAATAAGGATCGAATTACCGCCTATAAGCATGAAATCATCATTTCTGCCTACTCTTTCGGTATTAAGCAGTAAGGCATATATCCCGGAAATCTTTCTCTCGGTTTCATTTTCAGGTTCTTCATAAGCTGCCTTATAATTCTCAAAGGATGGTTTCGGAAGCCTGTCATAATCAATCTTCCCGTTTGTATTAAGCGGGAAGCTGTTAACCCTTATGAAAAACGACGGAAGCATATAAGAAGGTTTTTTCAACAGTATGAACTGCGAAAGCCTGCCTTCATCTATTATATCTTCGGAAATGTAGTACGCCGTAAGAATCATCTGGGAACCAAGCTTTATTGCTGTAACAACCGCATCCTCAATATCTTTAAATTCCCTTAATGCTGCCTCAACCTCGGCCGGTTCTATACGAAATCCACGTATCTTTATCTGCCTGTCAGCTCTTCCCATGAATTCAAGCAGACCGTCGCTCCTTCTAAATGCAAGATCACCTGTATGATACAGTCTTTCATATCCTGCTCTTTTTGAAAACGGATTGTCGGTAAAGGCCTTCATTGTTAGCTCCGGACTGTTTAAATAACCCGCGGCCACATGCAATCCGCTTATACACAACTCTCCTACAGTATTATCGGGAACCTCATTACCATGCTCATCAAGGATATAAATCTCCACGTCACTGATAGGTCTGCCTAAGGGAACCTTCTCGGGATAACTCTCCTTTACCGGAAACATGGTCACAAAAAGCGTACACTCGGCAGGACCGTACCCGTTATGCAGAGTATATCCCTCCGGCGGATCTACAGACGTAAGTGCCTCTCCACCCACTGTAAGGTGACGCAGCGAATGATTCTTAATACTTATCGCGAACTGTCTTCCAAGCTGCGTGGTCATTGTTACATGCGTTATTACGTTGTCTTCAAAGAATGAATTTAATGCCAATAGATCTGTTCTGATATGATCCGGTATAATATATACTGCCGCTCCGGCAGTATACGGCAGAAGAAGTTCTGCAATGGCAAGATCGAAAACATAGCTCGGATGCTGCCCCATCCTGCAGTCCGCGTCCACTTCATAATAGTCCGCATACCACTTGGCAAATGAAAGTATATTTCCATGTGTGAGCATAATACCCTTGGGAACCCCGGTGGAGCCTGATGTATATAGAATAACAAAGAGATCCTGCTCCATTATATCCGGCCACCCATACCCGTCTTCGTCCGGAAGACTTACAATATCTTCAACATACAGGAGCCTGCGGTTCTTTCCAGTTATGTCTTCGGACAGAAGATGCCCGTTTTCATGTGTGGTTATAATAAACCCGGTATCAGCGTTCTCTATCATAAAGTCGATACGCTCCACGGGATATGATGCATCAAGCGGCTGGTATGCCGCTCCCGACCTGAGTATACCGAGCGAAGCTATGGACATATACTCATTTCGCGGTACAAGAACAGAGACAACACTTCCCCTGCCTACCCCGCATTTATTAAGATATGCCGCCAACTTACCCGTAATCCTGTCAAGTTCTCCGTAGGTATAACTTCTGCCGACATAATTAAGTGCCTCTTTATTTTCAAATCTATGTATTGACTCACGTATCAGGTCAAGTATTGAGTGTACTCCGTTTGACATCATAATACCCATTCGCTGCTTAGCCTTTCTATCATTACCGGTATATGTAATCTGCTATCTGAAGCTTCTCGAACGGTATTTCGTACCCTATTCGTAGTGCAGTAGTATAATTGACACCTATTCTCGGCGTAACCTCACAAACCATATCGAGCTGATCGAAGGGGACCTCCTCCTCCGCATATCTTCTAAGCTGCTTAACAACATGATAAGCCGATTCGGCGCAGTCGGTAAGAGTAACACCAAACAATACTCCGTTCTTTACCGGAATAAGCTCGTCCTGTGCCAATGTTTTTATACCTGCAGGAATAACCGAATCATCCAGAAGTTCCTGCATTTTAGTATCATATTCAATGGAAGCCACCGTCACAAACAGACAGTCTATCCCTTCATTTACCAGTTTTCTGTATGCATTCTTCAGTACTTCATAGTATCTGTCATAATCATCATCGCTTACAGGTTCATTTACGTATTCATAAACCACTTCAAATCCATATTCCCTTGATTTTTCTTCAACCACATCAATAGCCGAATAGATATATGCATCCTCAGAATCCTCATATACGACTCCCAGCTTTTTAAAACCAATAAATTTATATCCTGCATCAAGCTGTCTTTTGTAAGTATCTTTATCCAACAGAGCATATGAATTATCAGTATATCTTTCGGTCTCACTTTTTACCATATGTGAAGCTATCGGATCCCCCGAAAACATGTTCATGAACTTATTTTTGTGCTCATTCTCCGAAAAATAAACGCCGGAGGCTGTTCCCATCGAAAGCATGACATCAACGTCATCCCTGTTCACCATCTCGGGATATTCATCCTCATCCATTTCATCGAGATTGAAAAAAGCCTCTCTTACAAATCTGTATCGGGCACCTTCCTTATTTGCATCACAAATATCATTCCAAAGTATCAGGGTATCTCCGTTTCTAAAATTTTCTTCGAAATTGGCATCTTTATATTTCTCCGCAAGGGATGCATCGATACTTCCCTCTTCTATAAGCTCAATAGCTATATCAAGCAACAGCTGTGTAAAGAAACCGTATTCCTCACTCTCCGAATATCCCAAACGTATGACATTACCGGTTCCCGCAGTCTGTTCCAAAGCATAAGCCCTGTATCCTGATGTTGTTGACACACTAAGTATAGAAACAAATAGGATAAACACAATAAGCGTTCTTCGTCTGTTCATTTTCCCACCTTCTTTCTCAGTTTCTTATACCTGCCCGAATAATACAGCACAGATATTCCGTAAACCACCGTACCTATTGCAAGCGCCTGTACTATTACCCCGGTAGCCCGTGCGGCTCCTCCCGAAAGCCTGGAAGTAATCGCAACGGGACCGATAACCATGGCAATCTTGCCAAATACCATTTGTATGAGGGTACTCTGTTCTGTTACCGTACCGGGTACATGATCCAGAGCCGAATCTATGACAACCATCCCAAAGCAATCCCAGATACTTGTCAGAACAAGCGCCAGTATGGCAGCCCAGATACTTGATGTCCATACAAACAGACCGATGCTGACCGTCTGCATAACCATGTACATAAGCATTGACTGCCTTGTACTTATATTCTTTATTACCCAGTCGGATATAGGATCGGTAAGATATGCGATTATCATGAAATTGATCATCAGGAATCCGGATACCATTGAATTGGAGAATCTCATTTCATCTCCGAACAAGGGAAACGTATATTCAACGAACAGAGACGCCATATACAGGGGAATTACCGCAAAAAACATAAATATCCTGACCTGTGGAAATCTCAGCTCTCTCATGGCTATCCTGAACGAAAGATTCTTCTTTTTTTCCTGTTTCTCCGGGAAACCGGCAAAATAGATCAGGAACACGCAGAGAATCCCGATGAAAGCCCCCACCATAAATACTGCAGGATATGTCGTAGCATCCGCGATCAGACCTCCTATTACCACACCACAGCTAACTCCCAGATTTATCGCAGCCATATATTCAACAAGCAGTCTTGTATGCATTGCCTTGTCTTCCTGGGATGCCGCAAAAAGCCTGACTGCATTTATTATTATACCGTCACAGAATCCGAATATGAACCTTGCAAAAATAAGAACGGCAAGATTGGGAGCAGTTGCACACAGTATATATCCGACAACACCGGATACTATACCAGCCGTCAGCGTTTTCTTCATACCGAATCTGTTTATGAGAGCCCCACATCCGAAAAGACCGATCAGCACCGAAACCGAATACATTGTATTGGGCATTCCTCCGAGAAAAGACAGGGATTCCGGCAGCTTGCTGGCATCAAACATCTTATTACTGAACACAGAGAAGAATCCGCTATCCAGGGCAAAAGCAATTCCCTCAACAAAAATGAACAGTCGAAAGCCCGGGATATACACCTTGTTATCCGCACGACTATCCTTGTATTCTATGTGGTTTGTCAGGAATTTAATTGCCTCCATACTCATAAATATGGTTATAAGTATAAGTATCAGAACATCGAGCGCATTGTTAACACGTTTCCTGTTTATCAGATCCAGGCTGTAGAAGCAGTTTATCTCTATAGGATCACTTTCTCCGTCTACTTCCATACTCTGCGTACTCATAGCCTCTGAGCTTACATCATTACCCGTCACATACCTTATTTCCTGTATTTCGGGAATATCAGCCGCAATATCTGTCATATACTCTTCAATTCCCGTAATCTCATCAAATGCCACGCCTTTGGCAATGACCTCATTTATATCATTTTGAATGGAAAATGCCGTCATTACTGCAATCTTATCCATCGATTCACTGAAGGCCTCATCAACCCTCTGCATCGACAGTCCACCGAGTGCTAACTGCGAAAGTACAAGTATGATTATAGAGGATACCCGCATTCTCTTAACGCTTATTTCTTCTCCGCCTTTAATATAGCAGACAGCAAACGCCGCCAGTACCACACCCAGCATAATATATGTACTTATCCTGAATATATAGCTCATGTAAGCTTTTGTCGCTACATCCACCACGCCCTTGTCAAGCTTTAATATTATCTCTCCGGCATCAAATCCGACAAAGGCATAAATACCGTCCTGTTCAATTATATACTCCTCATCAGGATTGGTACGGCGCACGTTTTTGGAAATATCACCGACCATCTCAATGCTGTTCCCTTCGCTGTCTCTGATCTCTACACCATTGATATCGTACGACAGCCTGTTTATACCCTCAAGAACTTCCTTTAGTCCATAGAATTTGTCTATAGGCTTGCCAAAGCTTAATGAGTAATTCAGTTTTTTTACGGCACTTGTTGTATTAAGTACTCCTGCATGAACGACCGTGTCCGCCTGAAGCTTACGGTAAGACATGGTTGTAAGCGCAGCCGAAAAAGACGTCATTATTATTCCCAAAAGTATTATTGTAAGTACTACTCGCTCTTTTTTTATCTTCATCGGATCAGATTCTACCCCCAAATTTATAGTCATCGTCAATTATAATATGTTTTGTGACATATGTCTTTGCGAATTTGTGAATTTGCGAAAAGAATGCGTAACATATAATAACCCTGCATTCATGTCAGACTCTTTATCCTGACTGCAAGCATCGTAAGATCGTCAAACTGCGGCGCATCCTTAACAAAAGCATCCACATTCTTCCTCACATGGCCGATCAAGGACTCGGGATCATCTTTGTTATATCTCCTGAGCACTCTCTCCAGCCTGTCGGTCGTGTACAGCTGATTTGATTTATTGGTCGCCTCGGGAACCCCGTCAGTATACAGGAAGATCATATCATTAACCGTAAGCCTCACTTCGTTTACGGTATATACCGTATTCTCCATGGCTGCGAGCGGCAGCTTCTTCCTGGAAGGCATGATCATTTCAACGTTTCCATCGTCATGGATTATATACGGATTCTCATGACCTGCGTCAACATAGGTCATCCTGCCGAGCTCCAGATCGATCACACCCAGCCATGCCGTGACAAACATCTCCTGGCTGTTTCCCTCGCACAGTCTTTCATTGGCATTTCCAAACACTTCACCGGCGCTCATCCCGGTCATCGCAAGGTTTTTGATAAGAGTTTTGGCAACCACCATAAAGAGTGCGGCCGGAACACCCTTCCCCGATACATCTGCCATTACTATCGCAAGATGATTCTCATCAACAAAGAAGAAATCATAGAAATCGCCTCCAACCTCCCTGGCCGGCGTCATTTTTGCATATATTTCGAATTCCTTCCTGTCCGGGAACGGCGGGAATTCGGAAGGAAGCATTGATGCCTGGATACCGGCGGCCACTGACAGCTCAGCTCCTATCCTTTCCTTTTCAGCCGTTATTTCCGTTATATCCTTGATATACTGCTTCATCCTTTCGGTCATTGAACCAAAGGATTCAGCCAGCGTCTGTATTTCGTCATGAGTATCCGTATCCCATGTGAAGTCCAGATTGTCACCGTTTATATCCCTTACACTGTCGGTCAGCTTAATGACCGGAGCCGCAAGTCTGTCTGCAAGCCGCACCGATAATACCGCCGCTCCGATGCCGAGCACGATTATAAGAACAAGCAGAAGTCCAAGCGATGACAATATTGCCGTACCGACCATTTTATTCTGCTGTTCCTTGCTTATGCTCACCTCAGCCAGCAGCTCCTTTGAAGGACTTGTCACTTCCTCCCTCGGAAGCACCGCAAGATATGACCAGCCTACCGAACTCATAGGTGCGCACGCAGCATAATACTCCTTCCCGTCAAGCTCGATGGTACGTACATCCGATTTACCCTCGAGCGCTTCTTTTATAAAGGCCGCCACTCCTCCGTCGGAACTCTTTCTTAAATCTCTTTTATTATCCTCATTTACAGCCAGTTCACCGTCCGGAGCTCCGGAAAACAGAACCTGTCCTTCATCATTTATAACGCAGGCAAACCCGTTCTTCCCCACGCGGAAACCGTTAACATTAGACCGTATTGTATCAAGGTGCAGGCCCGCTCCCGCAACGCCCCTCAGAACACCGTTGGCATACACCGGCACTCCGCAGGTTATGACCGGTGCCCCGGTATCACTGTCATCTATAATACCGGTGAAAGAAGGGATACCCGTCTCTACCGCTTTCCTGTACCAGGGTCTGTCGCTTGCCTCAAACGACAGCGGTTCACCGTTCTTCGGAATATTGTAGTCTGACGCTTTCTCAGCACATATGAATATACCGCTGGTTGATGCGAAATAATCGGCGGACATTGACAGATTAGTCTCATTTACAGCCTTAAGCACACCCTGCATATTTGCAAGAAGAGCCAGCTCCTCTACGATCTCAGGGGATTCGTGATCTGTTCCGTTCCCAAAAGCGGCATATGCCACCAGCTTACCCACTTCCGGCTCACCATAGTCATAAAACTGTGCATCACCGTACCTTTCAGGATTCAGATATATGTCTCTTGCCGAATTGGCTATAATGGACACAGACTCAATAAAATCTGCGAATTCATCATTCGCTGTTGCCGCTCTTCCCGCAGAAGTCTTTGCAAGTATTTCCCTGGCAAGCTTATCCATGGCCTCCTTTGACATTCCGTCTATTCTCTGCCCCGTCTCTTTGTTTGCATCGATTATCTTTCTCTGCATGAACAAGGTCTGCATAAGAGTAAGAAGGCTTATGAATATCAATATACCCATAACCAATATGATTATTACCCTGAATATCTTTTTACGCATCTGTCCCCGTCTGACTCCCTGTTTAACGCTTCTGTTTTATCAGTTCCTTTTCTGTCTGTCCCCGGTTTATCTGTCAGTGTTCTATTCCCGGTTTATCTGCTTCCGTTCTCTTTCAGGTTCTGTTTTTACTGTCTGATACATACCTCTCGTAAAGATCGGGTCTTCTTTCCCTGGTCCTTTGTACCGCCTGCTCATGCCTCCATTTGTCAACATTGGCATGATGGCCCGACAGCAGTACTTCGGGCACTTTCTTATCATGCCATATTTCGGGACGTGAATACTGGGGATATTCCAGCAGTCCGTCCTGGAAGGATTCAAATTCCGCAGAAACATCATTATTCAGCACTCCCGGTATCAGCCGTGATACAGAATCCACTACTATCATGGCCGGAAGCTCGCCTCCCGTAAGTACATAATCCCCTATCGAGATATTGTCGGTTACTATTTCTTCAAGCACACGCTCATCTATTCCTTCATAATGTCCGCAAAGTAATATAATATCCTCTTCCTTTGCGAGCTCCTCAGCTTTTTTCTGCGTAAACACCTCGCCCTGGGGTGTCAGATAGACAACTCTGAGTCTGTCCTTACATTTATGTTCCGTTCCTGCACTGTCTCTGTTATCTGTACTATCCTCACTCTTCTTTTCATCTGTTGCACAGTCACCGGATACATCAGCGGACTTATCTCCTTTTGCATATGCGATTTTTTCCTTAATGGCTTCGTAGCATAAATATACAGGTTCGGCCTGCATAAGCATGCCTGCCCCACCGCCGTATATATAATCATCAACCTTATTATGCTTATTGTACGCATAATCCCTTATATTTACGGCTTCTATGTTAATAAGTCCCTTTTCCATCGCCCGTCCGATGATACTGGTATTCAGCCCCTGTAATACCATTTCGGGAAACAGCGTCATTATATGAAAGTTCATTCCAATAGGTTCCTTATGTCGGTTTTCGTGGATTTATTCCGGTCAGATACATATATTTATAAAATATTCTCTATACTGACCCTTAGTGCGGTCATCGCTTTTTCCAGCTTTTCGCGGTTAATATCTACCGCTTTTCCTTTGGAAATATCCTTATTTATATCAATTATGAGCTTCTTGACAAGCTTGGTGGTATCGCTTATCTGAACCTTCTCAACTATCGTCATCGGAGACCGCTCGCTCTTTACACCCTCCTGCGCCCGCTTTACCAGGGCATCTGCTTCAATTATAAGGCTTTTCAGTTCATCATCGGCCGTACTGCAGGCCTTTTCGCCTTTGCTTGCCTCCTCATACTGCTTTTTAAATATGATCATTTCAGATTAACATCCTCTCTGCATTTGTCATAAGGCTACGGTGTGCATTCGTTATCACGAATGTCATAAGGGTCTCTTCAGCTTTGTATCCGCTCCTTTAATATCCCTGTTCATACTGCCTGTTAATTCTTCTGCCAGCCCGCTTCTATCTTCTTATCCAGCTCCTCAAAGCTCTTAAGACCTCCAAGTGCATCGTAAGCCTCCACGCAGCAGGCTCCCGTGGCCGTTGCATACTTAACGCACTCTTCCGGCTTATGACCGTTTAGTATGGATGTCAGAAAGGCTGCCACACTGGTATCGCCGGCTCCGGTACCGGACAGGATCTTATCAGGCCGGTAGCTTCTTTCATAGCCCCTTCTGTCTGCCCAGGCCTCAGTATCAAGCGATAATCTCCTGCTTATCTTTTCAATCTCTTCCGCTCCCTGTGTACAGTAATACATCCCCGGCGCTCCGCATTTTATCAGCACTATCCTCGCTCCCATATCAAGACACAGCTGTCCGAGAGGTTCAATATCCTTCTTAATATCCAGTATTTCCGTAAGGTCGCGGCCCGGATTCTCATTTCTCAGTCTGTCATATTTCTTCCTGTCAAGCATAAAGATCAGTTCTTCTATGCTCGGTACGAAAATATCCACATACGGCAGAGCCCTTTTTAATATCCCTGTCCAGTCCGCCCTTCCTGCTTCGGTATCCGGATCCATCGCCGCAAGGTCCAGACTCGTGGCTGCTCCCGCCTCTCTTACTTTGCGCATTATGTCAACCAATTGTTTTCCGTCATTTTCATATATACTCTTCATAATCGGCGGATACCCGAAATGAAACAGGGCAGCCTCTTTTATTGCTTCCATCGGGAGATCATCGATGCAGAAGGTATCATTGGCTCCGGGATTGTGCAGGAATATCCTGTCTACACCGGGGATCGCAAGAACTACCGAATATGAGGTAGAGTCACCGCTGCTACGTATAAGACCATCGGCCGCATCATACTTATCGATTATGGAGAACACGATATCTCCGAATGCGTCATTACCTATCTTGCCCGCCAGTGTTACATCTGCTCCAAGAAGCTTCATGGCAAGGCCTGTGTTTGCCACCGCCCCTCCTGTATGCACATCGGCATCTCCGACATTTATAAGGCACCCGGGAGCAAGTATATCCTGTATGCTTTTTTTAGTCTGTTCCGGTATGCCGGGTGTTATGTCTATACATATATGTCCGGCCACTACAGCCTTTTTGCTCATAAAGTTCCTCCCGAATCTTATCTGTTCTTCAATAATTCACGGTTATAAACATACTATAGTAAACGAAATAAATAATTTCGTTTACTATACCAAATTGATGCAACTATTTATATAGTACCACAAATCCGACTGTTCTTCTACTGCGGCATTTACCGTGTTGTATAAAAGTCTCATAAATTACATAAGCTGCAAACCCTGAAGGTCTGCAGCTTATATAATTGGCTTTAATTTGCCTGTGCCGTCATAAGGAATCCACCGCTTCGCTACGCTCGATTCCAACTGTACTCGTTCTCTTTCCATCCTAAGGAATCCTCCCATCATGCGATGGAATGCATCTTTCCATCCTAAGGAATCCTCCCTAGGTAGACGATACTATGCGTCTTGCCGTCACAAGGAATCCACCACATGCTTCGCATGTGATACCCCCTTGTGACAAGTGCCGGCAGCGGGACTTGAACCCGCACGTGGTTGCCCACAACAGATTTTGAGTCTGCCTCGTCTGCCATTCCGACACGCCGGCCTGCCGGGATCACCCGGACAAATAACTATTTGATAATACCATATCACAGGGATATAATCAAGCATTTTCAGCCTTCCGTAATACCTGCCTGCAACATCAGTAAAACGCAAACATATCCTCAAAGGTCTCGCGGCGTCTTATCAGCTTAACGCTTCCGTCCGAGCAGATCATCACCTCTGCCGGGCGAAGCCTGGTATTATAGGATGAGCACATTGAATATCCGTAAGCACCGGCATCCAGCACACATACAAGATCGTTATCCCTAACCTCCGGAAGTGGTCTGTCCTTGCACAGTACATCTCCCGATTCGCAGATATTGCCGCATACCGTGGCTTTCTCCATCTTTTTCTTATCCCTGTCAACCACCTTACCATCAGAGATTATTTCTATATCATGCCATGAATCATACATGGAAGGACGAACCAGTACATTCATTCCGATGTCCGTTCCAATGTACTTAACTCCGTAATTGTCCTTGATGGAATGCACCCTTCCAAGTATTACGCCGCCCTCTGCCACACAGTATCTTCCGGGCTCGCTCTTAAACATCGGAGCGCTTCCGTATTCCCTGACGAACTTGTCAAGCTTTGCGGTGAATTCCCCGGAGAAGCTCTTCATGTCGAATTCCTTCTCATCATCAAGCTTATGATAAGGGATACCGTAACCACCACCGAAATCTATGAATTCAAGCTTTTCAAACCTCATAGCTATCCTGAGCAGATTGTCTACAGCCTCCAGAAAAGGCGTCGGATCCATATACTGTGAACCAACATGCTGATTTAGACCTATGATCTTAAGACCATATTTGTCCGCTATCTCAAACACCTTGTCAATATCTCCTTCGGGAATGGCGAATTTGGTCTTCTTTCCGGCTGTTACAACCTTCTCATGAACGCCTGCACCGACGCCGGGATTGATCCTGACCGCACATTTTCCGCCCGGATTTATCTCTCCGAAAAGCCTGAGCTGGTCAAGGCTGTCGAGACTCACCGTAATACCGTTGTCTATTGCAAATCTCATTTCGTCGGCAGATACATTATTGCAGACATAGAATATCTTTTCAGCCGGGAATCCGGCGTGAAGCAGCATCCTCATCTCCCCCTCACTCATCGCATCTGCATTCACTCCGACCGACAGGGCAATCTTAAGTATCTCCAGATTGGTATTCGTTTTACAGGAATAATTGGCTCTGTAAGGATATCTGGTGATAACCCCGGCCACCTTCATCATTCTGTCCCTGATGATATCCTCATTGTAAACATAGAGCGGCGTACCGTACTCCCTTGCAATATCCTCAGGATTATTTCCCTTGAAAAAATCGACCTCGTTAATAAATGAATTCATAATATTCTCTCCTTTGCCTGCTTATAAGCCAAAACCTTTATTTATCTGTTAATCGGTAAAACCCTCCACGCCTCTCTTTGAGCCGTCCGAGGTCAGATTACTCTTTCCGTCCTTGGATTTTGCTATTATATACTGCCCTTTTACTCCCGAATCTTCATCGCTGATCTTCTTTGCAATTCCATTTTCCGAAGTATATGTATAGCTCACGTTGCCGCTCCCCCTGGCTGTACCCTGAAGAGTCATCGACCCGTTTTCGAGGCCATCTGTATACGTACCTGTGATCACCTGCTTTGTAAGGCCTGAAGCCCCTACCTTGTCGGCATAATAATTGGATGTGCATGTACCGGTTCCGTTAGGCTTGTCATTACTCCATTCACCCTTGTAAATGAAGGAACCGATCGCTGAAGAATCAGCATATACGGCTCTCATCAAAATACCGGTTCCGCTTCTTTGATCTCCGGAAAAATCACCGTAATAGAAGTACCCGTCCCTGTAAACCGCGATCCCTTTGCCTTCTTTGAGTCCCGCATCGGTTCTTGTGCCATAATAGAAGGTATTATCACCGACAACCTCATCTGCCAGATCCATATATTCTTCGGTTCTGAGCATATCCTTGACGGCATCCATATCCTCACTTGCAAAGCAGTCATACAGGGCCTTGAGCGCTTCCGAATGTGCTTCCTCAATAGCAGCCCTTTCAGCTTCTTCTGCAGCCGCAGCCTCTTCTTCGGCCTGAATCCTTGCTCTCTCAGCCTGCACGGCTTCAATCTTCTGCATCATCGCTTCGTCACCCGTATTATCGTAACCGGTCTGAAGAGAGATCATCATATTGTCTTCATCGCCCAGACTCTCATATATATTGGCCACACCCCAGTATGGAGTTTTATTGGTCTTATTGTAAAGCAGTGATTTCTGGTACTGTTCTACCGCTTCTGCATTATTTGTGTTATTTTCAGCAAGCTTTATATAAGCATAGGATATTGCATTCCTTATTTCCTGGCTTTCCGGCTCATAATTAAGCGCGTCGTCATAATATTTGATCGCGGTCTCATACTCACCGGCATCCATATAGGAACTGCCCGTCTTAAGTATATCGGCCAGTTTATTGGCTTCGGAGAAATAACTCACTCCGTAGTATACTCCCAACAATATCGCCGCTACTATAACAATGGCAGTGGCCACTGCCATAGCTATCTTTGCCTTCCGTACATTCATAATATTATGCTCCCCTTAAGTCATACGGCTGTTTTATCTTTATGACCGTTAATTGTTCCTTAAATAAAATCTGAAGAGTTACCTAAATATTCTCTATCTGCCAGTCTATCTGTGCAAGTCCGTTATTCTTCAGGTACTCATTCGCTTTACTGAAATGCCGGCAGCCGAAAAAACCTTTATACGCGGAAAGAGGACTGGGATGCGGCGCCGTAAGCACCAGCTGCTTCCTGTTGTCAAGCATATCCGTCTTAGTCTGCGCCGGTCTTCCCCACAGCATATACACTATTGGTCTGTCCTGGTTATTAAGCACTCTTATCGCAGCATCGGTGAATTCCTCCCATCCGATACCCTTATGGGAATTAGCCTGATGATTTCTGACAGTAAGAACTGTGTTCAGAAGCATCACTCCCTGTCTTGCCCATTTTTCAAGAAAACCGTTATTGGGTATATAACACCCCAGGTCATCATGAAGTTCCTTGTAGATATTTACAAGCGATGGGGGAATCTCTATCCCCGGCTTTACCGAAAAGCTGAGTCCGTGAGCCTGACCCGGCTCATGATAGGGATCCTGGCCCAATATCAGCACCTTCACTTCGCTTAACGGTGTAAGTGCAAAAGCATTAAATATGTCCTGAGACGGTGGGAAAACCGTATGAGTAGTATATTCCTGCTTAACCGTCTCGTACAGCTTCCTGTAATAAGGTTTCTTAAATTCCTCACTAAGCGGCTTCTGCCAATCGTTACTTATTGCTGCCATTACAGTCTGACCGATACTCCTCTTTCCCTTAAATATTTCTTTACATCAGATATTTCAAGCTCCTTGTAATGGAAAAGAGAAGCAGCCAGTGCCGCATCGGCCTTTCCTTCAGTAAGAGCTTCATAGAAATGTTCCAATGTCCCGGCTCCGCCTGAAGCTATTACCGGAACGCTGACATTCTCCGAAATTGTTCGTGTAAGCTCAATATCATATCCCGCCTTGGTCCCGTCGCAGTCCATGCTTGTTACCAGAAGCTCGCCAGCTCCCAGTTCGCAGGCTTTTATCGCCCATTCAATGGCGTCAATACCCATATCCACACGACCGCCGTTCTTGAATATACTGAAGCCTTTGCCGTCCTCACGTCTCTTGGCGTCAATAGCAACAACAACACACTGGCTTCCGAACTTATCTGCCGCCCTTGATATAAGCTCAGGCTCCATTATGGCTGCCGAATTAACCGCGACCTTATCTGCGCCCTCTCTTAAGATCATTCTGAAATCGTCCACCGAACGTATCCCTCCGCCTACTGTGAACGGGATAAATATGGTCTCGGCTATTCTTCTTACCAGCTCTGCCTTGATATTTCTGGCGTCCGACGAAGCTGTTATATCCAGAAAAACGAGTTCATCCGCTCCTGCTTTGTCATACAGCTTACTGACCTCTATCGGATCTCCGGCATCTCTTAAGTTAACAAAATTGGTTCCCTTAACCACCCTTCCGTTATTAACATCGAGGCAGGGTATTATCCTTTTGGTATACATTTGAATCTCCTGTTCTTTATAACCTTTATAAAGCCACAAAGTTCTCAAGGATCTTTAAACCGACCGCTGAGCTCTTCTCGGGATGAAACTGGCATGCAAATACATTATCCTTTTCTACAGACGCATGTATGCATACATTATATTCCGTAGAAGCCTTAACAGACTCCTCATCGGCAGCTCTTAAGTAATATGAATGCACAAAATATACGTAAGCACCGTCGTCTATTCCTCTGAACAGCCTGCCGTCATTCGTAAGCTTAAGTGAATTCCAACCCATGTGCGGGATTTTTACATACTCTCCCTGCGGAATCTTTACTATATCACCCTTAAGCAGGGACAATCCTTTAACTCCGGGAGATTCCTCACTGCTTTCATACAGAAGCTGCAGACCCAGGCATATTCCAAGAAAAGGTGTGCCCTTGTCAACCACTTCATTTATTACTGTTTCAAGATCATATCCTCTGAGTCTCTCCATTGCGTCACCGAAAGCTCCGACGCCCGGAAGAATGACTTTATCCGCATTAAGGATCACATCCCTCTCCCGCGTCAGGACTGCATTCACGCCAAGGTGCTGCAAAGCCTTCTCCACGCTTTTTATGTTACCTGCATCATAATCTATGATAGCTACAGTTGATCCAGCCACTGCTTTCCTCCCTTATCTGCCGTCCATGTAACACAGCGGCACCTTCACACATCCGTTCACATATCCTCTTCCATACCGTCAAGTAATCCGGGAATATCGGTATCCGAGCTGTTTCCCGGACCTTCTGATTCATTCCCGGAGTTCTCCGGTTCATTTCCGGGGTTCTCCGATTCATTTCCGGGGTTCCCCGATTCATTTCCGGGATTCTCCGATTCATTTCCGGGTACCGTTTCTGTCCCGCCTGCCGGCACACTTCCCTCCGGCGAAGGCAGTGGTGCCGTAAGAGTATTCTTGAATTCCGACTCCTCACCGTCTATCACGGGATTAGAGTAATTTGCGTTATTTTGCTTATTTATGTCATATGCTCCCGGGCGTCCCGAAACACTGTTCTCATCAACATAATCATACAGTGCCCTTGTATATTCCTGCCCATCACGAATAGCAAGCCATTCTCTCGCCTGGTCCCTGGATACACCGAACTTATCATCAAGTTCTGATGTTATCTGGTTATCCAGTTCGTCAAACTGTTCTGTTATCCCGTATCTTTGCGCATTTTCTCTTTGCTCGTCCACATCTCCCGTAGCCTGTACAAGTGCGTTCAGCGCATCGGCAGTCATGCCAAGTTCATAATAATTGCTGTATGAACGAAGCTTTTGCTGCAGTCTGTAAAGGATCAGGTTCTTGTCATACAACTGTTGCTGCTCTTCATTCAGTGTATGGCCCAACAGTGACATATATGTTTTCTTATAATCCTTTTCCTCGAAAGAAACATAAGCGTCATTCATATCATTATAATATGGGATCACCATCGCAGCCATTCCAATAAGAACGCCGAAAGATAGCGTGCATATCATAATAAGTGCCACTTTCTTCTTGGGCAGCTTAGGCATCTGGAACAGTTCGCTGTCTCGAGGTTTCCTTTCTTTCTTGGGTTTCTTCTCTTTCTTTGGCTTTGGCTTTTTCTCTTTCTTGGGTTTTTCCTTCTTGGGCTTGGCAGGCTTTGGCTTCTTTTCCTTCTTCTTTTTCTGCTTGGCCTTGGAACCATCATCGTCGCCCATTTCCTTAAGGATTTTCTCGTTGTCGGCAGCACCGTCCTTGGCTATATCCTTAGCTGTCTCTTCCGCAAATACGCCGCTTCCGCCTTCTTCATCCTCATCTTCTTCACCCGGCACGGCAAGAAGACTCTTTATGAGCCTCTTAAAGAAGCCCATCTTTTCAGTGCTTTCCTTCTTCTTATCGGTTCCGTCAAGAGTTGCGTTTGAGTATTCTTCAGCATCACTTAATTCCATACCGGAAAGCGCCTGCTCCATTTTTTCATTATACTCAATCTCCTCAGGCGTCAGTTCCGGAGCTTCTTCTTTCTTTTCCGCCTCACCTTCCGCTTCTCCTGCGCCTTCTCCGTCATCTTCATCCGGCATGGGAAGGCCTTTCTTTTTTGCCTCCTTTGCTTTGCGCTTCTCTTCCTTCTCCTTTTCTTTTTGAGCCTTCTTTTCTTCTTTTTCTTTCTCTTTCTGAGCTTTTTTCTTTTCCTTTTCTTTCTTCTTTTTCTCTCTGGGGCTTAATTCTTCCTCATCTTCCCCGTCGCCATCCACTTCCTTTAGTATATCTGCAACCGGGTCGTGTTCGCCCGGATCTGTGACTGAAGGATCCACAGCTTCAAAATTATCATTTTTATCCAGAAGATCGCCTATCTGAGCTATATCCGCATCATCCTCTATGCCTGCTATAATATCACTCAGCTCTGCATCGGCATCAACAACACTGCCGGTAGGCTCACCCATTTCCTCTATGGATTTAAGAAGCTGATCAACCTCATCCTCTGACATCATCTGATCTGCCGGAGGATTATAATCATCTTCTGTTCCCATTTCGGACAGATCGATATCAGGCATATCTGTTCCGGACGGCTGCTCCTGTCCGCCATCTGCAACGGTATTTGTATCCATGACAGTATTTGTTTCCGCAACGGTATCTGATTCCGCGAAGGTATCTGGTTCCGCGAAGGTATCTGATTCCGCAACAATATCTGCAATGGTATTTGTATCCGCATCCGCAGATACCGGTATTTCCGAACTGTTATACAGATCCATACCCGGTTCCATGTCGACGGCAGATGATCCGGTCAGGCCAAGTTCCTCTGACAATGCCTTCATATCAGCATTCGAACCCATGTCTGACATATCCAAGCTATCGGATGAATCCATTGACGTATCTATATCCGCAAGAAGGCTGTTTAACTCATCATCAAGGCTGTTCGAAGGCTCTTCCGACACACTGTCGCCGCCTGTCATATCTGTTCCTTCCATTCCGCCTATTTCGTCCAGTCCTGAAATCAGGGAATCTTCAGACGGATTATCCATCCCCATATCGATACCGGACATAATATCTTCTCCGATTTCTTCAATCGATGGCATTTCCGGTTTCTGCTCAACGCCCTCTATTGCCTTGTTGAGTTCATCAAATGATATCCCGTCCAGCACATCGGAATTAAAGCTTTCATCTCCCAACATGCTGCCTGTATTTTCTCCCGGAATATCACCTTGGAAAGCATTAAGATCGGTATCTTCCTTAAGCTTCTCAAGCATCGCATCCAGCTCTGCTTCTTCACTTCTTTCTTTTTTCTTCTTTTCCTTTTCATCAAATGCTGCCAGGAGCGCATCCATCTCTGCTTCGGACATCATGTCATCTTCCAGTTCCTCTGTCGGAGCCGGTTCCGGTGTGGGTTCCGGTTCAGACACAGGTTTAGGTTCGGGTGCAGGCTCAGGTACAGGCTCCGGTTCCGGTTCGGGTAAAGGTCCAGGTGCAGGCTCCGGTTCGGGTAAAGATCCAGGTACAGGCTCCGGTTCCGGCATAGGTTCTGAATTGGGCTCCGGTTCTTCCTTAACCACCGGTGGTTCCTCAATTATCGGTATGTCTCCAATTGCAATATCTCCAACAGGCTGATCTCCTATGGACATATCACTGATCGGCATATCTCCCATAGGTATGTCGCTGATCGGCATGTCATCTGATATCGGTATATCCCCTATAGGCATGTCGCTGATCGGCATGTTATCTAATATCGGTATATCCCCTATGGGCATATCCTCCATGGACATATCACCGATCGGCAGATCCCCCATAGGTATGTCGCTGATCGGCATATCGTCGGATATCGGCACGTTCCCCATAGGCATATCGCTGATCGGCGTATCGCTGATTGGTATGTCGCCTACCACAGATAAGTCAGGCATTTTAGGCTCTGCCGGTACTTCTTCCGTAACACTATCTTCCACGTTACTTATTTTGGTTTCCGTTAAATCTGATACCTCTGTATTCAGCGCTGACAAATCCGACATCTCAGGCATCTCAGGTACCTCAGATATCTCAGATATTTCTGATGCCTCATTCATTATCGGCATATCTCCAATAGGCTGATCTCCTATGGACATATCACTGATCGGCAGATCCCCCATAGGCATGTCGCTGATCGGCATATCATCAGATATCGGCACGTTCCCCACAGGCATGTCGCTGATCGGCGTATCGCTGATTGGTATGTCGCCTACCACAGATAAGTCAGGCATTTTAGGCTCTGCCGGTACTTCTTCCGTAACACTATCTTCCAC
>JAFSYI010000085.1 GCA_017450065.1 Lachnospiraceae bacterium
ACCTACAGGGAGATGCTTGAAGAAAATGACTGGGCATCGGATGAGGTTAAGAAAAATGCTATAAAGAAACTTGATAATATGACAATACATGCAGCTTATCCGGATAAATTCAGGGACACTTCCAATATTGATATAGAAGGCTGTTCACTTATAGAAGCACAACGTCGTTTGGGTGAATATGAAAGGGAATATAATAAGAGCCTAATAGGTAAAAAAGTTGATAAGGATATGTGGGCGGAGAATTTTGATATCCTTTCCTGCAATGCCTTCTACGATCCTTCACAGAATACAATAAACATGATAATCGGTATGATGGGTGAGCCTTTTTATTCGAGTGATATGTCAACAGAGGAGTTATATGCTTCGATAGGAGCCTTCTGGGTAGGACATGAGATATCGCATGCATTTGATTCAAACGGTGCACAGTTTGATGAAAACGGTAATTTAAGGAACTGGTGGACCAAGGAGGATGAAGAAGAGTTCAAGAAGCGTGTAAAGAAAATGGATGACTACCTGGACGGCATTATCGCATTTGGTGATGAGCATTTTATAGGATCAAATATAGATACGGAAATGGTCGCCGATATGACCGGAGTACAGTGTGCTCTCAGAATGGCTTCCAAGGTCGAAGGCTTTGATTATGACAGGTTCTTTAAAAAGTATGCACAGATGAATGGCTGTCTCGGAGTCTACAGCGAGGAACTTTTGACTCTAAAACAGGATGAGCATCCTCTCGAATATTCAAGGACGAATGTACCCGTACAGCAGTTTGAAGAATTTTATGAAACATATGATGTGAAGGAAGGCAACAATATGTACCTTGCTCCACAGGATCGGTTGATAATATGGTGAATGCGGGGAACCGTCCCCTGCTTCAGATTGCATTTTGAAACTTGCGAAAAATCTGAAATCTTATTATACTTACAGTACTATAAGGTCGGATTATTACTATATCAAAAGGCAGAGCAGTTAACCCCTAAGGGGCAAACAACTATATCCTAAGAGAAATAGTAACAGGCCTTGAGGAAACAATTCCTTCGGGTCTGTATTTTATTCTTAAGCCTTGTAGTGATTTGGGATGAAAAGGAGAAAAAGTAATGGATATTCAGTATTTGTTATGGCTTCAGGACATAAGAAATGCAACAGGCGGCATGTTTGATGAATTTTTTAATGCACTCTCAAAGTTTGCGGTAGATATCATGCCGTTTCTGCCGTTTATAGTTTTCTGGTGTGCGGATAAGAAATGGGGATATCGGTTTATTACGTCCTGGGGCATAGGTGAGTTGCTAAACGGGATCATCAAGCTGACTGTATGTGCTTACAGACCATGGATCCGTTCCGATCTTATCGAACCGGCAGGGGATTCCAAGGTGGCGGCAACAGGCTATTCATTCCCAAGCGGACATACAACGGTTGCCACGATAACATACGGTACGGTTTCGGTATGGCAAAAGGATAAAAGAAAATGGCTTTCCATACTGTGCGTTGTTCTGATCCTGCTGACAGCCTTTTCAAGGAATTTCCTGGGAGTGCATACTCCTCAGGATGTAGTAGTGGGATTCACTGTATCAATTCTTATAATCTGGATCGTTGGTATGGTTCAGAAGAAGATCGAAGGGAACGAAAAGCTTACGGATATACTGACATTGGTTGGAGTTATTGCAGTTATACTGACATTGGTATATATCCTGTTAAAGCAGTATCCCATGGATTATGTGGATGGAAAGCTTCTGGTAGATCCCGATAAAATGATGAACGATACATTTAAGTCCTGCGGAGCTTTCCTGGGGTTTATGATCGGTAGTTATATTGACAGACACCATCTTCACTATGAGATACCGGCAGGCGCGAATACGTTGCCGATGCTTACATTCGTTGGTGCTGCTATCATGTTTGCCTGGAAGGAATTCTTCGCTCCGGCCACCATTGTCGCTGCGTTAGGCGGTCATTGGGGCAATATGTTAGCCCGTTGTATAATGGTGATCTTTGGCGTCTGTATATGGCCATATGTAATTAAGAAGGAATGCAGCAAGACATTTTGAAGTTATATGAGGAGACAGGTACATAAACGCCTAAAAACTTGACGTAATCTTTTCACAATACTATAGAATCCTGAATTTCATCAGAAATTCGGGATTCGTACTCGACCAGGTTCTGCTAAAAGCAGGACCGTGTCATGCGGAACGCATGATTTCTGAATGCATTTCCTTGTTTGCATTCAGAAAGTCATACTCCTGTCTTTGACAGTTGAAAAAGAGAAAACTGCGGATAAACCCAGTAATTATGGGATGTATCCGCAGTTTTGTTATGATCGTCGGTGTAGCGTCGGAATTATTTTTTTGTAGAAGCTATAATGGATCGCATGTTACGTGTGGGAACAAAAACTTCCTCTCGTGATAGATCCATTGATGCCATAAGCTTATCAACACGCCCGAGCTTCTCGACATTTTGAGTGGTGACGTTCTTTGGGCTTATCCTTACTGATTTTTCGATATATTCGATGTCAACACACAGAGTATATTCCTGCTTGTCGATGATAATACTGAGGTATTGGGAATAAACAATGATTCCAATGAAGATGGTGTTCCCATTGCAAAGGATGCCGATTATAACCAGAAGGATAAGGACTGGATCCGTACAGACCTCTTCCTTGTAGGTAATCAGGGATACTTTACAGACACAGAGTCCTTCAACTTAAATATCGCGGCAGACAATCCGGGTTGGGAACAGTACACCATCGACGATTACGAAGCGGCTCTTGAAGGAACACTTATCGCAGGACCCCTTGATCTGCCCGCTCCCGAGAGTCAGGTTGAAGCGTCTAACGACCTTAACATCGTAAGAGAGAATTATCTTACACAGTGTATTACCTGTAAGCCCGAAGAGGTGGAAGGAAAGTATGACGAATGGCGAGCTGCAGCGGAAGCAGCAGGAATACAGCAGGTACTTGCCGACAGAGAAGCAGTATACGACTCGGTTCATTAACATGTGTACAAAATAATAAACAAGATGAGTCAGGGTTCGTCCCTGACTCGTTTTATAGTTACTCAAACAGTACCTATTGACAGTTTATCATAGGTTTAATATACTTAAAAGGAAGCAAATATTACTTAAGCAAGATGGAATAATTACTTAAAATATCAATAATGTTATTTGATGCAATTGAATGATTTCGGGAGCGGATGAAATGGCGGATATGATGATACAGTTCTGCCATTAGATTCAGAGCGCAGGAGGATGAAATGACGGCCAAGAATTATATACCATGTAATAAGAATGCTCAGGACTGTGTGAAGAATATACTTAAATATATGTCCGATATAACGGGCAGATATGTTATAACCGGTCAACACACCCAGACTATGGAGCAGGAGGAGCTTAAGCATATCGAGAAGCTTACGGGCAAACAGCCCGCGCTGCTCGGATTTGAACTGCTTGCCTATTCGCCCAACATCAATTATTTTGATACCGATGAACCATGCATAACCGAGGTGATCGATAATTACGGAACTCTTCTTAAGGCCTGGGAGTGGGCGGATAAAAAGGGACTTATCACGTTTACCTGGCACTGGTTTTCGCCGCTTTACGGGAGAAGTAAGTCTTTCTATGCGGAGAATACTGAATATGATCCGGATAAAGCACTGATCGAAGGAACGGCGGAGAATAAGGCTTTTATTTCGGATATGGATGTAATGGCAGGGATACTGCGCCCGTTTTGCGATAAGCATATCCCGATACTGTGGAGACCGTTTCACGAAAGCTACGGAACATGGTTCTGGTGGGGAGCGAAGGGAAATCAGACCGCTTCAAGGCTCTACAGGATGATGTATGAAAGGTTCACCGGGGTTCATGGACTTAACAATCTTATATGGGTATGGAACTCGTATATACCGGAAGCCTACCCCGGCGATGATTGTGTTGACATAATTTCTACCGATCTGTATCCGGGAAACCATATCCACACTTCACAGGCGGAAGAATGCAGGAAGGTGGTTGACATAACGCTAGAGCCGAAGATCGTCCTTCTGGCAGAGACCGGTCCGCTTCCTGATGTGGATGCTATTCATGATGAAGGAGTCGACTGGGTCGGATACATGAGCTGGTCAAAGGAATTCTGTCTTACGGAAGAATATACAAAGTTTGAAGTGCTGGGAAAGGTGTATTCCAGTCCCTATGCACTTACGAAGGATATGCTTCCCGTGCTTTATTGAACTGTAGTGAACGGATCAGATAGCTGACGAACGCCAAACTATAACGCGAACAGATGATGTTCGTTCTCTTATGGAAATGATCAAGGGAAAGGAATATAATCAAGGCAGTACAAAGGGAATGCCCCTGAGTCTGTACGGAGTAACAGTACATGGCATTGTAACTGGGTTTAACAATACAATCATTTCAATAAGACACAGGGAAGGTTCTGCTGTCTTAATGGAAAAAAAGGGCTGCTGATATAGAAGGAGAGGCTTGAGATAGTCGGTAAATGAAATGATAGATGAAATCAGTACCAGGGAGGACTTGGTAAAGCTTGTAAATGAAATAGGATTCCTGCCTTTCTTTTCCGGCAGGATAGAAGGCTTTTCTCTCGAAGAGAACATTTCGTATGATGCATGGTACCGGGGACGGTGGAGTGGCAAGATACACTGGGATGCATGGGACTGGAAAGGACAGATACTCCGGAATAAAGAGCTTATCTATGGAAAGTTTTTTGAGAAGAAGGCCGGATTTATATGTTTGAAGCTGTGGCCTGACTTCTGTAATTATCGCCGGGATGGATATGATTTTGATGCCAGATTTGATGATGGTCTTGCATCATATAAAGATAAAGGGATTGTGGACTATATCACCGGTGCAGGGGCTACGCTGACCAGGGATATCAAGGATAACCTCAATTATAAGAAGGACGGGAATAAGGGATTTGAAACAGTGATCACCAGACTTCAGATGGAGACCTATGTTGTTCCGGTGAATTATGAATACAGTAAACGTAAAAATGGCGACGAGTATGGATGGGGCAACTGCCGATATGATATTGCCGAGAATTATTGGGGCGATAAGCTCTGCAGGTCAGCGTATAAAAGAAACCCGGAGGAATCTTTAGACAGGATTATTAAGCATATCAGAAAAGTATTGCCAAAGATGGATGAGGGCGAGCTTAGAGCCTTTCTTAAGGGATGAAAGGATGAGTGCTACCTTTGCTATCTTGCAGAATTCCTTAGTATTATGGTAACTATTCAGAACAGCACAAATATTTTAAAATATGACTCTCATGCTTGCATGAAAGAGGCATGTTTTATAAATATTTGTATTGGATGAATCCAAAACAGCGAAAAATACGAAGTATTTTGAGCCTGTTCTGAATAGTTACGTATTATGTTAGTATTCTGTTTATAAATGACGCTATTTTAATAACCTGTTTTGTAACATAGTTAGATATGACACCGTTGTTGTATCTTTCCTGTCGTAGCCAAGTGCTTCAAGCATCTCCCATAACCGATCAAGGGCAACATTCTTAGTGTCTCTGTTGGTTATGGTCTCAAGTTCAAGAAAATCACCAAGTCCTTCAACCTTGTCAAGGCATGCGGTTATTGAGCCTTTGACATATACGATCCTGTTCTTGACTACTGCCGGTTCGATCGGTTTATATCCAAGTGATTCAAGTATCTTCATCATTTCGGCAGGGTGTTCAACATATGTTTCATATTCAGGTCTGGTCATGGATATATCATCACAGCGCTTCCCTTTAAAAGTAATATAAGACATGGAAGAGCCGGAACCAATGTATTCAACAGCGCGGATCCGCAGAGCTGTATCATTATCGCAGATGTCTCCTCCGGCATTATCAAAATAAATATCAGTCTCTCTTACCTGTGTGTCTTTCAGAAATCCATTATTAATGAGCTCTTTTTCAGCATTATCCGGATCAACCATTATCTTGATCTCAACTTCAATCATTATCTTCAACCTTCCATCTTTTCTGCATGATCCCCCCTGGTAGAAGTGCCTGCTGAGTTGACTGAAAAATACGTAGTATTTTGAACCTGTTCCGAATATTTACAGAATATCAGAAATAACAGAAGAATACAAGTGCGCTTACACGTCCCGGAGTATCGTCTATCCTGTGTGGATATGACACAAAAGAGCAGATCGATGAAACTGTCTATTATGAAAATGCATCTGATGACGAGAAAGATTATGCTTCGGTAATAGCAAATGCTCCGCTTCATTCGTACAGCGGGCAGTGTACTTATTGCGGTCATTGTAAACCATGTCCGGTAGATATTGATATAGCTATGGTAAATAAGTTCTATGATCTTGCAACAGCACAGAGCAGCATTCCGGAAAGTGTATCGCAGCACTACAAGGCACTTGAGCATACTGCGTCCGAATGCCTGGGATGTAAAGGATGTGAGACTTTTTATAATTAATGCATAAGACATGTTGACATGTATAAGAGCAGATGATAATATATACACAGTTAGCGTACGCTAACTGTTGAATAAATCATGTGTGAATCCTCTCTCTTTGGTATGGGAACCTATGGCCTATATCGGGGGAGAGGTATTCAGTATTAGGGCGTCATCATTATTTTAAGCGCCCGGTTAGCAATAGCTAACAAGTATTCGAACATTAAGGAGGCAGAAGATGAAAGATTATTTGGAAATTATTGATGTGGTTGGAAGGGAGATACTGGATTCAAGAGGCAATCCGACAGTGGAAGCTGAAGTCACACTCGGTGACGGAACTGTTGCATTGGGAACAGCTCCTTCGGGAGCATCCACAGGAGAATTCGAAGCTCTTGAATTAAGAGACGGTGATAAGTCAAGGTATCTTGGCAAGGGTGTAACCAAAGCTGTTGACAATATCAACAGTAAGATTAAAGATGTGATCCTTGGTATGGATGCTTCTGATACATATGCTGTTGATGCAGCGATGATAAGGGCCGATGGAACGAAAGATAAATCGAATCTTGGTGCGAATGCCATATTGGCTGTATCAATTGCGACTGCAAGAGCAGCAGCCAAGGCGCTTGATATACCACTTTACAGATTCCTGGGTGGTGTTCAGGGGAACAGGCTTCCGGTTCCGATGATGAATATATTAAACGGCGGAGCGCACGCAGATAGTGCCGTTGATACACAGGAATTCATGATTATGCCGGTAGGAGCGCCATCATTTAAGGAAGGTCTAAGATGGTGTGCCGAAGTGTTCCATTCGCTTAAAAAGCTCATAAAGGAAATGGGTGATGTAACAGCCGTTGGTGATGAGGGCGGTTTTGCACCCAACCAGCTAAAGAGCGATGAGGATGCGATAGATAAGATACTTGAAGCTGTCAAGGCTGCAGGCTACGAGCCCGGTAAGGACTTTATGATAGCCATGGACGCAGCTTCTTCAGAATGGAAGAGTGAAAAAGGTAAGGGATTCTATAAGCAGCCCAAATCAGGCAGGGAATTCACATCAGATGAACTGATAGCTCACTGGGAGAGTCTTGTAGATAAGTATCCAATTATTTCCATTGAGGACGGTCTGGATGAGGAAGACTGGGAAGGATGGCAGAAGATGACTGCCAAGATAGGCAATAAGGTTCAGCTGGTTGGCGACGACCTCTTTGTGACGAATACCGAGAGGCTTAGGAAGGGCATTGAACTTGGTGCAGGCAATTCGATATTGATCAAATTGAATCAGATTGGCTCTGTATCCGAGACTCTGGAAGCGATCAAGATGGCTCATAAGGCCGGATATACCGCAATCTCTTCCCACAGATCCGGTGAAACGGAAGATACTACGATCGCAGATCTGGCTGTCGCTCTAAATACATGCCAGATAAAGACAGGTGCTCCTTCAAGATCAGAAAGAGTAGCTAAATACAATCAGCTTCTGAGGATTGAGGAAGAGTTGGGAGCATCTGCAGTATATCCCGGTATAGATGCATTTAATGTGAAGAGAAAATGACAGGTGTTCGTTCCGGATAGTTACGAAAAATAAAATATATGAAATAAACCTCACCGCCCGATACTTTAAAATATAGGGCGGTGAGTTCGCTTTTTGCTAACAGAAGATCATATACAGCACACGGAAATGCATTGATTGTCACCGATAACATGTTTTGATATAATAAGTGTAACTATTCAGAACAGCAAAGAACTTATGCGGTTTTCGGTCATTTTCTTTCCGGGCAGTTCCTTGAGCAGTTGTTTTTTGGACTGCTTATCTTTTTGTTATGGGCGATTATCCCAATGCGTCCGATATACTTGCCTGTTTTGGATGGAACACTTCATACATTGTATTCATGACGATCAGAAATGCTTTAGGCAGGTCGGAAGCCCCGGAATATGACTGATAAATATTTGATAAAACATGGATAAACAGGAAGCATTAAGTCTATTAGGAGTTGAATCAGGTGATAAATTAAGGGATGTAAGGCGAAAATACCATCTTCTTATGCACATGCATCATCCGGATGCACTGTCCGGGAATGGAAATCCAGATACTGCAAGGAAGCTTAATGAAGCTTTCGGGATCATAAAAAGAGAAGGAATAGCCCGAGCAATCAAGGCCGTTGACTGGGGGATAGACGAGAATGGTGCGGCATTCTGCAAAAGAAAGCTGTACATGGAAGATAATCTGTTCGGTGATGAGATCATAGTAGATACCGGCGCATTTGGGAAATACTATTGGCAGCCGGATATGGAATCATTCAGAATGCTGTTAAAAAGCATTGGAGAAGCGGTAAACACCCTTCTTGACGATGCTCAGGGCATAACAAAGGCAAAACTCCTACATCTTCTCATACAGGAATTCATTGATCCATATGAATGTATAGGGATACTTTATCCATATGAAGGAGAGGATGGGACTCTGATACAGACCTACCGGATCAAATGCCAGATAAGGCCGATATCAAAAGATGCGGAAAGACTGATGGAAAGAGAGGCGCCGGAAATTAGAGTTAAAGACAGCCGGCTGCATGTGTTTCTGGATTCGGGAGAAGCAGGTCAGATCGTTTTTACGGAAGACAGGTTATACTATCTTGTAACGCCGCTGTTTCTGCAAAAAGCTGCCAAAGCAGAACTGGAAATAGAAGGTATAAGACACTTGCGGAAATCATATATGGATGCAACGATGATCCTGAATGTTGATCCATCGAAGAAGTCTGATATGACAGAGAAGATAAACGAAGAAATAACGCGAATGCTTAAGAAAAGAAGATGAACGATGAGATAATAATTATATGACATGCTACAAGGGAGAATTGAATGAAGATAGTGGATGGAAAGGATTATCTTTCTGACGTAAAGGATTTAATAACAGAGTATTCAAAGAGACTTGGAAGAGATCTGTCATTTCAGCATATAGATGAGGAGTTACAGAATCCGGCATTTAAATATACAGCGCCTGCCGGAGAAATACTTGTTGCACTCGAGAATGAAAAAGTGATAGGAATGGTTGCGTATCACAGACACACAGATGAACGATGTGAGATGAAGAGATTGTATGTTAAACCGGAAACAAGAGGAATGCATCTTGGAGATGCTCTTGTTGAAGAAATAATAAAACATGCCGTAAACGCAGGATATAAAGAAATGGTTCTTGATACCATCATACCGTTAAAGGCGGCGATATCACTATATAAAAAACATGGCTTTGAGGAGTGTGAGGCATATTATGATAATCCTATGGATGATGTGATATATATGCGTAAATCACTGGTGAATATGTAACGGAGACTTAAGCTTAATAAGAAACAGAGGCTTGAGCATAATGTGAAACAACGACTAAAGCTAAAAGTAAAACCGCGTGTCAAATTAAAAAAATATGCTGCAGGGGAATTTGGATCAAAAGATTCTGATGGTTTGAAAAGAAAGTAAGAAGCCGTAAACAGGCAGATTAATTTAGATGCTATAAAAGAAAAAGGAGATAGAAATGAAGGTACTTGAATCAGAGTTCGCAAAGGGTTTTATACGTATGTCGGATGATGGGTGGCAGCTTCGCTTCCACGAAAGGAACGGAGGCAATTTATCTTACAGGATACGCCCGGAGGAGATAGAAGAAGTAAGGGAAGACCTTGTTGAATGCGACTGGTGTGATATAGGTGAGGTTGCGAAGGAAGTTGCCGGTGAATATTTCATGGTTACCGGAAGCGGCAAGTTCTTTAGAAATGTAAGCCTTAAGCCTGAGGAGTCGGCAGGCATTATAGAGATAAGTGAGGACGGTTCGAAATACAGGATCGTATGGGGACTTGTTAACGGAGCGGTTCCGACATCAGAGCTGCCGTCCCATCTTCTGAACCAGTCTGTCAAGAAGCGCGTGACAGGAGGAAAAAACAGGGTTATTTATCATGCTCATCCCGTAAATGTAATAGCACTTACGTTTATACTTCCGCTGGATGACAAAGTATTCACCAGAGAATTATGGGAAATGATGACGGAATGTCCAATTGTATTTCCGGAGGGAATAGGGGTGGTTCCATGGATGGTTCCCGGAGGACCTGAGATAGCTGAGGCTTCTGCCAGACTTATGGAGGAACATAATGCGGTTATCTGGGCGCACCATGGACTGTTTGCCGCAGGTGAGGATTTCGATCTTGCCTTCGGACTCTTTCATACAATAGAGAAGTCGGCAGAGATACTGCTTAAGGTGATGAATGTAACAGACAAAAAGAGGCAGACCATACAGACGGATGATCTTAGGAAGCTTGCAAAGGCGTTCAATGTGGTTCTGCCTGAAAAATATCTATATGAGAAATAAACCGGATGTGAATGATTAAATGAAAGACAGGTTTGGAAGAGAAATTGATTATTTGAGGATATCGGTAACAGACCGCTGCAATCTGAGATGCCTGTATTGTATGCCGGGAGATATCGAAACTGTTCCGATGAGGGAGATCCTTACATTTGAAGAGATCGTTACCATAGTACACTGCGCGTCGAGGCTCGGTATATCAAAGATAAAGATAACCGGGGGAGAACCCTTGGTCAGACGGGATGTATGTAAGCTGATCAAAATGCTTAAGGCTGTTCCGGGAATAGACCAGGTTACCCTGACGACCAACGGACTGCTTCTTGATGAGATGATAAATGACCTTGTAAGTGCGGGAACGGACTGTATTAACATTAGCCTTGACACTCTCGACAGCGAAAGATACAGGCTGATCACAGGATATGACCGGCTTGACAGTGTCATTAAAGGACTGGAATCCGCCCTTAAACACAATATTAGGGTAAGAATAAATGCAGTGTCCGTTAACTGGGACAAATATTTTGGGAATGGAATAATTGATAAAGAGACTATTGATAGAGTAATCAGTGGTAAAGAGATCAGCGGTAAAGATTTCATTGGTAAAGAGACCGGTATTCCGTATGATATAAGAGCTCTTATAGGGCTGTCTGAAAAGTATCCCGTAGATGTGCGGTTTATAGAACTGATGCCTATAGGATCCGGAAAGGATTATCAGGCTCTCCCGCATGATGTCCTTATACCAATGATACAGGAAAGCTTTCCGGGCATGGAGAAGGACAGCTATCACGGTAACGGACCCGCCGTGTATTACCATATAAACGGATATACCGGAAGAATAGGCTTCATAAGCGCAATTCACGGTAAATTCTGCGACTCCTGTAATCGTATACGCCTGACATCAAGAGGATATATGAAAAGCTGCCTGTGCTATGATAAAGGAGTTGACTTAAAGGATATACTGAGAGGAGAAGCATCTGAAAGCCAAAGGGAGGAGAAACTTCTTGAAGGCATTAAAGACTGTATACTTTCGAAGCCCGATTCCCATTCTTTCCTTAACAGAGATGGAATAACTGAAAAACATGCCATGTCGGCTATAGGAGGGTAGTAAAGGCAAAAAAGAAGAAAAAAAAGATAAAAGAAAACAGGGACAAAATAGAAAAATTAAAAAGAAGATAAAAAGGAAGAAGGAATAAGGAATGAAGAACAGGATAATTGTTTTACTGTGTGCATGCGCACTGGCAATGATGAGCTTTACCGGATGCGACAAAAAAGATGCATCAAAATCAGACGGACAGAAGGAAGCTGCAGATAGTAACACTACAGAGGAAAAAATCATATCAGGCAGTCCGGCAGATGAGAAGCCTGTAATAGAGATAACCGATGCCGGCGGAGGAGAAAAACCAACAGAAGAAGAACCTGCAGTCGGAATGGCTAACCCGTGGGTGGAGATAACCGAGAGAGAAGCAAACGAGATCTGCCTAAGGCTGTTTAAGGCACCGGACGGAGCAACGGAAGTAAAATGGCTTAAGTGCGAGGAACTTGGGGATCCCGAGCGGGGAATTAAACCTATGGTCCAGCTTTCCTTTACGTTGGATGATCTGAACTTTACGGCAAGGGCATGGGCGGGTGCAGCTGAAGAAGATGAGATTTCAGGTATTTATACAGATTGGACGGTAGGACCTGAGGACGTGACACTGGCTAACTGGGGCGATGGAAATATGGCCGGGAAAATGTACCGAGCCATTAGCGACGATGGATATCTGGATCTTATTACATGGTATGATATCGAGATAAGCATTAAATACTCGCTGTCTGTTGAGGCAAAGGATCTGGAGGAATTTGACATACAGGCTGTGGCTGAACAGATGTACAAAGGAAATAGCGAAGCTTCCGAAAATTCTTCCGATGTATCTGAAGAAGTGGAAAAATCAGACGGAATATACGGTTCATATCTTAAAACATCCGATAAAGACAAGGTTGGAAAGACCGATGAGTATGGTCTGCTTTACAAGGTTGTATATAAATCATCACTGAACGGTGATACCCTTAATCTTGTGGGGACTATGGATTACAGAAATACAAGAGAACAGGACCCCATATCGGTTTCCGATGATCTGTCGCATGTGTTTACCGTTAACGATAAAACCGTCTTTCAGATGAACGGTGGAGACAACGGGCCGGAAAATGTTTCCATGGATGAATTCGCAGGTTATCTAAAGACCTGTTCCGACTCCGGACTGTATGTTGAAGTAGAAGTGAAAGACGGTGTGGCGGTAACAGTATCCATTTCAGCCTGAAAGCAGAAATAATAAAAAAGATTAGATCATCCTGCCAAACTGCTTAATCAATAATATCTTCATAGGAAGGACACAGGGTAGCGTGTCCTTCTTCTATTTTATAAATCAGATCAGCCTTCTTCAGGGTATTAAGTCTGTGTGCAACAATGATGACCGTACGCTCTTTCATGACAACATCTATTGCCTGCTGGACCTGACGTTCACTGTCGGCATCAAGGGCACTGGTGGCCTCGTCAAGAACAACTATCTCACTGTCTCTTAAGAGAGCACGGGCAATGGAAAGCCGTTGACGCTGCCCGCCTGAAAGATTCCCGCCGTTTTCAAGTAAAACGCTGTTGAGCCCGTCGGGAAGAGAGTTGAGCAGATCACTGAGACCGACACTGTTAAGCACTTCAAGTACTTTGTCTCTGCTTACGTGTCTGAGACCATAAACAAGATTATCCCATAAAGTGCCCGCGATAAGCACAGTGTTCTGCGGTACAACCGATATATGCTGCCTGTAGCTGTTTTTATCGAGCTCTTCGATATCCGTTCCGTCTATAAGGATGCTTCCACCGGTACAGGAATACAGGCCAAGAATAAGGTTGAGAAGTGTTGATTTGCCTGCACCTGATTTGCCTATAAAGGCAACACTCTTACCTTTGGGAATCTTAAGGCTTATGTCTTTAAGAACAGGTTCAGTGCCGGGTTCGTATGAGAAGGCAACATTTCTCAGCTCAATTTCCTTCTTAAAGCTCGAGGAAAGTTTTTTTGTACCGTTATTTTCAGTGTCCTGCTCACAGAGTATTTCATTTACGCTTACTATACTGTCGTACCCCTGCGTGATAAGAGGCAGCTCATCAAGTACCTTCTGAAGGCTGTTTATTATGTTTTCGAATATAGACTGGAAAAGTACTACCGTACCTATGCTGATATACCCCTCGCCTGCCAGAAATGCGGCAAAGCAGAGGCATATAAGACGGAACCCCTGAAAGCCTCCGTAGCTTACGTTGTTTACTTTTACGCCAAGTCTGTCATACTGATTGGCAGCTTCCTGAACCCTTTTGACTTTCGCGGAAATCTTCTTGTATTCTGTCCCGGCAAGACCATGGGCACGGGTTAGGGAAGACATCTCGAGCATTTCCTTAAATGCAGCATTACTGGTCTCTGTCTGCTTACGCATGAATTTCCTGCTTTCAAGAACAGGATTTGCAAAGCTTCTTATAAACATTATGGCGGCCGGTACAATTACAATATAAAAGAGTAACATTGGCGGGAACTTAATGAGCGCTGTAACGATAACGAAAATCACATCTATGGTAAGGTGAAGCATGTCGCGAAAATGATCATAGATCAGACTCTGGATGAACTGTACGTCCGAAATGATCTTCGACAGAAGACGGCCTGCCTGTGTTGAAGAAAGGAATTTGATCGACAGTATCTGGAGCTTCTGTACAAGTGCCATCTTAAACCCCGATTCTACAGCCCGTGCAAAACGGTGATAGAAGAGTGCATCTATCCAAAAGCAGACAAGATTAGTGATCAGTGCGGCAAAAAAAGCAAAAATATTGAAGTATATCGCAGAATGAAAGAAAGAATTTCCCCTGACAACAATATCTATTATGTTTGCTGAAAATACAGGAAGCATCAGTGCGCAAAGGTGCTTTATACTCATGTTGATAACAGAGAGCGTAAAGAGCAGACGATGCTTTCCGATAAGATATTTAAGGATTGCCAGCGGTTTACTGTTGACGCTGTCGGCACGATCATAGAATTCAAAGATCTCATTATTTATATTGTCCGACCTGAGCTCAGGATATATAAGAAAACGGTTTACACCATTCCTGTACCGGATGCGGATATTGTTTATATATTCATTAATTATGCTGATATTGATCTCATCCTCTATCAGTTCTTTTTCGTTTTCCGATGCATAGAGTTCGAGAGTTGCCTGACTGCCGGCTGCTGTCACTTCAATATACTTTGAAATACGTCCTTTTAAAATGACTTTGATATCTCTGAAACCTTCAAGAAGAAGATGATTAAGAAGAGAATCACACAGAATTGTTCCCACTCCGGCATCAAGCCCGGGATATTTCTTCTTTAGTATTTCGGATATTTCTTTTACAGCGGCTGCGGCCTCTGATCTGTCTGAAATATGCATGTTTAATAACATTTTATAATATTTCCTTTATCTGATCATGATCAACGGTAATAAAAGAACCAATTATACTGCCGGAAGGATCTTATGGGTCAGGTGTCGGGTGACCAGCTTGCCTGCAGGTCTTCCACAACAACGTTTTCATCTACCTTCACCACCACCTGATATTCGTCCTCGTACACGATCTCACCGGGGAAGTTGGTATATATAACGTAATAGGGCTGCTCATATCTCTCGAGGAGCCACATCAGGGGATTTATCATCTTCATCATCATTTCGGAGTTCTCCACCTTGAAATAACAGATAACCTTTTCCTGACGCTTGCATTGCGGCGGCCAGGGCAGTTCTTCGGCGAACCAGGAATCTATCTCCTTAAACAAACCGACATCCTCATCATCCATGATCCTGTCGGTGACCATCTGATTGAGCATGCTGAATATTCCTTTGCCTGTTCTTGTGTTTGCCGCGAGCTTTTTGCCCTGTATCCTGCAATACTTAAATTTCATGTGTTTCTCCGTTATATTTATAATTCATTAAAGTGATGTGTCTGTTCGGAATAGTTACGAATATGCTGAATTACTGTTTTTTATGCTGAAAAGCTATCCATATTATATCACAATTATTTAAAGCAGAAAAAGAAATGATGTATAATAATTTATCCATTTGAAAAATGCATGAAAATTTGATAAAATATTTATGATTTTTCGTAGTATTCGAACAAATTGTGCTTGCATTTTGGGAGGAGCCTGATTTGAGCAGTATTCTGTTAAAAGATATAATACCGACTGACATCCTTCAGGAGATACAGGATGCTTTTTCGGAGTTCACGGGAATGGCAGCGATTATAACCGATACAAAAGGTATTCCGATAACAAAGGGAAGCGGCTTTACTAAATTCTGCATGGAAATGACCAGAAAGTCAAAAGAAGGTGCCAGGAAATGCGAAGCCTGTGACAGGCAGGGAGCTTTCTACACGATGCAGAGTGGGAAGGCCGCCGTTTATTCATGCCATGCTGGGCTTACGGATTATGCATCTCCTATTCTTTTGAACGGTGGATTTATAGGCAGCTTCATAGGTGGTCAGGTGAGAACAGAACCTGTGAATGAGGATGAGATACGAGCCAAGGCCGTTGAATACGGTCTTGATCCTGATGAGTATGTGGAGGCGGCCAAGGCTACAAATGAAATAAAGAGAGAAGAAATAGACAAGGCTGCGGATTTCCTGTCAAGGCTTGCAGGGATCCTGTCAAGAATGGCATTTCAGTCATATAAGACCATTATGCAGAATCATGAAATGAAGGAAGATGCGAAGAGCCGGTCAGATTTTATGATGAAATTTTCCAATGAACTAAAGCAGAATGTCAGCGAAATGTATAATTTCTTCTCTGCCGGCAAAGAGAATGAAATGACCTATGAGCAGCTGGATAAAAAGGTGTACAGTCTTTTCGCGCGGACCATGGAGCTTGGTTCCATTGTTGAGGACAAGGTTGATTATATAAACATAAAAAACGGTGATTTCAAGCTGAATGAGACCATCTACAATATCAACAGTGTGGTTGAAATGAAGATAAAGGAGTTCACTGATCAGTCGGACACTGAAGCAGGGCTGATAAGCTATTCCATAGATGATAATGTTCCTGATAAGCTTGTAGGGGATCCTGCAAGGATAGGAAGTCTTATTGGAAAGCTGATAGAGAGCAGCCGGCGCTATAACAGTGATGCCTGGATCAGTCTTAATATAAGTTCAAGAAAGAGATCCTATTCAACAGAGCTTATAATAAAGATTACCGACGGTGGAAACGGGATAGAAAAGAACAGGCTCGAATTCATGAGAAACTACCTTTCCAACAGAGGCCTTTCGGATGAACATGATGATGAATTTGATATGACGGGGTTTTCGCTGGCAGGCTATCATATCAATGCCATGTCAGGTGAATTCGAGCTGAACAGTGAGATCGGAAAAGGCACAGAATTTATTATAAGGATTCCGCAGCTTGAGGTAACGGGAGGATGAGAGCCTATGGCAGCATTTGATGTGCTTCAATATATGCAGACGCTTGAGTCCATGCTCAGGATCACTGAACAGACCTGGCTTCTGGATGAGGATTTTCTGAAGGTTCTTGATAAGCTAAGCAAAGTATTGGGCATCACAAAGACAGAGATCGATATAAAGAATAAGGATGATGAGGAGTCCGAGATACTTACGCTTTATGATGACAAGAGTGAAGCGGAAGGATTGGCCGGGTATGAATTCGTATATGGAAAAAGGCCGGTCAGGGTTCTTATATATACAAAGTGCGGGAACAGTGAGTATCCTGCAGAGCTCTCGGCAGGTCTTAATACAGTCTATGAGATATTGAGGCGGCAGACAATCCGTGAACTGAACCGGCGTGATGAGGAAGCAAGAGGAAAGACGGATTTCGTCACAGGCGTCAGTACCAAGAAGCTGTTTACCGAATATGTAGACCAGCTGTATAAGAAGGATAAGATCTTTGAATACGGAGCATGCGGTTTCAGCTTAAAAGGAATGGCTGAGCTGAACCGCCAGGTTGGCAATGATAATGGAAATAAGCTGATGGCCTCTTTTGTGAGCGGACTTCAGACGCTTCTGGGAGATGACGGCCTCGTTGCAAGGACCGGCGGTATAAACTTCAGCATGATCTTTAAGAAAAACAGATTTGATGAGATAGTTGTCTATCTGTCGGGAAAGGTTGTTTATCTCAATGATGACAGTGAAGGGAAGCTTATGAGTGCATGCGTGGGCTTCTATCCGATATCCGATACCTGTACATCGGCCGCTGAATTAAATGAGATAATCACCTCGGCTCTGCATAATGCGCTAAAGAATCCCCTTCAGCCGTTTATTATATATGACGAAAAGCTTCAGCAGGCTGATAATGATGAAAAATACATAGCAGGAATCTTCCAGGATGCGTTGGACAGGGAAGAATTCATGGTTTATTATCAGCCAAAGGCCGAGCTTAACAAATACTGCCTGAACGGTGCCGAGGCGTTGTGCCGGTGGTTCCATGACGATAAGATGGTGCTTCCGTACCGTTTTATTCCCGTTCTTGAGAACAACGGTGAAATTATAAAGCTTGATTACTACATGATTGAGCATGTCTGCAGGGATCTTAGAAGATGGCTGGATGAGGGGCGCCCGGTAGTGACGGTATCTGTGAATCTTTCACGATGCCATCTCGGTGACCCCGGTCTTCTTGGCCATATCATTGAGATCGTAGACCGTTATAAGGTTCCGCATTCGCTTATTGAGATAGAGCTTACCGAAACAACGACAGAAGTGGGGTTCAATGAGCTTAAGGCTCTTGTGGGAGGACTCAGGGATCACGGATTCTCAACGTCGGTGGATGATTTCGGCGTGGGATTCTCATCGATGAGTCTGCTGCATGAGATACCATGGCATGTAATAAAGATTGACAGGAGTTTCATTCCCGTAGGTGACGGAAGCGCAGAGGATGAGAAGAAAAATGTAATGCTGAGATCGATCATAGAAATGGTTAATTCGCTTGGATTAAAGAGCATTGCCGAGGGCGTTGAGACCATAGATCAGGTCATACTTCTGAAGGAAACCGGATGCTATTATGTACAGGGATATTATTTTGATAAGCCCATGCCTGTCGGGGACTTCGAAACAAGGCTTGATCAGCTGAAATAAATATGAGGTGAGCAGGGAAATATGATAACCGCAAAGGTGATAAAACTTAATGGCAGTTATAAAACCTTTATATGTAAGGGGCATGCCGGATATGAAGAAGCCGGAAATGATATAGTGTGTGCAGCGGTATCAATGCTTGTTCTTAATACGGCCAATTCCATTGAACGTTTTACCTCCAGCAGGATAGAGGGATCTGACAAAGGATACGTAAGGTGGGATTTTACCGGTGAACCTGATGATGGAGCTAAGCTTCTGATGGACTCGCTGCTCCTGGGGCTTGAAAGTGTTGAGAAGAAATACGGGGAAGATCTTATAAAGCTTACAATAGAAAACAGATAAGAAAAATCGCAAAGGAGATAAAGTTGTGCATCTGCTTTTGATATTGGCGGTAGCACCGGGGGCGTTCCTGGTCTATCTGGTATATAAACATGATAAGATTGAAAAGGAGCCTGCAATTCTTATAAGGAAGCTCCTTATAGCGGGAGCCATATCCGTCATTCCCGCAATAATAATTGAGCTTATCGGAAGTGCCGTTCTTGAACTGTTCTGGGATGGTTCGCCGTCTCTTTTTTTTACGGCTGTTGATGCATTTATAATAACTGCACTCACAGAAGAGATGGTCAAATACATTCCTTTGAAAAAAATCACATGGAAGAATCCCGAATTCAATTACACCTTTGATGCAATAGTATATGCGGTATGTTCGGGAATGGGATTTGCAATACTGGAGAATATAGCGTACGTATTCGAAAACGGTCTGGGAAACGCTCTCCTTAGAGCGGTTACATCTATACCCGGTCATGCTGTTTTTGCTGTTTATATGGGATATTATTACGGCTTGGCAAAGCAGTGTGAAACGATCGGTGATACTAAAGGGGTGAAGCTGTTTCTGAAGAAAGCCTTATGGATTCCTGTGCTGATTCACGGATTCTATGATTTCTGTCTTATGAGCGACAGCGGATTACTGGTTCTTGTTTTCTTTGTATTTATCGGCATCCTGTACTTTAGAACCTACAAAAATCTCAAGAAATTTTCAGCAGGTGATACGGCGATTGAAGATGATATTATAGATAACGTACCTTAGAGCTAATGCTGAATGTGATATTAGTGCAAACGTAATTTGGAAGGAAACAGGTTATGAAAAAAACAGCAGTTATATTCCCGGGAGTGGGCTATACGAAGGACAGGCCTTTGCTTTATTATACGGGAAAGCTTGCCGCCTATTACGGATATGAACTTAAGCATCTTGATTTTACAGGGCTTGACTGGAGTAAAGAGAAGCTTAAGGATAAGACGTTTCTAAATAACGCGTTAAACCGCTGCCTCGATATGACTGAAGAGGCTCTTAAGGATGCGTACGATCTTAAAACAAATGATGTTATTTTTATATCCAAAAGTATAGGAACGGTAGTGGCGACTGCTTATGCAAAGAAAAAATCGATCAATGCCGTACAGATATGTTTTTCCCCGCTTGAAATGATAGAAGCTTATGTGGAAGATAAGGGTGCGTTCCTGTTTTACGGTGATAACGATCCATATGCCGATCACAGGCTGATCGAGGAGATATCTGATAAAAAAACGCTTGTCACATATAAAATAAGCGGCGGGAATCATTCTCTTGAGACCGGTGATATTAAGAAAGATATAAAAAACATGGGTTATATTATAGAATGCGTTGAAAAAATATTAAAACAACATATGAAAACAGTATAAGAGTACTGCATCCTTAAGATCAGGAGATGTTCTGTCTGCTTGTGACCATGGAAAATATCATGAATGCCATCAGGAAGAACGGTGACGGACATGTCGGCAAAGAATATGCTGATCCTTACGGTCAGGGAAGGATAACCGTACTTGAGTAAGATGATGAGACATGAGCCGGAGGGATTAGCTTCCGGCTCAGTCTATTAAGTCGCTTAACTTCTTTTGGTAGAAAAAATCATGTACCATGTTATCAAATTCAATCCACATGGGCAGAGTATGGCAGTTCTTCCTCCGGCTGCATTCAAATTCTCCATCTGCAAGACAGGCGACTGAGTTAAGGGGACCTTCCATAAGCTCAAGTACCTCGCCTATGGAGTATTCTTCGGGCCTTCGGCACAGCTTATAGCCACCGCCCTTGCCACTCATACCTGTAAGAAGTCCTCCTGCTACCATGTCTTTTACGATTATCTCAAGATATTTCTTGGATATTTCCTGTCTTTCTGCTATATCCTTAAGAGGGATATATTCTCCGTTTTCAGTTTCATGTTCAGCAAGATCGATCAATACACGTAAAGCATATCTTCCTTTTGTAGAAATCATTTTAATCACCCTGATTGATTATGTGTCTGTTATAATATGCAGTCTTTCGGAAAAGGCACAGAATCCTGAATTTCATCAGAAATTCGGGATTCGTACTCGACCAGGTTCTGCTAAAAGCAGGACCGTGTCATGCGGAACGCATGATTTCCGAATGCATTTCCTTGTTTGCATTCGGAAAGTCATGAAATACTGTATGCCGCCAAATGGTTTATATCATTATAATACAATAAGATCATATATTCAATAAACACCTATTGACACAGTAGGCGAATAGGAATATACTTGAACGCGATAATATAAATTTATGACGGAATATAGCTTATGTCTATATACTTTCAGTAAAGAAGGGAGAAAGATAGAAGTGATCTATGCAGATAATGCCGCCACTACCAAAATGAGCGAAGCGGCGATAAATACAATGATCTCTGTTATGAATGATAATTACGGTAATCCGTCGAGCTTATATTCATTTGGACAGAAAGCGAAGGAAATACTTGAAGAGGCAAGGAATGAAGTGGCAACCCTTATAGGCACCGCCAATCCCAGAGAGATAATATTTACTTCGGGAGGAAGCGAGGCTGACAATCAGGCCATTATGTCGGCTGCGGCACTTGGAAGAAAGAACGGAAAGATGCATATCATTTCTTCGGCTTTTGAACATCACGCCGTACTGCATACACTTGAAAGACTTAAGAAGGAAGGGTTCGAAATAACTCTCCTTGATGTACATGAGGATGGTCTGGTTCGACCGGAAGAGGTGAAGGAAGCCATTCGGGATGACACGGCCCTTGTTACGGTGATGTTTGCAAACAACGAGATAGGAACAGTACAGCCGATCAGGGAAATAGGTGCCATATGCAGAGAGAAGAATGTTCTTTTCCATACAGATGCGGTACAGGCTATCGGACATTTGCCGATCAATGTTTCCGAAGACAATATAGATATGCTAAGTGCATCGGCTCACAAATTTCACGGGCCCAAGGGTGTTGGCTTTCTGTATGCAAGGAAAGGTATTAAGCTTACCAATATTATTGAAGGCGGAGCACAGGAAAAGGGAAGACGCGCCGGAACGGAAAACGTGCCCGGTATAGCCGCTATGGCAACTGCTCTTAAGGAAGCATGTGCTTCATTGAATGAGAACGCCGAAATACTTAAGAAACACAGAGACAGGCTTATCAGTGCCCTGAATGAGATACCGCATTCGGCACTTAACGGTGATGCGGATAACAGATTACCGGGAAATGTTAATTTCTGCTTTGAAGGGATAGAAGGAGAGTCACTTCTGCTGCTTCTTGATGATAAAGGCATACAGGCATCATCCGGAAGTGCATGTACGTCGGGTTCGCTCGATCCGAGCCACGTTCTTCTTGCAATCGGAAGAGTACATGATGTTGCACACGGTTCATTAAGGCTGAGCATTGGCGAGGATGTAAGCGATGAGGAAATAGAATATATAATCAGTTCAGTAAAGGAAGTGGTTGAATATCTGAGGGGCTTTTCACCTGTGTGGAGAGATCTGATGGCAGGTAAAACTCCTTTCATTCTTTAAGAGCTGAACAGATGGAAGGATGATACGGTAAATCAACGGATTAAATACGGACATAAATGACCGGACAGATTATGAAACGTAATAAGGAGGATAACATGGCACTTTACAGTGAAAAGGTAATGGATCATTTCAGGAACCCGAGAAATGTAGGAGTAATAGAGGATGCCAATGGTATAGGTGAAGTGGGTAACGCAAAATGCGGCGATATAATGAAGATGTATCTTAAAATAGAGGATGATGTCATCAAGGATGTTAAGTTCGAGACCTTCGGCTGCGGAAGCGCGATCGCGTCAAGCTCAATGGCTACCGAACTTATAAAAGGCAAGCCCGTATCCGATGCCATGCAGCTGACCAATAAAGCAGTAGCTGAGGCTCTTGACGGACTTCCGGATTATAAAATGCATTGTTCCGTACTGGCCGAGGAGGCGATACGTTCGGCCATTGAAGATTATAAAAAAAGTGCTGAGAAGACCGCTCAGCAATAATTATGGGATCGGTATATAAGTTATAGTTACCGGCTATAATGCTCAATAATAATTAAGGATTAGACAGGATTCCCGTAGAAGACTATCATACAGGAAGAATAGTTCTGCTGAATATACCTATATACATAGTAGGTATATGGTAAAAACAATTCTTAACGGAAAGACTATCTATAAGTAACGGAGCGTGAACCGATGGGAGAAACCTGTAAATTCAACACCTCATTATTGCATGGCGAAGGATCGCAGGGATACGGACAGAGGGAAATACTTCCTCCAATATGCCAGGTATCAGCCTTCCGGTATGAAAGTATGGAAGAACTTGAGAAGGTATTTGCCCATAAGAGTATGGGCTATGCATATACACGTATCGGAAACCCTTCCGTTGCTGCCTTCGAAAGAAAGATCAACGAACTTGAGCATGGTGCCGGTGCAGTGTGCTGCAGCAGCGGGATGTCAGCAATAGCATCGGCGCTGCTGGCTGTCTGTAAGAGTGGAGATGAAATAATAGCCGGAAGCGGTCTGTACGGAGGTACGATCGATCTGTTCCATGATCTTGAGAAGCTTGGTATACATACTGTCTTTGCGGGCGGGATGACGGGAGATGCAATAAGCGCCCTTATAACGGACAGAACCAGAGTGGTATTCGGAGAGCTGATAAGCAATCCTTCCCTTGCCGTTATGGATATACCGGGTGTGGCCGAATCCGCTCACAGAGCTGGTATTCCCCTGTTTGTTGATTCGACTACGGCTACTCCCTTTATTGCGAAACCTCTTACGATGGGTGCGGATGTTGTTATCCATTCAACCTCAAAATATATAAACGGGGGAGGGAATTCCATAGGAGGGATCATAATTGACGGTGGCAGATTCAACTGGGATTTCTGTAAACATACAGCACTTGAAGAGTTTAAGAAATATGGACGCATGGCATTTTCCGTCAGGTTACGGACCGATATCTGGGAGAATTTAGGAGGCTGTATGTCACCAATGAATGCTTATCTTTCCTACGTAGGGGTGGAGACGCTCGGACTCAGGATGGAAAAGATATGCAGAAATGCGGATGCGCTTGCCGGGGCACTTGATAAGGAGCCTGATATTAAGGTGAATTATCTGACACTCCCCGATCATCCATATAACAGGTATGTTGATACTGTGCTGAACGGTTACGGCGGCGGGATACTTAACTTCAGGACAGGGTCGAAGGAAAGAGCGTTCAGAATTATAAATTCACTGAAGTATGCGCTTATAGCGAGTAACATAGGTGACCTCAGAACGCTGGTGATACATCCTTTCTCAACTCTGTACGTAAGAACAGGAAAAGAAGAGACCGAAGCTGCCGGAGTATATGAGGATACTGTAAGAGTAAGCGTGGGTATAGAGGATGAGGATGATCTTGTAAATGATTTTATAAGAGCTGTAAGAGAAAGCAGGGAATGAGAAAAACGCATTATCAGAATGAGATTGCATCTTCGGTATACAGTGTGGAAACAGACGAAGATATCATGGCGAGAATAATCAGCATTGCAGAGAAGGAATATCCTTATGAATGCTGCGGAATACTTATCGGAAGATGTGATGACCACTGCTTCGAAATATCGGATGCATATGAAACATGCAATCATGAAAGATCTGTGAAGAGAGCAGACAGTTTCACGATAGGTCCGATGGATGTATATAAGTGTGAGAGAGCTCTTACCGGAACGGAGTATGAAATAATTGGGTTTTACCATTCGCATCCGGACCGGCCTGCAGTTCTTTCCGTAAAAGATGAAACCGGAATGCTCCCCGGTCTTTTGTATGTACTGATATCGGTAAGTGCAGGTATGCGTAAAGATATTACGGCTTATATAAGAATAAATGAAATCATTCACGAAGCAACTATGTATTGTGAGAACAGACCAAAAGGCTGAAAGGCCTGCAGGTTAATAAATCTGAATACAATGAAAGGGATTACATGAAAGTATACATATCGGCAACGCTCCGTTCCTTCTTCGGACGGAGAACGGAAACAGAAACGCAGGGAAATACAATCCGGAAAATACTGAAAGACTTAACGGACAGATATCCCGAAGCATCAAAAGGTCTGTACGGTGATGACGGTAATTTAAGAGGCTTTATAAGGATATTTGTGGATGATGAAGACAGAACCGATAAGAGCTTCCATGATGATGAAATAGCTGACGGATCAACTGTGCTTCTGCTCCCGTTTATAGCAGGCGGAGCTCCCGGCGAAAGTATTATCCCGGATGAACGCAGGAAGGAAGTCAGTCTTGATGATTCGGAGATCGACCGTTTCAGCAAACATCTTCTGCTTCGCGAGATCGGAGTCAAGGGACAGAAAAGAATCAAGGCAGCAAGAGTATGCATAATAGGCGCCGGGGCACTGGGTTCTCCCGTCATCCAGTATCTTGCGGCAGCCGGAGTCGGAACCTTAAAGATAGTTGACAGTGATTCTGTGACGCCCGAAAACCTTCAGAGTCAGGTAATACACGGTACACGGGATGTAAAAAGGCCCAAGGCGGCATCTGCCAGGGATACGGTAAGAAATATAAACAGGAACATAGATGTGACGGCGGATAACACAAGAGTGGAAGCCGACAATGTTATGTCGGTGATAGAAGGCTTCGATCTGGTGATAGACTGTACGGACAATTATAAAACACGTTATCTTCTGAACGACGCGTGCATCTTAAGCAGAATTCCTCTCGTATATGCAGCTGTTTATCAGTATGAGGGGCAGGTCAGCATATTCGGACTTAAGGGCGGACCGTGTTTAAGATGCATTTATCCGGAACCTCCCGCACCCGGACTGGTACCGACCTGTGCGGAAGGAGGAACGATCAGTCCGCTTTCGGGTATTGTGGGAAGCATTCAGGCAGTCGAAGCGCTCAAGCTTATCATAGGTATTGGAGAGAATCTTGGCGGGAGGCTGCTTACCGTAGATACACTGGGATTAAAGTCAAAATTTCTTAATGTATCAAGGAATGAACATTGTCCGTTATGCGGTAATTCGCCGTCGATTTATGAACCTGAAGGCTTTAATTATGAAGAATTCTGCGGACTCATGAAAGAAGAGGAGGAGATACCCGTAGAAGGATATACTGCCGAAGAACTGGCGGAGAAGATCGAAAGCGGTGAACCGGTTACAGTTATAGATGTCAGAGAGCCTCATGAAAGAGCTGTAAAGAGCTTTCCCGGAGCATCTGTTATACCGATCGGGCAGCTGGTACGGAGAATGAATGAGCTGGATCCCGAGCATGATACGGTATTTATATGCAAGCAGGGTTTACGGAGCATTCTTGCCATACATACATTACGGGAAGCAGGTTATAAGGGACCTATGTACAATCTTAAGGGTGGAATGGATGCGATGAAGGATATCATATTCTCAAACGAGGCCGGATGGCTGTAAAAGCAGTACTGTGCTTACAAACCGCTAATGGGTCCGTGAGGGCTTCATATAGAAATGCAAAATAACAACACTTAATCGGAGGAATCAAAATGGCAAAAGAAACGACGACAACAGGGATCAACGCACTATCTGCGGCAGCGGCATATAATCTTGCCAATGTCACGAAGACGAAGCCTCAGTACGGAGCATTAACACCCAAATGGCTTACCAAATTTCTTGAATTCAAAGGACTTGAAACGGGTATTTTCAGGGTTAACAAGGTTGTTGAAGGCGAGACACCTCTTGATGTTCTGTGCTCACAGACCAGGAAGTCCGATATAATCCCGGACGGTTATATTGAGTATGAGACCAAACCCCGCGAGTATATACTTAATTCCATTTCGACGATAATCAATGTTAATACGGCGGTTGAGGATGTATACGGTTCACCGTACGATCAGGTACAGGAGCAGCTTCAGCTGGCAATAGAGTCATTAAGAGAACGTCAGGAAAGCCAGCTTATCAACAATGATGATTACGGACTTCTTAAGAATGTTGCAGATTCCCAGAGAATACAGACAATAAACGGAAGACCTACTCCGGATGATCTGGATGAACTTATTTCCAAGGTATGGAAAGAGCCTTCATTCTTTCTGGCGCATCCGAGAGCGATCGCTGCGTTCGAAAGAGAGTGTACAAGACGCGGCGTTCCGCCCGTAGTTGTAAATATTGCAGGCGGTACCTTCCTTACATGGAGAGGAATACCCGTAGTTCCGACTGACAAGCTTCTTGTAGACGGACTTAAGAATCCCACATCTCAGAGCGGAAAGACAAACATTCTTCTTGTCAGGACGGGCGAAGCCAGGAGAGGTGTAATAGGTCTCTTCCAGGCCGGTCTTAAGAACGAGCATTCAAGAGGTCTTTCGGTCCGTTTCCGCGGGATTGATGATAAGGGAGTTGCTTCATATCTTCTGTCACTGTACTGTTCGGCAGCAATCCTGGCGGATGATGCCATTGCCGTATTGGAAGATGTTGAGGTAGGTGAATATTATGATTACGACTGACCGACCGGGACTTGAACCATCAGGAGCATCATATGAGGAACTGGCCGGAGTGCCTTCGGCATTTGATCTTACCTTACTTGCCAATCAGCTGTTCCCGGATCTTACCGAGGGTGTATTCGATCATGCTGAGACAGTTTCGGAAACAGATACCGCAACAGCCGGAAGTACAGTTACCGGGACAGATACTGCCGGAACCTTTGAGGAGGAACAGGCTGTGAAGGCTATGACGGAAGATTTCGACTGGGAACATCCCTTTGGAAACGGGTATTCGGATGTTGAGACAACGTCATATGCACCCAGAGTTATGTCGGTAGATCAGGCAAAGGAAGAGGATAGGCGGGTTGATAGATCAACATCTCTTTCCGGAGACAGACCGGTCTATGCTTCCAAAGAAGTAGGCTCTTCAAGAAATGATTCCATAAGAGTGGGAAGTAAAACGCTTGCTCAGATAAGAAGTGATTTCCCGATATTGGAAGAAAGGATCAACGGATATCCGCTGGTATGGCTAGATAACGGAGCCACCACCCAGAGACCGAGAGTAGTTATAGACAGACTCAAATATTACTTCGAGCATGAGAATTCCAATGTTCACAGAGGAGCACATACTCTGGCAGCGAGATCCACGGATGCCTATGAAGCCGCAAGGGATACGGTAAGGGATTTCATCGGTGCAGGCTCTTCCGAAGAGATCGTATTTGTAAGAGGAACAACGGAAGCGATCAACCTGGTGGCAAATGCCTATGTAAGGCCTAAGCTTCAGCCCGGGGATGAGATAATAGTATCTATACTTGAGCATCATGCAAATATTGTTCCATGGCAGCTTATCGCACAGAAAACAGGTGCGGTGATAAAGGTAATACCCTGTGATGAAACAGGACAGCTTATGTTGGATGAATATACGAAGCTGTTTACACCAAGGACCAGATTTGTTGCTGCAACCCATGTATCCAATGTTCTTGGAACGGTAACACCGGTTGAGGAGCTTATAGCAATAGCGCATGCCCACGGAGTACGGATACTTATCGACGGAGCCCAGTCGGTTGCACACATACCGGTTAATGTTTCGGCGCTTGATGCAGACTTCTTCGTGTTCTCGGGTCATAAGATATTCGCACCTACAGGTATAGGTGTAGTGTACGGAAAGAAGGAGTTACTGGAAGAGGCAGAGCCATATCACGGCGGCGGAAACATGATAGCCGATGTTACCTTTGAAAGAACTGTATATAACGGCCTCCCGAATAAATTCGAGGCTGGTACAGGAAGCATTTCCGATGCTGTAGGACTGGGTGAAGCTCTTAAATATCTTACAGCCATAGGAATGCCGTGCGTATACAGATGGGAGCATGAACTTCTTCAGTATGCAATAAAAGAGATGTCTAAGATAAAAGGGATCACCATGATAGGTACGGCTTACAATAAGGCCTCGGCTCTGGCATTTAAGCTCGACGGATACTCTGATGATGAGGTCGGAAAGAGGCTTAACGATCACGGTATCGCAGTACGTACCGGTCATCACTGTGCGCAGCCTGTTCTGAGACGTTTCGGATATGAAAGTGCTGTAAGACCTACGATAGCAATATACAATTCACCGGATGATATAGATGCGATGGTTAAGGTTCTTAAAGCATTCGCATAAAGGAATGTATCAATGGAAAATGTGATAAAAGAAAAGGAAATAGGTGGAATAGTAAATGATATTCTTGCTGATTATCAGGGTGGCAAGAATATAGATGCAGTAAATATTTATGACAAACCGGATAAAAGTGAAATGAGGGAAATGGTACGTGATCTTCTGCGTATCATTTTCCCGGGTTATTTCCGTGAAAGGACATATAAAATATATAATCCGGACAATTATTATGCGGTGATAATAGAGGATGTATTCTATCATCTTAACAAGCAGGTTATGCTGGCACTTGATTTCTGCAGGCTTCGCGGAACAATGACGAATGAACAGAGGGAGAGGGAAAGCTACAGGATATGCAGTGAGTTCCTTCATAAGATCCCGATCATAAGGGAGTACATAGAAACAGATCTTCTGGCGGCATTCGACGGTGATCCGGCTGCAGGATGCTTTGAGGAGATAATACTCGCATATCCGGGCCTTATGGCAATAACCGTATACCGGCTTGCCCATGAGCTGTATAAGCTCAGGGTACCTGTGTTGCCGAGACTTATGACAGAATATGCCCATTCGGAAACAGGTATTGACATTCATCCGGGTGCCACTATAGACAGATATTTCTTTATCGATCACGGAACAGGCATCGTTATAGGTGAGACATCCGTGATAGGGAAGAATGTAAAGATCTATCAGGGTGTCACCATAGGTGCGCTGTCTACGAGAGGCGGTCAGAAATTATCGGGTAAGAAACGTCATCCTACCATTGGAGACAACGTTACGATATATGCGGGAGCGTCTATCCTTGGCGTTGATACGGTGATAGGTGAAAACACGGTTATCGGAGGCAATGCATTTATTACCGGATCTGTGCCGGCCAATACCAGAGTCAGCATCAAGAATTCGGAGATGGAATACCGCACAAAGGACAACATAATAAAGACTGAAGAAGTAAAACAGAGTAATGATTGGTACTATATCATTTAGGAGAAACCATTACATTAATTTAAAGGAGAGAAGAATGAAGATAACAGTAGCGGGTACAGTAAAGGAAGTAGCTGACGGTCTTACGGTTTCTCAGCTTATCGAACAGGAGAACGTGGAAACACCCCGGTATGTAACCGTTTCCATCAACGAGGAATTCATTGAATCCGGAACCTTCGAAACCCATATCCTGAAAGAAGGAGATGAAGTCGAATTCCTGTATTTTATGGGAGGAGGAGCCTATGCCTTTTACCAATGAACAGCTTGAAAGATATTCCAGACATATTATTTTAAAAGAAATAGGTGCCAAGGGTCAGAAGAAGCTGCTTAATGCAAAAGTTCTTATAATAGGTGCCGGAGGACTTGGAGCACCTGCCGCACTTTATCTGGCTGCCGCCGGAGTGGGAACGATAGGAATTGCGGATGCGGATGTTGTGGATCTGTCCAATCTGCAGCGCCAGGTTATACATTCAACGAACGATATCGGAAAAAGGAAGGTTGAGTCCGCAGCCGAGACAATGCGTGCTATAAATCCCGATGTGACTGTAAACACATACTATCAGTTCGTAAACAGCGATAATATCCTTGATCTTATTAAGGACTATGATTTTATACTTGACGGAACAGATAATTTTCCCGCTAAGTTCCTTATAAACGATGCATGTGTAATGGCTAAGAAACCTTTGTCTCATGCAGGGATAATAAGGTTCAAGGGACAGCTTATGACTATCCTTCCGGGAGAAGGTCCCTGTTACAGATGCATATTTAAGAATCCGCCGCCGAAGGATGCGGTACCCACCTGCAAACAGGCAGGGGTCATAGGCGCTATGGGTGGTGTGATAGGTTCATTGCAGGCAATGGAAGCCGTTAAGTATATTACAGGAGTCGGGGAGCTTCTGAGCGGATATCTGCTCACCTATGATGCTCTTAAGATGGAGTTCCATAAGATCAAGCTTCCGCCCAGAGGGAATGGGTGCGCTGTATGTTCGGATCATCCGACAATAACCACACTTATCGATTACGAACAGGCAGTCTGCGATCTGCACTGAAGCAGGACTTTTCACATCCCCCCGGGATTATATTCGGTGGCAAACAGAAATGTATTAAGGGCAGGATATTAAGAGTAAATGAAGATAACGATCAAAGAATCAGATTTTAACAGGATATATGAGCATGCGCTTTCGGTTGCTCCGGATGAGGCATGCGGTCTGATCGCCGGAACTGACACGGATGAGGGAGTAAGGGAAATAAAGAAAGTCTATATCCTTGAAAACACAGACCATACCAACGAGCATTTTACGATAGATCCACGTGAACAGCTTAAAGCTGTGAAGGATATAAGGACACAGGGACTGATGCCGCTTGGCAACTGGCATTCGCATCCCGAAACACCGTCAAGACCGTCCGAGGAGGACAAGAGGCTGGCCAATGACAGCAGGGCAAGTTATCTTATCCTGTCGCTTGAAAAGAAGGGAGAACCTGTCCTTAACGCTTTTCATATTGAGGGAGAACAGGGTAATAAAACGGTCAGAAAAGAAGAACTTATCATACTTAAAGAAAGGCAGGACTCAAATGGCTGATTATAATGCAGATGAGAAAATAGATATTACGGATGTAACATGCCCCATTACGTTTGTTAAGACCAAGGTGGCTCTTGAAGAAATGGATGAAGGACAGATACTGCAGGTGCATCTTAATGACGGTGAACCTGTTCAGAATGTTCCGAGGAGCATTAAGGAAGAGGGCCATGAGGTGCTGGAACTTACCGATAACAATGACGGTACCTTCGAGCTGTTCATCAAAAAGATTGGAGACTGATAATTCATCCGCCTCATGAAAATATGCTCTTTAAAGAGACATTCTTTCTTTTATCTGATATAATTGTAACTATTCAGAACAGGCTCAAAATACTCCGTATTTTTCGCTGCTTTGGATTCATCCAATACAAATATTTATAAAACATGCCTCTTTCATGCAAGCATGAGAGTCATATTTTAAAATATTTGTGCTGTTCTGAATAGTTACATATAATTTATATTACAGAAACCATTCAGAACGGGTAATGTCATAAGGAATCCACCGCTTCGCGGTATCCTTTGGATCACAGACAGATAAAGGAAAGAATGACAGCATGAACAATCCTGAAATGATCGGAATTTTGAAACAGAATATTGAGAAGCGTATCGTAGGAAAGAGCGAAACAGTTGACAGGCTTATTACAGCTCTTTTATGCGGGGGACATGTGCTTATAGAAGATGTGCCGGGTGTTGGAAAGACTACTCTTGCGAAGTCGCTTTCCGATTCGCTGGCGCTTTCTTTTGCAAGGATCCAGTGTACTCCGGATACGATGCCGTCAGATATAACAGGTCTGTCCATATATAATACAAAGACAGGTGATTTCGAAGTGGTTCCGGGTCCTGTGATGAATAATATTGTACTTGCGGATGAGCTTAACAGGACTTCTCCGAAAACACAGTCCGCACTTCTCCAGGTGATGGAGGAGCACAGCGTTACAATTGACGGCAAGCTTATTTCCATGCCTGAACCTTTCATGGTCATCGGAACACAGAACCCGATGGAAACAGCCGGGACTTATCCTTTACCGGAAGCCCAGCTTGACAGGTTCATGATGAGGCTTAGGATAGGTTATCCTGACAGGAGTGATGCCGTAAAGATGGCAGAAAGCTTCCTTGAGGGAACTCTTCATCAGGAGACATTGTCTGTGCTTGAGGGTTCCGATATAATTAAGCTTCGTCAGGATGTTAAAGAGGTCAGAGTGAACGGAAGCCTGACCGATTATGCAGTACTTATAATTGAGGCAACAAGGAATGACAGTGATATAGAGTGCGGTGCTTCCCCGAGAGCGCTGTTATCACTTTTAAGATATGCACAGGCACATGCACTGTACGAAGGCCGCGATTACTGCATTCCGGAGGATGTCCTGAATTCTGCCCTTGTCACTCTTCCTCACAGGCTGGTCCTGACATCGCAGGCGCGGATGAACCGGATGTCTCAGGACAGGGTTATAAAGCGTATAACCGACCACATTAAGGTTCCGTCCCGATGAGTATAAGATTTAATAAAAAGGGCTGTACAGCATATATTATTGTCCTCATATCGGTTATTGTGTTTGCAAGCTTTTACGGAGGCGTGCTTCCTTTTCTGCTGTTATATGCGTTTCTTCTTTTTATCCCGGTATCGGTTGCATATATCATATTAAATTACAGGTTCCTGTCCGTTTATCAGGAGCTTGATTCACATCGCATTGTAAAAGGCGAGAGCCATGTCTTTACCGTATCGTTTGACAATACAGGAATACTTCCAATACAGGACATGAAGCTTATCCTGCATTCCGACAGGTGTGATTTTGACGGGTTTGCAGATGATATGAAAATATCGTTGAAAGCAAAGCAGTCACTAAAGCTTACGGCTAAGGCCGTATGCTTATACGGGGGTGCATATGATGTGGGGCTTAAATCCGTCGGTTTCAGTGATCCCTTCGGTATTTCAGAGATCGAACTTAACGTACCTTACACATTCAGGGCAGTAGTATCACCTAAGATCACGGATGTTGCCGTACCATATATGGATATTGAAAATCTCAAAAACAGTATAGGTATGAAAAGTACCGTAAATCATGAAGATACACCCGGAAACGATATGCGGCTTTACGTGCCGGGAGATACGGTAAGATCCATAAACTGGAAGGTTTCGGCAAGACTTGACAAATTCGTTGTGCGTACTCCGGACAGAATGGATACAAGAAGGATAACCCTTATCCTTGATGCGGTTAATATATCAGCTGCTGTTTTGGATACGGAATCCTTAAGGCGCAGGGATTATTTTCTTGAATTCTGCGTATCGGCGGCATGGTATTTCGCTAGTCGCGGTCTTTCAGTTAAAATAATATATCCATCAGGAAAGATCACGGAAAAGCAGATCGATTCCCATGAGAGCTTCAGGGAATTCTATAATGATGTGGCAGGAGGCATGATATACCGTTCGGAGGATGAACGGGACAGAATGCATAAGCTGGCACAGGAGAGGAGACAGGCCGGATATGGAGAAGAGACCAACGTCATTATCTGCGAAGATGAGTGGCCGGGTGAAGGCTTTTGCACTGTTGCCGGATGAGCTAAGACATATTCTCATCATATTGGTCATAACAGCTTCTGTATTGAATGTGTATACATTTGCATCAGGAGGATCATCTGTTGCCGAATCCCGGGAATGTATCCTGTGTGCAGCAGCATTATCGGTGATATATACAGTTATAAGATATGTATTTGGAAGATTCACAGGTAAGAAGAGCGCAGCTGCTGCCGTATCCGTTTCTGCTGCTTTAATGGCTTTCCTGTTAAGAAACGTACGCATAGGGGCTTCTTTACCTGTACTGTCTCACGGACTGAAAGCGGATATTGAAGAAAATGTGCTTCCGTTACCGGGCATTTACGCGCCTGTATTTGTAACTCTCGTGTACCTTGTATGGCTTTGCCTTAAGCTATGGGAAGACAGGCTGTATCCGGATGTGGTTCTCTGCTTTATGTCGGATGCTGTACTTATATATTCATATTTCACCAACGGAAGCGGTATATTGAATACCTTCACAGAGAAGGTTATATATGCATCCGGTGTTGTTCTTACTGCATATTATATTCTGATTGTAAGTGGACCGGTATACGGGAAACGGCCTCAGACAGTATCCCAAAGAAGTGTTATTGCTGTTAAAGGAGATGCTGACGGTGCAAAATATCCTTTTGCATATTTTGTGCTTCTGTTTATCACGATCCTGATAATCCCTGTAAGAAGGGATCCTATCAATTGGATGCCTCTGGTTGATGCAGGACGCAGGGTAGTGGATAAGACGATCGATATAGCCGAATCTGCCACATACTATATTTCGGATCTGGGAAAGGATTACGGTTATCGTACAGGATACAGTTCTTTTGCACAGAGAGCCGGCTCGGTTAAGTTCTCCGAACGTACCGAATTGAAGCTTAAAACAATGGATAATACAACTTTCAGGTTTAAAAGCATGGAGACCGGGAAGGATATGATAAGGAAGAGAGTTGTATATCTGAAAGGCGGGAGCGGTCCTGAACCTGAACAGATGCTTGATCTTCTGTTCTCATTTTATCTGAAGGGTGTAGACAAAGAAGAAGCGGCTCTGTTTTCAAAGATATCATCACTCGATATTACCTATGCCTATCTTAAGACAAGGGATGAGATCGCACCTTCGAATTTAATAAGGCTGAACGATAACAGAGGAAATCCTGTAGACGGAAACAGTAAGAAGACTCACAGGAAGGGATATACAATACATGCCGATTACCTTGATCTTGATTACGGAAGTCCCTATCTGGAAAGACTGGCAGCTTCAGATGAGGATGATACCGGGAGCTTAAAGCCTGATTACAGGGAGTTCGCTTCTTATGTATATCAGACCTTCGGGATAAGACTGGACCGGATAGCTGATGAAGCAAAGTACAATGCGTGGTCTCCCGGAGAGTCACAGTACGGTTCATCGGGCAGTGCGGGTGAAAACCTGGATACAGGAGGTGCGCCGGAGAGATTGAGATCACTTGCCACAGAGATCACCTCCGGATGTGAAAATGATTACGATAAATGTCTCGCTATACAGACTTATTTACGAAAGTACATGTACACTACCGAACCGGACAGCCCTTCTTCCACGGGAACAGGAAGAGAGCCTGATACCGGTTCGGCAGAGGGAATGAGCCTTATCGCAGATGATTTCCTGTTTGAGTCGGGCAGGGGTTACTGTGTGCATTTTGCGTCGGCAATGGTAATGATGCTCCGTCTTAACGGTATTCCGGCTAAGTTTACAACAGGCTACCGGTATGCCTTTCCTTTTGATAAACAGGATGTCTATGAGGTTAAGGCAGGCAATGCCCATGCCTGGCCGGAAGCATATATAAGCGGACTGGGATGGGTTGGCTTCGAACCTACTACCGTAATGTCTACATCAGCAGACAGAACATGGCATAAACAGCCGGCAGGAACACAGAATGCCGTTTATGATGATGGTTACAGTGCAAATCACGGAAATATTCCGGATCCATATGCCAATTGGAAGGAAACCGGAAATGTGTACGATAAACAGGATACGTATGACAATGCCGTAACAGGGGATGATCATGAAAGAAATCAAAGGATACTTCTGGAAACGGCAAGAATAGCACTGATAACCGTATCTGTAGTTATCCTTATGATCCTCCTTATAATTTCAGGTTCGTGGATATATAAGTCGGTCAGGTATAAAATGGCTGATCCGAATACGAGGATTATTTTGGATGTTGATGACATAGTAAAGCTTATACGGACATCTACAGACTGTAATTTCGAAGAAAGAGGAATACTGTCAGATTACGAGCCTTATATACCTGAGATATATAAAGACAGGGTAAAGGAGGCTTTCATGATTTATTTAAGGATAAAATACCGTTGTGATGATGAAATGGGTGATGAGATGATAGGTGATGAAGTGTGGGAGAAGGTAAGGGAACTCCGCATGAGCATGAGCCGGGAAATCAGGAGACAGGGGAAGAAGGTTTGTTCCTCAACCGTATCCTAAAGAAAGAAAAATATACAATATTTTTGATCATTGATTTTTGGGGATTTGGATATATAATGGTAACTATTCGGAACAGGTAATGTCATAAGGTTCTGCCCGGTTACATATAATGATGACATTAGGAAAGAGTAAGGATATGAATTCAGACATTGAAGTCAGACTGAGAAAAGTCAGAAATAATCTTGAACTTGCCGGAAAAGGTTATATATTTTTCGGTATATGGAATGTGATAAAGCTGTTTATGACTTATACGATGCAGCCCGGATTAATGGATGATCTTGTATCGGAAATGCGCTCGGAAGGATTAAATGATGCAGAATTAAAGGTTTCTGTTATATTGACCTTTGCTTTAATTTCTGTTTTTGTAATAGTGATGCATTTATATATAGGAGCCGAGGCAATAAAATATGCAAGAGGAACGAGCAGGAAAAAAGGATATACTGTCATGTCGGTGATCGGCATGGTGTTTACAGTGTGCTGTCTTCCGCTGTATTTTACCGGAGAAGAATATGGCGGGAACGGAGTGGATGAGACTGATTTTGCATCTGTTCTGGTAGATCTTACCATGATATTCATTTTTGTTGATATATTATATTTGACACACATTATAAAAAAGCACTCTGCCCGGGCAGATGACATAGGAGGGGTGGTTTAGTAATGCAGGAAGATTTCCATTATTACGCAACATACTGTGCGGCATATATGGCCGGGTATACTCATTCCGAATGCATGGATATATGTTACAGCGCCCAGTTCGTCGACCTGTGTTCCATGACGCTCCTTCATAAAATAAAGGCTCCGGCAGAAGCGGCCACAACACAGCTTCAGCTTGAGCTGATGGATACAAGGACAGATATTGTCGGATTACAGAATATTACAAGAATCTGGTCATCATTTCATTTCCTTCCACGGGATCTTAATGTCACGATAGACAAGCGCCCAAAGGCATATATGAATAAATACCGGCTTATATGCGGTCCTGACGGTGAGCTGGTAAAAAAGACTGCCGGACTTGCAAAGGGTAAATCTCTTCAGGCTGCCGGTATCGCCATGCACGTTATTGCGGATACATGGGCACATGCTTATTTCGCAGGTACGCCTTCACTTGCCATCAACAATACAACAGATGATTTTTATGAGTATATTACCGGTGAAGACGGAAGCACAGAGAGAAAGATCAGTTTCAGACACAGTACTTCGACACCCGACGATCCAGATAAAAGCATTTACTCCAACAGTCTTTTTCAGAGAAATGAAAATAACATAATGAATCTCGGGCACGGACGGGCAGGTCACCTTCCGGACTATTCGTTTATTAAGTACAGATATATGCCGGCCTGGGGTGAATACAGAATAGTCATAAAGGATAATCCCTCCGATTACTGGAATGCTTTCTGCCAGATGATATACGCAATGAAGTATTTAAGAGGAGATACCGGGGATTTCAGAACGGGAACATACGCATATGATATTGCCGCTCCATATGAAAACAGGATCAAAAACATACTTAACAAAAGACAGCTTAAGGCTTCGGATGACTGGAAGGCATTCGGAGAGGAACTGTCGGGTGAAAGAATAGAAGACTTTGACATAAACAGGTATCAAAATGAGTATATCAGTGCTCCTGATGGCAGCAAACACGATACTTTTCTTGGGAAATTTACAGATGCAGCCATTGCTCATAAAGGTATGGTATGTCATGAGATTTTTTCATCCGGTAATAAGCTTACGGGGTTTGAAAAGATAATACATTCAGTGAAGGATAAACAGAACGAACTGTTTAAGAATAGTCTTCACTAAGGAGTAGTTATATAATGACAAAGCTTCAGAGAACAAAAGAAATAATCACTGGTATCATAACGGTTCTTATGGCATTCCTGCTGATACTTGAACCGTCCGACGGCTATATGGCGGTGATCGGTATCCTTTCACTTGTATATACGGTGAGGGGAATAAATATGATAGTCTACTATTTTACAATGGCCCGTTTCATGGTCGGGGGGAGGACATCCCTTTACGTGGGAATAATCATGTTTGATTTCGGGATTCTGACGGGAACACTGACGGATGTTCCTCATTTTTATATACTTTTATATCTGGCAGTCATTCACGGCTTTTCGGGAATAATAGAAATGATGCGTGCATCGGAATCAAAAAAATACGGTGGTGCATGGAGACTTAAAACGGGGCACGGCATTCTGGACATAATGATGGCGGTCATGTGCATCGTTTTTTTGAACAGATTAAGCTTTGCTGTGATCATATACGCGATAGGACTTATATATTCATCCGTTCTCAGGATCATATCCGCCTGCAGAAGAACGAAATTTGTCTATATACAGTGAGAAGGTGAGGAGTGCAGAAGACCGGCTACCACAGAACCGTCCCATTGTTCCTTCGCTGCAACCGCAAGCGAATAACCTTCCGCAAACGAAATGGATTTCCCGCAGATAATAAGCTCATCTTTTCCCGCTTTCATGAAAGGCCTCATATTATTCATTATATCGTTATATGATGCATCCGACGATCTTATGCCGGTGCCGTTAAAGGAGAAGCCGCAGCAACCTGAAACAGTATCATAACACGTGACACTGAATGCATCCATCGGAAGTCTCATCCCGAGCCCCACGACCTTCATAAAGCTTTCCTTAAGAGTCCATATATGATAGAAGCTCCCGGTATCTGTAATATAATCAAGTTCATCCCGCGCAAAGAAACGTTCCGCTATATTACGGCTTTCCTTACCTATAACTTCAATATCAATACCAACCGGATGATCATCCAAAGCACATACTGCGTAATCACCGGAATGTGATACTGAGAAGTATACTTCACGATAAATCTTCCCGTTATGTTCGAAAACATCCGTAGATGCCGGTATATCGGGAATATAAGAAGAGTCGATTACGCGAACGGGATCCGAAGGATTTGCGGTAATATAAAGATGAGGCTTTCCGAATTTATCGGTGACCGGCATTACAGGCAGTATAATATCAGGATATTTCTCCTTTACGGCACTGTTTAAGAGGGCATGAGCAAGCAGCGAACGCTTTCTGTCAGCCTCAAAGCGGTATTTCATGGCTGCCTTAACCCGGTCCTCATGTACCATGGGTATCAGTTCTTCGATTGTATGGTTGTTTATATTATCAGTATATATCTTCATGGGATCTGTGTGTGACTACATATTATAGTAAATGAAACTGTAACTATTACTTCGGTTACTATGGTAATATATCATGATCGATAAAGCAAATGTAACCAAATGTAAAATAAAATAAGGATGCATTCAGTGGCTTTTTTTGATATACTGAGCATATACAGCCGCGAAAAGATAAGCCGTACGGAAGACAGACGGAGGGAGGAAGTTGATGGATCAGATATTTGGTGAAACCAATCTTACATCCGAAGTACTTGGATGGATCATGAATTCGATCGGATATTTTATGATATTGAAAAAGTGCGGAGGAAAGCCGATCCTGGGGCTCATACCTGTGGTTCGTGAATATCAGATAAGCCTTTGCGCTGACAAAGAACAGGAAGGAAGGAAATTCGCGATCGTAACAGCTTTCGAGATCGTAGCTGCCTTTATTGTAGGCCTGGGACCGTATATTCACAGGACTGTTGAAGTAATAGCGGCTATCCTGCTGTTTGCACTCTATTTGACCAGCCTTGTATATCAGTTCCGTATTTATATCGGTCTGTGTCAGGTCTTTGGAAGAAGGAAAAGATGGCTGTGGCTTTGGTTGATTATGGAGCCCATAGTTGCACTCATATGGGGGCTTTCCAAATCGTTTGAGCCAAGGAAACAGCTTGACGTTATCGATGAGGATGCGGGAGCCAAAGAGTCCGGAGTTACCGTAAAGGCCATTGACGACGGACTTACTGTTAACATCGAGAGCCGTACAACAATAGATTTCTTTAAAAAGAAATATCTTCTGAAGGATATTCATCTCAGAATACCCAAAGGACATATGGTGCTTCTGCTCGGAGGTTCGGGAGCAGGTAAGACAACCTTTGTAAATGCCGTTACAGGTTATGAAAAGGCTGACGCTTCGATAGTCCTTAATGAACAGAACATATATACCGAATACGGAAAAATGAAATATGATGTCGGTTTTGTCCCTCAGCTTGATCTTATGAGAGGAAACGACACTGTTTACAGGACGCTTGCGGATGCAGCGACCTTAAGACTTCCTTCGGGGGTATCAATGTCCAGGAGAAGGAAGAGGGTTCATGAGGTCCTTGAAGAGTTCGGACTGGCCAGCATCCAGCATTCACTTGTTGAGAAGCTTTCCGGCGGACAGAGGAAGAGACTCTCAATAGCCATGGAATTCATTTCGGATCCGTCGCTGTTTATCCTTGACGAGCCCGACTCGGGTCTTGACGGTGTTGTGGCAAGGGGACTTTTTGAGAAGCTTCGTTCCATTGCGGATATGGGAAAGATTGTTATAGTGATCACACATACACCCGACAGAGTTATAGATCTGTTTGATGACGTTATAGTGCTTGCCAAGGATGCTTCAAGAACGGGACGTCTTGCATATTACGGTCCGGTTGACAAGGCATATGATTTCTTTGATAAAGACTCGATGGAGGATATCCTGCTCTCGATCAACCAGATCGATGAGGGAGGAGAAGGACGTTCCGATGAATTTATCGAGAAATACGCTGATAAAACTCTGGAAATCGAGAGAAAGGCGGGCTGATGCATGAGTAAGAATGATAGTAATATAACCGACGACACCGCAAACGAAACTAACACAAACGAAAATACCGCAAACGGAACCACAGAAAACAAAACTACTTCAAACGAAACAACCGCAAACGAAACTGACGGGAAAGAAAAGACATCTAAAGACAATACTGAAGCGGAAGATACAACGAAGCACAGAGGAAGGTTTTCACAGGTTTTTATATATCTCGGAAAGCTGTTCAGAATGTTTATATTCCAGAATGACTGGAAGGTTCTTCCGATGTCTGCCATTATTTCGGGACTGGTTTCCTTTGTCGTGGGAGCCAATCTGTTTAAGACGCAGGAAGGTACTCTGATGGGTACTTTTGCCCTTGCATGTATCTGTATCTGGAACGGTTTCTTTAATTCCATTCAGGTAATCTGTCGTGAACGTCCCATAGTAAAAAGAGAACACAGATCCGGAATGCATATATCTGCTTACATCAGCGCGCACATGATATATCAGGCTTTCCTTTGCCTTGGTCAGACTATAATTACTATAATAGTATGTAAATTGACGGGAGTTGCTTTTCCGAAAGAAAGTCTTATTACGTCATGGGCAATAATTGATATAGGGATTTCACTTTTCCTTATAACCTACTGTGCGGATATAATGGCTCTGATGGTATCCTCCATTGTTCATACGACGACAACAGCCATGACGATAATGCCGTTTCTTCTGATATTCCAGCTGGTATTCTCGGGAGGATTCTTCCAGCTTAACGGAGATCTGGTTAACAAAATAAAGGAGACTACCATTTCGAAATGGGGACTTACGGCATTATGCTCACAGGGAAATTACAACAGTCTGCAAATGGTGACTCTGTGGAATGCAGTATCCAAATTTCAGGATCTTGATGCGTCCGATTACCTGGTAGGTCTGGAGAATTATACCGATGAGGAGCCGCAACAGGAAATGATCCCGGTTAACGATCTTGATTTTACTACAGCACCGAAGAAGGAGCTGAAACCGATAAGGGATTTTATGGTCTATGCACAGGAATCAGGTGCCAAGGAACAGATACTTAATTGGAGCGGTAGAAACAATCAGAATCCGAATTATGCTTTTGATGCCAATATCGTACTTAAGTGCTGGGGACGGCTTATCCTGTTTATTATAATATACGCAAGTATTGCCGTTATAAGCCTTGAGTTCATAGACAGAGATAAAAGATAAAAGATAAGCGATAAAAAGGAGATTATTATCATGGGAGAAGCATTATTTAACAACGGAAGCATAATTGAATGGCTGCAGTATTTTTCGGATCATACCGACGTGGATCTGGAGCATGTGAAGATACTGGATATTACAAAGAAGAACAAGAATCTTATTCCCGCATGTGAGGTTCACAGGTGCGTGCTTGTGTTCACCGAAGCAGGTCATTCGGATATATTCTACAGGATGTATAACGCAGGACTCGGAGAATGTAAGGTCATCTATAATGAAGGTTCGGAGCCGGCAGGCCCGATCAAGGAGAATCTTGTTTCGGAAATGATCGACAGAGGAATCAACGCTTCGGCAGGAATGCTGGTGCTTAATCCCAATGCAAGATCCACCTACAAGTTCGGCATCGACAACAGCACCCTTGCCAAGGGTACGGTTAAATATGTCGGTGAAGAGATCCGTTCCGTCATCCTTTCCAAAATGAGGATTGAAGAAGGAAAGAATATCTGCGCGATCTCAGCGGAATCAATCGTCGTAGAATCGTCGATCCTTGACGGTGAGGGATCGATAATCGCAGTAGAATATAATAGAAATGACAGGAAGGCTCTTGAAGAGAATATGGAGCAGTTCGGTATCAACAATGTCACGATAATAGACCATGTGGATGAGGAGACGATGAAGGGACTTCCGGTTCCCGATGTAACAATGCTTGTGGCTTCTGCCAGCATGGAAAAGGAAATAGAGACCATGCTTAAGCTTAACCCTCAGATGGAATTCGTGATCTATACTCTTGATTTCGTTGTTGCAGCTTCCATGATAGATTACTGCAAGAAGTTCTGCTTATCTGATCCTGACATAATCCAGATATCTGTTGCCAAGGTAAACAGCCGCCATAATTACGAGCAGCAGCCTGCTCCGTGGATAATAAGCTGCAAGGCAGGAAATTGATCGTATGGTAAACGAGGTCATTAATGAGTTTGCTGCATGAGTAGTGGAGTTAAAGATGAGTAAGTTTAAATCCTTTGTAATACTGCATATAATTCTTGCGCTGTTTTCAGTGTCGGCAGTTTTCTCAAAGCTTGCTGCGATGGAGGAAAGCCTGTCTTTTAAATGGATAATATATTACGGTGCGGTCCTGTTCATAATGTTTATCTATGCGATTGCATGGCAGCAGATAATCAAACAGATGCCGATAGTTACGGCATACGCCAACAAGGCTGTAACCGTAATATGGGGAATCATATATGGACTTATAATATTCAAAGAAGAAATAACCGTGCCTAAAATCATAGGCGCGGTTATCATTATTGCCGGAGTGTATCTGGTGGTTACGGGGGATGAATATGATGAGCCGGATAAAATCCGGGATGTCATGAATTCCGAGGCTGCAAATAAGGAGGACGATTGTCGATGAGTCCTCTGCATGTATTTATTTATGTTTTTTCTGTATTTATTTCATCTGTGTCCCAGATAATCCTTAAATCAAGCGCTGACATGAAATATGACAATAAGCTTAAGGAGTATCTCAATCCAAGAGTAATAATAGCTTACGGCATATTCTTCTTCGCAACGCTTGTAACCGTATATGCATATAAGGGTATTCCGCTTTCTGTAGGCCCGATACTTGAAACAACAGGATATCTTTGGATATCCCTGCTTGGATATTTTATATTGAAAGAGAAGATAAGCCGCCGTAAGCTGATCGGACTGGTCATCGTGGTCACAGGGATCATAATATCCTGCCTGTAAGTCCTGCAGGACATCATATAGAAAAAATAATAATTTTCGTTAACTATAGTAAAACAGAACAGACAGAAGAGGTATGGAATGGACAGTATAAAAATCAATAATCTTGAAGTATTCGGACACCACGGAGTGTTTGAAGAAGAAACAAAGCTTGGCCAGAAATTCGTGGTAAGCGCCGAACTGTTTATGGATCTCAGGCAGGCAGGCCTCAGTGATGATCTTACAATGTCGGTGCATTACGGAGAAGTATGCAGGGCAATAAATGATTTCATGAAGGAGAAGAATTATTATCTTATTGAAGCAGCGGCAGAGGATATGGCCAAGATGCTTCTCATAAGGTTCGATAAATTATCCGGACTTAAGCTTGAGATAAAGAAGCCATGGGCACCTATCGGCCTGCATCTTGAAGAGGTATCCGTAAACATTGAGAGAGGCTGGCATGACGTTTATCTTGGCCTTGGTTCTAATATGGGAGACAGGAAAGCAAATATAGAGAACGCCCTTTTGAGGATGGAGGATGATGATGACATTAAAGTCTGTGAGGTATCCCGACTTATCAACAGCAAGCCGTATGGATACACAGATCAGGATGATTTCCTTAACGGAGCCGCTCATATAAAGACACTTTATACACCTTCGGAACTGTTAAGATGCGTTAACCAGATAGAAGCTCTTGCCGGAAGGACCAGGGATATTAAATGGGGGCCGCGAACGCTGGATATCGATATACTGTTCTACGATAATATGACAATAGATACAGAGAATCTCACGGTACCTCATGCGGATATGAAAAACAGGGACTTCGTACTGAAGCCCCTGAATGAAATAGCGCCCTGGTTAAGGCATCCTGTATATAACATGACTGTAAGTGAAATGCTTAACGAATTATCACTTGTCACCACCGCCTAGCTGGAACTTATCCTTATGATGTACGATAACCTCCGGAGTAAATCGTGATGGAGAGGGTGAACCGGTAGTGCTCACACGGTACATGTCCTTGGGATCACCGTATGTGTGATAGTACGTATAGGTCGATGTCATATTTATATTTGTATAGTTCCCCATCGCGACGGTTGAGGACGAAGATCCATCGGCTGACATCCGGATAAGACAGGGCTCTGTTTTGCTGTTACGCTGATAGAAGATCACGCCGCCGAGGATATTGAAGCAGTCAACACGTTCCTGTGTCAGTTTTTCTTCATTTCTGTTATTTACACTGTATCTGTACAGGCAGTAATCATCATCGATGCTTATATAATATATATATCCGTCGCTGTAGACGGGATTATACATCCTGACGCTTAATGCCGGAGTCGCATTCAGGGTTTCCGTGTCAAGAGAATTTACATAGAAGTTGTTATTCTGGTCGGGATAAAAGATAGTATCTCCTATGATACACGAAAGGTTTACTATCTCCTTAAGCACCTCGGTCCTGTCTCCGCCGTTTACGGAGCACTGGTAAAGAGTCATTCCGTTGGTGTTGTCATAATGCTGGTAATAAACATCGTTTCCGATAAGAATAAGCTGTCCCGCGGTAGTCCTGTCAAGTCCCTTGGTATTTCCCTTCTTACCCTTCTTAAGACGGTATATCCCGTTCATATTTCCGACGAATCCGTATGAATTATCTCCGGAGCCTGTCTGGTTATAATAGAGATAATCACCTGCGGAATTCAGATATTTAGCCGATACACCCTGCACAAGCTTCTGGTCGCTTCCGTCAGCCTTCATGGAATATATGAAGTTATTATCCAGTGGATTGCTGAAGTAAACCGTGTCCCCGTCTTCCACAAACAGTCCCTCGTTATTGATATTCCCCCCGGTATTCCCCAGTGTTCCGGCAGGATTAGACACCCTGCTGCCCGAACGCCCGAATATTGCCAAAGTTATTATACCGCCAATGCAGACAAGAATAACAATTATACCTATGATCTTCCCACCGGTGCTTTTTTTCTTCTTTGCCATATTATCTCACCCCCTCGTGTTAGAGTAAATATTTATGTCTGACTGAGCAAAACAGCGAAAATACGAAATATTATGAGAATGTTTGGAATAATTAACATAATTTTCAAAATTATTATAACATATTTTAGCAATTGTGATATAATAAAATGACATGTTTAATAAGGTTTTCTCAAAAATATTACCTTATATCACGCAATAAAAATGGAAGGAGAAACTGATGAAGATATTCGCCGCCATAGATGTAGGATCATACGAGGTCGCCATAAAGATATTTGAGATCTCAGAAAAGAACGGTTTGAAACAGATAGATCATATAAGACACAGGATAGAACTGGGTACAGACACCTACCATACCGGTAAGATAAGTACCGCACGGATGGATGAGCTGTGCAACATACTCAGTGAATTTAACAATATAATGAAGGCCTATAAGGTTGACGATTACAAGGCATACGGAACAAGCGCGATACGTGAAACCGAAAATACGATGATAGTCATTGAACAGATAAAGCTGCGAACAGGGATACATGTTGAGGTCCTGTCCAATTCGGAACAGCGTTTCATGCATTATAAGGCAGTGGCATCAAGGGGGGATATGTTTACCAAAATGATGGAAGACAGCTGCGCTATAGTGGATATAGGCGGTGGCAGCATTCAGATATCCCTTTTTGACAAGGATGCCCTTGTGACGACCCAGAATATAAGGCTGGGAATACTGCGTATCAAGGATATGCTTTCTTCGCTTCAGGTTAAGAGCATAAATTACATACAGATACTGGGTGAACTCATAGACAATCAGCTTGAATCATTCAAATCCCTGTATTTAAACAACAGAAAGATCAATAATATAATTGTTGTAGATGATTATGTCTCAAGGGCAATGAAGCGGATAAATAATGATAATGATACCATTTCTTATAAAGATTTCATAAAGTTAATAAACAACTTCAAGGAGAAATCAGTGGAAGAAATGGCTTCCGTGCTGAGTCTTGATGAAGAAAGCACCATGCTTCTTCCGCAGTCCATTATGCTTCTTCTCAGGATAACGGACATGATGAAGGCACAGGTACTGTGGGCACCCGGTGTCAGCCTTTCGGACGGTATGGCTTATGAGTACGCCGAGGTCAACAGGATGCTTAAGGTCAAGCATGATTTTGATTCGGATATCATTGCCGGTGCAGAGGTAATGTGCAGAAGGTACGGCGGTAATACGGAAAGGAACAAGCTTGTTGAAGAGGTTGCACTCAGTATCTTTGACGATACGAAGAGGATCCATCACTGCGGATCAAGAGAGAGGCTGCTTCTGCGTATAGCATGTATGCTTTCGGACTGTGGGAAGTATATAAGTCTTGAGGCCGGTGCAGAGTGCGGATATGACATAATAATGGCGACGGAAATGATAGGTCTGTCACATGCGGAACGGGAGATAATAGCCAATGTAGTCAGATATAACAAGGTCAAATTCGTATATTACAAGTACCGGATGGCACCTACAGAGCTTGACTGTGATACGTTCCTTACCGTTGCCAAGCTTACAGCGATCTTCAGGGTTGCCGATGGTATCTGCCGAAGCTACAGGACCAAGCTTAAAGGGATCAGGACCATGATAAAGGATTCCGAACTGCTGATCACCATAGATTCTGAGGAGGATTTCTCACTTGAGAAGGGCTTTTTCGGAAGAAAATCAGATCTGTTTGAAGAGGTCTTTTCATTAAAGCCCGTTATACGGAATAAGAGGATAATAAATGCTATGTAGATATTAGGCCTTTGATCATTTGATAAAGAAAGGATTTTATTATGGAAAGTTCAAAGAATAAGCCTGCAAAGGCATCCAAAGCTTCATCTGATGTTAAAACAGTCAAAACCGCCAAGGCAAAAAAGACGGACAAAGCCTTAAAGGCGGATAAGGATGTCATGACTTCAGGAAAGACCGTTAATATTGAGGACAGTAAATATTACTATAACAGAGAGCTGAGCTGGGTGCTGTTCGATGAAAGAGTGCTCGATGAAGCCAGAGATAAGAGCAATCCTCTCATGGAAAGGCTTAAATTCCTCAGCATAACCGCATCGAACCTGGATGAATTCTTCATGATAAGGGTTGCTTCACTGCGCGATATGGTAAATGCGGGATACAATAAAGAAGATATAGCGGGAATGAATCCCAAGCAGCAGCTTGAAGCTCTTAATGAGGCAACACACAGGCTGGTTGATAAGCAGTATTCCACTCTGACCCGGTCACTCATTCCTCTTATGGAACAGGAGAGCATACATCTTGTACTCCGTCATGAGGATCTTAACAGGGAACAGATGAAATACGTCGATGATTATTTTATGGCCAACGTATATCCGGTGCTTACGCCCATGGCTGTGGATTCATCAAGACCGTTTCCTCTTATCAGAAATAACACGCTGAATATCGGGGCCCTTGTATCCAAAAAGGTGAAAGATGATAAAAAGAAAAACGGTGTGGAGAAGGAATTTGCCACGGTTCAGGTTCCGTCTGTTCTTCCGAGGATAATAAAGCTTCCGTGCGATGAGGGCGTCAGCGTGATCCTGCTCGAAGAGATCATAGAGCGGAACATGGGAAAGCTGTTTGCCAATTATGATGTCATATGCGCTTATCCCTTCCGTATAATGAGAAATGCGGATCTTACGATAGAAGAGGATGAAGCTGCCGATCTTCTTAAGGAAATCGAAAGACAGCTTAAGAAAAGGCAATGGGGTGAAGTGATCCGTCTTGAGGTGGCCGATGACATTGACAGAAAGCTTATGAAGATGCTCCTTAAAGAACTTAACTGCAGGGAAGAGGCTGTATACAGGATACAGGGACCGCTTGATCTTACCTTCCTTATGAAGCTTTACGGTATGGACGGCTATGATGAACTGAGAGATCCTGATTTTTCACCCCAGCCTGTTGAGGAACTGGCTCCCGATAAAGACATCTTTGCCGCGATAAGAAAGAAGGATATACTGCTGCATCATCCATATGAAACCTTTCAGCCTATAGTTGATTTCATAAGACAGGCATCCAGGGATCCGGATGTACTTGCAATAAAGCAGACACTTTACCGTGTGAGCGGACATTCGCCAATCATCGCAGCTCTTGCACAGGCTGCCGAAAACGGGAAGCAGGTAACAGTTCTTGTTGAACTTAAGGCAAGATTTGATGAGGAGAACAACATTATCTGGGCAAGGATGCTTGAGAAAGCAGGCTGCCATGTTATATACGGGCTTGTCGGACTTAAGACACACAGCAAGATAACTCTTGTGGTAAGACGCGAGGATGAAGGAATAAGACGATATGTTCATCTGGGAACGGGTAACTATAATGATTCGACTGCCAAGCTGTATACCGACCTTGGACTTCTTACCTGCTCTGAACCGATAGGCGAGGATGCCACTGCAGTATTCAATATGCTCTCGGGATATTCCGAACCTCTTAACTGGAACAGGCTTTCAGTTGCTCCGCTGTGGCTGAAGGATCGTTTCCTGAGTCTTATAAGACGTGAAATGAACAATGCGAAGCAGGGTAAGAATTCAAGGATAATAGCCAAGATCAATTCACTGTGTGACAAGGATATAATAATGGCACTATATGAAGCATCCATGGCAGGAGTAAAGATCGATCTCATAATAAGAGGAATATGCTGCTTAAGAACAGGAATACAGGGCATCAGCGAGAATATAACGGTAAGATCCATAGTGGGAAGATTCCTTGAACACAGCAGGATATTCTATTTTGAGAATGCCGGTACACCGGAGGTCTACTGCGGCTCTGCCGACTGGATGCCGAGGAACCTTGAAAGGCGTGTCGAAATACTGTTCCCCATAGAGGAGAGGGAACTTAAGGAAAGAGTCTGCCATATCCTGGATATTATGCTGAGAGACACCTTAAAGGCAAGGATAATGGACGAAGACGGCGGATATCAGCGAGTGGACAAACGCGGTAAAGAGCTGCTGGGATGTCAGGCGGAATTCTGCCGTGAAGCAGTTAAGAAAACAGAAGAGAATGCCAGGAAGGTAAAGAGTATAGAGAACAAAAGAGTGTTTACTCCGGAGACAGCCCCGCAATGATCCGTAATATTTCATGAATGTAACGGATTTATAACCAAAGCTATCACGTAGCATAAATATTTGGGTTGACATATTTCACGGTACTATATATATTAATTTATTGTAAAAGTTATTGATCATAAGGAGGGGTTTAATGCAATCGCAGGATTATGATGATGATGTATTACAGGCTTTTCTGAAGGATCAGGGGCAGCTGTTTGATGAACCTGTGGCTGAGAATCAGGAGGAGGCGGAGGCTTTCCTTGAGGACTGTATGGCTGTGGTAGTGGACAGTGTTGATGAGGTATACGATTACTTTGCAGAGAACGGGACAGATCTGGAGGGTGCAGAGCTTGATGATATCTGCGAAGTGTTTAAGATACCGGATGGCCGTTATCTGATAGTTGAAGGTTAACAGAATATGAATGACCGGATCCGGTGTCGTCCGGGTCCGTTTTTTGCGGAAACCGGTAACTAAATATGAATAAAGGAAAAAGCAATGTCTGAAATTCTGGATGTTCTTAGAATAGAGCAGAAATATGATCTGAATCTTACCGAAATGTATTCGGTTATGGCAAATGTGAACCAAATCCTTACCGGAGACAGTCATAATTTCGGGGGAGGATATATGGTACGGTCTCTGTATTTTGATACCGTAAATGATGACGATTTCTATGACAAACTTGACGGACTGGAGATAAGACGAAAGATCCGCCTGAGGATTTACGATCCGCAAAGCGAAAGTGCAAAGCTGGAGCTTAAGGAAAAGACCGGACAGAATCAGAGGAAACGGTCACTGACTGTTACAAAGGAAGAGGCAAAGAGGCTGATCAGAGGGGATTATGATGTTCTCCTCGACCGTGCGGATGAATTCGCGGATGAACTGTATTGCAGAATGAAGCAGTACTGCTATATCCCCAAATGCATAGTTCAGTATTACAGGACGGCTTATGCCGAATCCGTGAATGATACAAGGGTTACCTTCGACCGTGATCTGAGGGCAACAGTAGCGGATTTCGATATTTTCGATCCGGAGCTTAAGCTTTATCCTGTAGGTCTTATGCTGGGCTGTACTATGGAAGTAAAGTTTAATAATTTCCTGTTAAGCTATGTCAAGTATGCTGTGTCTGCAGCGGACAGGACTCCGCTATCTGCATCCAAATACGGTATGGCGCGTAATTTTCTTCTCAGAGCAGCACTGTAGATTTCCAACATAAATTGAAACCATTCAGAACAGCACATATTTTAAAAGGAGAATCATAAATGAAAAAGGAATTGATAAAATATCTGGTTGCAAATACCGGTGCACTGACGATCCAGGATGTTCTGCTTAACTTTCTGGTCGCCGCACTCATAGGAGTGGTTATTTTTATGTCCTATAAGCTGACACATACCGGGTCGGCATACAGTGCAAGATTTAATGTTTCGCTTCTGATGCTCACACTTGTGACAACTCTTGTAATGAATGTTATAGGTAATAATGTTGCATTATCACTCGGTATGGTCGGTGCTCTTTCGATAGTAAGGTTCAGAACGGCCGTTAAGGATTCGAGGGATACTTCATATATCTTCTGGTGCATTGCCACAGGTATCTGCTGCGGTGTTCAGGAATACATGATAGCAGCCGTGGGATGCGCAGTTATCTTTATCTTCCTTATTCTGTTCGGACTTATACGTTCGGCAGAAAGATATCTTATAATCCTGCGCGGACCTCTGTCGGCAGACGGAAGCGTTAGCAAGCTGGTTGATGAGAAGTTCGGCGGCAAAGCAAGGATGGTGGTTCATAATACAGGACACGGTGAATGTGAGTATATCTATGAGATTACCGACAAGATGCTTGAGACTGCAGGAAAGAACGGAAATGTGATCGAGTATTTCCGTAAGAACTCAGATCTTGAAATAATCAATATAGTTGCGCAAAGCGATGAAATCAGCAGATGAGAATGGGCATTATGTATTTGAGTCAGAGAAAGCTTATTGCTGCACTGCTGTTCATAATAGCCGCCATGCTTACGGTATGCGGGATGATCACATACAGGGTAAGTGTCTCAAATGATACAACTGCATATTATTCCTATAACAGACTTAAATCAAACAGATCGGATGGAGAAGCCCTGGATCATATAAATGAAGATTTTGTGACCGATAAAGGCTTTGTCAGTCATCTTTCTCTTGTTATCATAGATACAGGGGGAACAGAACCTCCCATCAACACCAAATTCATTATAGATCCCTCTTTTGCCGACGGCGGCGTACATATGCCCATAGAAGGAGTGGAACCATATGTTGACGGTAATATTACCGTTATAGACGATATTGACGGCGACGGTGTAAACAGTCCCTATGACAGTCCTGTATACAGCGGAAAAATAAGCATTAAAAGAAGAGGAAATACCTCTATGTCATATGAAAAGGCACAGTGGCTTATGAAGCTGAAGAATGATGCCGGTGAGGAAGCGTATGCAAATCTTCTTGACATGGGGGATGGAAATGAATGGATACTTAACGGTTCGCTTGCGGATAAAAGCATGCTGAGGAATTATCTTGCTTATTCGACCGCATCGCAGATACTTGATTTTACTCCCGACAGCCGTTTTTGCGAAGTACTTATAAAAGACGGAAATAAGCTGAATTATCAGGGAGTGTATCTTCTTATGGAAAACATAAGAAGAGGTGTTAACAGAGTGGATATAACGGATTATAAGAGCAGCGAGACATATAACAGTTATATCCTGAAAAGAGACCGTTTCGATCCCAAGGGAGTAATGCTTGAGAATTACGGAAGGCTTAACGGGTACAGCGAAGAATACATTTCAATCGTATATCCTTCGGCAAAGAAACTGACTCCCGAAATGGAAGAGTACATAAATGCAGACATAAATAAGATAGAAGAGATCCTTTATTCGGATGATCCGAAAGTGTTTGCCACATACAAAGAGGTTCTGAATGTTGATTCCTTCATTGATTATTTCCTTATTAACGAGTATTTCGGAAATTATGATGCAGGTAATAACTCCACTTACTTCTACAAAGAGCGTGGCGGCAAGCTTGCGATGGGACCTGTATGGGATTTCGACGGTGCCATGGATAATTACAGGTTTGAACCTTTCGATGTCGAAAGCATAGCATTCTATACCAAGCCATGGTATGAAAGGCTATGTCTTGACAGGGATTTCCTTGAGAAATTAAAGCACAGATATCTCGTCCTCAAGCGGTCATATCTGAATAATGATGTTATAATCGACCGGATAGACGAAATACTGATGTACCTCGGTGACGCCACCGACAGGGAATGGTACCGCTGGGGAGATGTTTATAAAGGAGAGAACGCTCTTTCCCTTGAGGATTATGAACTGAATGACGGTACGGTCCTTCACAGAAATGCAGAGAGCATTGATGATGAAATATTCAGGATAAAAACAATGCTTCGTGAGCATTCCAAGTATATTTACAGAGATATAAACATGATAGAAGAGGATGCTGTGTTTAATACAGGAAGGGATGAAGTCGTAGGATGGCTTCTGCTTCTTGCAACGGCTCTGTTCATAATACCCGCAATTCTTGCGGTTTACAGACAATGATAACAGAATTTATACAGGTGTAATATGAGTGTATCAACGAATTCCCTTCCACCCGGATTTCCGGAAACAGTAAGTCAGACGCATTTCTTTTTGGAGTACTTAAGCGGTCCGGTGGCAATCTGGACCGTAAGGATAATTGCAATACTTATTTTTGCCGGTCTTATCGGCTGGTGGATATATCTTGAATACAGGAACAGACCGGAGGACAGATAGTTGCTTTTTTCAAGTATCACATTTATTTTTATATTTCTTCCGGTAACGCTTCTTGTATATCATCTGCTTTATAAGAGAAGGACGGCACAGAATGTCTGGCTACTCTTTGTGAGCCTTATATTCTATGCATGGGGTGAACCGGTAAATGTTCTGCTGATGATCGCATCGATCTTCGTTAACTGGGGTATGGGACTGCTGGTTGACAGGAGCAGAAACGATAACGGAAGAAAAAAAATGTGGCTCATGATCGCCTGTGTTTACAACATAGGTGTGCTTTTTGTATTTAAGTATCTGGGCTTTGTCATCGATACAGCCAACATGATATCTAAAAAGGAGCTTGTTGTTAATCCGAAGATAGCTCTCCCGATAGGTATATCGTTCTATACATTTCAGGCGCTCTCTTATGTTATAGATGTTTACAGGGGAGATATAGATGTCGAAAGGAATCCGTTTTATGTCGGGCTGTATGTTGCATTCTTCCCTCAGCTGATAGCGGGGCCTATTGTACGTTATAATTCCATTGCCGAGCAGATACGTAACAGGAAGGGCACACTTATTAAGATGTCTGTCGGCACCTGCCGGTTTGTTACCGGCTTTGGCAAGAAGATACTCTTGTCCAATTCGCTTGCCATAGTAGCAGATCAGGTATTTAACTGGTCGGCAATGGGTACCGATAATGTCAATACGACAGTAGTCATGGCCTGGATGGGAGCCCTTTCATATACCCTGCAGATATATTTCGATTTTTCGGGCTATTCTGATATGGCGATAGGCCTTGCTCTTATGTTCGGATTTAAGCTGGAAGAGAATTTCAACTATCCTTATATAGCGAAGTCTGTAAATGATTTCTGGAGAAGATGGCATATTTCTCTTACAACATGGTTCCGCGAATATGTATATATACCTCTCGGCGGAAACAGGGTAAGCAACAAGGATAAGATGATAAGAAATATGTTTGTTGTCTGGCTGCTTACAGGTATATGGCACGGTGCATCATTTAATTTCCTTTTCTGGGGGCTGTGGCACTTCCTGTTCCAGCTTTCCGAAAGATTCTTCGGTTATGATAAGAATAACAGCCATCCCGTGCTGATGAGAGTATATACACTTCTGGAGGTTATGTTCGGCTGGGTTCTTTTCAGAGCGAGCGATCTTTATCAGGCAGGTATATATTTAAGAAATATGTTTGGCCTGAACGGAAACACATTCTTTGATGATCTTACATCCTTTATGCTAAGGGAATACTGGATGTATCTTGTTATGGGAATAGTTTTCTCCCTGCCAATTGCTCCGAGGATGAATAAGCTTCTGTTTGAACACAGAACGGGCAGGGCAGAATCGGTAATGACTTATATCTATCCTTTCGCGATCATGCTTCTGTTCCTGGTGAGTGTAAGCTATCTTGTAAGAGGCGGTTATAATCCGTTTATTTATTTCGATTTTTGATAACACATTAAGAAAACAGAATTATGAAAACAAGAAATTATTATTTTGTAAAAAAGTTCATATTTTCAATAATGTTCTTTATTACCATCGGGGTTTTCTGTATAGGAGATTTTATAAAGTTCTCCCATACCTTTAAGCAGCGTGGTAAAAAGATAGCTGAGATACATTCGGTTGACGATCTTAAGAAGTGGATAAGCCAGACCGATTCCGAAATAACCTCGAGCGTAATGGGAAGGATGCGATTTATAGAGCTGTACGGATATGTTCAGAAGCTGCTGGGTAAGAGGGAATTTAACAATTTTGCATATATTAAGGATGATGACGGGATGATGTACTACGGTTCGGTCGCAGAACTCGAAACGAATGATCTTGAAGAATATGCCGGAAATGTAATGCGTCTCAACGAATATATAGAGAGCAGAGGGGCTCATCTTCTTGTTGTCATACCTCCCACCAAGGTTATGCATAATGTATCCGAAGTCAAAAGAGACTGGCCTGTAAACGATCCCAACAACCGTACGGACAGGCTTCTTATGATGCTTCAGCAGAGAGGTGTCGATACATATGACTTAAGAAGGCATATAGAGAATACCGGCCTTAGCATTGAGGAGCTTTTCTTCAAGACGGATCACCACTGGACGCCGCTGGCTGCATTCCATGCCACGCAGGGGCTCATAGAGAAGATGAATTCGCTCTACGGTCTGGATCTTGATCCCGATGGTTATTACAGGGATCTGTCGAACTATGATAGTTACACATACAGGGACTGCTTCCTCGGATCTACAGGTGAGAACTCCGGTGCTGTCTATTCGGGTGTTGATGACTATACATTTTACTGGCCCAGATGCGATATGGAATTCGAGTGGCATGACTATGAACATGATGAACGGACAAAGGGAAAGCTCGAAGAAGCTCTTCTCTATTCCCAGAGACTGTATGAAGCCGATGATATTTATAATAATTCAATGGGAAGTGTTTATATAAGAGAGATCGTCAACAGTGAACGTATAGTTAATAATTCCAGACCCGACGCTCCGGTCCTTGCAGTTATGAGGGATTCCTATTTCAGTCCGATCGCGGTATTTATGGCACCCATGTTTTCTCACATTGATATGATGTGGACAAGAAATGACAAGGGGATGAGCATGGAGGAGTTTATTAAGGAAGGGTATTATAATTATGTGATACTTGAGGTCTATCCTTATAACCTTGATTCTCAGTCATTTAATTTTTTCAGGGAAGAAGAAAATGAATAATACTACACAGGAATCAGACAGAAGTAAGAAAAATCTTATATTGATAGTCGTAACCACATTCTTTTCAATAGTGTATCTTATATGGCGTACAGTGTATACCATTCCGTTCGAGTACGGTGCAATATCCGTATTCGCAGGTATTTCGCTTCTTGTGGTAGAAGTTCTCGGTCTTGTGGAGTCCTCGATCCATCATTACAATCTTTACGGCGTTGTGCGTCCCGAGCTTCCGGATATAGCAGATGACGAATTCCCGCATGTTGATGTCTATATTTCGTCATATAATGAACCAAAGGAAGTACTTATAAAGACTATAAACGGATGCAAGTATATGAAGTATCCGGACAAATCAAAGGTGCATATCTATCTGTGTGATGACGGACACCGCGCAGAGATGAAGAAGTTCGCTGCAAAGATGGGAATCAATTATCTGGACAGGGATAACCATGACGGTGCCAAGGCAGGTAATCTTAACCATGCAATGTCCAAGACAACATCACCATATATAGTTACCTTTGATGCGGATATGATCCCCCGCAGCAATTTTCTGCTCCGGACCATTCCGTATTTCATTGGTATGGAAAAGGACAATATAGGCAAGCCCGTATCAGAGCAAAAACATCTTGGCTTCGTACAGGCGCCACAGGCCTTCTACAATCCCGATCTGTTCCAGTACTATCTGTATTCGGAGGAGAGGATCCCCAACGAACAGGATTACTTCTACAGAGATATACAGGTATCAAGGAATAAGTCCAACTGTGTTATATACGGTGGATCCAATACAGTCCTTTCAAGAAAAGCACTTAATGATATCGGAGGGTTCTATACCCAGACCATTACGGAGGATTTCGCAACCGGTATGCTCATACAGAAGAAGGGGTATATCTGTATAGCGATAGATGAGGTGCTTGCATCGGGATTGTCTGCTACCGATCTTAAGTCTCTTATTAATCAGAGAGTAAGATGGGCAAGAGGCGTTATTACCACCAACCGCAAAATGCATACTATGTGGAGCAGGGATTTGAGCTTCGCACAGAAGATAAATTACTGGGCTTCCGTATGGTACTGGTATGCCCCGCTGAAGCGTCTTATATATTATATGTGTCCTCTTCTTTACGGTGTGTTCGGGTACATGGTCATAAAATGTACTCTTTGGGAAATACTTGTTTTCTGGCTTCCCATGTATATTACACAGAATATGTCCCTGCGCATTATGAGCCACAACTTAAGAACTGCCAAATGGACGGGAATATATGAAACAATACTGTTTCCGTTCCTGCTTATACCGGTACTTATGGAGACCATCGGTATCAAGATGACTAAGTTCAAGGTTACCAAGAAGGGAGCGGTGGAAAGTGAAGCCGGAAAAAACACCGCCTATATCATTCCATTTGCTTTCCTTGTTATTTTGTCTGTTATAGGCATATATAACTGTGTAACTCAGATATTTGAAAGTAATGATCTGGGACCTGCCGTTGTCCTGTTCTGGCTTATAATGAATCTGTATACTCTTGTCATGTCCATGTTCTTTGTTATGGGAAGGGATTATATCAGGAAGTTTGACAGAGTGGAAACAGTAATAGATGCAGTGCTTCATACTTCTTTCACGACTTATAACTGTCATACAAGTGATATTTCGGATGAGGGATTATCGATAACATATCACAGACCCATTAACATTGATGACAGTCTTCCGGTTACCATAGATCTTGCATATGAGGATTATAAATGCTCGCTTAAGTGCCATCTGCTCCATTCCGACAGTGTGATAGATGAGGATGAGGGGCGTAAGCTCTATAAGTATTCCTTTGAGGTGGAGGATTATCTTAATACCTATGAGGAATATATGCAGATAATCTATGACAGGGTTCCTTCGCTGCCTCAGCACCTTGACGAGAGGACCGGAAGCTTTGACGATCTTAAGCTTAATGTGATTAAACGTACAGCACGCCCTGTATATCAGAACAGGGCAGTGCCCAGGCTTAAGATAGAGCCTGTGGTTGCCGATTACAACGGAAAGGATCAGAGGATAATAGATTTCAACTATAAATATCTGACGCTTAAACGTACACATCATCCGAAAGATGAAGAAATACTTGTTATAGACCCTGACGAGAATCTGTTCCTTGTATGTACGAGGCTTAGAAAGGTAGGGCTGGGGGACAGCCTGTATCAGGTAGATAATTATTATGAGATAATAAGCGATCCGCATAAGAACCGCCTGCTTGAGAAATGGATAGAACGGGCGCTCATAGCAGCGGAAGAGAAGGAAGGGCAGGAAGAGAAAGAACGGAAGAAGAAAAGTAAAGGTGTTAAGACGGAAGGCTTTGATGAGATGTCATATATCAAACATTAATAAGCAGGAGGATCATCCTCCTGCTTAACTGTCTGGAAAGTTACCCTAAAAGAAACTTATGTATGATTTCGGATATACCGCTGTGGTTGTTATCATTCATCGTGATATAGTCCGCAGCGGCTTTAGTTATTTCAGTACCGTTGCACATGGCAACACCTGTACCGGCCGCCTCGATCATTGAGATGTCGTTTTCTTCATCACCTGCAGCTACCGAATCCTCAATCGGTATATTAAAATGATCACACATGAACTTAACGGCAAGCCCTTTGGTGGCAGCCGGATTCTCGAACTCAAGCAGGATAGGGCTTGAAAAGACCATGGTCAGACGGCCTTCACACCATGGAGACATATATTCCCTGAAGGCTGCGAGCCGTTCTCTGGATTCAAGACTTATTACTATAACCTTGACAGGGTCTTCCTTAAGATATGTCATAACATCATCAACCACAACAGGTGGAACCATTATTCCGGTGCAGTACTTATGAAGCTCCCTGGTATCGTGCTCCGATACCACATTGACATCATCATATGTGTGGGTATGAAAGCCTGCTTTCCATGCTTCATCCATGATATGGCGTACATATGGTTTGGGTACCGGATGTCTGATGATAGCGCTGTCCGTGCTGCAGTCGTATATAAGTCCGCCGTTATAGCTTGATATATAATATCCTTCACCTGTCCATCCGTACCGCCTCGATATCTGTATTGCGCTCTGAATGGGGCGTCCGGTCGAAATTACGAACTTATGCCCGGAGGCAGTAAGCTCTTTTATGGCTTCGATATCCTCCGGGCTTATATTTTTATCGTTGTTTAATAATGTACCGTCAAGATCGGTAAATAATATTTTATTACCCATTTCAATTATCATCATCCTCACGGTTGGCCGTATAAACGAAACGCTTACGGGCCATTTCATCACTTGAAAGATATTCGTCATAGGTTGTGATCTTATCTATCAGGCTTCCGTCCGGAAGTATCTCCATAATACGGTTGGCAGTTGTCTCAACGATCTGATGATCACGTGATGTAAAGAGTATAACTCCGGGGAATTTAATTAATCCGTTGTTAAGCGCTGTAATGCTTTCCATGTCAAGGTGATCGGTAGGCTCATCAAGGATAAGTACATTGGCGCCTGATATCATCATCTTGCTTAAGAGACAGCGAACCTTCTCACCACCTGATAATATCTTTACCTTCTTTACCCCGTCTTCACCGGGAAAGAGCATGCGTCCGAGGAATCCGCGGACGTAGGTTACATCCTTAACGGGAGAATATCCCATCAGCCAGTCTGTTATCGTAAGATCATTATCGAATTCCTTTGTTGAATCCTTGGGGAAATATGCCTGTGAGGTTGTTACTCCCCATTTAAAGGTTCCTTCGTCAGGCTCAAGTTCTCCCATAAGTATCTTAAAGAGTGTGGTCTTTGCAAGCTCATTGCCGCCTACGAAAGCAACCTTGTCGTCATGTCCGAGGATAAAAGAAATATTATCAAGGACCTTTACGCCGTCTATTGTTTTGGATATGCCTTCCACGGCAAGAACCTCATTTCCGATCTCCCTGTCAGGCCTGAAATCAATATAAGGATATTTGCGGCTGCTTGGCTTGATCTCATCCAGTTCGATCTTTTCAAGTGCACGCTTACGTGATGTCGCCTGCTTGCTCTTTGATGCGTTGGCGGAGAAACGGGATATGAATTCCTGCAGTTCCTTGATCTTTTCTTCCTTTTTCTTATTGGCTTCCTTCATCTGCTTGATAAGAAGCTGGCTTGATTCATACCAGAAATCATAATTGCCGGCGTAGAGCTGTATCTTACCGTAATCTATATCCGCCGTATGTGTGCATACCTTATTAAGGAAATAACGGTCATGGCTTACCACAATGACTGTATTTTCGAAGTTTATAAGGAATTCCTCCAGCCATGCTATCGCATCCATATCAAGGTGGTTGGTCGGCTCATCAAGAAGAAGGATATCGGGATTGCCGAACAGTGCCTTAGCAAGGAGGACCTTGACCTTCTGAGCACCGGTCAAGTCCTTCATCAGGGAATAGTGATATTCCGTTTCGATACCAAGACCGTTTAACAGCATTGCAGCATTGGATTCTGCTTCCCAGCCGTCCATCTCGGCAAATTCCGCTTCGAGCTCACTGGCTCTGATACCGTCTTCATCCGAGAAATCTTCCTTTGCGTATATGGCATCCTTTTCCTTCATTATTTCATATAATCTTTTGTTTCCGAGTATCACGGTATCCATTACCGTATATTCATCATATTTGAAGTGATCCTGCTCTAGTACAGAGAGTCTCTGCCCTGGAGTAACGGCGATATCGCCCTTTGTTGTATCAAGATCACCTGCAAGGATTTTAAGGAAGGTGGATTTGCCGGCTCCGTTTGCTCCGATAAGACCGTAGCAGTTACCTTCCGTGAACTTAATGTTTACATCCTCAAAGAGTGCCTTCTTTCCTAATCTGAGTGTTACATTATTTGCTGAAATCATTATTTTCTCCTTAATAAGCTTATTCCTCACTGACTCCAATATCTTAATATATCAATTCACAATCGTAAGGTCAAGATGATTAACCGTCATGAATCTGAAATCACATAATCATAAGCAGGAAGCTCCGGTGTTATGCCGGAGCTTCCATTATTTAACTTGACTGATTAGGTCAGTAGGATGTATACTAAATTATTATATTTTAAGCTTTATTATTTGTAAGTAAGTGTATTGATAGTGTGTTGACAGTGTATTACGGATATCGATATAAGCTATGGATAAATACGTTGAGCCGGGAAACACAACTACAGAGCTTATCCTTGATGATGGACGTATTGAGGCCATCAGGGAATTCCTGAGTCCTGAAGAATTATATCAGGAGCTTATTTCATGTGTCAGAAAATACCACCCAAGTGATGATATATCACTTATAGAGAAGGCTTATAACGTAGCAAGTGAGGCACATAAAGAACAGCTCAGAAGATCGGGTGAACCTTATATAATTCATCCGCTAAGCGTCGGTATCATACTTGCAGAGCTTCAGCTTGACAAGGAATCCATCGCAGCAGGTCTTCTTCATGATGTTGTTGAGGATACAGAGCTTACGAACGATGATCTGGAAAGAGAATTCGGATCGGACGTTGCACTTATAGTTGATGGCGTTACCAAGCTAGATAAGATCCAATATAATGAAGATAAGCTTGAATTCCAGGCGGATAACTTAAGAAAAATGTTTCTTGCAATGGCCAAGGACATCCGGGTTATCATGGTAAAGCTTGCCGACAGGCTTCATAATATGCGTACGCTAAGCCATATGCGTCCCGAGAAGCAGAAGGAAATAGCCCGTGAGACCATGGACATATATGCTCCTCTTGCAATGCGTCTCGGTATTTCCAAGCTTAAGGTCGAGCTTGACGATCTGTCGCTTAAATACCTTGAGCCGGAGGTTTATTACGACCTCGTGGACAAGATCGCCATTCGGAAATCAGAACGTGAGAAATATGTTCAGATCATAGTGGATGAAGTATCTAATCATATTGCAAATGCCGGTATCAAAGCAGAGATAGACGGGCGTGTCAAGCATTTCTACAGTATCTATAAGAAAATGCTCAACCAGAACAAGACAATAGACCAGATATACGACCTGTTTGCCGTACGTATTAAGGTTGAATCGGTAAGGGAATGTTATGCGGCTCTCGGAGTCATTCATGAGATGTATAAGCCCATCCCCGGACGTTTCAAGGATTATATAGCAATGCCGAAGGCAAATATGTACCAGTCTCTTCATACAACACTTATATCTCATACAGGACAGCCTTTCGAAATACAGATAAGAACTTATGACATGCACAAAACCGCTGAATACGGTATAGCAGCTCATTGGAAATATAAGGAAAACGCAAGCGGAACGAGAGTAGAGGAGCAGGAAGCCGAGAAATTAAGCTGGTTAAGGCAGATCCTTGAATGGCAGAAGGATATGGCCGACAACAAAGAATTCTTAAGCACGGTTAAGAGCGATCTTGACCTGTTCAGTGATACTGTTTACTGCTTTACTCCCGCAGGAGACGTTAAGACTCTGCCTGCAGGTTCCAATACCATTGATTTTGCATACAGCATACACGGAGCGGTAGGCAATAAGATGATCGGCGCAAGGGTCAACGGGAGGCTTGTCACCATTGATTATGTTCTTAACAACGGCGACAGGATAGAAATAATCACTTCCCAGAATTCCAAGGGACCTTCAAGAGACTGGCTTAATATAGTCAAGAGTACACAGGCCAAGAATAAGATAAATCAGTGGTTTAAGAACGAGCTTAAGGAAGAGAATGTCCAAAAAGGAAAAGAACTGCTGAATGATTACTGCAAGACTCACAGCATAGATCCCACCAATATATTCAGGCCGGAATATATACATGCAATTATGGAAAAATACGGCTTCAAGGACTGGGATGCAGTACGCGCTGCAGTAGGTCACGGCGGTCTTAAGGAAGGTCAGATCATCAATAAGATGGTTGAGCTTTATAACAGGGATCATCCCAAAATACTTTCTGATGATGAAGTTTTAAGAAATGTTAACGGAGCTTCAAAAGAACGGAAGATCCAGATAAAGAGTAAGGGCGGTATCGTTGTAAAGGGAATAGATGATGTTGCGGTAAGGTTCTCCAAATGCTGTAATCCCATACCCGGTGATGAGATAGTAGGCTTCGTAACAAGGGGAAGAGGAGTATCAATACACAGAACAGACTGTATAAACATCCTTAATCTTCCGGAAATGGAACGGGCAAGGCTTATAGAAGCTGAGTGGCAACAGGGAAGCGATAAGCCTTCGGAACGTTATCTTGCAGAGATAAATATTTATTCAGCTAATAAAACCGGACTTCTGGCACAGATAACCAAGGTTCTTACGGAGAAAAATGTAAGTATCCTCCGTATGAATGTGCGTACCAGCAAGCATGGTACTGCAACGACATCCATTACCTTCGAAGTTACCAATAAGGATGAGCTTAACAGAGTAATGGACAAATTAAGCGCTATAGAGGATATTATAGATATAGAAAGGACTACAGGCTGATGGGTGAGCTTAAGATAGGCAGAATGACGATGGGACCTGTCGCTACCAACTGTTATTTTGTGTATGACAGCGACAGCATGAATGCGGTGGTGTTTGATGTACCATGCGATGGCAAAGGTATTTATACAAGGCTTAAGGATAACGGGATAAATGTTTCCGGCGTTCTTCTGACACACGGACATTTCGATCACATAATGGGGGCAAATGAGTTAAGGCAGGCAGCATCAATTAAGATCTATGCCTGTGAAGATGAACAGGATGTTTGCGAGAATACGCATAATAACTGCACCGATCAGACAGGCAGACTGTATACCGTCAAGTGCAACAAGTACTTTAAGGACGGAGATGAGATTGATATAGATGGTATTAAATGCCGTCTGATAGAAACACCGGGACATACGAAGGGTAGCTGCTGTTATTATTTTGAGAATGAGAAGATCCTTATAAGCGGAGACACCTTATTCTGCGGTTCTGTCGGACGTTCGGATCTTCCCACAGGTAGTGAGAACACACTGATACGCTCCATAAAGGAAAAGCTTATGTGTTTACCGGATGATGTGAAGGTATATCCGGGGCATGGGGATGAAACCACGATTGGTTACGAGAGAAAATACAACCCGTTTCTGTAAAAATGACATATCGGACATTTTTTACAGCTTATAAGAAATGAAATAATTATTTAATATGATTAATATAGTGCGTTATGATAAATATAAGAGTTAATGAGAAAAATCTTGAATATGATATCCATGCATTATTCAAGTCATATTTTCCTGAAGAAGAGATTACAATAGAACAGTCTGAGGCAACGGAGGAATCCAATGGGGTTCCTTCGTTTTATGATATACGTCTGACCGATAAAGAAGCTTCATGCGTTTATTTCCCCCAAAATACATACTCAGACACATATGATATAAATGCATCAGACATGGGAAACGAGGCAGAAACGGAAAATACCGAAGGCCTCGATCGTTCCATGGCTAAAAATGCTCTTAAAAGATGTATATACCGTACTCTTAAAAAGCAGACCGGAAGAGAATTGCCATGGGGAACTCTTACCGGGATACGTCCTGCAAAGATTCCGATGAAGATGCTCGAAGAAGGAAGCAGTGATGCGGATATATACAGATATCTGAAGGATACTTATTATGTTTCGGATGAGAAGACCGGTCTGTGTACAAAAATAGCGCACAAGGAGCGGGAAATACTGAAGAAGATCGATGTAAAAGACGGCTACAGTCTGTATATAGGGATTCCGTTCTGTCCTACGACCTGCCTTTACTGCTCATTTACATCTTATCCCATATCTGCATGGAAGGAGAGGGTGGATGACTATATTAACTGCCTGAAGAAAGAGCTGGATCTCGTATACAGTTTATATAACGGGCGTTCTCCGGATACCGTATATATCGGCGGAGGAACACCTACGACTCTGGAACCGGCTCAGCTTGACGAATTAATAAGTTATCTGAAAGCACTGTTTGATCTTGAAAATATAGCGGAATTCACAGTGGAAGCAGGCCGTCCGGATTCGATAACACACGATAAGCTCAGTGTATTAAAAAGTCTCGGAGTGACAAGAATATCCATTAATCCTCAGACAATGAATGCAGAAACTCTTAAGGTGATAGGCAGGAGGCATACAAAAGATGATATAATAAAAGCCTTTGAAATCGCGAGGAACTGCGGCTTTGATAATATAAATACCGATATTATATTGGGACTTCCCGGTGAAACGGCCGATCATGTACGATATACTGTACGGGAATTAAAAAAGCTCTCGCCGGACAGTATAACAGTTCATTCCATGGCGATCAAAAGAGCGGCAGCCATGGCAGGCTATTTAAAAGAACATGCCGAATTAAAAAGTATCAATACACCCGAAATGTTGTCACTTGTTGACAAAACAGCAGTTGAACTAAACATGTCTCCATACTATATGTACAGGCAGAAGAACATGGCGGGTAATTTCGAAAACGTAGGTTATGCAAGAGAAGGATGCTACGGGATATACAATATTCTGATAATGGAAGAGGTGCAGTCCATTTTAGCCTGTGGAGCAGGTACTGTCAGTAAGCGGGTTCATGGAAACGGACTTATAGAACGGTGTGATAATGTCAAGGATGTGAACCTTTATATGAGCAGACTTGATGAAATGCTCGAAAGGAAGAAAAAACTGTTCCGTGATCTGCATGCTGTGAATATCAGATAAGCGAAACTGTATTCAATGGTTTAATATTCTTTACGTGTAATTTTTCAGATATTTTCCAAGCAGCGCCTCAAGATCGGCTGTTTTAACGGGTTTTGTCATGAAATCATCAAAGCCCTCCCTTAAGAAGCTTTCTCTTACACCGCTTCCGTCATTTGCCGTAAGCATTACATATACGGAATCCGTATTGGGGTTGTCTTTATCAGCTCTTATAATCTTAAAGGTTTCAAGACCGTCCATATCAGGCATAAGATGATCCAAAAAGATAATATCGTATTTTCTGTTCTTCGACATGGCTGCTGCGGTCATGCCGTCAGGGGCGGAATCAATATCAATAAGGCTGTTCTTTAAGAACAGCTTCATTATTTTAATATTGGATGCAGTATCATCAACTATAAGTATTGATGCTCCGGGTGCAGTGAAGGTCCGGACATCATTCCTTTCAGAAGATGTCACGTCTGCGTTATTATCATCAGGAGCTTTGCTTTCTCTTACCTCCTGCATAATGCCGAATGAAAACTCGGAGCCCTTTCCGTAGGTGCTTTCGATCCTGAGCTCAGATCCCATGAGTTCCAGCAGCTTTCTTACTATATTTAAACCAAGACCGCTTCCTTCCACTTTATAATTCCTGGAAAGCTCAAGGCGCTCAAATGGAATGGAAAGCTTCTCAATATCTTCGGGTCTTATCCCTATGCCTGTATCCTTAACACTTATATCAAGAAAAATATGATCCTTATCAACAGGTCTGGTATCAACCTTAAGGGTTACTTCTCCCTTCTGCGTGTACTTGACGGCATTGTTCAGTATATTGATGGCGCACTGCCTGATCCTTGCCTCATCACCAAAAAGAAGAGAGGGAAGGTTATCACCTTTGATCACATTAAGCTTAAGTCCCTTCCCCGATGCGTTTACGCCGATCATATCGGAAAGGCTCTTTATAAGCTCTGACGGATCATATTCGACGGGAACTATCTTCATCTTACCGGCCTCGATCTTTTCCGTATCAAGGACATCATTGATAAGCTGAAGAAGTATTTCCCCGGAATGGCTGATGCTCTCAGAATACTCAAGTATTTCCGCCTCATGGCTCTCCCTTAGGATCATTTCATTCATTCCGAGAATGGAATTAAGGGGAGTTCTTATTTCATGTGAAAGCATGGAATAGAATGCAGATCTGGCCCTGTTGGCTTTGGCAGCCTCTTCGGCAGCCGCCACAAGATCATTGGACATTTCCTTGAAGAATCTTGAGAGCCTGTCGGAAAACGGGACTCTGTTATCCTCTGTATGATGATCTTTTCCTGTAACGCCGTACTGATCAGTATCATCCGTGTCAGAAGAAACGGCAGGAAGGTTGTCATTGGTACAATCCTCTCTGAAGACAACGGAAACAAGTGCACTGTTTAATTCGCCTCCGTTTCCGTTAAGGCTGAAGATTTCGGCATAACCGTACACTACGGCAGCGGATTTAACCAGCTTCTTATATAAATCTGTCTCTTCGGGTTCACGTTCTCCCAAAAGCATGATCCTGTTTGCGCAGGTGAGAAGAATACAGCCCTGCGGATCGAAGTCTTCTATTTCATCGCAATCAAGAGAAATCTCTTCAAAGAGATCATCAGGATTGCCATAGCTTAAGCATATCCTGTCTCCGGGGTATACGGGAGCTCCGAATATAAGCTGCCCTTCCTTGGGACCGCTTATTCCGATCCTTGATATCTTCATGTCATTTCTGTATACAATGAGAGGGAACTCACTTAAGTTCTCGGGAATTATCTGTTCATTCTTAAGTCCGAGATATTTGTTGTATACATTGGTCGCAGGCAGTCCGTCAATCTCATCAACGAAGAAAGGATTCTCTTCCTTTGTTACCGTCATCATCCGGCCCACAGGCGTCCATCCCAGATTATAATGGGATCTTACAGCAAGTGTTTTCCCGTAAAATGCAAGTGCAAAAAGACGGTTTTCCACAATATCACCATCAGGCTTATATCCGAAGACTCTGTACTCGGGCATGAGTGAAGTCTTGATGCCGAAGAAGGGAATACCTTCATAGCCTCTGACGGCTTCTTCAAGGACAGCTTCGGCTGAACAGAAGTAGTTATTCGGAACAAGATAAACACCTTTTACATCATTTATTGCTTTAAGACATGCGTTTATTTCTTTTCCTTCCCTGCTTTCTTCTCTGATACCCGGCTCAATATCAATAAGAGAAGCCCCCGAATCCTCGAAGAACAGAAAGGACAGAGTAATTGAATGCTCAGGTCCCGAGCCATCAAGTCTTCCCTTTAAGATATCTTCATTGCCGTAATTATTGGTCCCGAGTGTTATGAACTCAGGGAAAAGTGTGTGTACCTTATCCCTGAATACATCAAAATCAGCAGGATCCCATATCCGGGCCCAGGTAAGCAGCACTTTACAGGACGCAGTGCCGTATATATGCTTTGATCTTATCCTCCCGGCAGCATCCTTTAGACCGTCTATGCTGTTTATTAAGTACGTTTTCTGTATCATGATATGATTATAGCCGATAAACCCTGTGTTTACAAGGCTGGCATGGGACACATACTTGACGTTACATAAGTAATTTATATAATATATATGTATCTTAAGGATAACTCTTATTTTAGAATGTGTAACTTCAGACACAAAAAAATCTTCTCACATGATTTTGTTTATGATATAATCTAGTTTATTTATTGAAAAGATATATAGTAACTATTCAGAACAAGCTCAAAATACTGCGTATTTTTCGCTGTTTTTGATTCATCCAATACAAATATTTATAAAACATGCCCCTTACAAGCAAGCTTGACGGTTCATATTTTAAAATATTTGTGCTGTTCTGAATAGTTACGCCATATTAAATTAATTCAGGAGAACGGATAATGGGACTTACCAAAAAACCTGTAACAGGTATGAAGGATATTCTTCCCGAAGAAATGATCATCAGGGATTATGTAACCGGACTTGTAAAGGAAACCTACAGAAGCTTCGGTTTTAAGCCTATAGAGACTCCCTGTGTCGAGCATATTGAGAATCTTTGCTCCAAACAGGGCGGCGAGAACGAAAAGCTTATATTTAAGGTGATGAAACGAGGCGACAAGCTTGATATAGGAAACGCAAAGGATGAGAACGATCTGGCCGATTCGGGCTTGAGATACGATCTGACACTTCCTCTTTCAAGATATTATGCCAATCACGCAAATGAGCTGCCTTCGCCTTTTAAGGCGCTTCAGATAGGAAGCGTATGGCGTGCCGACAGGCCGCAGAAGGGACGGTTCCGTCAGTTCGTCCAGTGTGATATCGATATACTTGGGGATGCAAGTTATCTTGCTGAAATCGAACTTATTCTTGCAACCACAACACTTCTTTCAAGGCTTGATTTCAGAGATTTTACAGTCAGGTTAAATGACAGAAGGATATTAAAAGCAATGGCTCTTTATGCCGGCTTCCCGGAGGAAAGACTTGACGGAGTATTTATTACACTTGACAAGATGGATAAAATAGGCGCGGAAGGAGTAAAGGAATGCCTGCTTGAGGACGGTTATCCTGTTGAAAGCGTGGATAAGTATCTTGATCTTTTCGAGACGACCGGCAGCGGTATCGAAGGGATAGCTTCGCTTAAGAGCACACTTGGAGATTTCCTTCCGGATGATACTGCAGATAATCTGGAAACCATAATTGCCGGTGTGGACTCCACAAAAACAGCAAGCTTTAAGATAGTTTTTGACCCGAGTCTCGTACGTGGAATGTCATATTATACGGGGACGATATTCGAGATAAGCATGGATGAATTCGGAAGCTCTGTGGCAGGAGGCGGACGTTATGATGAAATGATCGGGAAGTTCACCGGGCAGAAGACCCCGGCCTGCGGATTTTCGATCGGTTTCGAGAGGATAATAACCATACTTATGGATAGGGGATTTAAGATTCCCGATGACGGCAGGAAGATGGTTTTCCTTATAGAGAAGGGTGCCGCAAAAGACAGAATCTGCGAAATAATGAAAGAAGCTGCAGCACTCAGGGAACAGGGAATTAAAGTTACCGTTTCACAGATGAATAAAAACAAAAAGTTCCAGAAGGAGCAGCTTATTAAAGAAGGATACAGTCCCGAAGAAATAAGGGACTTCTATAATACAGAATTAAAGAATTGATAATGGAGGCAAGGCATGGCAGAATCAATGCTCGGGCTTAAGAGGACCAACAGATGCACGGAGGTAAGTGAAGCAAATATCGGAGAAACCGTAACGGTTATGGGCTGGGTACAGCGCAGCAGGAACAAGGGAGGTATCATATTTACCGACTTAAGAGACCGTTCCGGAATAATACAGATAATATTCGAGGATAAGGATATAGGTTCGGAAGGATTCGAGAAGGCCTGCAGATTAAGAAGTGAATTTGTTATAGCCGTTGTCGGACGTGTGGAGAAAAGAGGAGGAGAGGCAAATACTTCTCTTAAAACGGGAAACATTGAAATACGTGCGGCACAGCTCCGCATACTGTCAGAGGCAGAGACTCCTCCCTTCCCTATAGAAGCAGACAGCAAGACAAAAGAGGAGCTTCGTCTTAAATACAGATATCTCGATTTAAGACGCCCTGATATACAGCGTAATATCATATTGAGGAGCAGGATAGTAAACATCATCAGAAACTATTTCATGAATGAAGGTTTTCTTGAGATAGAAACTCCTATCCTGCAGAAGAGCACTCCTGAAGGAGCCAGGGACTATCTTGTCCCAAGCAGGATCCATCCGGGTAATTTCTATGCTCTTCCCCAGTCCCCGCAGCTGTTCAAGCAGCTTCTCATGTGCTCCGGATATGACCGGTATTTTCAGGTGGCCAAATGCTTCCGTGATGAGGACTTAAGAGCTGACAGACAGCCTGAATTCACCCAGATAGACCTTGAAATGTCTTTTGTTGATGTGGATGATGTGATCGCGGTGAATGAAGGCGCAATAGCAAAGGTGTTTAAAGAGATACTTGATATTGATGTGAAGCTTCCGATAAGAAGGATGACCTGGACAGAAGCAATGAACCGTTTTGGTTCGGATAAGCCCGATCTTCGCTTCGGAATGGAGCTTAAGGACGTATCGGATACCGTTAAGGGCTGCGATTTCGGAGTATTTACCGGAGCACTTGACAACGGGGGTTCGGTAAGAGGAATAAATGTTAAGGGTCAGGCGGAAATGCCCCGTAAGAAGATAGATGCACTGGTGGAGTTTGCCAAAGGATGCGGAGCAAAGGGCCTGGCGTATCTGTGTGTGCTTCCTGACGGAAGCTACAAGTCAAGCTTTGCAAAGTTCATGACGGAGGAAGAATTAAAAGCACTTGTATCTGCTATGGAAGGTGAACCGGGAGATCTTCTCCTGTTTGCAGCAGATAAAACAAATGTTGTATGGAATGTACTCGGAGCCCTGAGGCTTGAGGTTGCCAGACTCTATGATATGATCCCGAAGGAAGAATTTAATTTCCTGTGGGTTACGGAGTTCCCTCTGCTTGAGTGGAGCGAAGAGGAGAACCGTTATAAGGCGATGCATCATCCGTTCACAATGCCAATGGATGAGGATATCCGGTATCTTGATTCCGATCCCGGACGTGTAAGAGCCAAAGCCTATGACATAGTGCTTAACGGCACAGAGCTCGGAGGCGGTTCTGTAAGAATACATCAGTCCGATATCCAGGAGAAGATGTTTGAGATACTCGGCTTTGAAAAAGAGGATGCCTATACACGCTTCGGCTTCCTTCTGAATGCATTTAAGTACGGAGTTCCGCCTCATGCAGGGCTGGCATACGGACTTGACAGACTGGTAATGCTCATGGTGGGAGCAGACAGCATAAGAGAGGTTATGGCATTCCCGAAGGTTAAGGATGCCTCGGATCTTATGTGTGAGGCTCCCAATGTGGTTGATGATAAACAGCTGGAAGAGCTTGGTATCTGTATTGATACAAAGCGGGCTGAAAATGACACACAATAAATATTCATTGGCAAAAAGCGACAGGTGGAGTGATACCATATGAAATACTGTAAAAAATGCGGAATGCTTCTTGAAGATAATATGGAACGCTGTATCGGATGCGGATCCGATGTAAAGGAAAAGGGCAGCTATTCCAAATACCCCGAACAGGTTCAGGAACAGATAGCCCATGAAAAGAAGCAGGCAGGACAGAGAAATCTTACAGTTGTAGCCATAATCCTTATTTTCGTGGTAATCCTTCTTATGGTGGGAATATTTGCATCAAGGCTTTATTCACAGGGGCTTACTTCCCCCGACGATCTTGCGAAGGCTATTTCGGACAGCGTTTCCGGGAAGGATAACGTCGAAGACGAAAGCGTCAGCAGACCGGTTAAGGATGACGGAGGCGCATATTATAAATATACCGATATAAAGGACAATGCGGATCATGATATTTTTCATGCCGTTTATCCCGAGGATCTGTCCACTCTTACACATAATGTTGATTATTCATGGGATTCGCAGGTATTCCCGGCCGTGTTTTCTTTTATTGCCACAAACGATGAGAATACAGCCCAGCTTACTTACAGATCACCTCAGCATTATCAGTATATAAAAGGTACCGCAGAAACACAGGTGGATATTCAGCAGAATGTCATGAAGTGCATAAGCTTCTACGACTTTACCACAGTTGAAGACTATATTAAGGAAATGGTAAAGCAGGCATATCCGTCAGCCAAAAAAATCGAAGAGATGGAATCGGAGAATGTGGTCAGTGAGGCTGAAGCTGCCTTTGATAAGATCATAAAGGATTATGAAAGTAATGCAGAAAAGGAACTTCCTGTCCTGTTCGGCCTTTCCGAAGATACGCAGTTCTCACATAAGGATACTTATAAATCGCTGAAGGTAATGAATTACCGTATCCTTACAAAAGAGGATCATGCAGTTTCCTGTAAGTTCTATGTTCCGGTTTTCTGTGAAAAATATGATTTCAATGACGAAGCGCAGGCATTCAGCGGAACATTGTCCGACTGCTACATTCTGGCTTTTGCAAGCTATGAAGCAGGATCGGATGAGCTGTATGACTGGTATGAGGATGCTTTCGACATATTCATCAACAACTCTTTCCTGACGGATGATTTCTATAAAGGTGCAGGAGGGTATGCAGGAAACATAAGAAAGAGCGTGAGCGACGGGAAAATGCCCGCAATAATCGGGGATGCAGAGCTTAAGGATATTTATGATAATGTTAACGGGAACGGTGCACCGGATTATGCGGACATTAAAGATTTCCTTGCAACAGGTCCCACCGCTTCAAAAGCCTTCGAAGCAGACGGTTATCATATGGGAGCGGAAAAGATGGGACAGATCTTCATTGCTCCGGATAAGCAGCTTATTTATGCAACGAAAGCCACAGATGAATATCCCGGCGACGATTATACGGAACTTGTCAGAAAATAGATGTCATAAAATGAAAGCGATCGAACACTTAAAAACAATAAATGCGCACAGGAGGCTTGTACGGAAAGGCTGCTTCAGGGTCGGACTGTATTATCAGGGACTGACACATGATCTCAGCAAATATTCACCTTCCGAGTTCATTGTCGGAGCAAAGTATTATCAGGGCTTCAGGAGTCCGAATAATGCAGAGCGTGAGGCCGTCGGCTATTCAAGTGCCTGGCTTCATCACAAGGGACGCAACAGGCATCACTATGAATACTGGTTTGATTACAGCTCCGAAGCGGGAGGCGGGATCATACCGGCCAGAATGCCTGATAAATACATAGTAGAGATGTTTATGGACCGTATAGCGGCATCAAAGATCTACAACGGGGAAAAGTATACAGACGATATGCCTCTTAAATACTACAGCAAGGGAAAGCCGGAGCTGTTTATAGAAAAGCATACAAGAGAAATGCTTGAGAAGCTTCTTCATATGCTTGCTGACGAAGGTGAGGAGGTATGTTTTCAATACATAAGAAAAAACATTTTATGGAACAGACCGGGAACACGGCTGGCGCAGTATCTGGAAAACAGGCGGAAGATCCGCAGTAAATAACAGGTTTGAAGATAACGAAAGGAGTGAACCTTATTTGGATACCGAAGGTGTCATACAACTGGCAGTTCTGCTGTTGCTGCTGATACTTTCTGCATTTTACTCGGCAGCAGAGACAGCACTTACGACAGCGAGTGAGATAAAGCTTAATACACTTGCGGAGGATGGAAATAAAAACGCTGTAAGGGCGCTTGCTCTGCTTGATAATAAAAGCAAGATGCTAAGCAGCATTCTTATAATGAACAATATCGTCAATATTGCAGCATCTTCAATGGTCACAACGCTTACGGTCCGTGTATGGGGACGTATGTATGTGGCACTGGCTGCAGGTATACTGACGCTTATAATACTTATTTTCGGTGAGATCAATCCCAAAACAATAGCAACGATACATAATGAAAAGCTTGCACTTTCATTTTCAGGTCCCATAATGGCCACAATGAAGGTGCTGACTCCGGTAATCTTTCTTGTAGACAAGCTGTCGGGCTTATTCCTGAAAATATTAAGGATAGATCCCGAAGAGGCCAAATCCACCCTCACGGAGGGTGAACTCAGAACACTTCTTGATGCAAGCCATGAGGAAGGCGTTATAGAATCCGGCGAACGGAAGATGATCGATAATGTTTTTGATTTCGGCGATTCCCTGGCAAAGGATGTAATGATCCCGAGAATAGAAATGTCATGTGTGGATGTCAATTCATCATATTGGGAGCTGAAGGAGCAGTTTGACATCCATAAATACACAAGAATACCTGTTTATGAGGATTCAACGGATAATATAGTCGGGATCATTAATATGAAGGATATCCTGTTCTATGAGGATGTTGTTAACTTCAACATCAGGAATGTGATGAGAGAGGCTAATTTTACCGTAGAATACAAAAAAACTGCCGAGCTTATGAGGGAGATGCGTCAAAATCATATAAGCATGACCATAGTTCTGGATGAATACGGCGATACCGTAGGCCTCGTGACTCTTGAGGATCTTCTGGAAGAGATCGTAGGTGAGATAAGGGATGAATTCGATGAGGATGAGGAGGAGCTTATCCAGAAGCTTGACGACCGGGAATATCTTGTGGACGGATCGCTTAAGATAGATGATATCAATGAAGCGCTTGAGCTTGAGCTTGAATCTGAGAATTATGACAGTATCGGCGGTATTATGATAGAAAAGCTCGAACGGGTTCCCGAAGTGGGTGATGTGGTCGAGCTTGATGACGGAACGAGCCTGACCGCGGAAGTAATGGACAAGAATCATATAGAACGGATACGTATGGTATTACCCGAAAAGGAAGCTGAGGACAGTGACGAAAGCAGTGCGTACGACAGCCCGGGCAGGAATGAAGAAACGGAAGATAAAACGCCGGCACAGGAGTGATCCTTTGGGTTCCGCGATATACATATGATAAATAATTAATTTTTTTCTTTTATTTGTCGGTTTTGTATGATATACTTCGAATAGTGTGTTTATTTATACTAGGAGGTAAAGGAATGAAGCACATCAAAACACTTAATACAAGAGATTTCAGGAAGTCAGCAAAAACAGGCGGATGTGGCGAATGCCAGACTTCATGCCAGTCAGCCTGCAAAACATCATGCACAGTAGGCAATCAGACCTGCGAGAAGGCAAAATAGGACTTATCAGGCATGTAATACCGGACATAAGCAGCGAATGAAACCTGTTCGCTGCTTATGTTTGTAGGAGAGTTTATTTTGATACATCAATACAAAAATAACGGATATAACATAGTCATGGACGTAAACAGCGGGTCAATCCATGTGGTTGATGAGCTCGTCTATGATATGATCGGTATCTTAAGTAAGGAAGACCGATATAAGAATGTATGCCACATAGCCGGTGAGGATGATATTAAAGCAGCATCATATGATGAAATAAGCAGCATCTTCAGAGAAGACCTCAAAGGATATGAAGAAAACGGGATACGTGAAGCCTATGAAGAGATAAGTGAGCTTATTGAGTCCGGAATGCTGTTCTCAGAGGATACATATAAGGATTTCGTTATTGATTTCAAGGAAAGAAAGACCTTCGTAAAGGCTCTGTGCCTGCATATATCACATGACTGTAATCTTGCCTGTAAATACTGCTTCGCAAAAGAGGGAGAATACAATCAGAACAAGCGTGAGCTGATGAGTTATGAAACAGGTAAACGGGCCCTGGATTATCTGATAGAGAATTCCGGGAGCCGGAGAAACCTTGAAGTGGATTTCTTCGGCGGTGAACCCTTAATGAACTTCGGTGTCATAAAGCGCCTTGTTGAATATGGCAGAAGCATTGAAGAAAAATATGATAAGAAGTTCCGTTTCACTCTTACAACAAACGGAGTTCTCCTGAATGATGAGATCCTTGATTTCGCAAATAAGGAAATGAGCAACCTCGTACTCAGCATAGACGGACGGAAGGAAATACATGACAGGATGAGGCCCTTCAGGGGCGGCCGGGGAAGCTATGATGCTATAGTCGATAAGTTCAAAAAGGCAGCAAAGAGCCGGAACCAGATGAATTATTATGTCAGAGGTACCTTTACCCGGTATAATCTGGATTTCCCGAAGGATGTAATACATCTTGCGGATCTTGGCTTCGAGCAGATAAGCATAGAACCGGTGGTTGCTCCTAAGGAAGCAGATTATTCCATAAGGGAAGAGGATGTTCCCTGTATCCTGGAACAGTATGATATACTTGCAAAAGAGCTGCTTAAGCGCCGCAAAGAGGGTAAGCCCGTCAATTTCTTTCATTTTATGATAGATCTCGAAGGCGGACCGTGTGTCATAAAACGTCTTTCGGGCTGCGGCTCGGGTACCGAATATATGTCTGTAACGCCTTCGGGTGAGCTCTATCCCTGCCATCAGTTCGTTGGGAATGATGATTTTAAGCTTGGCGATGTGTGGAACGGCGTAAAAAATACAGATATAAGGGATGAATTCAAGCTTTGCAATGTTTATGCAAAGGATAAGTGCCGGGACTGCTTCGCGAAATTCTATTGCAGCGGCGGATGTGCGGCAAATGCTTATAATTTTTCCGGTGATATTAACGGAGCATATGAAACAGGCTGTCAGCTTCAGCGCAAACGTACAGAGGTTGCGATAATGATGAAGGCGGCAATGGCAGATCAGGATCAGCCGGGACATGCTCTTGATGATGTGCCGGATGAATCCAAAACAGCGAAAAATACGAAGTATTTTGAGCCTGTTCTGAATAGTTAATATAATTTAATGTAGGGAGAAAAGAAATGAAAAAACGTAACGCGATCCTCACACTTGTCATAGTGATCGTACTGACAGTTGCTTTCGGGCTCATGGTTGTATACGGTGTGGGGCAGGACAAGGTAGGTGCGGCTTCAGAGATCAAACTGGGTCTTGATCTTGCGGGCGGCGTAAGTATCACGTATCAGGCTGTCGGAGAGGAGAAGCCTTCCAATTCCGATATGGACGATACGATCTTCAAGCTTCAGAAGCGTGTTGAAGGCTACAGTACTGAAGCTCAGGTCTATAAGGAAGGTGAAGACCGTATCAATATCGAAATCCCGGGTGTTGAGGATGCAAATGCGGTATTGCAGGAGCTGGGCAAGCCCGGACAGCTGTATTTCATAGCACAGTACGATAAAGACGGAAATGCCAATTACAGTGGAAACGGAATACTCAGCAAAAGCATAGATGAGCTGAAGGAAGACGGTTCAATAGTACTTGAGGGTACGGATGTACAGTCAGCAACAGGCGGAGCTTATCAGGATGAGCTGAAGGGTGTACAGTATGTTGTTGAACTGACACTTACTCCCGAGGGAGCACAGAAGTTCGCAGATGCTACCACAAAGGCAGTTACAAATCATGATTCCATAATGATCTATTATGACGGTGCTGCGGTAAGTATTCCTACCGTACAGTCTGCCATTACCAACGGACAGGCACAGATCACAGGTATGGAGGATGCCGATAAAGCGGAACAGCTTGCTTCTACCATCCGTATAGGTGGTCTTAAGCTTGCACTTGAAGAATTAAGAAGTAATGTAGTGGGAGCACAGCTTGGTTCCGAAGCGATAGCTACCAGTATAAAAGCCGGAATTATCGGTTTTGTGATCGTTGTGGTATTCATGCTTGCCGTTTTCCTTATTCCCGGTCTGTGTGCATCACTTGCACTGGCGCTTTATATAGTAATAGTGATGGTACTTCTTAACTTTTTCTCGGATGCGTTCGGACTCACCCTTACACTTCCGGGTATAGCAGGTATCATCCTTTCGATAGGTATGGCGGTTGATGCCAATGTTATTACCTTCGCACGTATCCGTGAAGAGATAGCTGCAGGCAAAACAGTTAATACAGCAATTAAGCTTGGCTATGAGAAAGCCTTCTCGGCAATACTTGACGGAAACCTTACAACGCTGATCGCGGCAGTGGTTCTTGGTATTCTCGGAACAGGTTCCATCAAGGGCTTTGCGATCACTCTTGGTATAGGTATCGTGGTCTCAATGTTTACCGCTCTTGTGGTTACAAAGAAGCTTCTTGTCGCATTTTACGATCTGGGCATTAAGGATGAAAAGTACTTCGGAAAGGCAAAGCAGACCAAAACGATCGATTTCCTGGGTAGGAGAAAGCTTTTTATAGGTATCTCTGTTGCAGTGATACTTGCGGGATTCGTTGTCATGGGTGTAAATGCCGGAGCAGGAAAGCATGCACTTAATCTTTCACTTGAATTCCTGGGCGGTACATCTACCAATGTAACGTTTAACGAAGACATGTCCGTTGCGGATATTGATTCCAAGGTCGTTCCCGTTATTGAAGGAATTACAGGAGACGGTAATGTACAGGTACAGAAGGTTGCAGGCAAAAACGAGGTGATCTTCAAAACCAGAACCCTGTCGGCAGAGGAAAGAACACAGTTCTCAGACAAGATGGTTGAGAACTTCGGAGTGGAAGCCGAAAAAATAACTGCCGAGACAATAAGCTCGACCATAAGCTCCGAAATGAGCAGAAGTGCGGTTATAGCGGTTATTGTAGCAACATTATGTATGCTGCTGTATATATGGTTCAGGTTCAGTGATGTCAAGTTCGGTTTCGGCTCCGTAACCGCGCTGCTTCACGATGTTCTGGTTGTTCTTGCATTCTATGCGTTTTCAAGAGTAAGCGTAGGTAATACGTTTATCGCATGTATGCTTACAATAGTCGGTTATTCGATAAATGCCACAATCGTTATATATGACAGGATAAGAGAGGTTCTGAGGGATTCACAGTACAATACGATGTCCCTTGAAGAAAAGGTGAACATGTGTGTTAACCAGACACTTACAAGAAGTATATTTACTTCCCTTACAACCTTCATCATGGTTGCGGTCCTGTATGTTCTGGGTGTAACCTCCATAAAGGAATTCGCACTTCCTCTTATGGTCGGTATCGTATGCGGTACATATTCTTCAATCTGCCTTGCAAGTGCGCTGTGGTACATGTTTAAGACTCAGCTGTCAAAGAATACCACGGTCGGTTCAGATAAGTCTAAAGGTTCAAAAACCAAGACAAAATAAATACGGAATATCAGATGGCAAGACCTCGCATTGGAATCATATGTGGGGTCTTTCTTTTGTAATAACAGGTACGCATGGAAAACAGAGGAAATGAAGAGCTGGTACGTTTCAAACAAAAAAGCTGATTTTAACGCAATAGCTGCCAAATACGGTATCTCTCCGGTCCTTGCCCGTATTATACGGAACAGGGATATTACCGAAGACGGGCAGATTAATATGTATTTAAACGGCAAACCGGTGGATATGAGAGATCCGCATCTTATGAAGGATATGGATAAAGCTGTCGGGATCCTGAATGATGCCATTACTTCGGGGAAGAAAATTCTTATAATCGGCGACTACGATATTGACGGAGTCTGCTCATCCTACATTCTGCTCAGGGGTATCGGTGAAGCCGGCGGCAAGGCAGATGTCAGACTCCCGGAACGCATGACCGACGGATACGGGATGAACATGAATATGGTTGATGAGGCTTTGGAATCGGATACAGAGCTGATCATAACCTGTGATAACGGAATAAGCGCATCGGCTGAGATCAGATACGCCGTTGACAGAGGTATCAGCGTAATAGTCACCGATCATCATGAGGTTCCTTACGAAGAGAGCAATACGGGGAAGATATATAAGCTTCCTCCCGCAGATGCGGTTGTTGATCCGAAGCAGAGTGACTGTCCTTATCCATTTAAGGAAATATGCGGGGGTATGGTAGCATATAAGCTGATCCAGTGCCTGTTTGAAAAGACAGGTAAGACCGGTAATAAAGACCTTCTTAATGAGCTGCTTATGTTCGCCGGGTTTGCAACGGTAGGCGATGTTATGGAATTAAGGGACGAAAACAGGATAGCCGTAAAATACGCTCTGAAAGAAATGAAGAGAACAAAGAATTTCGGGATGAACTGCCTTATGGATGTGCAGAAGGTGGACAGGAGCAGGCTTTCCCCCTATCATATAGGCTTCATTCTCGGGCCCTGTATTAATGCTACGGGACGTCTTGATTCACCTAAAAGAGCACTTGAAATGTTTTTAAAGGGAAGCCACGAGGAAGCACTTGCAATAGCTCTGGAGCTTAAAGATCTTAATGATAAGCGTAAGGATATGACAGAGCATTATACAAAGCTTGCAAAGGATATGGTAGGCAGTTCGAAGACTCTGTCATCCGACCGTGTGCTATGTGTATATCTTCCCGAATGTCACGAGAGTATTGCAGGTATAGTCGCAGGCAAGCTGAGGGAAGCCTTCTATAAGCCTTCATTTGTTCTTACAAAGGGCGGAGATGAAGTCAAGGGCTCTGGAAGGTCGATAGAAGCCTATGATATGCATGCGGAAATGATAAAGTGTGAAGATCTTTTTATAAAGTTCGGAGGTCATAAGGCGGCTGCAGGTCTGTCAATGCATGAGGATAAGATAGATGAGTTAAGGCGCCGCCTGAACGACAACTGTACACTGACTGAGGACGATCTTACCGAAAAGATCACTGCTGATATGAGGATGCCGGTAAACTATGCATCCACTGAACTGGTGAATGAGCTGGACAGACTGGAGCCGTTCGGTAACGGAAACCGAAAGCCGCTGTTTGCGGATAAGGATCTGAAAGCAGAGGATATAAGGGTGTTCGGAAAGAACAGAAATGTTGTAAAGATGAAGCTAAGACCTGCAGACGGCACCGGCAGAAGCGTTGATGCAGTCTGTTTCGGTGACGGAGATGATATTGCTGCGGAAATAAGCAGCAAGGATACCGTTTCCGTAATGTACGAGCTGTCTGTCAATGAATATATGGGGACTTCACATGTAGAGCTTATCCTGAAGGAATGGAAGTAAATCATGTATGGGAGTATGATCATAAAGAATGGAGGAGGCAGATATCATATGAAACTAAAAGATCTTATAAAGGATTTTGAGTACAGCTGTGTTAACGGTTCATTGGAAAAAGAGATAACAGATGTAGTATATGATTCAAGGAAAATTAAAGAAGGCTGTCTGTTCGTTTGTGTAAAAGGGGCAAATTTTGACGGCCACAGTGCCGTACCGCAGGCCTGTGAAAAAAAAGCGGCTGCAGTCCTTGTTGAACAGGATGTCGAAACTTACGGAGACATAACGGTGATACGTGTGGAAAGCACAAGATATTCCATGGCTCATGTTGCCTCAGCTCTTAACGGATATCCTTCAAAAAAGCTTAAAATGATCGGAATAACCGGTACCAAGGGTAAGACGACAACCACATATCTTATTAAAAACATCCTTGAAAATGCCGGCTATAAGGTAGGACTTATAGGAACAATAGAAGTTATCATAGGTGATACACATATCCATGCGGAAAACACAACACCGGAATCGTATGTATTGCAGGATTACCTGAAAAGAATGGTCGATGCAGGTATGGATGCCGTGGTCATGGAAGTGTCTTCACAGGGACTTATGCTTCACCGGACAGCCGCAATTGATTTTGAACTCGGAATATTTACAAATATCGAACCTGATCATATAGGCCCTAATGAGCATACTGATTTCGAACACTATATGTCCTGCAAGAGCATGCTCTTCAGACAGTGCGGAACCGGGATATTAAACGGCGACGATAAGCATGTGGAGGATATACTTAAGGGGCATACCTGCAATGTTGAGAAATACGGTCTTAATAACGGAAATGATATTGTTGCAAAGGATATCAGATTTGTTACCGGGAAGGGTTATCTGGGAGTATCGTTCCGGACAGAGGGGCTTATCGAAATGAATGCTTCGGCAGATCTCCCCGGAATATTCAGCGTATATAATTCATTGTGTGCAATAGCCGTATGCAGGCATTTTAACATTAGTGAAGAAAATATTTTAAAGGCGCTTAAGGAAGCCAAAGTAAAGGGACGTATTGAAATGATAAAGGTGTCCGACGATTATACTCTTATGATCGATTACGCACATAATGCAATGGCTCTTGAAAGCCTGCTCACAACGCTTAAGGAGTATGCTCCCAGGCGTCTTGTATGTCTGTTCGGATGCGGTGGAAACAGATCAAAGCTCAGACGTTACGAAATGGGAGAGGTTTCGGGCAGACTGGCGGATCTTACCGTTATAACCTCGGATAATCCAAGATTTGAGGAGCCGCTTGATATAATAAAGGATATTGAAACGGGAATATCCAGAACAGACGGAAAGTACATTTCCATACCTGACCGCAAGGATGCCATACGCTATGTCATCAATAACGGACAGGAAGGAGACATAATCGTGCTTGCCGGCAAAGGACACGAGGATTATCAGGAAATAAAGGGAGTAAAATATCCCATGGATGAAAGAGTACTGATAAAAGAGATCCTGAATGAAAAATGAGTCAAAATATGCTGATAACACGTATTTTCCGCTTGATAACCGGTCACGGTTATGATATATTTATGAAGTTGCAATAAAAATCACGTTTGTGGATAGACAGACCGGTGCCTTGCTCGGGTGGCCTGTTAACGGAAGCAGACGGAAGTCAAACCAAACGGAGGTAAAGAAAATGAGCGTAATTTCAATGAAGCAGCTGCTTGAAGCAGGTGTTCACTTCGGACACCAGACCAGAAGATGGAACCCTAAGATGGCTCCTTATATCTACACCGAGAGGAACGGTATCTATATCATCGATCTTCAGAAGTCAGTGGGAATGGTTGATGATGCTTACAATGCAGTAGTATCGATCGCAGAGCAGGGCGGTACGATCCTGTTCGTCGGAACAAAGAAGCAGGCACAGGACGCAGTAAAGGTTGAGGCTGAACGCTGCGGAATGTACTATGTAAACGAGAGATGGCTTGGCGGTATGCTTACCAACTTCAAGACCATCCAGAGCCGTATAAAGAGGCTTAAGGACATCGAGAGGATGTCAGAGGACGGTACTTTTGACGTACTTCCCAAGAAAGAGGTTATTGAGCTCCGCAAGGAATGGGACAAGCTTGAGAAGAACCTTGGCGGCATTAAGGAAATGAAGAGGATTCCCGATGCGATCTTCGTTGTTGATCCCAAGAAGGAAAGGATCTGCGTTCAGGAAGCTCATGCACTCGGAATAACCCTTATAGGTATTGCCGATACCAACTGCGATCCCGAAGAGCTTGATTATGTTATTCCCGGTAATGATGATGCCATCAGAGCAGTCAAGCTTATCGTAAGCAAGATGGCTGATGCGGTTATAGAAGGTCATCAGGGTGAAACAGCCGAGACAGAAGCTGACATGGCTGAGGCAGCCAATGCAACAGAAGCAGCAGAGCCTTCTGATATTGAAGAGGTCGCTGCGGCTGAAGCTTAATTTCAGGATCAGAATAACAGATCCGGTATTGTTTATGACCGGATATCCGATAAAGTTTTAAATCGTATACAGGAGGAAATATAAATGGCTAATATTACAGCAGCAATGGTCAAGGAGCTTCGTGAAATGACCGGCGCAGGTATGATGGATTGCAAGAAAGCTCTTAACGAGACCGACGGTAACATGGATGAGGCAGTTGAGTTCTTAAGAAAGAGCGGCGCTGCCAAGGCTGTTAAGAAGGCAGGCAGAATAGCTGCGGAGGGAATCTGCCGTATAGCATGTGAAGGAAATACAGCAGTAGTTGTGGAAGTAAATTCGGAAACAGATTTTGTAGCAAAGAACGAAGTATTCCAGGAATTCGTGCAGAAGGTTGCCGATACTGCTCTTGCATCGGGACTTCAGGGCGGAAAGGACGGCGAGGACGTAGCTGCTCTCCTTGAAAAGGACGGACTTAACGATCTCCTCGTTGAGAAGACAGCCAAGATAGGTGAGAAGCTCTCTGTAAGACGTTTTGACAGGGTAGAGGCTGACTGTGTGGCAACATATATACACGGCGGCGGAAGGATCGGCGTTATCGTGGCAGGAAGCGGTGCATGCGATGATGCTGCAAAGGAAGCTCTTACAAATATAGCAATGCAGGTTGCGGCTATGTCACCTCAGTATATATGCCGTGACGAGATCTCTGCCGAGAATCTTGCCAAGGAGAAAGAGATAACAATAGACAGCGCACTTAACGATCCCGAGACTCTTCCGAAGCCCGTACTCAATGATGTATTTGCCAAGGCTCTCGAAGGTAACAGATTAAATCATGCTGATAAGGCTGTCTATGAAGAGAAAAAGAATGACAAGTATCTCTTCAACTTCCTTTCAGAGGATGCAAAGAATGCTCTTGCAGCAATTGCAATGGATGGCAAGGCCGAATATGTTGAGAACAAAATATTCAGCGGACTTGTAGAGGGCCGTATCTCCAAGCATCTTAAGGAAATCTGCCTTATGGATCAGGTTTATGTAAGAGCAGAAGACGGCAAGCAGACAGTTGCCAAATATCTTGAATCTGTTAATAAAGAACTTAAGATCGCAGAGTTTGTACGCTTCGAAGTAGGCGAAGGAATGGAGAAGAAGAACGAAGACTTCGCTGCTGAGGTTGCTGCCCAGATGGCAGGAAACTGATGCATTAAAATATTACTCTATTCTATAATTGACAGTTACAGAACACCCGGAGCTGTATAAATGCTCCGGGTGTATGTTTTATAAGCTATATTTAACAGCAGGGATAAAGAACAGGGACTTAAAAATGAAGGATATTTCGGAATCAAGAAAAAACATTGAAGATATAGACAGACAGATGGCTGAGCTGTTCGAAAAAAGAATGCGGTGTTCATACGAGATAGCCGTATATAAACAGGCTAAAGGAATCCCGATTCTTGACAGCAGCCGGGAAAAAGCTCTGCTTGAAAGAAATGAAGCATACATTGAAGCGGATGAATTAAAGCCTTATTACAGACAGTTTATGCAGGATATCATGGATATTTCCAAGCAGTACCAGAAATCCCTTTATAAAGAGGAAAACGCAAAAATAAAAATAAGGGTAATAAACGGTCCCAATATAAATATGCTGGGTATACGTGAGCCTGATATATATGGCAGGATCACTTACAGGGAGCTTGTAAGAATGATTGAAGAGCATGCCGCGGCAAAGGATATTTATGTGGAAATAATGCAGAGCAATCATGAGGGTGATCTTGTTGATATGCTTCAGGACTGCCATGACAAGATTGACGGGATAGTTATAAATCCCGGAGCCTGTACCCATACAAGCGTAGCCATACTTGATGCCCTGAAGGCAGTAGACATACCTGCTGTCGAGGTTCATATTTCGGAACTGGATAAGAGGGAGGATTTCAGACAGATAAGCTACATAAGGCAGGCCTGCATGGCTACTGTAACGGGCCATGGTGTTAAAGGCTATCTTGAGGCCATTGATATGCTTATCGGAAATACCGGCCGGCGGAAATAACCTTTATGATAAAAGAAATTCGGTATCAGTACTTTATATAAACAGAGGTTGGTCATGGAATGGATAAACAGAAGTAAAATACTTATAGTCGGACTCGGTCTTATGGGAGGAAGCTATGCCAAAGCCTTAAAGCGGCTCGGATACCATGTATCTGCCATAGATAAAGACAGCGGGGCTGTACAATATGCACTGGATAATAGTATAATAGATGCCGGTTCAGATGAACCGGATAAAGAGCTTATAAGTGAAGCCGATACAATAATATTTGCATTATATCCGGGTATAATAGCCGAATGGATAAAGAATAATCAGTCCTGTTTCAAATCCGGGATCATAATAACCGATGTTACCGGAGTGAAGGGGGCGGTTGTTTATGACATTCAGAAGATATTGAGGGATGATGTTGAATTCATTGCAGCTCATCCAATGGCCGGGCGTGAATTAAGCGGTGTAGAGAACTCGGATGAAAGGATATTCAGAGAAGCCAATTATATAGTGGTGCCTACCGATAAGAATTCTCAGGAAGCAATCGAATGGTGTGAGAATCTCGGGCGTCTTCTCGGATTTTCCAATGTCTCCGTCCTTTCACCGGAAGAACATGACAGGATGATAGCATATGTATCACAGCTGACACACTGCATAGCTGTTTCGCTCATGACCTGCCATGACGACGAACGGATTGCTGATTTTACAGGAGATTCCTTCAGGGATCTTACAAGGATCGCCCGGATCAACGAAAATATGTGGACAGAACTATTCTTTATGAACAGGGAAAAGCTGCTTGCTGAAATGGATGCGTTTGTTAATGAATTTCAGTTTTTAAGACAGTGTATCGTGGACGGGGATTCGGAAGCTCTGAAAGCTAAAATGAGGCTGTCAACGGACCGTAGAAAAGCATTTGACAGAAAGAAATCAGAGAAACGGTAGAGTTGGTGAAAATGCGCTATTATGAAGATGATCTCGGAATTTACTATGAGCCTGCCGGTGACGGCCGGTATATAACGGTCACTGATGCGGATAAAAAGCTGGGCGAGATAGAGATCCCGGAATATATAAATGGTATTCCGGTTAAGTCGATCGCAAAGAAAGCTTTTCTCGGCTGCAAGATATTAAGGTCGGTAAAGCTTCCCAGGGGCATTGACAGCATAGGTGAATGGGCCTTTGCCTTTTGTGATAATCTTAATTCAATAGAGCTTGCAAGGGATGATATAAAATGGGGGAAGGGCGTATTTAAGAATGACAAACGGCTTAAACGAATATCCATATATCCCGACTGCGCAACAGATAACATGACCTGTATGCTGCTTGCCGCCGCTCCCGTTATCATGGATGCCGAATATCTTCTTGATATTAAGCATGCGGGTAATCCGGAGTGGATCGGGAAATGGGACACGAGACTTGAGCACCTGCTTAACCTGGCGGATGATGAGGGATATCATCTGTATGTCCTGTGCGGCGAGGAAGATCTTCACTTCGATTATGAAGAATTCCTGGAGTATAACCGTGAGAAGAAATCCGAGCTATGCATGCTGCGCCTGATCAACGATAAGGGTCTTTCCGACCGGTTTGGAAAACGTCTGACAGATTATCTGCTGGAACATACTGCCGGCTGTGATTCCGATGCAGCTGTCAGGGTCCTTATAAAAAAGCATGGGGATGAAGAGGAATATTACAGGCTGTTACTTGGCATAAAGGCCATTACCGCAGATAACCTTGATATACTTCTTCACAAAATGGGGGACAGGCATACACAGATGAAGGCTTTTCTTATAGAACAGTGCGGATCTGCCACAGAAGAATTCTTTGACGATCTTATGCTGTAGATTTAACATAACATGATTAATGAAACTGAAAGGGATACGAGCATGAAAGAACAAAAAAATCTTATGGGATGGCGGCCGGATATTAAGGTTGTCGACTGTACTCTACGGGACGGAGGTCTGGTAAATGATTTCTTCTTTACCGACGAATTCGTAAAGCAGCTCTATATAACCAATCTGAAGGCCGGAGTGGACTATATGGAAATGGGCTATAAGGCAAGCCGTGAACTGTTCGACGAGAGCAGATTCGGAAAGTGGAAATTCTCGGATGATGAGGATATCAGAGCGGTTGTAGGAGATAATGATACCGATCTTAAAATATCGGTTATGGCGGATGTGGGACGCTGCGATTATAAAAATGATATACACAAGAGAAGTGAAAGCCCCGTTGATCTTATCAGGGTTGCAACTTATATAAACACTATCCCTCAGGCGGTTGACATGATAGAGGATGCTGCCGACAAGGGATATGAGACCACGGTAAATATCATGGCCATATCACAGGCTCAGGAATCGGATGTACGTATTGCGCTTGATATGCTCGGACAGACTCCGGTACAGTGCTTCTACATAGTGGACAGCTATGGCTCGATCTACCCCGAGCAGATGACCAGAATAGCTGATCTGTATCTGGATATAGCGGCAAAATACGGTAAAAAGGTCGGCATCCATGCCCATAACAACCAGCAGCTTGCCTTCGCCAATACAATAGAAGCGGTAGGCTGCGGAGCTGATTATCTGGATGCAACATATTCGGGAATGGGCCGCGGAGCAGGAAACTGTTATATAGAATCACTTATAGGCTTCCTGCATAATCCCAAATATAACCTTTATCCGGTCATCAAATTTGTAGAGAAATATATCAATCCGCTCAGGGAAGAAGGAGTAACATGGGGGTACGACATGCAATACCTTTTTACCGGTCTCCTGAACAGACATCCCAAGGTGGCGATCGATTTCACCAAGGCAGGCAGGAAGGATCTTACAGAACTGTATAACGAGGTTATCCTGCTTGATTAAAACCGTTAACAAACGTATAATAATATTGATCTGTGAAGGAGAGAAACATGAATAAGCTTAACATTGCAAAAGAATTATCGGATAATTCATATCCCGGAAGAGGAATAATCATAGGAAAGTCCGCAGACGGAAAAAAGGCTGTGACAGCTTACTTTATAATGGGACGAAGCTCTAATTCAAGAAACAGGATATTTGTTGAAGACGGGGAAGGAATAAGAACCGAAGCCTTTGATCCCGCCAGGCTTGAGGATCCGTCTCTTATCATCTATGCTCCCGTAAGGGTTCTCGGTAACAAAACAATAGTTACCAACGGCGATCAGACAGACACCATATACGAGGGAATGGACAGACAGCTTACATTTGAGCAGTCCTTAAGAAGCCGTGAATTCGAACCGGACGGCCCTAATTATACGCCAAGGATCTCAGGCATAATGCATATAGAAAACGGCAGATTCAATTATGCAATGTCCATTCTTAAGAGTAACAACGGCGATCCTTCATCATGTAACAGATATACCTTCGCTTACGAGAATCCCACGGCAGGTGAAGGGCACTTTATACACACATACATGCAGGACGGGAATCCGCTTCCAAGCTTTGAAGGAGAGCCCAAACTCATTGGTATAGAGGGTGAAATAGATGAATTCACCAAAACTGTATGGGATAATCTAAATGAGGATAACAAGGTATCCCTGTTTGTAAGATTTATTGATATAAATACCGGAAAATATGAGACCAGGATAGTAAATAAGAACAGTTAATGATCATGTAACAAAGGAAGGATAACAAACATGAAGGAACTTGAATTAAAATACGGCTGCAACCCCAATCAGAAGCCGGCAAGGATATATGTCAATGACGGAAGGGATCTTCCCATAGAGGTTTTAAACGGGAAACCCGGCTATATTAATTTCCTGGATGCTTTCAACGGCTGGCAGCTGGTTAAAGAGCTTAAGGAAGCAACGGGATTTGCTTCGGCAGCATCCTTCAAGCACGTTTCTCCCGCCGGCGCAGCGATCGGGAAACCGCTTAATGATACAATGCGTAAGATATACTTTATAGATGACGATCTGGAACTATCACCCATAGCCTGCGCATATGCCAGGGCAAGGGGTGCAGACAGGATGTCTTCATACGGTGATTTCATCTCTCTTTCAGATATATGTGATGTTTCCGCCGCAAAGCTTATAAAGAAGGAATTCTCGGACGGGATAATCGCTCCGGGATATGAACCGGAAGCACTTGAAATACTTAAGGAAAAAAAGAAAGGTGCATATACGATAATAAAGATAGATCCCGAATATGTTCCAGCCCCCACAGAGCATAAGGAGGTATTCGGAATAACCTTCGAGCAGGGCAGGAATAATGTTAAGATAGACGAATCCCTGCTTACGAATGTGGTAACAAAGAATAAGGATATACCTGAGTCCGCAAAGCACGATATGATCATATCCCTCATAACTCTTAAGTATACACAGTCCAACTCAGTATGCTTCGTTAAAGACGGGCAGGCTATCGGAATCGGAGCCGGACAGCAGTCCAGAGTCCACTGTGTAAGGCTTGCAGGACAGAAGGCAGATAACTGGCTCCTCAGACAGTGTCCCAAGGTAATGGAGCTTCAGTTTGTTGACGGTATAAAACGCGCAGACAGGGATAATGCGATAGATAATTATATCGGAGAAGCCTGGATGGATGTTCTTAAGGACGGAGCATGGCAGAAGATATTTAAGGTAAAGCCCGAACGCCTTACAGATGAGGAAAAGCGTGAATGGCTTGACCGTATGGATGATGTTGTGCTCGGATCGGACGCTTTCTTCCCCTTCTATGACAGTATCGAGAGAGGATACAAGAGTGGAGTTAAATATGTTGTCCAGCCCGGCGGTTCGATAAGAGACCAGGATGTTATCGACTGTTGTGACGAATATGGTATAGCAATGGTATGTAACGGCGTAAGATTATTCCATCATTAATACAAAAGGAAAGTATATTAATGGGTCTTTCGGGTAGCAGTATTACAATTGTCATATTGTTTGCCGTTCTTTTGTTTTCAATAACAATATGTGAAGATCACCGGCATAAGAGCTCCAATGACGAGGGCCTGGGAAAGTTCCTGATTTTTTCAGGTGCATATATGCTGGGGATCTTCAGCTATATTGTTATTTATCTTACAGGCAGCAGATTTGTAAATCTTAAATATGTTTTTATTCTGATCATATGGTTTTCATATTGTGCGGTACTTGCCTCAATGATCATTCAGTCAGTATATATATTCGGTATTGATAAGTTGTGGATCAGGAACTGTACGGCTTCTATATGCTATTATTCCTTTTTTTCCGTATTTACAGAACTTTTCTTTAACAGATTCAGGTTCATCTCCAACGATAGCGGGATGGATTTTATGCCGGGTGTCATTCCGAGAGGGTTATATTTCGGAATTCCGATCATCACCTATTATATCTGTATGTGCTATATGCTTTTCAGCTATCATTCCACACATGTAAAAGCGCGTGAAAAACATCTTTTAAAGCTTGCAACCTATGCGATCATCCCTTCACTCGCAGGTCTTCTTATAGAAACAGCCTGCCACGTATTCTTTAACTTAAACTATCCTGTATTCTTTGTGCTCATGGTAATATCCTACAGGCTTATGAGCGAAATACATTTAAAATACAGAAGCTTTGTAATGAAAAAGGAGGATTTTGACTATATTCTCGCTGCCGATAAGACCGATGTGATATTTATATGCGATGATGAACAGAAGGTCATATATCAGAACAAAGCAGCCGGTATAAATTCCAAAATGTTCAAGGATGAATATATCGGCAGGACTCTTAAGGATATTTTCATCATTGACAGGGATGTGCAGCGTGCAATGCGATCCAAGGAAGCAAGGAACGGTCTCATGGTTCCTGCCATATATCCTCTGACAAACAGAAATATAGTAATGAGTGTTGAATATATTTATGACTGTGTAGACGAGATACTGTGCAGCATAATTACCATACCCAATTATGAAGTGGCTCTTGATAAAAACACCTTTGTGGATTCATTATCATCATCTAAACCAATCCCAAAAGTATCCGACGAGCAGCAGCTTAAGCCGGTGCATAAAGATGATATACCGTTAACAGACAAGGATAAAATGCCTGTTGATGTTAATTCCAATATCCTTCTTGTGGATGATGACCTGAACAATTTAAGCCTTTATGAGAAATATTTCAAAACCTATAATATTAAGATAAACAGAGCGGCAAGCGGAAGAGCTGCCCTTTCAAAGATGCTGGAGCCCTGTTATGACGCTGTATTTATTGCCTATGATATGGAGAGGCTCAACGGTGTTGAGACCGCCAAGAGAATAAGAGGCATGGGCGGTGAATACTATAATGATGTTCCGATAATCTTCATCCTTAATTGCCCTGTAGCCAATGTATATAAGGATCTTCTCGAAGTAAGCTTCAATGATTTTATAGAGATGCCGATAAACGCACGGAAGCTTAATACAATAATGACAAGATGGCTGTGGAGACGTTATGCGATCACGGACAGAGAGGATTATGATTCTGTCGGTCTTCGTATTGCAAGATTCATGGATAATCTTGAGCAGCTGTGTTCCGACTGTCAGAAAGCATGCGCTGACCGGAAGTGGGATTATATTGGATTTATGCTTAAAGGAATGAAACGCCTGTGTGGCAAGCTCGAAGTAAAATCGCTTACCAGTGCCTGCGATTCACTCCTTGATCTGTATTTAAATGAACGTTATGATGAGCTTCCTTTCATGCTCACTTCTTTCTGTGACGAACTGGAATCCATAAGAGACAGCGGTAATATAAGCATAAAGTATTGATATTCTAAGTGGCCTGTTCCGAAACAGGGGTATTGAGCTTTCTGAATGCCGTTGACAGCATAAGCTTGATCCTGTTAAGCTGATTTACCTCGCTTGCCCCGGGATCATAATCGATAGCCACTATGTTTGAATCCGGATAATGCCGTCTTAATTCCTTGATAACGCCCTTACCCACAACATGATTGGGAAGGCATCCAAAGGGCTGGGTACATACAATATTATTAACACCGGCATGTATGAGTTCTATCATTTCGCCTGTAAGGAACCATCCTTCACCTGTCTGATTACCTATCGAAACTATATCCCTGGCATAATCAACAAGCTTATAAATACTTACAGGAGGAGTGAAATGTCTGCTCTCGGATAAGGCTTTGTTCGCTGCACTCCTAAGGAAATCCACAAATCTTATACCTGCCGTTGAAAGATATGCGCTGCTTTTTTTCTTTCCAAGGTGTTCTGCCTTAAACACCTGATCATAGAAGCAGTACTGGAAGAAATCCAGCAGATCCGGAACAACTGCTTCGGCACCCTCCGATTCGATCAGACCAACAAGATCATTGTTTGCGGTGGGAGAGTACTTAACAAGGATTTCACCTACCACTCCGACACGGGGCTTTAACATACCCTCGTCTATCGGTATGGCATCAAAATCACGTACTATTTCACGACACATTTCATTGAATTCCCTGAAGCTCTGATATTTACGTGTAACGAACTCCTGACATCTTGCAACCCATTTTTTATGAACCTCATCGGCCGTCCCGTGTTCCAGTTCATAAGGTCTCATCCTGTAAAGACATCTCATAAACAGGTCGCCGAAGATGGCGGCATAGGCAAGACGTCTTACAAGCTTTAAATTGATCTTAAAGCCCGGATTCGATTCTATCTTAGACAGATTCAGCGAGATTACCGGGATATGTTCGTATCCGGCATTTCTCAAAGCCCTTCTTATGAAGGCAATATAATTGGTCGCACGGCATCCGCCACCGGTCTGAGTCATGATCACAGCCAGACGTTCTGTATCATATTTGCCGGAAAGTATGGCATCCATAAGCTGTCCGACTACTATAAGGGATGGATAACATGCGTCATTATTAACATATTTAAGTCCTACATCGATAGCCTCCTTGTTGGAGTTATCGGGTATAACAAGATTATAACCGCATGAATTGAAGGCTCTTTCCAATATATCAAAATGTATGGGTGACATATTGGGGCAGAGTATGGTGTAATTTCTGGCCATATCTTCAGTAAATAACACACGGTTGTATGAGGATGACCTGATCTGCCGTTTATCGCCAAGCTTCTTTTTCAGCTTTATGGCACTTATAAGAGACCGGATCCTTATTCTTGCCGCACCGAGATTGTTAACCTCATCTATCTTAAGACAGGTATATATCTTTCCCGAATCCGTAAGGATATCGCTTACCTGATCGGTGGTAACCGCATCCAGACCGCACCCGAATGAATTAAGCTGTACAAGATCTATATCATCTCGTGTCTTGACGTAATTGGCCGCGGCATAAAGCCTTGAATGATACATCCACTGATCCGATACCAGCAGAGGACGTTCACAGGGATTAAGGTGTGAAACCGAGTCCTCGGTCAGTACCGCCATTCCGTATGAATTGATCATTTCCGGAATACCATGGTTTATCTCCGGATCGACGTGATATGGACGACCTGCAAGAACTATACCATGACAGTTGTTTTCTTTTATATATTTGAGTGTTTTTTCACCTTTTCTGTATATATCATCCCTGACTTTTTCCATTTCCTCCCAGCCTGCTTTGGCTGCTTCATAAACCTCGTCACCTGGTATGTCCGGGAAACAGTTTATAAGCTCATTGGAGGCAATCCTTAAGCTCTCGAAGCTTAAGAAGGGATTTTGGAAGCGTATATCCCCGTTGATTATCTCATCCATATTATTCCTGATGTTCTCGCTGTATGAAGTAACTATGGGACAGTTATAATGATTATTTGCCTCCGGCTGTTCGTTTCTTTCATAATAAATCGCAGGGTAGAAGATATATTTAATCCCCTGCTTTATAAGCCATTCAACATGACCGTGCGCAAGCTTTGCGGGATAACACTCGGATTCGCTCGGAATGGATTCTATTCCAAGCTCATATATCTTATGCGAGGATCTCGGTGATAATATCACACGGTATTTTAATTTTGTAAAAAATGTAAACCAGAATGGATAGTTCTCATACATATTAAGAACACGCGGTATTCCTACTGTTCCACGTTCCGCATCCGTTATTTCAAGAGGTTCATAACCAAATACCTTTCGCTCCTTGTATTCAAAAAGGTTGGGAAGATTATTCTCGTTCTTCTGTTTTCCAATACCTCGTTCACAGCGGTTACCGGAAATATACTGACGTCCACCGCTGAATTTGTTTATTGTCAGACGGCAGTTATTGGTACAGCCCTTGCACTTGGCCATGGTAGTAGAGAATTCAAGAGAATTTATCTTGCTTATGGAAAGCATTGTGGTGCTCTTAACATCCTCATAACGCTCTCTTGCTATAAGAGCCGCACCGAAAGCACCCATGATACCCGCTATATCAGGGCGTATTGCTTCACAGCCCGCAATCTTTTCAAAGCTTCTTAACACGGCGTCATTATAGAAGGTACCGCCCTGAACAACGATCTTCTTACCCAAAGAAGATGCATCCGAAACCTTTATGACCTTAAACAGCGCATTCTTGATGACTGAATATGCAAGGCCGGCTGATATATCCGGGACGGAGGCGCCTTCCTTCTGAGCCTGTTTTACCTTTGAATTCATAAATACCGTACATCGGGTTCCGAGATCTATGGGATGTTCTGCAAAAAGGGCTTCCTTTGCGAAATCGGTAACAGAATAATTAAGCGATTTGGCGAAGGTCTCTATGAAGGAACCGCATCCCGAGCTGCATGCTTCGTTAAGAAGTACGGAATCAACGGTCCGGTTCTTTATTTTAATACATTTCATATCCTGACCGCCGATATCAAGGATACAGTCAACCTCCGGTTCAAAGAAGGCAGCTGCATAGTAGTGGGCAACAGTCTCAACCTCTCCGTCATCAAGCATAAGTGCTGCCTTTATAAGAGCTTCCCCATAACCGGTGGAACAGGAATGAACTATCCTGGCCCCATGCGGAAGCTTCTCATATATTTCCTTGACGGCCCGTATTGTCGTTGCCAGAGGATTACCGTTGTTATTGCTGTAAAATGAGTAGAGCAGTGAACCGTCCTCTGAGACAAGTGCTGCTTTGGTTGTTGTTGAGCCTGCATCTATTCCCAGGAAACAGTTGCCCTTATAATCACTGAGCTCCGCCGTAGTCACACAATGTGCGTTATGACGTTCTTCAAATGCATCATATTCTTCTTTGGATGCAAAAAGAGGCTCCATCCTGGCTACCTCAAATTCCATATGTATATCCGAATTAAGCCTGTCATCAAGATCACTGAGTAACAGACTGTTTTCTTCCTTATAATTAAGAGCCGAACCTATTGCGGCAAAAAGATGAGAGTTGTCGGGCTCTATCGAATGCTCTTCATCAAGCTTCAGAGTACGTACAAAGGCGGCCTTTAACTCTGAAAGGAAATGGAGAGGGCCTCCAAGAAAAGCCACATGTCCTCTTATTGGTTTACCGCAGGCAAGACCTGAAATTGTCTGGTTTACCACAGCCTGGAATATGGAGGCTGCAAGATCCTCTCTTGTGGCTCCCTCGTTTATAAGAGGCTGGATATCTGATTTTGCGAATACTCCGCAGCGGGCAGCTATCGTATAAAGAGATTTATAATTCCGGGCATATTCGTTAAGACCTGCGGCATCTGTCTGAAGAAGCGAAGCCATCTGATCTATAAAAGAGCCTGTACCTCCGGCACAGATACCGTTCATCCGCTGCTCAACATTACCGCCCTCGAAATATATGATCTTGGCATCCTCGCCGCCAAGCTCTATCGCAACATCAACGTCCGAACTGTAATCCTTAAGGGCTGTTGATACGGCAATAACCTCCTGAACGAACGGAATCTTAAGATGGTTGGCAAGTGTCAGTCCGCCTGAGCCTGTTATCATGGGATGTACCTTAAGATCTCCGAGCTTTGCAAGAGAACTTGATATAAGCTCCTTAAGCGTCTCGCGGATATTGGCATAATGCCTTCTGTAGTCCGAGAAAAGAATATCGTGATCTCCGTTAAGAACCGCCACCTTGACGGTTGTTGAACCGATATCTATTCCCAGAGTATACGGTTTTTTGGTCTTTTCTGTTTTGATCTCTGTTTTCCTGTTATTATCTCTTTTAGTACTCATAAACTGTCTTAAATCCCTCGGGTATCACAAGCGATACGTAAAATTATCCATTCCAAGCACACACTTTGCAAATTCTACTACATTTATACAAAAATATCAAGATTAAGAGCCGGAGCCACAGTCCCGAAACCTTTTCCGGCCATTTACGGTTCTGCAGCTCCTGTTTACATTTTACCTTCAAAATGCTAAACTATTACACAAATATCAGAAAGCGGTGTTTATTATGAATAACTTCCTTAACAGACTGGAAAGACGTTTCGGCAGATATGCCATAAGTAATCTGGCAAAATATATAATCGGCGGATATATACTCGGCTACGCGATAATGATAGTTGATATGATGACCAAATCCAATCTTTTGGGTTTCATTTCGCTGGATCCGTATAAAATCCTGCATTTTCAGATATGGCGTCTTGTAACCTGGATAATCGTTCCTCCTCAGTCCATAGATATTTTTACCATTATCATGCTTATGCTTTATTATTCGCTGAGCGCATCTCTTGAGAGAACATGGGGTACCTTCAGGTTTAATCTATATATTTTTTCGGGCATGCTTTTTACGGTCATAGGTGCTTTCATCCTGTATGTTATCTGCTATTTGGGCGGAGCAAAAATGGAAAACATAGGATATATCATATCGCTTGCTTTCAGTACATATTATGTGAATATGTCGATATTCCTTGCTTTTGCGGCTGAATACCCCGACATGCAGCTTCTGTTTATGTTCATAATACCCATAAAGATAAAATGGCTTGCCATCGCAGACGTGATCCTTTTGGTTTACCAGATGCTTACAAACGGTATCTCCGTAGCCATAGCGATAATTGCATCTCTTCTTAACTTTATAATCTTCTTCCTTGGCACAAGGAACTACAGACGGGTCTCACCGTCGGAAATACACAGACGGCAGGCGTTTAAGCATGAGACAAGACGAGTTAATAACGTTACAAAGCATAAATGTGCCATCTGTGGACGTACAGAGAAGGACAATGATAATCTTGAATTCCGTTTCTGCTCCAAATGCAACGGAAATTATGAATACTGTCAGGATCACCTGTTCACACACGAACATGTCAAATAGCTGTTCAGAACAGCAAAAAAACGGAATCTCTATATAGTGAAGAAAGAAAGCGTAAATAACCCATGGATGAACAGCAGTTCAGAAAGATCATAATACAGTTAAGGGCTCTTGCAAAGAGCCAGGGGGAGACCATCTCAAAGGAACAGGTGCACAGCCGGTTCCTTCCTCTAAATGTTACGGAAGGACAGTTCCTTCTTATCTATAAGTATCTTAATGATGAGAAGGTAAAGCTGTATGAAACCGAAGCCGAGAGGCTTAAGGACACCTCAGCTTATGTATCCGGTACGGGCAGTGCCGAAAACAGGGTAAGATCCGATGATACAGACAATGAGTATCTTAAGATGTATATAGATGAGCTTAATTCAATGGATATTCCGGATGAAGAAGAAAGAATAAAGCTTATAGAATCGGCACTTAAGGACAAAGAAACGGCAGTCAGGGTTCTTCCTCCTCTTTACCTTAACAATGTGGTTGATGTTGCAAGACTGTATTCAGGACAGGGAGTTGCCGTGGAGGACCTTATAGGAGAAGGCAACATCGGAATACTTACCGCCGCGAATATGCTTGACATGTGTGAAACAGTGGCAGAAGTGGACGAATTCATGATGAAGATGATAATGGACTCCATGGAATCATTGGTAATTGAATCCCTGAATGATGACGAATTCGGTCTGAAGGTTGCGGAACGTGTCAATGACTTAAATGACAGGGCCCGGGAAATGGCTGAAGAACTCGAGCGGCTCGTTACAGTTGAAGACCTCGTAAAGGAGCTTGAAACAGACGAGGAATATATAAGAGAGACCATAAGGCTTTCCGGCAATGCGATCGAATATATAAAAAAATAAAAAATTCCTATAAAAATACAGGCGATTATCCGTATCATTAACAGAACAGGAGGTAGAGCTTACAAATGAGCTTCGAAAATGTAAAGAAACTGGACGCATATGAAGTCATAAAAGAAGAGAGGCTTAAGGATCTTAAGTCAGACGGATGTATATTAAGACACAAAAGATCCGGAGCAAGAATATGCCTTATATCCAATGATGATGACAACAAGGTCTTCTATATCGGATTTAAAACTCCCGCAAAGGACAGCACAGGTGTTCAGCATATAATGGAGCATTCCGTACTTTGCGGTTCAAAGAAGTATCCGGCAAAGGATCCTTTCGTTGAACTGGTGAAGGGTTCCCTTAATACCTTCCTTAATGCAATGACATACCCGGACAAGACCGTATATCCTGTCGCAAGCTGCAATGACAAGGATTTCGCCAATCTGATGGATGTTTATCTCGATGCGGTATTTAATCCCAATGTATATGAAAGGCCGCAGATATTCAAACAGGAAGGCTGGCATTACGAGCTTAAGGATAAAGACGATCCGATAAACATTAACGGTGTTGTATATAATGAAATGAAGGGAGTATTCTCATCTCCGGATGATATGCTTGACAGGGAGATATTTAATTCCCTTTTCCCTGACACGGAGTATTCCAACGAATCCGGCGGCGATCCCGAATTCATCCCGACTCTTACCTATGATGCGTTTATTGATTTTCATAAGGGATTCTATCATCCTTCCAACAGCTATATTTATCTTTACGGTAATATGGATATGGCCGAAAGGCTTGAATACCTCGACCGGGAATACCTTTCGGATTATGAGCATATAAATATTGACAGCAGCATAGGGCTGCAGAAGCCCTTTAGCGAAAAAATATGTGTAAATAAGAAATATTCGATAACAAGTGATGAGCCGCTTGAGGAGAATACATATCTTTCATATAACACCGTAGTCGATACAAGCCTCAACCGAGAGCTCTATATCGCATTCCAGATCCTTGAGTATACACTGCTCCTTGCACCGGGCGCCGTTCTTAAGCAGGCACTGCTTGACAAAGGTATCGGAAAGGATATCCAGAGCACCTATGAGAACGGAATATTCCAACCGTATTTTTCCGTAATATCAAAGAACACGAACGCAGACAGACTGGATGATTTCCTTGATACCATAAAGAGTGTATTAAACGATGCCGTTTCCAACGGACTTGACAAGAAATCGCTTCTTGCAGGCTTAAATGCACTTGAGTTCAGATACAGGGAGGCGGATTTCGGTTCGTATCCCAAGGGTCTTATGTACGGCCTTCAGGCATTGGACAGCTGGCTCTATGATGATAAGGAACCCTTCATGCATATAGAGGCCAACGACACCTTTGCATTTCTCAGGGAGAAGGTTGATACGGATTATTTCGAGAACCTTATAAGGGAGTATCTTCTTGACAATAAGCACAGCTCGGTAGTGATCCTTGAGCCCGAGCGCGGAATGACCGCGGCAATGGATAAGGAACTGGGCGACAGGCTTGCAAAATACAAGGATTCATTGTCGGAAGAAGATAAGGAAGCTCTTGTTAAAGATACGCAGGCGCTGCTTAAATATCAGGAGGAACCGAGTACAAAAGAGGAGCTTGAGACCATTCCGCTTCTTGAGATCTCGGATATCAGGAAGGAAGCCCTGCCGTATGAATACAATATTGATTATGTAGGCGCAACAACTGTACTCACGCATGATATTTACACAAACGGTATCGGTTATCTTACGCTTTGTTTCGATATCCGCAATCTTCCGGATGAGCTTATTCCATATATTGGATTATACAGGAATATTTTCTCCTTTGTCAGCACGGCTTCCCACAGCTACGCAGACCTTGCCAGCGAGATAAATCTTAATACGGGCGGCATCACATCAGGTGTAAGCTGCTATCCCGATGCCAATGATACGGATAAATACAGAATAATGTATGAGGTCAAGACAAAGGTTCTGTATGACAGGCTTCCGTTTGCGTTTGAAATAATAAATGAGATCATAAACACCTCCGATCTCGATGACGACAAGAGACTTCTTGAAATACTGAATATGCTGAAATCAAGGCTTCAGGCAAATATGATCTCATCGGGACATTCCGTGGCAGTTATAAGGGCGATGTCTTCCTGCTCCGAAACCGCGGCACTTACGGAAAAGACCAGCGGTCTTGAGTTTTACAGATTCCTTGACGCGCTTTTGAATGACTATGAAAACCTGAAAACGACATTCAAGAGCAGGCTTAAAGAGTTTGTAAAGACTGTGTTCAGACCTGAAAATCTGTTCGTAGATTATATAGCTGAACAAAGTCAGTATGAGAGACTGATGATACTGACCGAAGGCTTCAAAAAGAAGCTGCATACCGAACCCATTTCAAAAAAAGCATATGCGATCAGTCTTAAGAAAGCAAAAGAAGGCTTCAAAACCGGCGGCAAGGTTCAATACGTGGCCACTGCGGGCAATTTCATAAAACACGGTTATCCCTATACGGGAGCGCTCAAGGTTCTGAGAGTGATAATGAGCTATGATTATCTTTGGATAAATGTGAGAGTCAAGGGCGGTGCATACGGATGCATGAATTCATATTCAAGAACCGGAGATACATACCTTACTTCATACAGAGATCCCAATCTCAGGGATACTCTCGAAATTTACAAAGGGGCCGCTGAATATATAAGGAACTTTGATCCGGATGACAGGGATATGACTAAATATATAATAGGTGCAATATCAGATATGGATATCCCGCTGACTCCAAAGGCTAAGGGATTAAGAGCCATGAGCGCCTATCTTTCTCAGGACAGCTATGAAAATGCCCAGAAGGAACGCGACGAGGTTCTCTCTGCCGACAGGGAGGCCATAAGAAAGCTTGCCGATTATGTGGATTCGGTTGTTAAGGATGAAAACATCTGTGTTCTTGGCTGTGAGGAAACCATTGAAAAAGAAGCGGGACTGTTTGATAAGACAGAGACTCTGTTATAAGGAGGGAAAACGATGAAAAAGATGCTTAATACCATTCTTGCGATAATGACAGCAGCAGCTCTTGCAGGATGCGGAAGCAGTAGCGATTCCGCCTCAACATATGCCGCAGACAGCGATGTCAATTCATATGCCAAGGCCGAAGCGGCTCCGGCAGCAGAAGAATATTATGACGGATATGAGGATTATGAATACGAATATCCAAGCGAACCGATGGCTTCCGAAACAACTGCAGACACCGCTGCAATGGGAAAGCAGGCTGCTTTCGACGGCGGAAACGAAGCTGATCCGATAACCGAGGAAGATGTGGAAAGCGCTGCATCCGAAAAGGTCAACCGTATGCTCATAAAGAATGTCTATATGGAGGTGGAATCCGAAAATGTAGACGCCATGGTTAAGAATGTTGAAAAACAGGTTGATGAACTCGGAGGGTATATCGAAAGCAACAACATTAACAATACGAAGTATTCGAACTCCGAGAGAAAGACAGCCACGATAGTTGCCCGCGTTCCTGTAGACAGGCTTGACGGCTTTGTCAACGAGGTGGAAGGCCAGTCCAATCTGCTTAATAAAAATACCAATGCAGAAGATGTGACCTTAAGATATGTAGATACAAAGGCCAAGCTTGAGAGCTACGAAACAGAATACGACAGACTGAATGAACTTCTCAGGCAGGCTGATGACCTTGATACAATAATAGCGCTTGAAGCAAGGCTTTCGGAGGTCAGGTACCAGATAGAATCATACGGCTCACAGTTAAAGGCAATGAAAAATCAGGCGACCTACAGTACTGTTACGATAAGCATTACCCAGGTTATCGAATATACTCCGGTAGTTGTGGAGGAAAAGACCCGTCTTGAAAGAATGCGCGACGGCTTTATTTCAAACTGTAAGAGAGTATGGAACGGTCTGCTTGATTTCGGTGTCGGGCTTGTTGTGGCTCTTCCGGTACTGCTCGTATGGCTTGTGGTTATAGCAGTCATAGTTATAATAATAAGGCTTATAATAAAGAGCTTCAGAAAAAAGCATCCCAAAAAGGAGAAGCCGTCAAAACAGCCCAATCCCGCTTCGCTTGTTTCAAAACCGGGTGCACAGACCGCCGTACCCACCCACTCCGCTCAGAATGCCCAGCCTTCTGACACTGCCGGATTAAATAACCGGACATCTTCGGATGACAGGTAAGCATAAAATATACAGACACGGAAAGCAATGAAAGAGAATATTGAAAAGAGATCAGGCTTTGCTGCTATAATAGGACGTCCTAATGTAGGTAAATCAACTCTTATGAACCGGATCATAGGTCAGAAGATAGCCATAACCAGCAGCAAGCCCCAGACAACAAGGAACCGTATCCGGACGGTGTATACTTCGGAAAAAGGACAGATAGTCTTTCTTGACACTCCGGGGATACACAAGGCGAAAAACAGACTCGGTGAATATATGGTAAAGTCCGTTAATATGGCCATCAGGGATGTGGATGTAATATTATGGCTTGTTGAAGCCTCAAAAAAGATCGGTCCAACAGACAGAAGCATATCCGAAAAACTCAGGGGAATAAACATCCCCGTAATTCTGGTCATTAACAAGATCGATAAGGTGAGCAGGGATGAGCTGTTTGAGATCACGGATACACTGAAGGAATTATGCGATTTTTCGGAGCTGGTACCTGTAAGCGCCATTAATGGTGACAATACAGATACCCTTATCGATCAGATATTTAAATATCTGCCTTACGGTCAGCCTTTCTACGATGAAGACACCGTAACTGACCAGCCGGTGAAACAGATTACTGCCGAGCTCATCAGGGAGAAAGCACTAAAATGTCTTGACGAGGAAATACCGCACGGTATTGCCGTAACGGTTGAACGTATGAAATATGATAAGGATATCGTTCATGTTGACGCAACGATAATATGTGAAAGGGATTCTCACAAGGGCATGATCATCGGTAAGCAGGGGCAGATGCTCAAGAAGATCGGATCCGCCGCAAGATATGAGATCGAGCAGCTCGTTGAAGGCAGGGTGAATCTCAAGCTCTGGGTTAAGGTCCGGAAAGACTGGCGGGATTCTGATGTTCTTCTTAAGAACTTCGGATATGACAGCAAAGAGCTGTCAGACGGTGATACCGAATGATCATTCTTAACCCCTGAAAAGAACAGGACAGGGAAACGGTAAATAATAATGCGTGAATATGTGATTGCGACGGGAATGGTCTTAGAGGCCACTCCCGTCAATGATTATGACAGAAGAACCGTTATACTCACCAGGGAATTCGGTAAGATCACAGCTTTCGGCAAGGGCGCAAGAAAGCCCGGCAATAAGCTGCTTGCCGTGACCAATCCCTTCGTATTCGGCGATTTCAAGCTGTATGAAGGAAAGAATGCGTATACTCTTGTCGATGCGGATATATCCTTTTATTTTGAGGAGCTGCGCACTGATTATGAGAGTGCCTACATGGGTATGTATTTTCTTGAATATGCCTCATTTTATACGAGAGAGAACAATGATGAGCTTATGATGCTCAAGCTTCTCTTTCAGTCCGTCAGAGCCCTTACAAAGCCTTCGGTTGACAACAGGCTTGTAAGAGCGGTATTTGAGATAAAAGCAGTGGTCGTTAACGGCGAATATCCCGGTATCCCCACAGACAGGAATTTTCTTCCCGGAACCCTGAGAGCTCTTGACCACATCGTCAATTCATCCATAGAGCATCTCTTTGGCTTCACCGTAACCGTGGATATTATTAACGAACTTCTTTATCTTGGCGCACTGTATAGGAAACGTGTCGTTGACAGGCCGTTTAAATCACTCGAAATTATTGATTTTGTCGGTTGAAATTACAGCCCCCATTTGATATGATAACTATTCGGGACAGCACATATATTTTAAAATATGAACCGTCAGGCCTGCGACGCGAAGCTGGTCCTTCAGGGCTTGTAAGGGGCATATTTTGTATCTTGGAAACCGGAAGTGATACATTGACAGATTACACATTTTCCATCACAAAAAAAATCATATATCTCACAAAGGTTTTGATCCTTCTGTTCATTATGTCTTTATTCACGGGCTGCGGAAATAATGAGGAGGACTTTGCTGAAACTGCGATCATTATAAACAGCAAAGGCGTAGTGACTAATGAGATCGTCGAACCCTTTGACAAGTCCTATTATGACGAGAACGAATTAAGGGACATAATCGACAAGGAACTGACGGGTTACTGCCGGAGTATCAACGATGAGGAGGCATGCAGGCTTGATTCGCTGAGCGTGCGCGAGGGAGTTGCTACTGCCAGGATCGTATTTTCAGACTATAATTCCTATGCCGGTTTTAATGAAGTGGATTTCTTCTACGGGACGATAAATGAAGCCATGGAGAAGGGATATCCTACAGATGTCACCCTGAAAAGCTCTGAGGATGATTCGACTATAAGCAGATATGAATTTGAAGCGCTCGGTGAGAAGAGGCTTGTAGTTGTAAGCGAACCGGTACTCGTTAAACTGCCCGGGAAGATTGCCTATACAACGGCAAATATCGATCTTATCGACAGATCCAGCGCAAGGATGGCCTCCGATTCGGTCGGTGTCGGATATATTGTATTAAAATAAACACAGCAGTAAGGCCGTCCTTCAGACGGTTTTAATTAAACATCCAAAAAGAAAGAGGATAATGAAATGGAAAAATCAATGGACAAGATCGTAGCACTGGCCAAAAACAGAGGCTTCGTTCATCCCGGCTCCGAAATATACGGAGGACTTGCAAATACATGGGATTACGGAGTTCTCGGTGTAGAGCTGAAAAACAATGTAAAAAAAGCATGGTGGCAGAAATTCATTCAGGAGAATCCATATAATGTCGGAATAGACTGTGCAATCCTTATGAATCCACAGACATGGATAGCATCCGGGCATCTTGGCAGCTTCTCGGATCCTCTTATGGACTGTAAGGCATGTCATGAAAGATTCCGTGCCGACCAGCTGATTGAGAATTACTGTGCTCAGAAGGGTATCACTCCTGATTCAAGCGTTGACGGATGGAGCAATGAAAAGATGAAGGAATTTGTGGATACAAACAAAATTCCCTGTCCCTCATGCGGAAAGAATGATTTTACGGATATAAGGCAGTTCAATCTGATGTTCAAGACCTTCCAGGGCGTTACCGAGGACGCAAAGAATACCGTATATCTCCGTCCGGAAACGGCCCAGGGTATATTTGTCAACTTTAAGAATGTGCAGCGCACCTCGCGTAAGAAGGTTCCTTTCGGTATCGGCCAGATAGGAAAGAGCTTCAGGAACGAGATCACACCCGGTAACTTTACGTTCAGGACAAGGGAATTCGAGCAGATGGAGCTTGAGTTCTTCTGCAAACCCGGAACCCAGACCGAATGGTTCGGATACTGGCGTGAATTCTGCTATAAATGGCTTCTTTCACTTGGTATAAAAGAAGAGAATCTCAGACTTCGCGATCATGATCCCGAGGAGCTTTCTTTCTACAGCGATCATACTACCGATATTGAGTACGCATTCCCGTTTACCGACTGGGGAGAGCTGTGGGGAATCGCTTCACGTACCGATTACGATCTTACACAGCATCAGAATACGAGCCACGAATCAATGGAATACTTCGATGATGAGACTAACGAGAAGTATATTCCTTACGTTGTTGAGCCTTCGCTCGGAGCAGACAGGGTTGTGCTTGCTTTTCTTTGCGAAGCCTATGATGAAGAGGTACTGGATGAGGAGAGGAATGATGTACGTACCGTTCTTCATTTCCATCCCGCTCTGGCTCCGGTTAAGATAGGTGTACTTCCTCTTTCCAAAAAGCTTAACGAAGGCGCCGAAAAGATCTATACCGGACTCTGCAAAAAGTATAACTGTGAGTTCGATGACAGAGGAAATATCGGAAAGAGATACAGAAGACAGGATGAGATCGGAACACCTTTCTGCGTGACCTATGACTTTGATTCGGAGAATGACGGAGCTGTTACGGTACGTGACAGGGATACGATGGAGCAGGAAAGAGTAAAGATAGAAGATCTTGAAAAATATTTCGAAGATAAATTCACATTTTAGTTTTTGCAGCTGATTTAGACCGAATATACACGAATAATTGACAGAAGCCTGTAAATTGTTTCAGGTTTCTGTTTTTTTGTTCAATATATATGTATTTTTTGTCATTTTTTTGCTATAATGTTATTAAATTTTTTATAGGATGATGGTATAGAAGTGTCAAAGCTTATCAGTCATATAACGATCAGACGTTTATTATATTGCATGACCGCATTATGGATGCTCGTTTTAAGCATCCTTGTTTGCAGTCGCGCTGCATACGGAGCAACCGATAACAGTCTTAAGGCTGTTTCAGTTGCTTATTTTTATGACAAGGATTATTTCGGTGACAAATATGACAGCGCCGACAAAGAGGGCTTCGGGTATAAGTATCTTCAGGCTATCGGCAATTTCTCGGGTTGGGAATACCGTTATGTTTACGGCGATTATGATACGCTTCTTGAGCAGTTTATGCTCGGAAGGATCGACCTCATGCCTGCGATGCCGCGTGATTTTGACCAGGATGCATTCTATGAAAAGCTTATTTCCGAAGCAAAGAACGAGGAAGCCAGGCGGAACATAGAAAAGAGCAGGATATCGGTACTGTATCCCAATCAGCCCATGAACACAGTGGATTATTATCTGTGTATTCCCAAGAACATGAATGATGACAGCTTCTCAATACTGTCTCTTGCAGGTAAAAGGATTGCCGTACCGTCACAGATTTATTCATATACGGATGAGTGGTTAAGAAAGCTCGGACTCAAATGCGAGATCATTGAATATGATAATGATGCCGCATGTATCAACGCTGTCAACAGAGGCGATGCCGAAGCGGCCATAGGTGAAACGGGAATGGCCGAATCCGGTCTTGTCATAGGGCGTAAGGTAGGAAGTATGGATTTCTATCTCGGAGTCAGCAGTAACAGCAGATATCTTCTTAAGGATGTTAACTATGCACTTGAAACAATTGGGGCGGCTACTGACGGTTTCCTGCAGATTCTTACAAGCTCGTTCAATTCATCCGGAAAGCTTGATAAGAATATAAGCCTCGGCGAACGTCAGTGGCTTACCGAACATAAAACGCTTAAGATGGGTGTATTGTCTGATTTCCAGCCTTTTTGCTCAATAAACGCGGAAACAGGAGAAACATCGGGATTTATTTATGAGGCCATATCTGATATTCTGTTTAACGTTGGTGCTGATATTGACATCAAATATACACATTATGCATCCTACCGTGATCTTCTCAGCGCGCTTGAGAGCGGTGAGGTGGATGTTGTATTCCCCGTAACCACTTATTTAAGCCAGAGCGAAACAAATAACTATATCTTTACCCAGAACATTGCAGAGAGTAATGTAATGCTTGTTTATAAGGGCGAATTCTCGGAGGGATTATTTGCAACGGTGGCTTATCCCAAGGACAGCATAGAAGAGTATTATGATGTGGTAAACTACTCAAGCAGCGCATTATATGAATATGATACACCTTATGACTGTATCGATGCGGTTCTTGACGAAGAAGTAAACTGCACGATAGTACGTGACAATATTACAGAATCCTATATACGTGATACCAGCAAAAATACCAAGCTCAATGTGATACCTCTGCCGGAAAAGCTTAAAATGGGTCTCGGTGTAAAGAGGGGAAATGTGCAGCTCTATACTCTGATAAGCCGCGCGGTCAGCCTGACGCTTCAGGGAAGGGAGCTTACGGATCTTGCCCTTAATTCCTCATCAAGGGCAGAGGAATCAAGAAAGGGCGGAATACTGAGTTATCTTAAGTCGGGAACGCTGATCTTCCTTATCATTACGGCAGTCCTGACAGTAGTGTGCATCATACTTGCGTCAATACTGAGCCGCACCATCCGTACTAACAGGGAAATGAAGCGGGCGAACAGCGAGATAAAAGGCGTTGCAAAGCTTCAGCAGCAGAATTTTGACATAATAAGCATACTTACAAGAGACTATTCATCCGTGTTTAAGATAAATCTTGAAACAGACGATATGGAGGTCTACAGGATCGACAGCTTCGCGGCAGAACCCAAATACGCGTCAATGCTTTCCCGCGGAGCGAAATATACCGATTTCTTCAATCAGTATGTAAGAGATTTCGTTTTTGAAGACGACAAACCAAAGATGTATGATGAGATAGGCGTATCTGTCATCAGACAGAAGCTGAAACAGCGCAATTCATATGCAGTAAGATTCCGCCGCCTGATGGAAAAGGGATCTCCGAGATATTACGAATTCAGGGTTTCCACCGTTGATATTGATATTACAGGTAAGGTTCAGAATGTTATCATCGCATTTATCGACTGTAATGCCGAGATCCTTCATGAACTGGAATACATGAAGGGACTTGAGAAAGCTCTTAAGAGCGATGCTGTCATCACCGGCCTTACGGGAGACTTCGACTGGGTGGCTTATGTGGCAAATGTTGACGGCAAGGATTCAAATGAATCAGGTGTGACCCATTACCGTATCGGTGAAATGTTTAAGGAGCGCCTGGATCACTGGGAGGATGAGAGCAACTTTGCCCATATGACAAGCATGATGGCTGACAAGCTTGTGCTTCCCGAGGACAGAAAGAACTTCCTGTACAATATGGGTAAAGCTCATATCAGGAAGCATCTGCTTAAAGATCTTGCATATTTCATTAATTTCAGGGTCAGCAAGAGTACAGGTCCGGAGTATTATCAGATAAAATGCGTTGCAGATTTTGCCGATGGACAGCTGTTTGGTTTTATTCTCGGCTTCCACTGTGTGGATGATGAGATACGTAAGGAAAAGGAACAGCAGGTAAAGCTTGAGCGTATGGTTGCCGACAGAACGGCAGAGCTTGAGGAGAAGAATGAATCCCTTAACAGGATGAACAATGATATCATCGAGCTTATGGGTAATGTCGTTGAAGGAAGGGACGAAGAAAGCGGTCAGCACGTACGAAGAGTTATGGATTTCACTCATATACTTGCCAGTCAGGTCATGAGAGATTATCCCGAGTACGGCCTTACTCCGGAGCTTGTTAAAGTCATTACATCCGCAAGTGCGCTGCATGATGTCGGTAAGATAATGATAAGCGACAGTATCCTCTTAAAACCCGGACGGCTTACCAATGAAGAATATGAGATCATGAAGACCCATACTGTCAGAGGTACGGAGATCTTAAAGAAGATGCCTGCGGACTGGGATAAGACCTATCTTAAGATAAGCATGGAAATATGCCGACACCATCATGAGAAATTCGACGGAAAAGGATATCCTGACATGCTTAAGGGAGATGATATCCCCATTTCGGCTCAGATCGTATCGGTTGCCGACTGTTACGATGCTTTGGTCAGCAAGCGTGTATATAAGGATGCCTACAGCTGTGAAGAGGCATACAATATGATCGAACACGGGGAATGCGGAGCATTTAATCCCAAGATAATGGAAGCCTTTACCAATTGTAAGCATCTGTTTGAAGACCAGGTCAGAAGAAGAAATGCACATTTATGATCACAATGCCGGTCCTTAGATGAACCGGTTTTGAAATTTAAACATAAAGAGGAGGATATTTATTATGTCGGGAATAGCTGTTGTTTTTGTTGTATTTATTTTGGTGCTTATCATCTTATTTAAGAGTCTGTGCATAGTTCCGCAGGCAAGCGCCTATATTGTCGAAGAGCTTGGAAAGTATAAGACCACGCTAAGTGCCGGTCTGAATTTAATGATCCCCTTTTTTGACCGCGTTGTAAAAAAGGTTTCATTAAAGGAGCAGGTCGCAGATTTTGAACCTCAGCCTGTTATCACCAAGGATAACGTAACCATGATGGTTGATTCGGTTGTATTCTTCCAGGTATTTAATGCCGAGCTGTTTACATATGGAGTAGAGAGGCCTATTGCGGCAATAGAAAATCTTTCCGCCACAACGCTGAGAAACATAATAGGCAGCATGACATTGGATGAGACACTTACTTCAAGGGATAATATAAATGCACAGATCACTGCGATCCTTGATGATGCAACCGATAAGTGGGGCATAAAGGTAAGCCGTGTAGAGGTTAAGAATATCCAGCCCCCGCGTTCGATACAGGATGCGATGGAGAAACAGATGAGGGCGGAGCGCGAGAAGAGAGAAGCGATACTTACTGCCGAGGGTAAGAAACAGTCGGCAATAACTCTTGCGGAAGGTGAGAAGCAGGCTGCAATACTCAGGGCAGAAGCAGTCAAAGAACAGCGTATACGTGAAGCTGAAGGTGAGGCTGAGGCTCTTCTTGCAGTACAGAGGGCAAGGGCAGAAGGTATCAGGCTTATTAACGAGTCACATCCTTCAATGCAGTATCTTCAGCTTAAATCTTATGAAACAGCCGAGAAGATGGCTGACGGACAGGCTACAAAGATAATCGTTCCTTCCGAAATAGCCAATCTTTCGGGGACTCTTGCTGCACTTGCCGAAACCGTTCATACACAGCCTGCACAGGTTCATCAGCAGCCGGTCAGAAGCCCTCAGGGGGCTCAGCAGGTAAAGCGGGATCCTGCCGGTAAGCCACAGGTACAGAAATCGGGAATAATTGACAGATTAATGAGTGAGGACTGATAATTTATATGACAACACCTTTTATATTTTTTGTTTTTTATTTTATTGTCATCCTTCTTATAATCAGGAGATTCAAGGGGAGAATTAATAAGACATCCCCAAGGGATGTCTCTTCGGGATACGATCAGTCCGATATTGTCAGAAAAGCCATGTCAAAGGCGTCCAAAACACCAACCGACACTCTGATGAACAGGCCTGTGAATGCTCTGTCCTTTTCAAACGAAGGCAGACCGGCAGATGACAGGCTCAGGCTGAAAAACAGTTCCGGTAAAAAGGGACTGTCACTTATGGATGACCGTTCGTCCGACTGGCTGGCAACACAGCTCAGGGAAGAAGCAAGAGCCATGGTAAAAGTAAGTGCCATGTTTCAGTTAAAAGAGCATCACACAAATAATTGTGATGCTGAATTCATTAAGCGTTTTCATGAGTCCAATTGCGACGCCGGCAGTGTGGATGATGGATTAAAGAAGTAAATGTTAAGAGTTAACCCGGAGAAGACAAGATGAGCTGCATTACCGAAGAAAAGCTTTACGAAGAATATCATGACAAAGTATTCGGTTATATATTTAACCATACATCAAACAAAGAGGATGCCGAGGATCTTACCAATGATGTATTTCTGAAGGCTTTCCGTTCGCTTGAGCGCTTTGATGAAAGCAGGGCTTCCGTATCCACATGGATCTTTACCATCATGAAAAACACTCTGACCGATCATTTCAGACGCGGGCATATTTCCGAAGAGCTGAATGAGGATTATGTTTCTTCCGATGATATAGAGGGCTCTTATTTAAAAAAAGAGACTCTTGAAGAGATCGCACGCGCTCTAAAGGAGCTGCCGGAGGAACAGCGCGATATAATAATTTTAAGATACTATGACGGCCTTTCTCTTACTGAAATTTCCGAAAAGCTGAGGATCAGTTACGGTATGATCAAGATCAGGCACAAAAAAGCTCTCGCTGCGCTGGAGAAGCTTCTTTCATACGGAGGAAAAATAACAGAGTTCAGTGGTAAACTTAAGCAATGATTGCCATATCGGGTATTTCTTCGTATATATTTAAGAAGGAATAGGACTGCTGTAAGGAAATAAAGGAGGACTGCAAATGGAGAATAAGCTCAGGCAATTATTTGATTATCAACGCTTTGAGCAAAATGATAATCTGAATAAGCTTATCGACGATACACATCGCCGTGCAAGGATTTCCGCCATACCGGATGTTTTTATGAGAAATATTTCGGCAGCCGGTGACCCGTCAACAAGTATTGAAATCATCAAAAAACAATTGAAACAGCTATAAGGGGGCCTGCATGAAAAGAATAAAGAACAATAAACATTTTACCGTATTTATCGTAATGCTGTTATCATTAGCATTATTTGCAACTAATCTTACAGCTTTCAATTCAATCGTCGCAGCATCGGAGATCGATGATTTCCTTGATTTTATTAATGAGGAATCCGAGCCTGATCCGTATGTTCCTGATCAGCAGCCTCAGTCCGGTTATGATGACGGAGAAGCTCAAAGGCAGGCAGATGAAGAGGAACGCCGAAGGATAGAAGAAGCACAGAGGCAGGCGGAGGAAGCCAGGCTGGCTGCAGAGGAGGCTCAGAGACAGGCGGAGGAAGCAGCAAGACGTCAGGCAGAAGAGGAAGCCAGAATAGCTCAGCAGGCCGAGATAGAAAGACAGGCTGAAGAAGCCAGAAAGGCCGCGGAAGCTGAAGCTGCCGCAAAGGCAGAAGAAGAACGTAAAGCCATAGAGCAGGAACAGGCCCGCCGGAAAGCATTGGAAGAAGAGGCACGCAGGATAGAAGAAGAGGAACGCGCAAAAGCTGCACAGGCTGAAGAAGAAGAAGCAAAGAGGCTGGCTGCAGAAGAGGAGCAGCGTGCCAGAGAAGCGGCCGAAAGAGCCAAAAAGGCTGAAGAGGAGGAAAAGAAAAGACAGGAAGAAGAGTATTCTTATGCACTTCGTGCACAGATAGACGGAGGAAGCATATCCAATCTGAATCTTTCCGGGATCGTAGGCGACGGAGATGCGATGGTATTCTCGATCGTTAATATGGGAAACCGTGATGTGGATCTGGTGTGGGGCATAAGCAGCGCTTCAGCCAATATATTCTCGTTTACTCTGGTATCCGGATCTTCAGTCCTGAAAATGGGGGATATGGACAAATTCCAGATAGCATATAACCCCTCAACGCCGGCCGGAAACTACAGCTGTGTACTCTATATTAAGGATAAAAGCGATAACGAGAATAAATTCGCACGATACATAAATGTCAGTGCAAACGTAACAGCTTCACCAAAGGTTACTTCTGTAAGTGTATATCCGTCCGAAATAAGGCTGGCCCAGGGTGGTGACTGTGATTTCCACGCTGATGTCAGAGGAAGCGGCGGAGACGTAAGCCAGCAGGTCACATGGAGTGTATTGGGGGCAAGGTCATCTTCGACTTATATAGCCAATAACGGTAAGCTTGTTATAGGAAATAATGAGACGGCTTCATCATTAAATGTTGTTGCAGCATCCGTTCAGGATAAAACCGTTGCAGGTACGGCTTTTGTTTACGTACAGACAAACAGCTACAATGTAAATGCATATGCCAATCCCGCAAACGGAGGTATGGTAACGGGCGGAGGCGCCGTAGTACAGGGAGGTTCCGTAACTCTTTCTGCAGTACCCAATAAGAACTTCTATTTTGACGGCTGGTACAGGGACGGTAAGAAGGTTTCAATCGCGACAAATTATACGATCAATGATGTCCGTTCCAACATGAATGTTATAGCCACGTTTAAGCAGAATTATGTAACAGTAACTGCCGAACCCGATAATAAGGAAGCCGGAAGCGTAGTCGGCGGCGGAAGAGTCACCTATGGTGGAAAAGCTATCCTCTCCGCCAAGGCTAATGACGGATATGTATTTACAGGATGGCGTGAAGGTGACAGCACAATAAGTACATCATCCACACTTGAGCTTAATAATTTGACTGCTGACCGTAAGATCATTGCAAGATTTTCAAAGACCTGGTTCAATATCTCTCTTGCATGTTCTCCTTTTGAGGGAGGTTCTGTCGCCGGTCAGGGAACCTATAAGCTCGGAGACAGTGCAAAGATCACTACGGTAGCTGCACCGGGTTATACCTTCCTTGGATGGAAGATAAACGATCAGTATGTAAGCCGTGACCTTACATATTATATTAACAGGGTGGAAAGGGATTACTGCTTTACTGCGGTATTCCTTAAGAATGACATCATCACCCATAATATATATGCCGGAGTGGCAACGACCGGCGGTACTATCACACCAAGCGGCGCAGCGACTGTTGCAAGAGGAGCATCGGTAACTTATACGATAACCCCGAAATCAGGATTTGCCATTCTCGCTGTGGCTGTTGACGGTCTTCAGGTTGGCGCGGTAAATTCATATACATTTAAAGATATAAAAAGCGATCATACAATAGCCGCTGCTTTTGTACAGACCGATGCCGGTAAAAAGGCAGCCGAAAAGGCAGGTGAAGAGCCTCAGTCCCATAAGGTTCAGAAGGTATATAAGGAGGAGGAACATCCGGGTATTGAAGAGCAGGTTGTAGATCTTGAAGATGCGGCTACCGGTACTGCCGGTGATGAATTCGTGGAAGAAATGGATCTGTCAGATATCCATATTCCCACCGATGAAGAACTTGGTATTATTCCGGAGACAGCCTCTTCAAGCGCTGAGCAGCCGGTTCCGTCCGAGCTTCTTATGTCAATGGGTATAACCATGGATGACGTCAAGACAATGCTTGATAACGGAGATAAATCATCGGTTATAAGAGCTGCATTTTATGAAGGTACGTTCGAAGCGGATGCACAGAATCCTTTCGCTCCCCGGACAGATATCCCGGATTACCATACTTACACAAGAGAGGAGCTTGAACAGCTGCCGCAGGAAAATATACTTCCGTATCTTAAGAACTTTGATGTGGTTGTGGATGAGCTGATGGATAAAGCCGATATTTATGAGCTTGCCGAGGGTGGTACGGCAAATGTTAATGTCTCCATCACCAAAACCGATGAAACCATAAGCGAAAACGATAAGGAACAGCTGAATTCATATGTGGGTCAGATTCCTCTTAAATATTTCGATATAACGCTTATGAAGCGTGTCGGTTCAAAGGTGACCAATGTTAAATCGCTCAATATTCCTATTGAGATAGTAATTGAAATACCGGATGAAATATATAAATCCGGAAACGTTTACTCGATACTAAGGCTTCATGACGGTAATCTTACCGTACTTCCGGATCTTGATGACGATCCCAAAACGATCACATTCAGAACTGACCGTTTTTCCAACTACGCAATATCAAGGCAGAAGGATACAGGCAAGAGCCTCGCAGTCAAATTCATGATAGGAGCACTAATAGCGCTGGTCATTGCTCTTTTCTGTCTGGGAATACTGATGTATCATCATATTCTGTATCTGAGAAGACGTAAAAAAGGTGTTCATATGAAATAGTAATTGATCCGGCTGAAGCAGAAAGAAATATTTGACAATCGGATCGCATCATGTTAAACTACTTGAGTATGCCGCCTGGTGAGGTTATAAATATGCTATGCATTACCGAAGCCAGCGAGTAATTAGAATAGGAGGTGCCCTATGTACGCGATTATTGCAACAGGAGGAAAGCAGTATAAGGTTTCCGAGGGTGATGTGATCAAGGTAGAAAAGCTTGGAGCAGAAGCAGGCGAGAATGTAACCTTTGATCAGGTACTTGCTGTAAGCGATGATAAGCTCAAGGTAGGAGATGATGTGGCTAATGCTACTGTAACTGCTACCGTAGTTGAGAACGGACGCGGTAAGAAGGTTATTGTTTACCGTTATAAGAGAAAGAGCGGATATCATAAGAAGAACGGTCACAGACAAGCATACACCAAGGTTAAGATTGACAAGATCAACGCTTAAGATTAAAGATGATTTCCATACTAATTGATTGAGGAGGTGTGAACCATGTTTGAATTGAACCTTCAATATTTCGCTCATAAGAAGGGAGTTGGCTCTACCAAGAACGGCAGAGATTCAGAATCCAAGAGACTGGGCGCTAAGAGAGCTGACGGACAGTTCGTTAAAGCAGGTAACATATTATACAGACAGCGCGGAACAAAGATACATCCCGGAAATAATGTGGGACGTGGCGGAGATGATACATTGTTTGCATTGGTAGACGGTGTTCTCAGATTCGAAAGGAAAGGAAAAGATAAGAAACAGGCTTCTGTATATCCTGTTGAACAGTAATTATTAAGGCTCTAAACTTTAGTTTAGAGCCTTATCTTTCATTTATGGTTTTTAAGAGGATTATATATGTTTGCTGACAGAGCTAAGATTTATGTAAGAAGCGGAAAAGGTGGAGACGGTCATGTTTCCTTCAGGAGAGAGAAATATGTTCCCGACGGCGGTCCCGACGGTGGTGACGGTGGTAATGGCGGTGATGTAATAGTTGAGGTCGATCCGGGTCTTAATACGCTTTCTGATTACAGACATATACGTAAATACAGGGCAGAAGACGGTGAAAACGGCGGCAAACGGAACTGCCGCGGCAAGAACGGTAAGGACATAGTTCTTAAGGTACCTGCAGGTACTGTACTTAAAGATTATTCCACCGGCAAGATCATCGTTGATATGTCAGGTGAGAATAAAAGGGTTACTCTTATAAAAGGCGGTAAAGGTGGCCTTGGGAATCAGCATTTTGCAACTGCCAGGATGCAGGCACCCAAGTATGCACAGCCGGGCCAGCCTGCAATAGAGCTTGATATAGCCATGGAGCTTAAAGTGATCGCAGATGTTGGGCTGGTTGGTTTCCCCAATGTGGGTAAATCCACTTTCCTTTCAAGAGTATCAAATGCAAGACCCGAAATAGCCAATTATCCTTTTACAACATTGAACCCTCATCTTGGTGTTGTTGATGTGGACGATGTTAAAGGTTTTGTAATAGCAGATATACCCGGTCTTATTGAAGGTGCTTCGGAAGGCGTCGGACTGGGACATGATTTTTTAAGACATATTGAACGTAACAGAGTCCTTATACACATAGTTGATGCTGCATCAACAGAGGGCAGGGATCCGGTTGAAGATATTTATACCATATACAATGAGCTGGCCAAATATGATGAAAGGCTTAAAACACTTCCGCAGGTGATCGCAGCCAACAAAACAGATCTCCTGGGAGAAGATAAGGATGCCATACTGAAGCGGATAAAAGACGAATTCGAGCCCATGGGATATAAGGTATTCCCCATATCGGCTGTCAGCGGACAGGGTATCAGAGAACTGCTTTATCATGTCAGAGAGGTGCTTGATGACACTGACACTGAACCCGTAGTGTTCGATTCGGAATTCAGGGTTGAACGAAGTACTGACGGAAATGAACCTTATACAGTAGAATATGATATAAAACAGAAGGTATACAGGATAGAAGGACCACGTATAGAAAAAATGCTTGGTTATACAAATATCGATTCGGAGAAGGGATTTTCCTTCTTCCAGAATTTCATGAAAGATACAGGGATCCTTGATGAGCTCAGGGCACTCGGTATTCAGGACGGCGATACTGTATATGTATATGGACATGCATTTGAGTTTTATGAGTAACTATTCAGTTACTTTTATGATTAAAAAGGAGAAAACATGACCAGTAAACAAAGATCATATCTGAAAAGCCTTGCATCCAATATGGAACCCATACTTAATATAGGAAAGGCTGGAGCATCCCCGGAAATAGTTGAAGCCATAAACGAGGCTGTTACGGCTCGTGAGCTTATAAAGATAGGAGTTCTCAAGAACTGCTTTGACGATCCGAAAGAGCTTGCACAGATTGTTGCGGAACGTACTCATTCACAGGTTGTGCAGGTGATCGGGAAGAAGATAGTCCTCTATAAGCCTGATAAGGAAAAACCTTCAATAAAGCTCCCGGTAGATTAACTTACGTGGAACATCGTATTAAATGTAACGGTTAATTAACCTTTACAGAATAATGAGGATAATGAGGATGTATTATAAAGGTGATAACTGCAAAAAAACAGGTATAATAGGCGGAACCTTCAATCCTGTACATACAGGGCATCTTATCCTTGCAGAGAATGCTTATGACAGTCTTGGGCTTTCCAGGGTGATCTTTATGCCTACAGGTCAGTCATATCTCAAGGATCCTACGGATATACTTGACGGAAAGCTTCGCCTTGAACTTATAAATGCTTCGATTTCCGGCAACGATCATTTTCTTTCATCAGACTATGAAATAAGGAAACCCGGAAATACTTATACCTGTGAAACACTTGCAGGGTTGAATTCTATCTATCCTGACGATGAACTTTATTTCATAATAGGAGAGGATTCTGTTTATAATATTGATATCTGGAAACGGCCGGATTTAATTTTTGAAAACTGTGTCCTCGTCGTTGCACCGCGTGGACACGAGCCTGATGATAAGCTATTAAAGAAGATAAGCATTCTTGAAGAAAAGTATCAGGCAAGAATATGTCTTCTTAATACACCTGATATAGATATATCCTCAAGTATGATCAGAAACAGGGTTGCTTGCGGCCAAAGTATAAAATATTATGTAGCAGACGGAGCCGAAAAGCTTATTAAAAAAAATGGTTACTATCGTTTATCAGATTCAGTTGGCAGGAATTGATTATGGCTGAGTATAACTACGATCATAAGATCGTTCTTTCTCTTTACGAGCAGATGGAAAAGGTACTGAAGCGTCACCGTTATATTCATTCGGTAGGTGTTGCCGGCACGGCAGCCTGCCTGGCAATGAAATATAAGGAGGATATCTATAAGGCACAGATAGCAGGAATACTTCATGACTGTGCGAAAATGTATGATGATTCGGAGCTTATCAAGCTGTGCAGGAAGAGTAAGATAGAAATCAGTGCATTTGAGGAAAAGCATGGTTTTCTTCTGCATGCAAAATATGGTGCGTTCCTTGCAAAAGAGAAATATAATATTAAAGATAAGGACATACTTAATGCCATAAAATGGCATACGACAGGGCGTGAAAATATGTCTCTGCTTGAAAAGATTGTTTTCATATCAGATTATATAGAACCCACAAGAACAAAGGCACCCAATATTGCAGCCATAAGGGATGTTGTATTTAACGGTTCGGATATAGACAGAGCTCTTGTTATGATAATGGGAGATACTCTTCATTATCTTGAAGACAGCTCTGAAAACATCGATTCAACTACCCTGAATGCTTACGAATATTACCGGAATATTGTCAGTTAATACCTCGTAGAATATAGAAAGGTAAGGGATACAGCTTAATGACTGAAGTAAATACGATAATCAAAGAAGCGGTTGATGCATTAAATGAAAAAAAAGCAATAGATATAAAGGTTATTGATATCAGTAAAATAAGCATAATGGCTGACTGTTTCATTATAGCTTCAGGCAATAATGCCAATCAGTTACAGGCCATGTGCGATAATGTCAGGGGAAAACTTTCCAAAATAAACAGCTCGCCGAAGCATGTAGAAGGATATGATTCGGCGAACTGGATATTACTTGATTATTCGGATGTTATCATACATCTTTTTGATAAGGAAAGCAGATCATTCTATGATATTGAGCGTATATGGAGCGACGGAAAAGAAATTACATCCTTCTGAATACTCCGAATACCTTTCCAACTATCAGACAGTAATCCACAACTATAGGCTCCATTGTATCATTCTCCGGCTGTAAACGTATATAACCGTTCTCTTTATAGAATGTCTTTACAGTCGCGGAATCATCAATAAGAGCTACAACGACATCTCCGTTTTCAGCGGTATTACAGGATTCAACAAAAATCTGATCTCCATCCATTATACCGATGTTTATCATGCTGTCACCCTTAACTGTAAGTACAAAGACTTCATTATTCGGAACAATGTCCATGGGAAGAGGGAAGTAGCCTCTGATGTTTTTCTCTGCAAGAATCGGCAAACCTGCAGCAACCTGTCCGATGATCGGAACACTTGTCATTTCCTGACGTACCATCTGGTAACTGTCATCCATTATCTCAATAGCACGCGGTTTGGCCGGATCACGCCTTATATATCCGTTCTTCTCAAGCGTTTCAAGATGTGCATGAACAGATGATGTTGAACGTAACTTTACAGCATCGCATATTTCCCTTACAGCAGGCGGATACCCTCTCTGCAGGGTTACCTTCTTTATATAGTCAAGTATTTCCTGCTGTTTAGCAGTGATCTTTCCGTAAGCCATTTATAATCCTCCTCAAACATGCGTTCTTTTTTATAAGTATAACATCTGAATGTCAAAAATGCAAACATATATTCCGAAAAACCGTTCGCTTTTTATTGTGAGGATTTGATTACCACAAGTTCAACCTTTTTCCTGGTAACGCTTACTTTAATATCGCTTGCCATAGCCGCAAGGATTGATTCACTCAGCTCATCTTCATTGAGTTTATCATCCTTGATCGACCATTCATAATCCTTTTTCGCCGTACTGTCACCCATTGTAACATCAAGACCTTTGAGCACAGCTTCCCATATATGTGCAGCAAAGCCTTTTATTGCTTCATTCTTCCCGCTTGAAGAAAGATTAAGAAGCTTCTGGTATGCTTCACTTCCCATCTGCTCGGCAAAGCTCAAATGAATCCTGTAGGTGACTCCGCTACCTTCGATCCAGAAATTTGTTATGGTATTGGAAAACATATTCCTTATAACACCGATACTTTCTTCCGCCAACAGTTCAAGCTGCATTTTTGCATGATCATCAAGCCTCTGCTTTTTCGCAAAAGCCTGTACTGTAGTGATAGCATCTTCAACCGTTTTCCCTCCGTCAAATATCTTAAGAGTATTGGTCCTGTAATGTCTTTTTGACGGAGCTGTTTTTTTCTTCTTTTCAACAGTTTCACCCGGCTCGGGCTTCACGCCTTCAAATTCAACAACATTCAGATAGTTATAAGGTATTTCTATGCCGAATTCCTTGAATGCCTTGTTTACCCGTAGATTTACATCCGTTATTGCAATATAAGAGCTGGTATTCCTGTTTATCCAGATGGTTGTCTCAAGGATCAGGGCGCTGTCTGCAAATTTAAGGAAATATACCGGTCCCGAATCCTCGGCTATCCCATTGGTAACAACACTTAATGTATAAGGGCTCTCAGCCACACAGTCACGAATAACATCCATTGCCTTTTGCACATCGGTATCGTAGCTTACCGAGAACTGCATATGAACTCCACGACGTTCCTCGTTTTTATAGCTTGTATTTATAAGGGTTTTTGAATTAAGTTCACTGTTCGGAACTATGATCCTGAAATCATCATATATCCTTATAACAGTATGTCTTAACGTAATATCTTCAACAATACCGGGCTCAAGTCCCTCGGCAATTATCCGGTCTCCGATATCAAAAGGGCGGTTAATACTTATCAGAAAACCGCTTATAATGTCTGCAATGGCTGTCTGTCCGGCAAAACCCATAATGGCAACGATAAGAGCGGATCCTTTCAATAATACCGAATGAAGATTCAGATTAGGATTAAGCACCTGCACAATATTGGCTACAGCTAATATGACAATGATAAACTGGCAAAGCCTGGCAAGGTACTGCTGATGGATCTTTTTACTCTTTGCATTTGTTTTCTTAAAGATCTTTTCGAGTAAGATCATGCTTACAATGGCTATCAGTACAGTTAAACTTATATGCAATGCAATTTTATATGTCATGGAACATCCCCTTTCCCGGATGAGTTTATTAACAGCTGATACAACTATGATTCTCTTAATTTAACGGCGTTTGCAGCCATTCTCAGTCTTTCCTGATCCTGGGCTGCATAATGCTTCTTGGTCGTGTTGACATCCTTATGACCCAGTACATCAGCCACAAGATAAATATCTCCGGTTTCCTTATAAAGATTGGTACCGTATGTCGAACGGAGCTTATGCGGGGTAATTTTTTTCAGTGTGGTCACCGTTCTTGCATACTTTTTTACAAGATTTTCCACCGAACGTACGGAAAGACGTTTGTTCTGAAGAGAGAGGAAGAGCGCCTCCTCATGTCCGGGCATGGGTATTACATGTCCTCGTTCCTTAAGGTATTCTCTCAGTACCTTCTCAATCTCATCTCCAAAATAAACTATCTGTTCATAGCCTCCTTTACGCCTGATAAGTATACCGTTATTATTAAAATCAATATCATTGATATCAAGACCTACGCACTCGGATACACGGATTCCCGTGCCAAGCAGGAGAGTCATAAGCGCAAGATCCCTCACCTTGGTTTTTTCATGGAACTCCATCTGCTTTTTTGTAAGCTTTTCACCGCTTTCCACATTGTCAAGAAGTTTTGCAACCTCGTCTATATCAAGCCGTATTATTTCCTTATTATGAAGCTTGGGCATCTGGACAAGTGCTGCAGGATTCTTCTCGATCATTTCTGCGCGGAAGAAGTAGTTATACATGCTTCTTAAGGATGCAAGCTTGCGCTGTTTTCCCCGTTCATCATTGGTGATCTCTTCATCATCCTTAGTATAATAGCTGAGATAATCAAGATATTCAGTAATATCCACAGGCTTAACCATTTCAAGGATACTTATATCATAATCCGTTATTTCAGACCGGGAGCAGAGGGCATTGGTCTCATGCAGAAATTCAAAGAATATTCTCAGATCGTATGCATAGGCAAGCCTGGTTCTTGTAGATGTAGTATCCTTGATCCCCAGGAAAAAATCCTTACAGAAGGATGGAAGAGTAGAAGTAAGACTTCTAAGCTTCACCATGTTATTTATGTCGCTTTGTTCATGATAATCATGATATTTCTTTATCTGTGCCATTTCCCTTATTTTCCCCCACTCTATTCGTTAAATATTTAACAATATGTCTTTCTCCCTTTTACGGGTTCAGGCCATCCGTGCATCCCCGAATTCACGATAGCCGTAAACATCCTTTCCCTTGTACCGGGATTCTCATGTTCAAGCTTCTTAAGCATTTCCTTTGCATACTCGCGCTTGGTATGCCCATCCGCCGGACATGGGCTTTTACATACCGGCAGCTTCATTTTATTGGTAAAACCGATCACATCGGCTTCCTTAACATATAACAAAGGCCTGATAACCGTCAGATCCATACGGTCAAGATACGTTTTGGGTGCAAATGTATGAAATCTGCCTTCATATATAAGTGATAAAAGCATGGTTTCAACCACATCATCCTTATGATGCGCATAAGCCACCTTATTGCAGCCCAGTTTCTTTATCGCTTCATTAAGAGCTCCCTTTCGCATTTTCGCACATAATGAACAGGGATTTGTCTCTTTACGGTCCTCAAAAACGATTTTAGCGATCTCAGTATGGATAATTGTATACTGAACGTTCAAAAAATCGCATAGAGAGCAAATTGGTCCAAGATTGAGATTATTGAAGCCAAGATCAACGGTTACCGCATGAATATCAAAATGATTGGGATAGAATCTCTTTAAAGAATTCAGTGCGTATAAAAGCGTCAGCGAATCCTTTCCGCCGGAAATCCCAACAGCGATCGAATCACCGTCATCAATAAGCGAATAATCATCAACAGCCTTGCGGACATGGCTCAGCAAACGTTGCAATTCCATATAATTCCCTTAAAACTCCCTGAAATCCCTCAACTTTAACGAATTAGCTGGGACATCCATATTCAGAATCCCTCAACTTTAACGAATTAGTTGGGGCAATCCATATGCAATATCCCTCAACTTTAACGAAGCAGTTGAGCGTATATTTAAATCTCTCAACTTTAACGAAGTAGTTGAGCGTTTTAGAATAACGCAAGATTATAAAGTTTCATTGCTCAACTCTTCGTTAAAGTTGTCTTTCGCGAATAGTTGGTTCTCTGACCCTTCACTTCCTTCACCATCAGCTTCATCCTCATCCTCAAACTCAAGGTCCATTGTTGCGTCAGTCAGATTATTACCGTAACTCGAAACATCCGAAAATGTTTTATCAACAAAACGGATCGAATCACCTGAATTCACAACACCCTTGGATATATCCGAATGATAATCAGAATTCATGTAGAATGAAGTCTCAACAGGAAGCTTTTTGCGTTCAAGTCTGGTATCTATAAACGTCTTTATGCCTGCATAAATGATCGCAAAGATCGGTACACCGACAAACATTCCGACAACTCCGAAAAAACCGCCGAACAACGTGATCGCAAAGACTACCCAGAAGCTTGATAACCCTGTTGAGTCCCCAAGTATCTTCGGCCCGATGATATTACCGTCTATCTGCTGAAGTATAAGTAGGAAGATAAGGAACCAAAGACACTTCAGAGGATTTATCATCAATATTATGAAACCGCTTGGTATCGCGCCAAGATACGGACCAAAGAAAGGGATTATATTGGTAACTCCCACAATCACGCTTATCAGCAGCGCGTAAGGCGTCTGCATTAAGGATGTGCCTATAAAGCATATCATACCTATTATTATGGAATCTACTATCTTTCCCGAAATAAATCCACCGAAGGTCTTGTTGGCAAACCTTGTATTATTTATAAGGTTGTTGGCTCTTTCCTCATCAAAAAGCGAATAGGCGATCTTTTTTGCCTGCGCCCCATAGGTTTCCTTGTGAAACAGCAGATAAACCGAAAGGATCATACCTATAATAAGCTTAAATATAAATACAAGTATACCCCACACACTTCCAAGCACCGTAGTTGACAGAGTAGAAATAAGTCCCTGTATCTTCGGAAGGATTTCCTTCATCGCATAATCCGTGATATTCTCCCAGTAATTATCCAGCATGCTTCTAAGCTGCGGATACCTTACAAGGAACTGATCGCTCCATCTGTTAAAGGATTTAACATATGAAGGAAATCTTAAGATAATGCTCTGGATACTGTCAAGAAGCTGGGGAACTATAAGAAGGATCAATCCTGCAACTATCAGAAGAAAGATTATAAGCGTCAACGCAATGCTTAAGCCTCTTATGCTGCTCCTCTTCCCTTCAATATTTTTCACTTTAAGTTTTGTAAATAACGGTGACATGATCTTATTCTCAATCGTTTTCATTAAAGGATTGAGAAAATATGCCAGTGCGCAGCCGTCAATTATCGGAAGCATGACCTTTCCCACATTAACGCTTGTACTGTCAGGCAGGGAACGGTTCTTAAGAAAATGATTAAACAAAAGGCTTAAGCACACTACAAGTAATGCAATTATTCCGATCTGTATATATTTCTTATTTATTTTTCTCATTTATAACGCTTTCTTTATCTATAAAGGCGGATATCATATCTACCGTTCCGTCTATACCAAGGATGCTGCTGTTTACACACAGGTCGTAGCTTTCTGCTCTGCCCCATTTCTTTGACGAATAATAATTGTAGTAATTGGCCCTGGCTTTATCGGTCTTGATTATCATGTCCTTTATCTTTGCAGGATCCTTTTCATCCGGAAATTTGGTTTTGATCCTTTCTATCCTGTCTTCCCAACCGGCATGTATAAAGACACTTAAGCATTTTCCGGTTTCAGCAAGTGCATAATCGGCGCATCTTCCAACTATAACACAGGGACCTTCCTGTGCAATCTTTTTTATCGTGTCAAACTGCGCCAGAAAAACCTTATGGCTGAGCGGCATTTCAATATAAGGTGAAGAAAAACCGAAAGAATATGTATCGGTAACGAGATTATAGAGAAAGCTTCCCGTAGGCTTCTCATCATTATTCTCAAAAAGCTCCGAGCATATGCCGCTCTCTTTTGCAGCCCTTTTCAGGAGATCCTTGTCGTAGAACTTAATATTATATCTCTTCGCCAGCTTTTCTCCTATTTCACGTCCTCCGCTGCCGAACTGACGGCCTATAGTTATTATCCTGTTCATATTAACCTCCGCATTCAAACCCATTGTTGTAAATACTTACAAATAAAGTATACACCAAACGCGCATTTTTGTATAGAAAATCAGATTTTTTAAGCACTTTCCAGCTTTTTAATAAGTTCCGTGAAATATACGGGCAATGGTGCCGTGAACTCCATATATTCGCCGCTCCGCGGATGAATGAAGCCGATCGTGCCTGCATGCAGTGTCTGTCCCTGAAGCGCACACGGCGGCTTTAAAGAGCAGTAAACACTGTCTCCGGCTATAGGATATCCTATCGAGCTTAAATGAACCCTTATCTGATGTGTCCTTCCCGTTTCAAGCCTGCAGCTTATCAGCGAATACTTTTCATAACGCTCCATAACCTTATAATTTGTAACGGCATGTTTACCGTTTTTGGCATTTATACACATCTTTTTGCGGTCTTTTTCACTTCTTCCTATTGGAGCGTCTATCCTGCCCTCATCCTGCTTTATAACCCCATGTACCAATGCGGTATACACTCTTGTAAGCGAATGCTCTTTAAGCTGTTCCGCTATTTTTACGTGAGCCTTATCATTCTTGCAGACCAGAAGCGTACCTGTTGTGTCCATATCAATACGATGTACTATTCCGGGACGCAATATGCCGTTTATCCCGGAAAGGCCACCGCTGCAGTGATACATGAGTGCATTTACAAGAGTACCTGAATAATGTCCGGGTGCAGGATGTACAACCATTCCCTTGGGTTTATTTACCACAATGATATCTTCATCCTCATAAAGGATGTCCAGCGGAATATTTTCGGGAACGATATCGGGAAGCACGGCTTCGGGTGCACTGAAGCAGACCCTGTCTCCCTCCGATACCCTGAAGCTTGATTTGACGGGTCTGTCATTTACAAATACCTTCCCATCTCTGATAAGCTTCTGTATATAGGATCTTGAAAAATCCTCATACATATCGGCGACGCATCTGTCTATCCTCTGGTCGCAGATATCATCACCGCATACAAAACTGTAGTCGGTCATCGTTCATCACCCGTCTTATCCTTCTTAAGAATGCTCTTTTCAAGCAGCTTCATATCCTCTTCCTTATATTTAAACAGAATAAGAAAGGCAAGGATAATTGTGGCAACCGTCACATAACAGTCAGCAACATTGAAGATGGGAAAATTGATAAGATAGAAATAGATAAAATCAATAACATATGTCAGCACAAAGCGGTCTATCATATTTCCTATTCCGCCTGCCGCAATAAATATAAGTAATATACGGATCACAGTAAATCTTCTGTCAATGGGAAGCCGTATGAGAAGAAATAAAATAACACCCACAACAGCTGCTGCAATACACAGAAACAGTATCCTGTGTCCCGACAGTATCCCAAAAGCCGCACCGGTATTACCGCTTGGCAGATAATACAGCTGCAGGACTCCCTTTATAAGTATGACGGGATCCGCGTCTTTAAGATTGTTAACTGCCCAGTTCTTTGTAAGCTGGTCTATCAGTACCAGTACTGCCATTATTATAATATCAATCGTTATTCTAATCTTCCTGTTCATCTTTGTCTGCCATTACTCCTGTCTTTATTCACCTGTTTTAAAGTCGATCTCTTCTATGGCTTCCTTCACATCATCATAGGTAACATCTTCTGATATAATACCCTTACCTATCTTTTTAAGCAGTATAAAGCGAAGCCTGCCCGAACTGTTCTTCTTATCGGACTTCATATATTCAACAACCCGTTCAATATCAATATCCTCAAGTGTTATCGGAAGATCAAACGGCACAAACATGTCTCTTATCTCATAATATTCATCTGCTGACAGATAACCCTTTTTATATGAAATAAATGCAGCCACAACACTTCCGAGGGCAACACATTCACCGTGATTATACTTAAAATCGGTATATTTTTCCAACGCGTGCCCTGTTGTATGTCCGAAATTAAGTATCGCCCTTTCATTAAGCTCAAGAGGATCCTTTTCCACGTAAAACCGTTTTATATTAACGCTCTTTTCTATCATTTCGGAAACATATTCCGTTTCACGGTCATTGATATAAGGAAAGTTGTTTATAAGCCATTCGTAGAAAACTCCGTCACGTATAAGTCCCGCCTTTAATACTTCTGCCATGCCGGAGGCATACTCTCTTGCATCGAGGGTTTTCAGAACCGATATATTGACATAAACAAGCTGCGGCATCTTAAACGCACCTATCATGTTTTTATAGTTCTCGAAATTAACCCCTGTCTTACCGCCGCTGCTCGAATCAACCATGGACAGAAGCGTCGTAGGTATCTGGACAAAACCTATTCCCCTCATGTATGTGGCGGCAACAAACCCGGCAACATCGCCGCATATTCCTCCGCCAAGAGCAATAACGGCATCCTTTCTGTCGTATCTGTGCCCTGTCATGAAAGAATAGCAGTCAGAAACCGTAGCAAGGCTTTTATTTTCTTCTCCAAGTTCAAGCGCTATGCCGTCTACCGTTTCAAAGTTCTTTTTCAGCTCCTTTTTCAGTTCTTCTCCATATATGTCATAAACCTTCTTATCGGCAATAATACACAGCTTACGGTTTTTCTCATACAATGACAAAAGCCGGTCTGAAAGCCCTTTGAAATCATCTGTTATAATAACATCATAGGGTGCGTTATTCTTTACATTTACTGTTATTGTGCTTTCCATGTCGTTATTTTCCTTTGAATTTGATTAACAAAAAAACAACCCTTCCGCATCAGCAGAAAGGTCGCTGTTTTTTATTCTTAATACTTTGTGTTCAATGCGGGTACGTCAAAAGCTCCTGATAAAATCTCCTGGAAATCACCTGAAATATCCACATTTCTAGGTGTTATTATGAAAATATAATGCGAGATCTTCTGAAGATTTCCTCCAACCGCATATGTTGATCCGGATGTAAAATCGATAATTCTCTGAGCAACATCCATATCAAGTCCTTCAACATTAAGTACTACTGTCCTGTTTGAAAGTAACGTATCCGTTATCTCCCTGGAATCGTTAACATTTGTAGGCTTGATAACACATACCTCATTCACATTTCCTGCCGGTCTCACGTTTTTCCCCTGTGATGTCCTTCCACCGATCGAAGTAACCTTATTGGATGCCCTTCCATATGACCTGCTGTCATCTTCATCCTCAACAGTTGCCGACTTCATTGATCTGCGCTGAGCAATTGACTGATCATCATACTCATCTTCATCGTCAAAGTATTCGTCGTCAAAATCCTCGTCGTTGTACTTCATCGACTTAAGTAAATTGTCAAAAAATGCCATCTTTCCCACTCTCCTTAAAATTTATTATAATTCCTCTCACCAAATATGGATGTTCCAACCCGTATGTACGTTGCCCCTTCTTCAATGGCGACCTCATAATCGCCTGACATACCCATTGAAATAAAATCCATGCTTACATTATCAATGTTTTTTTGCATTATGTCAACAGTAAATTTCATCATTTGTGCAAAAATTCCCCTATTTTGCTCAGAATCCACAACATATGGTGCCACTGTCATCAAACCTTTTATGTTAATCGCAGGCAGAGCGGCAATTTCTTCTGTCGTTTCCAGGAGCTTATCGGGTGACACACCGAATTTGCTTTCTTCTCCCGAAACATTTACCTCTATCAGGATATTTACGGTCAGCGAACGCTTTGATGCCTCTTTACTTATCTCCTTTGCAAGCTTTACGGAATCAACACTGTGTATAAGATAAGCCTTGTCCACTATATATTTAACCTTGTTGGTCTGAAGATGTCCGATAAGATGCCATCTTATATCTCCCGGAAGCATATCATATTTATCAACAAGCTCCTGAACCTTGTTCTCACCGAAATCCCTTATGCCAAGGTCATAGGCTTCACGAATCATTTCCACAGGTTTCGTTTTGCTTACCGCTATCAGGGTAACATCTTCGGGATTGCGTCCCGCTCTTTCCGCAGCCTTTAACATATTGTTTTTTACTGTCTGAAGGTTTTCTTTTATTGACATATCACACCTCATTCATAGATAAATTCATCGTTTTCCACTGTATCTCCCTTTAGAACGATGTGGTCATAGACGCTCAGGCCATACTGGGTATTTGATTTTACTATTGAATATTCCTCATTCTGATACAGTACGGTTATCTGTTTGAAATCGGCATATCCTTTGTTTATGTTATATACGCCTGTGAGCTTGCCCTGCTTGCTTATCGGATATTTCTCATCGCTGTCGGGCTTTACTATATAATCTCCTATCTTAAACGCCTTTTCATCAACATAATACTGATCATCATACAATGCATATAACGTTGCATTAACGAATTCAGAAGAAACACTTCCATCCTCAGTATATGTCTCTCTCAGGAAGCCTTCCTCATTTCCGTTATCTCCGTACGTCAGATATTCAGCCGGAATAAGATAGAAGGTCCTTTCCACTATTGCGGAATTGGGGATCTTCAGTCCCTCATTTGCGTTCGAAATAAGCTCTATCTCCACGAAGCGGTCCGTTGCAAACGTTACCATGGAATTATTGAAATCAAGCTTTGCAAATATCGTACCGTCCTGTCTCAGAATGGAAACAGCCGCCCAGGAAGTGTAATTATTCTTAAGGAAGCGGACGTTTATGTAATCCAGTTCCTCAAGCTCCCTGCATTTAGCCTCGTCAATCTCAATGATCACCGACCATTCCTCTGCCGTTATCATCTTATACACGGGATCGCCGTCGGCTATCAGATCATTATTGGCAAATTGCTTCTTCTCATATTCATCATTGTTCATCAGCGATTTGGTTATGTCCTCTGCAGTATAATTCTCGTATCCGTCCACCGAATACACAAGTATCCCGGATGCGGGAGCATAACCAAAGTTAATATTGTCGGAATATTCACCGTTCTTATAAGCATCTATTCCCGACAGCACCTTATAATTGGCTATCTTAAGGACCGTACCCTGTATATCATATTTAAAATCATATGTATGGAAAAAATCAACAGGGGAAAAGTCTGTGGAGAAGCCTGCCATTGCAGTCTTAAGTTCTGACATATCCTCCTTTGAAAGAACCACATTTTCTGCCGAATCGTTGTTTATAAGGTCATTTATCTTACCGGTGGCATCCACTGTATATACCATGGCATTGTTTGCCACTTTTTCTCCCTCTCTGGCATAGTAATTGATATAACCGGCGAAATTGGAGCTTACGATCTTCTCATCTCTTATAATAACGCCTGTATATGTATTATTTACGGCCAGGGATCCAAGGCTTACCTCATAAGGAGCTATATGTTCACTCCTGAAATATGACACGATAACAATTATTATGTACACAAAAAGAAATCCGAAGATTATCATTCCCGGATTAATATTGATCGGTGGTCTGTATTTAGTTACCTTACGAACGGGTCTTTGATTTTTTCGTCCGTCCGCTCTCCCACTCCCATTGGCCACGTTTACGAATCCCTTATTGCCGGTAACTTTGCTTACCATTACCTTATTTCATTGAGAAAGTCATAGAATAGCGAATTTCATCAGAAATTCGGTATTCGTACTGGACCAGGCTCTGCTGAAAGCAGAGGCGTGTCATGCGGAACGCATGATTTCTGAATGCATTTCCCTGTTTGCATTCAGAAAGTCATAGGAGGGAGAATATTCATTCCCCCTCCTACACTTACGGCTTTGATTATAATTCATTAGAGAGATACAATTACTTTTGACTGCATATACTCTGAAAGCTCTGATGCATCAAGGCTTACGCTGATAATGAAATCAACCTTGAACTGATCGCTGATCCTGTCAAGCTTTTTTACTACATTCTCCACAAGCGTACGATCCTTGATATAAGCCACATCCATAAAGCTGTCAAGGTATACCTGCTCCAGGTCGTGATCCTGTGATACTATACCGCAGACAAAACCTACAAATTCATCTTCGGATGAAATCGGGTACTCCGATGCATTAATCAGGCGAATCTTGTTGTTGAGCTCATACATATGTTTACTGTTCTTGTCAAGATAAACAATGTTTCCGTTGCTCGTTTTTGCCGATGCATTAACCTTTTCAAGCAAATGCTTCGTCTTTCCCTTCCCCTTTTCGCCAACGATCAATTGTATCATTGTAATCTCCTCCTTTTTTATAAAAACTATAATCTAATTATAGTTTATTTCATATCAAAAAACAACCGCAAATATCATGGAACCTGTTCAATTAGCTTAGTCATTCTGTCATAAAGGATATCTTTATCATCAGCCTTCAGAATAACCGAAATATACCTGTTTCCCCCCGGTCCGTCACTCAGCAGTATAAGGCATGAGCCTGCAGCGTTGGTAGTCCCTGTTTTACCGCCTATCAGTGTAACATTTGAAGGCGCGGTCTTCTCTCCCGTAAGGTATAAATTGGAATTCTTTATATCCATATCCTTTGATTTGCCGTCTCTGTCGCTGTAGACCGTTGTATACTCGGCCGTACCTATTATTTCCCTGAACTTGTCATATTTCATGGCTTCGTTAAATATAAGATAGAGATCGTACGCCGTTGTATAATGATCATCATTTGTAAGACCGTGGGGATTGGCAAAATGCGTATTCGTGGCCCCAAGCTTAAGAGCCTCATCATTCATAAGATCACAGAACTCATCAACACTTCCGGATAAGTATTCCGCTATGGCCACACCGGCATCATTGCCGGAATAGACCAAAAGTGCATACAATGCCTGCTCAAGCGTAAGCCTGTCACCCTCCTTAAGCCCGACCATCTGTGCTCCGGATTCTATTTTCCCCACATTGGCAGAAGCGGTTATGACATCATCTGTATGTCCGTACTTAAGAGCAATCAACGCCGTCATTACCTTTGTGAGCGACGCCGGAGCCAATCTTTCATGCACATTTACAGCATAGAGAGTACCGTTTGAAGTAGTATCAAACAGTCCTGCCGCTTTCACGCCCGTAAGCTCCGTTCCCGCTGTAATATTGTCCGAAGAAACAACGCAGAGGTTCTTTGCGAACGGAGAAGCCGTATCGCTGCCTGCAAGAGAATACGAAAAAGCCGACAGCCTGGAATCATAGTCATAGGCATCCCTGAAGGAATAACCCGAACAGCCTGTCAGAATAACGCTTAAGATAACTGATGATAATACGGATACAAATGACTTATTTATACATTTCACGCCATTCCATATCTCCTCTGTCCAAAGATTTGATAAGAAGCTCCGCCGTTGCAAGATTGGTGGCAAGCGGAATATTATGCATATCGCATAATCTGACTATATAACCGACATCGGGTTCATGAGACTTTGGCTGATGCGGATCACGCAGAAACACCATAAGATCTATCTCATTATGCTCTATCTGTGCTCCTATCTGCTGTTCTCCGCCGAGATGACCCGCCAGATATTTATGTATCGAAAGATTCGTGACCTCTTCTATAAGTCTTCCTGTAGTTCCTGTTGCGTATAATGTGTGTTTACTCAGTATTCCTCTGTATGCTATGCAGAAGTTCTGCATAAGCTTTTTCTTTGAATCATGGGCGATCAAACCAATATTCATATAATCCTCCTGAGTCTTATTAAATATTTTACAAGCGGCATAAACACATATCTTTGATCAGACCGTGCCGTTTGGTTCATATGAGTGAATTCTCTGCCTGAAGCCTGACATTAAGTACCAGACCCATACCGATAAACATAGTTATCAGCGACGTCTGTCCATAGCTCACAAACGGCAGTGTCAGTCCCGTATTGGGAAGGATCATCGTGGTGACACCAATATTTATAAAAGTCTGGAAGCCGATGAAGCCTGCCATTCCTCCGGCTATAAGCCTTCCGCCAAGGTCATTGGCCCTCACTGCTGTCCATATACACTGCATGGCTATCAGGAACAGCAGAAGGATTATCGCACAGCTTCCCACAAATCCAAGCTCCTCACCGGCTATCGCGAAAATAAAATCCGTCTGTGCTTCCGATATAAAGTTACCGTTCTTAACAGAACCGATGATATTATTATTCAGGCCTTTTCCGTGCAGCTGTCCCGAGCCTATGGCCGTGATCGAATTAAGCTGCTGATACGCTTCCGTGGATGCATATTTCTCGGGCTGGATCCATGCAAGGATACGTTTCTGCTGGTAATCGTTTACAATGGTCTGTCCCGGTGTAAGGATCATGTTAAGAAGTATGACAGCAGCAGGTATCGCAACGGCTGCCGCAAGAAGTATTACCTTGTAGCTCAGTCCTCCAAGGAACATGACCACCGCAAATATTGCAAGGATCATAATACTTGTTGAAAGATCCGGCTGCTCAAAGATAAGCACAAACGGAGGTATGATCAGCAGTACACAGGTTATGATGATACGGAATGTATTTAATGTATCCTTATGTTTCATAATAAACTGCGCATAAAATAAAATCAACAGGATTTTTACAAGCTCGGATGGCTGGAACCTGATTCCGAAGAGTACGAACCACCTTGCGGCTCCTCCACCCTTATCACCGAAGAAATATACGGCTACAAGCAGTGCTATCGCAAGCGCATATTCAAGCCAGTAGAATTTAAGCACGAAATGATAATCTATAAGAGATATGATTATCATGGCAACGATACCTAAGATGAGCCCCCGTGTCTGCTTCCCCACAAGATCAGCCTTGGCACTTCCTATAAGAAGTATTCCCATGACCGATATTGCTATCGAAAGCAATATAAGGAAAAAGTTGTACTTTTTAATACTGTATTTTGAAAACATTCTAAGAATATCCATTTAACTCTCCCGGACAGCTTTAAATACGTTCATCTTATTACAGTGAACGAATTTATTTATTTCGTTTACTATAGCTCAAAAAGGAAGATTGCTGAGATTATCGGACGTTATGGCACATGCGGTTATACGATCATCCTTTACATAAACGATCTTTGGAACAGCTTTGTTTCTAAGAAAGATACCGCTCTTCTCGGCTATCATTTCCGAATAGTCAGCAATCCTTATTCTTGTCGGCTTAATGTCAAGAGCAGCCACAAAGCTTTTGTCATCACCGAAGCAGCCTGCGTGAACATGTCCGTACAGGGTTCCGAGTATGATTATGTTTCCCGAAGCGGAAACGCTTGCTCCCACATTGACATCACCCATGATTATAAGACTGCTGTCAGTTTCCAGCGACTCTCCTGCCTTTACACTGCCTTTATAGAACTGTCCTCCGTGGGATCCGCCGTTTTCGGCAAAGCTGGAGGCAGCCTTTACATACTGATGATCCAGGTTTTCATCCGTACCGATTATACATGCTACCGTTATATCGGTGTTTTCCGTTATGCAGTTTACCAGGAATTCCTCTTCCTCTTCACTGAGCGTACGTCCTTCAAAAGCAATAACAAGTCTTGCCTTACCGAAGAATTTCGCCGAAGCATTGAATTTCTCTATCAGTTCCGTATATATAGTTTCAAAATCAGCCTCAGGATCAAGCTTAACCCTTATCCCGTGCTGAAAGCTCTTGATCATTACAGTGTTCATTATTTCCCTCCCCTTTTTGAAACGCTTTAATCTTCGATATCCTCCTGGTATTCTTCTACCGTTGCAATACCGTTTATAAGCTGAGCTTTATCCTCAAGATTGAAGTAATACTTCATTACGTCTCCGGCAAGCGCAGCTGCATTGGCGGATGTATATCCGTATGCAATTCTGACGGCAACCGCGATCTGTGGGGCTTCATATGGAGCGAAGCCTACAAACAACGCATGATTGGTCCTGGAAGTAGAGGTCTGTGCCGTACCGGTTTTACCCGCAACATTTATCGGAAAATGCTTAAATGCATCTGTCTTGTTCACAACAAGTCTCATTCCGTACTGCACGGCATCCCAGTATTCACCGGGCACCTCCACATGATTCCTCAGTACGGGTGAATAATCCTTTACTTCTGTCCCATCACTGTCTGCTATCCTGTCAACAAGTGTAAGCTCATAGGTTTTGCCCCGGTTTGCGATCGAATCCACATACCGTGCAAGACCGATCGTTGTATAGTTGTGCGATCCCTGTCCTATGGCAGAGTCAATGGGCAGGGTATCCGAAAACTGAGGCTCGTTCTCTTCCATCTCTATCCCTGTTTTTTCGGTAAGGCCGAACTGATCGGCGTAAGCCCTCAGCTTACCCAGTCCGTTCGCCTCCGAATATGATGTGGTATGGAGATTTGTTGACAGCCTGTAACCCACCTCGTAAAAGAAGCTGTTGCAGGAGTTCTCTATCGCATGTGTTACATCAAGCGCTCCATGGGCTCCCGGATATACCCAGCATTTCTTTTCAAGGTTAAGGCCTTCTATTTCATAGATCCCGTGACACTGCAACGGTTCACCAAGATTTATGACACCGTTCTGAAGTCCCGTTATCGCAGATACCATCTTAAAGGTTGAACCCGGAGCCGTCAGCTGCTGCGTGGCATGATTATACATCGGGCTTGACAGGTCGCTCATAAGCTCTGCATAATAATCCGCATCTATTGTATTTGTAAGTCTGTTATTATTGTAACCCGGATAAGAAACACAGGCCAGGACCTCACCGTCCGCACTGAGGACCGCACAGGATCCGGAGCATGGATCGAGCGCAAGCTGTGCAGGTGTGATCTCAATATTTGATATTTTGTTTATAAGGAAATCATATGGTGTTCTGGTTCCGGTTTCAAGCGCTTCCTTTTCCGCGGATGTTCCGTATATGACCCTCTGCTCAAAAAGTATAAGGCACAGTTCTTTGCCCGAAACATAGCTGTCCCTGATCATATATTTATAAACACGCTTTGAAAAACCGTTATCCTCTTTAAGGTCGTTTATTATATAGTCAACCAGCTGTTCATATACTTCCGATGTGTCCGAATACTTACCTTCTTTGTGAAAGCGCGAAATATCTATCCAGTTTTGTGCCAGACAGTAATTCAGATATTCTTTAAGGCTTATCGTTTCGTTTACGGTCCAGTCAAGGTAGGTCTTATCATCCCTGTCAACCTTACTGTTTATTATAACGCCCGTTGATGACGACTGGAGCCTTGTTACTATATAGCTTTCGTAAACCTGCATTTCCTTACTCAGGCTGTCGTACGGGTTTGCATCGGTAAGGAGCTCGCTCTTAAGCTGCCCGAGGATCACAGCCTGTCTCTCCGTGAAGCTTTCATATACTTTTTTTTCATAAGTGTGCGCTCCCGGCTCCGAAAACCTGGAAATATCGATAACATTATTGTTAATGAGAGCATAATATACATCATCAATGGGGATCATCATCCTGGATGATTTTACCTCACTGTTATTATACTCCTTCATGTTGATTATCTTAGTGACCAGAATACCCGCAAGCTTCTGCTCAAGCATATTATATATGGCCTTCTGAAGATCGGCGTCGATCGACAGATATACATCCTTCCCTGCACTGGGATCCACATGACTGTCTGTTTCCAGCACCTTGCCTACATTATCGGTAAAAACAACGTCCTTGCCCTTTTTACCCTGAAGATACTCTTCCATCGTTTTCTCGATACCGGCCTTGCCGACCGTATCTGTCATATCATAATCATTCTCCGAACCCGCCAGTTCTTCCAGATCCTCTGTCGAGGCATTTCCGACATAACCTATGATATGTGAAAAATACTGGGTATCATTATAACGTCTGAGCATATTCTCCGTAATACTTACGCCCTGAAGCTCATTGATGTTCTCCATAATGGCAGCTACGGTGGTACTGTTTACCTGTGAAGCTATCACCGTCTGAACATACTTCTGATAGCTGTTTGTGCTCATTGCGTATCTTACCGTGACTATCTTAAGTATCTCCTCTTTGGAATAGCCGGTCATCGGCCGGAATTCATCCTCACCCTCATCATTTTTCTCAATACTGCCTACCTGATATTTCTCCCTGGAACACAAATAGCCGATCACATCATCAGCTGTCGAGTCGCGTTCCTCAATGGTCAGCTCTTCTATTTTGGGATGTCCGTAAACATCCGCAAGGAACCTGAGAAGTCTTGTATCGCTCACGATAAATTCGTAGCGGCCGAACCTGTTAAGGATTATCTTAAAATCGTTGTTAACCTCATCACCGCATTTTTCTATGATATTTACTGTTTTGAGTATTGTTTCGTTAAGCTTTATATTCTTGTCGGATGATGACTCATAATTATCCTCTATTGTAACTGAATAGGCAAGCTCATTGTACGCCAGAAGCTCTCCGTTCCTGTCATAAATGTTTCCCCGGGCTCCCGGAAGGGCAATCTCTTTCTTTATCGTAAGAGTGAAATTGTTAAGATAATCCTGCCCATGAATTATCTGAAGGTAAAACAGACGGTCAATGAGCACAAAAAACAGAACCGCTATTATTATTGACAGCAGGAAAAGTCGGGAAAATATTACATTCTTGATCCATTCCTTGATATCGGTAAACAAATCAGCTTCTCCTCAGTTCATATGTCTCAAGCGCCTCATTGAGGAACAGGATACCCTTGTAAAGAAGCAGTGTGACAAGAACCGTGTAAACAACATCAGGCAGCATTATATGAACAAAAAAATAACCCAGATTCATTCTTCCGCGAAGCAGAAAAAGGAAAATATAACATATAAAACAATAAAGCATCTCGCTAAGGCCTATAAGGATCATCGGCAGCTTTATATCCTCAGGATAGAATATCCTTCTGAACAGACCGTTAAGATAGCCTATCGTCATGAAAACAAGTGCATAAAATCCTAGTATGTCCATAAAAAATATGTCAGCTATAAGTCCGGCGCAGAAGCCCACTAGCATACCCTCATTCTTTCCGCGCATAAGGCCGAAGGATGACGTTATTATCATCAGTATATTAGGTACTATACCGGCTATTGATATGGCTTTGAACAGGGTAGTCTGAAGAAGATATGCGATTATTATAAGGAAAAGCATAACAATCCGTCTTAGCATGTCTATTCAAATGTCTCCTTAAGGTCTGTTACAACAAGTACAGTGCTTAAGTTCTTGAAATCAACTACCGGAGTTATATATCCGGATTTGGTCAGGTTATTTGAGTCAGTTTCAATTTCTGTAATGTATCCTACCGATATACCGGGAAGATATTTGTCACTTATGGAAGATGTAACCACCTGGTCGCCCTTAACCACCTCATCCTCCTCATCTATAAGCTGCGAAAACTTTATGTATCCCTTATCCATAAGCTCAAGATCTCCGGAAACTATCAGTGTATCGGATGTAGACATGACCATACCGCTTAAATTGGAGGTATCGTCTATGATCGAGCGTACACCCGACCAGTTGGGCCCTACCTTTGTGACTATTCCTACAAGTCCCGAGCCTGCCATTACATTCATATCCTTTTCTATACCGTCATTGCTTCCTTTATCTATGGTGAATTCCGAATACCAGTTGCCGATATCCTTCCCTATTACACGTGCTCCGATCTTATTATAATCCGAATACTGTTCGTCAAGAAGGAACAGGCTTCTGAGTTCGGCAAGCTCATATTTATCGCGCTCAAGATCGTTTATCCGTATCGTCATTTCATCTATGCGCTCCTTAAGCACCTTGTTTTCTTCATTCAGTTCATTTATCCTGCGGATGTTTTCTGATCTGCCTTCAAGCCAGCTTCCGGCCGCGGCGATCCCTTTTTGAAATGGCACAATCACATAGCCGGCCACCGCGTTAACGGGCCCGGTTACAAAGTCAGTGGTAAATGACAGAAGCATCATAGCCACACACAGAATTGACAATATCAGAAAAACATATTTGGAGGGAATAGAAATCCTGCTTCTTCCGTATACTCTTCTTCCCATTTATTCACCATTAAATCAGTAGTTAATATCCTGCATAGAACTGACAACAGACCTCAGGCTCTCTGTCTTTATTATCTGAGACAGGCCGTAGGCGACGCTCTCCTCCCCGTTCACGGAGAAATTGACCTTAAGTCCGGTATTCTGTGAAATGAGTTCATGAAGATCACCTATACCGGCAGATCCGCCTGTAAGAAAGATACCTTTTCTGTATATATCAGCTCCGAGCTCGGGCGGTGTACGTTCGAGAATCACACGCACGCTGTCAATTATCGACTCAAAGTTCTCATTCATTGCTTTTTCCACCAGGTTGGTAGGTATGCTCCGCTCAACCGGAAGGCCCGTCACTATATCCCTTCCGTATACTATCGCATCCTCCTTATTCTCTTTAAGCTTGGGGAGAGCTATCTTAACCTTCTCCGCTGTCTTTATACCAACAAGAAGATTATATTCCTTACGTATCATATTTCTGATACTTTCATCAAACTTCTTGCCTCCCGTCTTAATAAGACGGCTGAGTACTATACCGCCCATTGAGAGGATTGATATCTCCGTAGTCTCATAACCGATATTTACAACCAGGATACCCTGCGAATTAACGACATCCACATCAAGGCCGACACCGTCGGCTATTGCCTTTTCCACAATATATATGCTTCTTGCCTTTACGTTCGATTCCTTGACAAGATCATAGAAGGCTCTTTTCTCAACCTCGGTTATGTCCGTTGGAACAGAAATATAATAATCCGCGCCTCTTATATTGCCGTTCATTGCATCATTTATAAAGTTGCGAAGAAGTATCTGCATGTGGTTAATATCCGCAATGACACCGTTTATTACCGGAAACGAAACCGTGATGTTCTGCGGAGCCTTCTCATACATTTCGAAAGCATGATCACCGTAGGCAAAAAGATTCTTTTTGTTCATCACCTTCTGTATCGCGATCATATTCTTCTGTGAGCTTATCGTTTCATTAAATCCGTTGTATATCTTTATGTTGTAGGTACCCAGATCGATACCGAAAGCACCGGTTGCCAAATTTTACCTCCCGTAATCCAATGGCCGGAGCCATTGTTTATCATGATAAATATCCCAGCGTATTCATGCTTACAAACCTTCCGTCACCTATTATAAGGTGATCAAGGAGCCTTATATCCACAAGCCGTCCGGCTTCTTTAAGCTTATCTGTGATCATTATATCCTCATGACTGGGCGCCGGGTCCCCGCTCGGATGATTATGCAGAAGGATTATTCCGACAGCCCTGTACTCAAGGGCTTTTATGAATATCTCCCTCGGGGATACGGGTGCACAGTTAACCGTTCCCGTTGTCATTATCTCATCACATATAAATCCATCCCCGCCGTCCGTAAATACCACTCTGGTCTGCTCATGGTCAAGATGCCTCATTGTCTCCATGTACATTGCCGCTACAGATTTGGGATCCTTAAGCCTTACACGCTCCCTGTGCATGGTTATGCTCAGCCTCCCGGCCAGCTCCGCAACGCACTTAAGCATTATTGCCTTAACGGTTCCTATACCCGGTATCGTGTTCATTTCCCTTATACTTTTGTCATAAAGATTTATAAGAGAATAAGAGCCGTCCACCCCTGTAAGCAGCTCTCTTGCAATTTCTATGGAGGTCTTACCCGCACAGCCCGTTCGTATTATCACGGCCAACAGCTCAGCATCTGACAGAGCTGACGGCCCGTAAGAAAGGAAACGCTCATATGGACGTTCCGCCTCGGGTAATTCCTTTAATGTTAAATGTTTTGTATCCATATTCCTCCTGTATGATCACAGAGAATATGAATACCGGCCGGGTAAAAGTACTGCCTGTTTAAGGCATTTGTTCTCAGTCTTTATTCAAGGCTGTATTTATCATTTTAAGCAGATAAGACGAAATGTCAAGACAGTTTTATGATACCGTCGTCCTTAAGCTGCTGAACAGCCTTTATTATACCGAATTTTGCATGAGGAAAGGTCAGGCCTCCCTGAAAATAGACATTATATGGCTCCTTTATCGGTCCGTCAGCGCTTAATTCTATGGAAGACCCCGACACAAATGCTCCGGCTGCCATAATAACATCCGAATCATATCCGGGCATTGCCCACGGTTCGGGAGTTACATGCGAATCGACCGGCGCAGCTGCCTGTATACCCTTGCAGAAGGATATGACCGCTTCGGCTGAGCCCAGCGTGACAGCCTGAATAATATCATGTCTTTTTGTATCTGCATCAGGATGGACCTTAAACCCTAAGCCTTCGAGGATGGCTGCGGCGAAGATAGCGCCCTTAAGTGCTGATGCAGTTACCGTCGGTGCAAGGAAAAGTCCCTGGTAGAAGCTCTGTATAACATTAAGCGATGCACCGACCTCTTTCCCCAGTCCCGGAGATGTAAGCCTGTATGCCGCATTCTCTATGCATTCCTTCTTACCTGCTATATAGCCTCCCACAGGTGCAAGCCCGCCACCGGGGTTCTTTATAAGTGATCCTACGACCATGTCTGCGCCCACATCCGAAGGTTCGATCCTTTCCACGAATTCTCCGTAGCAGTTATCGACCATGCATATAACATCATTTTTAATGCCTTTTATAAACGATATGAGCTCTCCTATGCTTTCGACTGACAGGGTCGGTCTTGTCTGATACCCTTTAGAACGTTGGATCGTCACAAGCCCGGTGCGGTCATTGACCGCTTTTTTTATGTTTTCATAATCAAACGAACCGTCCGGTTTAAGATCTACCTGCGAATAGCTTACTCCGTATTCCTTTAAAGAACCACGTGAAGGTCTGATACCTATAACTTCCTCAAGTGTATCATAAGGCTTACCTACCGGTGATAAAAGCTCATCTCCCGGGCGGAGATTGGATGAAAGCGCAACATTAAGCGCATGTGTCCCACAGGTGATCTGGGGGCGGACAAGAGCATCCTCTGTATTAAATATCTTCGAATAAACCTCTTCCAGCGTATCACGGCCAAGATCGTTATAACCATATCCGCTCGATGCGCTAAAGCATGCATCCGACACCCTGCATTCCTGAAGTGCCTTTAGAACCTTAAGCTGATTATATTCGGCAGTCTCATCAATCCCGGCAAACCGTTCCCTCAGTCCTTTAAGCCTTTCTTCCGCGTACTTAAGTACTTCATCATCAATTCCAAGCTGTTTATAGATTTCGTTTATATTCTTTACCATATCGTCCCCGTTCCAATGACATTTTCTCAATCATATAATTTATTATTCTTTCATTATTATATTGGAATTCATCCTTATTTATCCATATTGTATCTTTTTCCCTTTTGAACCATGTGACCTGTCTTTTGGCGAAATGCCGCGTATCACGCTTTATTATCCTGACCGCCTCATCAAATGTTATTTCTCCGTCAAGATATCTGAGCATTTCTTTGTATCCCAGTCCCTTCATTGAAGTCATCGAAGGCTCGCATCCCATTTCCTTAAGTGACCTGACCTCATCCAAAAGCCCGTTTTTTATCATAACATCGACCCTTGTGTTTATTCTTTCATACAACTCCTCCCGCGGGAGATTTAACACAAAGTATCTGTGGTCGTATACAGCTTCCCTGCTTCTTTCCCTGATGTTGTGCAGCGAGATCGGTTCACCTGTTACATGATGATATTCAAGCGCACGACTCAGTCTGAACACATCGTTCCTGCCGATATATTCACATGCAGCAGGATCGCATTTCATGAGCATGTCAAACAGATATTCACTTCCGTATTTCCCGGCAAGATCTATAAGCTCCTGTCTGTAGCCTGTCTGTGTTTTATCCGAAAAATCAGTCCCATAAAGAAGTGCCTGTATATAAAATCCTGTTCCACCGACTATTATCGGAAGCCTGTTTCTTGAAAGTATATCCTCGATGACCCTTTCGGCTTCTTCCTTGAATCTGGTTACATTGTACTCCTCTGTAGGTTCAATGATATCAATAAGGAAATGCGGCACTCCCTGCATTTCCGATCCGGTTATCTTCGCGGTTCCGATATCCATATGCCTGTATACCTGCATTGAATCTGCTGATACTATCTCACCGTTAAGCTCCTTTGCAAGTCCTATAGACAAAGATGTTTTTCCGACCCCTGTCGGTCCGGCAAGTACTATTATCTTATTTTTCCCGCTTTCACCCTTTTCTGCCATATATCTCCCTGTGCGGATTCGTGATTTTTATCAATACGTATATTCCTATAGCTGTTCACACGATCCGCTTAAACATCTTCTCCACTTCCTGCTTCGTAAATGATATTATGGTCGGTCTCCCGTGCGGACAGTTAAACGGATTGTCAAGAGTCAGGAGCTCATCTATGAGCGTTGCGGCTTCTTCATATGAAAGTCTGCTGTTCCCCTTCACGGCACTCTTGCACGCCATTGTTGCGATGCGGTGATCAACCGCATCTATATTTGCCGACTGCTTTTCATTCATAAGCTCATCCAGAAGATCATGAAAATATTCTTCGGCAGTCAGCCCGAACAGATCCGTCGGTATTTCTCTGATCGAGTATTCGTTTCCGCCAAAGGGCTCAATCTCAAATCCCACCCTTTTAAAGCTTTCCCCATAACTGATCACGACCGCTTCCTCTGCTTTGCTTAAAGTAACTATTATCGGTGGATTAAGCATCTGGGAATTAACCTCTCCCTGCTCAAACTGTCTGATCAGCCGTTCGTATTTCACTTTCTCGTGGGCGGCGTGCTGGTCGATAATGTACATTTTATCATCCATTTCAATTATCCAGTAGGTATCAAACACCTGGCCGATTATACGGTGATGTCTGATTCCCTCTCTGCTCAGGAAACCGTAATCGTACATGGTCAGCTGTTCAGCATGACCTTCTTCCCTACGGTCTGAATTTATCTCTCCTTCTTCACCTGATCCCGCTGCTTTTTCTACACATTCTCTTTTATCCTGTGAAGTATATGTTTCCGTATACTTTGCATCTGAAGATTCTTTTTTATCCGATATATCACTGCATACGGTTGGGGATGCATCTGCGGATCCGTCGGAATCTATATTTATACTGTATCCGGATACAGCCGGAGACAGTGAACGCATAAGCTCCGGCCGTCCCGGGGAATATCCGCTTTTCTCCTTAACATACTTAGGGATCACGGGATCTTCCCGTTTGTCCCCTGCGTAATTATTTACAGAGTTCTTTAAGGAGTCTGTTAAGCTTTGCTTTTCAAACGGCTCCGGCCTGACATTTTCGGATTTTATATTACTGTCTCCGGCAGGCTTTCCGGCGTTTTTATCATCATTATGTATCTCCCGGATAAGCTCCCTGTGGGATAACACATCACGTATGCTCTTTACAATAAGATCGTAAAGCTGTGCACCTTCCAAAAACCTTATTTCCTTTTTTACAGGATGCACATTTACATCAATAAGCTCGGGTGAAATATCAAAATAAAGAAACACCACAGGATACTTATGCAACATCAGATAAGGTTTATATGCCTCATCCAGTGCACGTCTTATAACAGTACTCTGTATATACCTTTGGTTTACATAATACACCTCGAAACTTCTGTTTCCTCTTGCTAACTCAGGCTTACATATATAGCCCCTGATATTCACATCACCGTCTCCGGCTTCGACCGGCAGAAGCCCCTTAAGCATGTCTCTCCCGTACAGACTGTAAATTATATCCGAAAGCTCTCCGTTACCCGAGCTCTGCATTCTGGTATTGTTATTAATGATAAGCTTGAATGCTATACCGGGATGTGAAAGCATCACCTTTTCCATATAATCACATATATAGCTGCCTTCCGTCTGCGGTGTTTTCAGGAATTTACGTCTTGCGGGCGTATTATAAAATATCTGGCGTACTATAAAGGATGTTCCTTCCGGAACACCCACATCATCAAAGCTTAACTCCCTGGATCCTTCAATACAGTAACGGGTTCCCGTATAATCCCGGGCTGTCTTTGTAAGAAGCTCCACCTTGGCTATGGCAGCTATACTTGATAAAGCCTCTCCCCTGAATCCCAGGCTTTCCACATCAATAAGATCTTCTATCGATCTGATCTTACTGGTCGCATGACGCAGAAAGGCTGTCCGTACATCGGATTTTCTGATCCCGCTCCCGTTATCGGTTACCCTGAGATATGAAATACCTCCGTCTTTTATCTCAACCGTTATTGCGTCAGCTCCTGCATCGATCGAATTCTCCACAAGCTCTTTAACAACCGAAACCGGACGTTCGACAACCTCACCTGCCGCTATCTTGTCTATTGTATTTTTATCCAGTATCTCTATATTTCGTTCCATATTGCTTTTCCTCTTTACCGGCATTATCTGACACATATGTTCCATGGAAAAGCTCCCGCTTTACCGGTTCCCCCATCTGTTTATCAGCTTGTTCTGGAGCTTACTCAGTGTATTAAGAGCCTCCATCGGGGTGAGATTATTAATATCTATCTCCTTAAGCTCATTTATAATGTCATCGTCCGTGGCCGTATCGAAAAGAGACATCTGGTTAAGATCCACCTCATCAAGCTTTCTGACATGTCTCTTTTTGTCTTCTCTTTTTTCGGCTATTGAACGAACATTTACGGCAATATCGTTATCAGCAAGTTCATCCACGATCTCCTTTGCTCTTTCTATAACAATATCCGGAACACCCGCGAGCTTTGCAACCTGGATACCGTAGCTCTTATCTGCGCCGCCCCTGACTATCCTTCTTAAGAACACGATATTGTCTCCCTGTTCTTTTACGGCTATACAGTAATTGTTTACCGAACCAAGCTTGCCTTCAAGCTCTGTAAGCTCATGGTAATGCGTCGCAAACAGAGTCTTGGCACCAAGGAGCTTTGGATTGGAGATATACTCAACGACAGCCCATGCGATTGAAAGCCCGTCGAAGGTAGACGTTCCTCTTCCGATCTCATCAAGGATCAGAAGACTGTTCTGAGTCGCGTTTCTTAATATGTTGGCAACCTCAGCCATTTCGACCATAAAAGTGCTTTGTCCGCTGGCCAGATCATCTGATGCCCCCACCCTTGTAAATATCCTGTCCGCTATACCTATATTTGCCGACTCTGCCGGCACAAAGGAACCTGTCTGGGCCATGAGCACAATAAGCGCGGTCTGACGCATGTAGGTCGATTTCCCCGCCATGTTCGGACCGGTTATTATCGCTATCCTGTTTTCCTTATTGTCAAGATGTGTGTCATTGGTAATGAACATATCCTCACTCATCATCTTTTCAACGACAGGATGTCTTCCCCTGATGATATCTATTACACCCCGTTCGTTTATTTTCGGCCGGCAATATCTGTTTCGTTCGGCCACATGGGCAAGGGAGGCCAGCGCATCCAGCTGCGCTATAACCCTTGCGGTCTTCTGGACCCTGTCAATATTTGCCGCAAGAGTATCCCTGACCTCACAGAAAAGATCATATTCAAGCGAAAAAAGCTTCTCCTCCGAATTAAGTATCTTATCCTCCAACTCCTTAAGCTCATCTGTGGTATATCTCTCTGCGTTGGCAAGTGTCTGCTTCCTTATATAATCACCGGGAACCAGCTCCTTATAGGAATTGGTCACCTCAAAATAATATCCGAATACCCTGTTGTATTTTATCTTAAGATTCTTAATACCCGTTCTTTCCCTGTCTCTTGCCTCAAGTCCGGCAAGCCAGCCTTTCCCTTCCTTTTTCGCATTTCTCAGCGAATCAACCGTATCGTTATATCCCTCGCGGATTATCCCGCCCTCTTTTATCTGAAGAGGCGGCTCTTCGGCTATTGACGCCGAGATCAGTTCATACAGATCATCAAGTGTATCAAGTTCATCAAAAAGATTCTTAAGTATTCCCTTCCCGAATTCACCAAGCTGCTGTTTTATCGGTTTAAGCATTGACAGCGAGGAACCGAACGCAGTTATATCACGTGGATTGGCCGATTTATATACCACACGGCTCATAAGACGTTCCAGATCGTAGACAGGATTAAGATATTCTCTTATCTCTTCTCTTGTGATCGCATTATTAACAAGTGCCTCCACCGCATCAAGTCTTTCGTTTATATCATTTTTATCAATAAGCGGCTGCTCGATCATAGCACGAAGAGCACGTCCTCCCATTGCCGTTCTTGTTCTGTCAAGGATGCCCAGCAGGGATCCGCTCTTCTTCTTGTCTCTCATTGTTTCCGTAAGCTCAAGATTACGTCTGGTGGCCGAATCAAGGATCATATACCCGGATACATCATAAGTCTTAAAGATCCTTATCTGATCAAGGGAATTCTTCTGTGTTTCGTACAGATACTGAAGCAGGGCACCCGCACTTATCATTCCGCACTCGCCGGGCTCCAGTCCAAAGCAGGCCGTATTCTCAACCCGGAAATGATCTTTTATCTTCTGTTCGCATAAGCCTGCATCAAAATACCAGGCTTCCAGCGGATAGACAGCCACGGAAAGCCTGTATTTCAGTTCCTCTGTATCTATCCCGCTTACAAGGAATGCATCATTACAGATGATCTCTGCCGGAGTGTATTTATATATCTCATCCAGAAGCTTTCTTCCTGTATCGACCTCAGTCGCACAGCATTCTCCCGTTGTAACATCACATACGGTTATACCGAACCTGTCTTCGATATATGTGACGCACATAAGATAATTATTTCTGGCTTCCTCAAGGGACTGCATGTCAAGATTTGTTCCGGGAGTAACTATCCTTGTTACCTCTCTTTTTACAAGCCCCTTTGCTTCTTTGGGATCCTCCACCTGTTCACATATCGCAACCTTGTATCCTTTGGTGATAAGTCTGTTCAGATAACTCTCCACGGCATGAAACGGGACACCGCACATGGGTGCCCTTTCTTCCAGTCCGCACTGTTTACCTGTAAGTGTCAGTTCGAGTTCTCTTGATACAGTCTTCGCATCCTCAAAAAACATTTCATAAAAATCACCAAGTCTGTAAAACAGGATACAGTCCTTATACTGCTCCTTTGTTTCCAGATATTTCTGCATCATCGGCGATAGCTCAGCCATTTATAACCTCACTTTTCAAATCACTGTTTTGAATTATGTTTTATCTGATCCTCCAGCGGTTCCCTTATACGCTGTCTTGTTATTTCAACAAGATTAAGCGCCGTCACATCATGGAACGATGTTTTTACCGTATCCATTGCTATAAGTGACTTAAGGCGGTCCGTCACCTGCTTAAGACCGGCAGCCTCCTGCATGTTGATGTAGTCTATAAGTATTATCCCGCTTAGATTTCTAAGCCTGATCTGTCTGCATATCTCATCCGTAGCTTCAAGATTGCATTTAAGAATGGCTTCTTCCTTATTCTTGTTCACATTCATGCTGCCTGTATTGACATCAATGGTATGAAGCGCTTCCGTTCTCTCTATGTAAAGGAAACCTCCGGATTTAAGCCATACCTTTTTGTTCTGGGCATCCTCCATGCCGGTATTTATTGAATACAGCTTATCAAGAGGAAGAAGGCTGTCCGAGTACAATTCGATCTTAATTGCCGGATTTATCTGACCAAGAAATTTAATAACGCTCGAATTTAAAACGTCATATATTTCCTTATCGTCTGTTATTATTTTCTTAAGCCCTGAGACATCCGCATTAAAACAGTGTTTTACCCACTTATTGTCGGTTTTATGCAGAACACTTCCGCAGGTTCTTGTATCCTTGCTGCCCAGAATATCATCCATAACACCTGCAAGCTTATCTGCTTCAGACAGGACCTCACCAAGAGAGGCATTCTGGCAGTTGGTTCTTAACGTTATTCCATATTCAAGATCGCTTAAGAAGGATCCGTATCTTCTTTTAAGCTCACTCCTTTTTTCCGGATTCAGCTTTTTGGACATTGCCAGGTTTCTGTTTGCATTTGTCAGAATAACATACATTCCGCTTAATGTCAGATCGTCGGAAAATACGGGATCCTTGTCCTTTGATCCTGCTTTTTTAAGCTGAAGAGGCACAAGATCCCCCGTATTGTATTTGGTGCTGTTAAGGAAGCCTCTCCTGCCATGACCGTAATTAACGAAGCATGCATCTATTCCCTGCTGCTTCTCTTTTATTTCACACAGGAAAATATCGCCTATATTATCTTCTCCTTCATTGAAGAACTGATATTCAAGAGGGCGTTTTCCGTCAGTGCTCATAAAAAGAATAGCGTTATTGTATTTGGTCAACACAATCGTATTTTCATTCATTCAATATCATCTCCTATCTTATCAAGGCTTATACGTACTCCATCCGTTTCGGTGTATATCTCTTTTCTCTTTATAAGCAGAGCATGCTCCGGCATATGTATTTTAAGTCTGTCATAGACCGCTTTAATAACAAGCTCAGGCTTAATGTTTAACGTACTTCCGCATGAGAGACACATCCCTATTCTCTCTTCATTGCCCCATATTCCGTATATCCCCGGCTTAATATCGACATACATTTCATTCTTTTTCGTTTTCTTAAGGACAGATATCCGGGGCTCTTCATACATATCCTTTAGCGTTTCGAAGCAGGAAAAATCAGGTGCCATTGCATCTGAGAAGCTTACCTCGTAATCCGCGGCCTTAATACTGGCCATTGCATTTACGGCTCCCTCGGGAAGCTCTCTGAAAGAAAGGACCTTTATACCTTCAACATTCTGTTCATTCAGCCGTTTCACAGCAATATCGGATGCTATTCTTTCTGTTATCTCAATATCAACATATTCGGCATCACTCTCAAGTCCGATACCAAGCGGCATGGCAAACGACATTATCTGATGCGGGCTCATTCCTGTTGAATACGCTACCGGAATATCCGCACGCCTTAACAGCTTCTGAAAATACCTCATAACATCAAGATGTCCTATGAACTTCATCAAACCGTATTTGGAGAATTTGATCCTGACCTTAATATTCATTCCATATACCCAATCAAGCCTTACCATCTAAAACTTAAGCTTCAAAGCATACTCCGCCGCCGAACACTCTTGCTCCGCATCCGGAACATCCTGCCCTGCAGTTGGGCGTCACCTTTTCATTAATGGCGTTATCCCATTCCCGCTTAAGGAATTCCCTGCTCACACCTATATCGATCATATCCCACGGAAGGATTTCATCCGTGGAGCGCACTCTTGAAGTATAGAAAGCAGGATCCGTACCACAGGACTCAAAAGCCTCAAGCCATGGCTCCTCGTGAAACGTTTCCGTCCACGCATCAAACAGAGCACCTCTCTTATATGCTTCCTTAAGCACTGCGCCGAGTCTTCTGTCGCCCCGTGCAAACACTCCTTCAAGAATACTCACATCCGCCTCGTGCCAGTTATACTTAATACTCCTGCTGTTTAACTGTTCATGCATACAGTCATTTACGAAATGGGCCTTTTCCAGGAACTGCTCTTTTGTATTCATTGAGGCCCACTGGAAAGGAGTAAACGGTTTGGGAACAAAAAAGGATGTCGAAGTTACTATCTGTACCCTGCTCTTACGTTCGGATTTGGGGATCAGCTCATAATAAAGTCTGGCGATCTCATTGGAAAGCTCTGCTATACCACGCATATCGTCCTCCGTTTCAGTGGGAAGACCAAGCATGAAATACAGCTTAACTCTTGACCAGCCCCCAAGAAATGCCTCCGAAGCTCCTTTCAGGATATCCTCCTGTGTCAGTCCTTTATTTATAACATTCCTTAATCTCTGTGAACCGGCTTCAGGCGCAAACGTAAGGGAACTCTTTCTTACATCCTGTATACGGCTCATTACATCCAGAGAGAAAGCATCTATTCTTAATGAAGGAAGTGAAATATTAAGTCTCTTTTCCTCTGCATATTGAACAAGGAAATCCACCAGTTCCTTAAGGTGTGAATAATCGCTCGAGCTTAAAGAGCTTAAAGATATCTCTTCATGCCCTGTATTATTAAGCATACTGACTGCATATGATTTCAACAGCTCCACATCACGTTCTCTTACGGGTCTGTACAGCATTCCGGCCTGACAGAAACGGCAGCCTCTTATACAGCCTCTCTGGATTTCCAGCGTAACCCTGTCCTGGGTAACCTTTATAAACGGGACGATAGGTTTAATAGGATAATAGGTATCCGAAAGATGCATTTCTATTTCCTTGCGTATAACAGCAGGAACATCATCATATACGGGTTTAAACGAAGCAATCAGACCCTCAGCATCATATTCCACATTATAAAGAGACGGAACATACATTCCTCCTATGCCGGATACCCTGTGAAGGAACTCATTCCTTGATACTCCGGCAGACCTGCATTCCTTATACAGATCGATAAGCGCTCTGTAGGCTGTCTCTCCCTCTCCTATATAAAAAATGTCAAAGAAATCCGCAAGCGGCTCCGGATTGTAGGTACAGGGACCGCCTCCTATTACTATCGGATGCTCCCATGTCCTCTCCTTAGAATCAAATGGAATATGCGCAAGATCAAGTATCTGGAGCACATTTGTATAGCACATCTCATACTGAAGCGTTATACCGAGAAAATCAAACTCATGCAGCGGATCCTGGGACTCAAGGGCAAAAAGAGGGATATTTTTTTCCTTCATGATCGCATGAAGATCTGTCCACGGAGAATAAACACGTTCGCACCACACATCATCGAACGCGTTTAACATAGAATACAGTATCTGTATTCCCAGGTGAGACATGCCTATCTCATATACATCGGGAAAACACATGGCAAACCGCACCACTCCGTTGCCGGGCTCCTTGACCACGCTGTTAACCTCATTACCGATATATCTGGCAGGCTTCTCAACCGTTAATAATATATCATCGCTTAATGCCTGTTTACCCATAATTTTTTATAACCTTTGTTTACCGGCCGCAGTAAAATATTATACTATACCGTCTGAGCTTTTACAAACTTAAGCATCAGATCATTTCTGTCCTCAATCCTGCTGTAGATCATTTCATCCGAATACATTTTGGCAAGCATAATACCCATTCCTCCGGTATCAAGCTCTTCGACTTCTCGAAATAAAATCTTATACTGTCTGCCTCTGAATAATTGACTATATTTGCAAAAATCTTTCCGGCATTTATTTTAAAATGCGAAGTAATCCTTTCCGAATCACTCCGCATTTCAACTATCAGATATTATTAACGGTCAGCCAGTTCCTTAACGATATCATTCCAGTCAAGCCCGCATTCAACCATAAGCACCATTACATGATAGAGGAAATCGGCTATTTCGTATTTGACCTCCTCCTTATCCGGATTCTTTGCGGCTATCACTATCTCGGTAGCTTCCTCTCCAACCTTCTTAAGTATCTTGTCTATACCCTTGTCAAACAGATAGTTTGTATATGAACCTTCTTTGGGATTATTCCTTCTGTCCGTTATAACATCATACACTTTTTCAAAAACCTTCAGAGGGTTTGCAGCCACCGCATCCGTCTTGACAATTTCATTAAAGAAACAGCTGTAGCTTCCGGTATGACATGCATTCCCTATCTGGGCTACCTTTGCAAGGATCGTATCCATATCACAGTCGGCGGTTAGTGATTTTACATACTGATAATGACCCGATGTTTCACCCTTCACCCACAATTCATCCCGGCTTCTCGAATAATAGGTCATTATACCTGTTTCTATTGTCTTATTATAAGCCTCCTCATTCATGTATGCAACCATAAGCACCTCATCGGTCTTATAGTCCTGTACAACAACCGTAACATGTCCGTCGGTGTTTTTCTTGAAATCACCGAAGGTATACGGGCTGCTGAATATACATGTCTCTATGCCGGATTCCTTAAGCTCACGCTTTGTTTTCATAAGGCTTCCGATATTCTCATTTGCAAAACGTCCTGAAATACCGGTTACACATTCTTTTGCAAGTATCTTTTTTGCGGATTCAGTTCCTGTCTCTTCCGTAACAGGTATCATATGAAGCCCTCTGTAACTGTCCACGATCTTGTCGTCCAGAAGAAGTACTCCCGATGTATATTCCCTTATCCGGTCAACAGATTCAAGCACCTGCTCCTCTGCATCCGCGCAGACCATTATCTTGTCCTTCGAAAACCTTTTGCTGACCTCTTCTATCAGTTCGATATTTCCCTGCTTGGCAAGGTTAAGCGCAGCTGCACTGCAGCTTGCGTACAGTATCTTCTTAACGTCCTCGCTCCTGTCGATGTTGCCTGCCCCGATAACAGGGATATCGATCTCTCTGTTAATGCTCCTCATTATATGCAGTGCTTCTTCGTGCGAAGCATCATCATATGACTGATCAAAGATTATAAGCATATCTGCACCGCTGTTACAGCATTTCACTGCATACCCGACAGGATCCTCACTTATTATCTTTTCATCAGTGAAATCTTCATAAAGCATTCCGTCCTTAAGATAAAGGCACGGGATTATTTTCTTATTATCCATTACAGGGTTCCTTTCGTAGATAAAACATCGCTTATTCTCTCATCATAGCTTACTGCCATGTCAAGTGCTTTGGCAAAGGATTTAAACATCGCTTCAGCTATGTGATGGGAATTGATTCCCGATATTACCTTTATATGCAGGTTCATCATTGCCGCATAGCTTACCGAATAGAAGAATTCCCTGATAAGCTCTGTATCAAGATATCCGATTCTCTCCGTATCGAAAGAAGCTTCGTATGAGAAATAGGGTCTGCCGCACAGATCTATGGCGCACAGCACAAGGGCATCATCCATCGGAAGGATCATATATCCGTACCTTTTAATGCCTTTCTTGTTTCCTACAGCTTTTCTTATCGCATTCCCAAGCACAATGCCTGTATCCTCGACTGTATGATGCCCGTCAACATTCAGGTCTCCGGCTACATCAAGCTTCATATCAAACAAGCCGTGTTTGGTAAATCCCTCAAGCATATGGTCAAAGAAACCTATGCCTGTCTCAATCTCGGCATTTCCGTTACCATCCAGATTAAGCTCCATCGTTATTTGGGTTTCCTTTGTTTCTCTTTTTACTTTTCCGATCCTGTTTTCCATTTTCCTCTCCCGCCATAACTGTACCTGTCAGGTTATTTACCCGTTAAACATCAAATCTTACTCTGATCGAATTGGCATGTGCCGTCAGTCCTTCCGCATTTGCGAAAGCAATAATATCGTCTCCGGCTTTCTTAAGTGCCTCCTCCGAATACGATATTATACTGGTTCTTTTGATAAACGCATCCACTCCCAACGGCGAGAAGAATCTTGCGGTCCCGTTTGTCGGAAGTACATGATTCGGCCCTGCATAATAATCACCGAGTGGCTCCGATGAATTCTCACCGATGAAGATGGCACCTGCATTCCTTATCCGGGTCATTACACCGAATGCATCCTTTGTAAGTATCTCCAAATGCTCCGATGCGATCTCGTTTGCGGTATCACAGGCGTCTTTAATATTGTCTGCCACAAGAATGTATCCGTAATTTTCCAGTGATTTAAGTATTATATCCCTTCTTTCAAGCTGTTCCGTGAATCTGTCGACCTCTTCACTTACCTTTTCCGCCAGTTCTTCGGATGTGGTTATAAGTATTGCGGAAGCAAGCTGATCATGTTCTGCCTGAGACAGAAGATCTGCGGCTACATATTTGGGGTTGGCTGTTTCATCTGCGATCACCAGTATCTCGCTCGGACCCGCAACGCTGTCTATCCCGACATGACCGAATACCGCCTTCTTGGCCAGCGCCACAAAAATATTACCCGGACCAACGATCTTATCTACCTTGGGAACGGATTCTGTTCCGAATGCAAGTGCGGCGATCGCCTGAGCACCCCCGACCTTGTATATTTCCTTTACTCCTGCGATCTTAGCAGCCACAAGAGTTCCGGGATATACCTTTCCGTCGGCTCCAGGCGGTGTGGTCATTATTATCCTGTCCACCCCCGCAACTGCCGCAGGGATGATATTCATAAGCGTCGATGACGGATACGCCGCTTTACCGCCCGGAACATAGACTCCCACCTTTTCAATGGGAGTTATTTTCTGCCCGAGAATGGTACCGTCCTCTCCGGTATCGATCCAGCTGTTAAGCTTCTGCTTCTCGTGAAAAGACCTTATATTGGCAGCGGCACGCTCCATTACTCCTATAAGATCCCTGTCATAACCGTTATATGCTTCATTTATTTCTTCTTCGGTCACACGTATATTTCCGGCATTTAATGAAAATTTATCGAATTTATGCGTAAGCTCAAACAAAGCCTCATCACCGTTGCTGCGGACATTATCAAGTATCTCCTTTACGGTGTTTTCATATTCCGTATACTGGGCCGGGCTCCTCTTCAAAAGGTTGGTCATTATATCCCGCCGGGTTTCATCGTTAAGTCTGACAATTCTCATAATCTCTCCTTTATACTGCGTATAAGCTTATTTATCCGCTCCGCCTCCATCTTCATGCTGACCTGGTTTACTATCATCCGGGCTGAAAGGGGACAGACCTCTTCCAGAACCATAAGCCCGTTTTCCCTAAGAGTTGATCCTGTCTCCACTATATCAACTATAACCTCTGACAGACCTACGATCGGTGCCAGCTCTATCGATCCGTTCAGCTTTATTATATCAACGGTCTGATGCTTTTTATTATAGAAATAATCCTTGGCTATGTGAGGATACTTGGTAGCAACCCTGATCATTTCATGGTGCTTTAAAAGCTCTGCGGATGATTCGGGACCGCATACACACATTCGGCACTTACCGAATCCAAGATCCAGAACCTCGTAGCATTTCCTGTTTTCTTCCATTATGGTGTCCTTGCCCACAACTCCGATATCTGCCGCACCGTATTCAACATAGGTCGGAACATCGGGACCCTTTGCAAGGAAGAACTTAAGCTTAAGTTCTTCGTTCACAAATATGAGCTTCCTTGTTGTCTTGTCCTTCATTTCCTCACAGGTAATGCCTATCTCTTCAAGAAGCTGAAGAGTCTTATTCGCAAGCCTGCCTTTTCCCAATGCAAATGTAATATAGTTCATCATTCCCCCGGACTTTCATTTATATTTTATGTATCTCTATCTTATGATCGTGAAGCCTCTGTCTTTCGCAAACAGTTCTGTCTTTTCCTTACCGTATGCGGTTTCGTTCATGATAACTGCCCGTTTCCCCGCTTTTCTTATTTTGGAGGCCTGCTCATAAGCCTTTCCCCTGTTCTTACTGTTATACAGTATCAGATAACTCTCATCTTTTTCCAAAGAAATATCGATCTTCTGTCTTTCCAGTATTGAAAGAAGCTGGTCTATTCTTATACAGAATCCTACGGCTGCGGCTTTTTTCCCGAATTCCGATAACAGGTTATCATATCTTCCTCCCTTTATTACGGCATCTCCGCTTCCGTAAGTATAAGCCCTGAATATTATACCCGTATAATAATTGTATTTACTGAGCATTCCAAGATCGAAGGAAATATAGTCGGCCACTCCGTTTTTCTCAAGCATTCCGTAGATTGAAACCAGTCTTTTCAGTGCATCCTTCGCTCTGCCGTTGCTTACATAACTCTCTGCTTCCTTAAGTATGTCTATACCTCCGAACAGTTCGGGGATGCGTGAAAAAATATCCTTTACATCATCGCTTATTTCGAGGGAGTCGAGGATATCCCTTGTTCCGAAATAGTTCTTATCATTTATCATTTCGCGAAGAAGCAGTTCATTCTCCTCATCTATACCGTATTCACCGCAGAGTCCCTTGAAGAATTCAAGATTGCCTATGCTTATCTGAAAATCTTTAAGTCCGCAGCTTATAAGTGCTTCTACCGTCATAAGGATCATTTCCACATCAGCGTCTTCACTGCCGTCGTTTATAAGCTCAACGCCTATTTCCGTATTCTCTTTAAGCCTACCCTGATAATCGGTGGAATTATTAAATGTGGATCCTACATAGCAGAATCTTAAAGGCATCGTCTCCTCAGTAAAATACTTTGCGGTCGCCCTTGCTATCGACGGAGTGAAATCCGGCCTGAGAGCCAGGGTATTTCCCTCCTTATCAAAGAATTTGTACAGCTCGCGCGAAGGTATTGTGCCGATATTTCCCGAAAAAATATCAAAGAATTCAAATGTCGGTGTCTTTATATCTTCATATCCGTATCTGCCGATAAGCGTCTTAAGTGTGCTGCACACCTTAAGCTTCTTCTTCAGTTCATCTCCGTAATTATCCCTGACGCCCTCAGGCGTATGGATCAGCTTATTCTCCATGTTATCTCCTGTACACAGGCAGTCATTTATGCCCGGTCAATTTCCGTTTGTGCTTTAGTGTTGTAATGTGTTATCAGACCACCGCAAAATTATATTTGAAACGGTCTCACTTGTCAAGAATCGCGCTCCTGAAGGTCTTTGTTGAGCAGATCAAAATAGGGGACGATCACTCCGTGCTTATGTCTGATTATATACTCCTCATCAAGCTCTTCGTACCTGAAGCTCTTTCTTCCTCCTTCGAGCATACGGTTCCAGAATATCATCAGTGTCCTGAGCTTAAGGTAATAGAATATATCCATTCCGGAAAAATAGATCAGGAAGAAAGCTATCCCACCCTGTTCTTCGAACTCATTCATGAACCGGACCTGATGCTCATGAATATTGGCAAGAGCAAAGGTTTCCCTGGCACATTCCTTGGCATCAAAACATACCGGTATTCCCTGGACTGCTCCTATATAATCCACCGTACTCTTTTGATCGAAATACGCGAGAGTGATCTGTTTATGCGCCTTATCAATATTAATAGGGGTTATTGGCGTCGGAATCTTCTGGATAAGTCCGAGCTTATTATCTCTGTATTTTTCGTTGGTCCTGTTGATCAGCTCCTCAAGTGTCGAGCCCCTGAGTCCCCTGCTGTTCCATGTAGGCATCTGTATCCACCTTAAATAAATCCCTTATTATACTTCCCATACCTTCGGGCGGCCGCGCTGTAAAAGTACGTCCCGCCAGATATTTAAGCTCTCCTTCCGTGCTCCCCGGTATACAGAGCTTATATGCGTGAAGGCAGTACCCTCCTCTGCCATGTCCACCGTATTTTCTGTCTCCAAGAAGAGGATGACCAAGTTCCGAAAGCTGTGCGCGTATCTGATGTGATCTTCCGGTTATAAGATCTATCTCCAACAGCGTGTGCTCCGCTGCTGTCTCTAACGGTCTGATATAAGTCTCGATCCTTACGGATCTGTCTGAAGGTTCCGGGTTGATCTCAGACTTGTTGGACCTTCTGTCCTTTGACAGATAACCGACATGAATACCGCTCTTCTCAACTCGTCCTTCTGCCACACAAAGATAATACTTATGTATTGTTCTTTCTTTAAGAGCAGCATTTACTGCGGCATTGGTCCTGTAGTCCTTTGCAAATATGATGATCCCGGAGGTATTTCTGTCCAGCCTGTTGCATACGGACGGTTTGAATATCTTAAGCTTTTCCGGAGTAAGCTCACCTTTGTTTATAAGATGATCAAGGCAGAGCTCGTTAATCGATATATCATCCGCAGCTGCCTTCTGCGAAAGAATACCCACGGGTTTATTTACAAGAAGAAGCTTTTCGTCCTCAAATATAATCCGTGAACTTATGCCGGATGAACTATCCTTATCAGCAGCGCTCTTCGACCCGGTATTTTTCCCCGGATACTTATCGGATGAAAATTTTTCAAAGGTTTCATCCGAAAGATATATCCTTATGACATCACCGTGATACAGGCGTTCTTTTCCCTCTGCCTTCTTTCCGTTCAGGGTAATGTTCTTCTTTCTGAGCATCTTATAAATAAATCCTGTGCCTGCCCTGTCCAGTATTTTAAGAAGCTGTTTGTCAAGTCTTATTCCCTGTTCCGTTTCGGCTATCACAAATTCCTTCAAAGTAAGTCTCCGTTTTAAAGAACAACACTCAGCAATGTATCAAGAACCGATCTGTCTGCCTTAATGTCCTGTGCTTTCAGATCTGAAAGTTCATCTGTTCTTTTAATGAAATCTTCTCTTTTCCCGTATACCTTAACAGTGATGTCCTTATATCCCTCATTACCGATCACTCCCATAAGATGCTCAGTAAGCTTCTTTATATCCTGAGTCCCGTTTACGCCGGAACCTTTAATACCGGAGTTCCCCGGGGGATAACTGCATATGAGGGTTTTATTCTTACAAACCGATGCTTCCACATAATATGTCTTTTCATATGTGGTGAACGGCGTTTCATATATGATACACATATCACCGGCATGTTCCGAATAGCTCTTATGGATATCGGCAGGAAGCGATCTGAATCGTAAAAACATAATGAGATTTACCATACTCTTACTGGCCGGCAGTATTGAAAGCACAGCTATGATGGTAAACATATTCTTCGGTGTATTAAGGCTGAAATACCCAAACAGATATATCCCTATTGCACATACATACAGAACCAGCGTAATGAGCAATACTCTTTTACGCTGGTAACTGATATAACCCCATTCACCTTTAACCCTTTTATTCAAGTCCTTCACTCTCTTTTAACTTATTTAATTCATCATCCGTGAGACGTCTGAACTCTCCGGGCGCAAGTTCTTCATCCAGCTTCACTCCGCCTTCACTGATCCGCTTAAGATAAGTAACCCTTGCTTCATAAGCATAGAACATTCTCTTAACCTGATGAAATCTGCCTTCGGTAATGGTAAGCTCGTATCCGTAACCCTCATATGGCTCAATTACCCGGGCTTTCTTTAGTATGGCAGGCAGACACGGCTTCTCTTCCCCGATATAGAGTCCCTTCAGAAATGCCTCGTATGCAATTTCGGGAAGTTCTTTATCCACAACCGCATAATATGTCTTTTCAACATGTTTTTTGGGTGATATGAGCTCGTGGCAGAGCTGTCCGTCATTCGTAATAAGCAGAAGTCCCTCAGTATCCTTGTCAAGCCTTCCCACAGGAAAAAGTCCGTCGGTCCTGACACCTTTGAGATACGATATCACTGTATCAGAAAGTCCGTCCTTTACCGCACTGACACACCCCTGCGGCTTATTCAGCATATAATACGAATACCTGCTGTAATTAAGCCTGTTCCCATCCAAAGTGACCTCATCGTCTTCCCTTATCTTATATCCGGGAATATCGATGATACTGCCGTTTACGTATACCCTTCCTGCCTTGATCGCAGGAACGGCCTGTTTGCGGCTCAGCACGCCGCATTCTGAAATATAACGGTCAAGCCTGATCAGTTCACTCATTGGCACATTTCTCCATAACTTTTAGAAGCAGCCTGTAGGTTCTCTCGGTCGAGCTGATATTAAGCTTCTCTTTGGGCGTATGGATATTCTCAATATCGGGCCCCAGTGATACTATATCAATCCCCTTAACCTTGTCAAAGATTATACCGCATTCAAGTCCCGCATGTATCGAGGTAACAACAGGTTCCCTGTCAAACAGCTCCCTGTAGGTATCCACAACCATTGTACGAAGCCTGGATCTTTCCCTGTATTCCCATGCCGGATAATCCGATTCAACAATAAACTCCCCGCCTATGGTCTCGGTCAGATATTCAAGCTTGTCGCTTAATGCTTCCTTGGCAGAAGATATCGAACTCCTGATACTGACGATCACCTCAAAATTATCTTCACGAAGTCTTACGATACCGGCATTTGAAGAAGTCTGCACTATACTCTCCGATTCCGGACACATCTTTGCAATACCGTCCGGGATCGTCATAAGCAGGAAGATCACCCTTTCCTGTGTCTTGGGAGTAAGGACCTCTGTAGTCATCCTGTCCCTGCATTCGGTATATATCGTAATATTGCTTTCTATCTTTCTGTACTCGTTTATTATCTCAAGTTCAAATTCCGTTATCAGATCTTCAAATCTCGTAGCATCCTTTGCATCGATAATGACAGATGCCTTCGCCTCTCTGGGTATCGCATTATCCTGAAGACCTCCCTTAAGATAATACAGTTTAAAATTAACCTTTCCTTTCAGATGATGCAGAAGCCTGCCCATTATCAGGTTGGCGTTTCCCCTGTATTTATCGATCTCCGATCCCGAATGTCCTCCCAGCAGTCCGCAGATAACTATATCGTATGCTATTCCGGTGGCTTCATGGTATCTTACAGGTACCATGCATTTAACCTTACGTCCTCCGGCCGAGCTTACAAGTATTTCACCCTCTGTTTCATTATCTATATTTATCATCCGCTTCGACTTAATGAAGGATGCATCAAAGCCATCCATTCCGGTCATACCGGTTTCTTCTCCTGTCGTAAAAAGACATTCAAGAGGAGGATGTACCAGTTTATCATCATCCAGGATGGCCAGCATATAAGCAACCGCTATACCGTCATCTCCTCCAAGAGTGGTTCCCTTGGCATACACATAATCATCCATCACGGCAAGCTTGAGAGGATCCTTTGTAAAATCAAACCTGGGATCGTAATCCATGTTCTTCTCACATACCATATCAAGATGCCCCTGAAGTAACAGAGGCCCTTTATTTTCACATCCCCTTGAACCCTTCTTGCGGATCAGTACATTATCATAATTATCCTTGTTGTATTCAAGCCCTCTTTCTTTGGCAAATGAAACACAATAATCCGCAATAGCTCCTGTGTTTCCGGAGCCATGCGGAATATTGCATATTTCTTCAAAAAATCCAAATACATTCTGCGGTTTCAGGCCGCTCAGTACTCCCATATCCTTCACTTCCTTTGTCATAATCCGTATATCTTATGACGCCCGTTATCCGTGACTACTTTTTCAACATATCAAGGCTTATATCGCCTGTATGTCCCGCTTTGGTATTATCTGACATACCGTCCGTACCTTCTATCGATGCGATCTCTTTGGCAAGCTCAACACTCGGATACAGGTCGGACCTGTTCTTGTCTATTACGCTCTCGCAGCTCTTAAGCCTCTCTAAAAGGCCTGAATACTTGGACTGTGCATCTCCTATCGCTGTCTTTATTATACCCTGAAGCTCTGCAAGCATATCATCCGTGTACTTCATGGCCGACTGCCTTATTCCATTGGCATCCGCAGTAGCCGTGTCAAGTATCTGCTGCGCCTGATTCACAGCCTGTTGTACCACCTCATTCGCCTGAGCATATGCCTGCTGCATGATTTCATGTTCATTTACCATATGATCTGTATGGATCTGAGCCTCATTGATCATAGCCTCGGCTTTTTCCTTGGCATCATTGAGAATCGCTTCCTTATTGCTGATTATCTTCTGGTAGCGTTTGATCTCATCGGGTGTCTTCATCCTCAGTTCCCTGAGCAACTCTTCCATATGTTCCTTGTCTACCAGAATCTCCGTACTTGAAAATGTCTTGAATTTACATCCGTCAATAAAGTCTTCGATTTCGTCAATGATCTGTTCGATTTTACTGCTCATTTACTCTCTCCTCACCCTATGAATATTTATTTATCCCGTACTTTTCATAAACCAGACGGGCTATAAATTCCGGAACAAATTTACTTATGTCACCGCCAAAGCTCGCAACCTCTTTAACCGTTGATGAACTCAAATATGCGTATTCCAGACTGGTCGTCAGGAATATGGTATCCACCTTCCTGCTGAGCTTTCTGTTGGTCTGTGCCAGCTGAAGCTCGAATTCAAAATCGGTTATGGCTCTAAGTCCTCTAATGATAACGCGCGCATTATTCTTTTCACAATAATCAACGAGAAGACCGTCATAGCTTTCTACCGTAACATTGGGCAGATCGCGTGTCGCCTCCTTAATAATATTAACACGTTCATCTACAGAAAACAACGGAGTTTTCCCTTTGTTGTTCAGCACGCTTACCGTAAGTTCATCGAAGATATCCGCTGCTCTCCGTATGATATCGATATGACCGTAGGTAATAGGATCAAAGCTCCCCGGATATATTGCTTTCTTCACCCTGCGCCAGTCCTTTCTCCGCCCTTCTTTTCAGAAACAGATGGCAGTTGTTCTTATACTTTTTGAATTTCATTATATCGTATGGCAGTCTTTCGATAAAATCAAAATCCGTATTAATGGAAGCCTCCGTAATGATAATGGCATCCTCTCCCACAAGCCCCGTGGAAGCAAGGTATTCAAGGACCGGCCTTTCATAACCCATATCATAAGGGGGATCCATAAATATTATATCAAACTTTCCCCTTCCCTCAAGCCTGTGCAGGGCAGTAAGTACATCTGTACTGATTATTTCAGACCGGTCTGCGAATCCGGTTTTGCTGATATTTTCCTTTATGCAGGCCAGAGCCGGCTTACTGTTTTCAACAAACACAGCCCTCTTTGCCCCTCTGCTCAGCGCCTCTATTCCTATCCCGCCGCTTCCGCTGTAAAGATCAAGAAATACGGTATCCGTATAAATATACGGCATCAGAATATTAAACAGTGTTTCTTTTATCTTATCGGAAGTAGGCCTTGTTTCGTAACCGGGCGGCGTCTTTAGCGGAAGCCGTCTGGCACTACCGGCTATAACTCTCATTCCAAACCTCACATATTTATAATCAACATCCATGACCGGAAGGCTTAATTCAGGTCCTGACCTTTGTTCCTTTGGAGTCACGTCTGGCAAGCTTCAGCTTATTAAGCTCTATCTTTTTCCCGTTAACCTCGACAATCTGTTCAACGCCGTTCTTAAGAGGATATACATCAGTGATCTCATCTGTACCCACAAGCTTCATTCCCCTTACGCCCACAGCTCCTTTTTTCTTAAGCGGTATATCGTCGAGCGGGAACTTTAAGAAGTATCCGTCTCTTGTCCTTAACACAACGTTCTTCTCATCTATTATCGGGAATACGGCCACCACTTCATCTCCGTCGTTAAGACCCGTTGCGGCAACGGAGCGCTTGGTTATATCGAATTCCGTACCGTACACATGCTTAAGCATTGAATACTTTGTCGCGAAACACAGCTTCTGCATGATCAGTGTTTTAAGATCACAGGCATATACAACCGTCTCCTCCGAAGAACTGTAGTTACTGACATTATCGACAGGAATGCCCTTATCCTTTAATTTACCGTGCGGAAGATCCGGTACCTTGATAGAATGGAGCTGTCCTGTATTCGTAAACAGGCATATCCTTCCGGTGTTCATTACGGGAATGATATACTTATTCTCCGCCTCTACAGTATCCTTATTCTTTTCATATACGGAAACATCTATTGTCTTTGAATAACCGAAGCGGTCCATTAAGAACATCACCTCGGCCTCCTCGATCTTCTTTTCCTCAAATACCACAGCTTCTGCATTTTCGATCGCGGTCCTTCTTTCCCTTCCGTACTCCTTCTTATATCCGTCAAGCTCTTTTATGATAAGCCTGTCCATGGTTTTGGGATTCGTAAGAATATCCTTATACAGATCTATATTCTTAAGCGTATCCTCATGCTCTTTCATAAGAGCCTCAAGCTCCAGTCCGATAAGCTTATAAAGTCTCATGGACAGTATGGCTTCTGCCTGTCTGTCAGTGAACCTGAGCTGCTCAGCCATTTTTTTGCTTATTCTTGATTTAAAGGTTATTCCTTCTGTCCTGCCTTCCGTCAGACATGCCTTGGCTGTCTTTACGTCCTTCGATCCCCTGAGTATTTCAATTATCAGGTCTATAACGTCACAGGCATGTATAAGGCCTTCCTGTATCTCCTTTTTGTCGAGCTCTTTCTGCAGGAGATTTTTATATTTGCGTGTCCTTATCTCTCTCTGGAAATCAACATGATACCTGATTATATCCCTGAGTCCGAGAGTCTCGGGGCGTCCGTCCGCAACAGCAAGCATATTCACGCCGAAGGTATCCTCAAGCCTGGTCTTCTTAAGCAGCATGTTCTTCAGGTTCTCCACATCGGCATCCTTGCGGAGCTCAAGAACTATCCGTATCCCTTCCTTGCTCGACTGATTGGAAATATCCACTATATCATTTGTTTTCCTGGAATCGATCAGTGCCACGACATCCGTAAGGAATTTGCTGATATTGGCTCCGATCATCGTATAAGGTATCTCGGTTATTACGAGCCTTGACTTGCCTGCCTTGCCCTTTTCGAATTCGATCTTACCCCTTATCTTTATCTTGCCCACTCCGGTTTCGTATATATCAGGAAGCTCATCCTTATTTACTACAATACCACCTGTCGGAAAATCGGGCCCCGGAATGTATTCCATCAGCTCAGCCGTTGTGATATCGGGGTTCTTTATATATGCCTTTACACCCTCGATCACCTCCGAAATATTATGGGGAGGCATGCTTGTTGCCATACCTACGGCAATACCCTCGCTTCCGTTGATCAGAAGATTCGGTATCTTGGCCGGAAGCACCTCGGGTTCCTTTTCGGTTTCATCAAAGTTGGGGACAAAATCCACAACATCCTTGTCAAGATCCGCAAGAATGGTTTCCTGTGTGACCTTCTCAAGCCTCGCTTCCGTATAACGCATGGCTGCGGCGCCGTCGCCTTCGATCGAACCGAAGTTGCCGTGACCGTCAACAAGAGTCATCCCCTTTTTGAAGTCCTGGGACATAACGACCAGCGCATCATAAATAGAGCTGTCCCCATGGGGATGATACTTACCCATTGTATCGCCGACGATACGTGCAGATTTCCTGTACGGTCTGTCCCAGCGGATACCCAGTTCATACATATCGTAAAGCGTACGTCTCTGTACCGGCTTAAGACCGTCTCTCACATCCGGAAGAGCCCTTGATATTATAACGCTCATCGCATAATCTATATAAGATTTACGCATGACCTCGGAATATTCGGTTTTTATGATCTGTTCATCTTCTGCTATTGCCATCGTTATATCTCCCTTGATACAAAATTAAATATCTAACTCTGCATCTCTTGCATGCTTATAGATAAATGCCTTCCTTGGCGGCACCTCATTGCCCATAAGCATTTCCGTTGTATTGCTCGCAAGTCTTGCGTCCTCGATCTCTACAAGCTTAAGCTTACGTCTCTCGGGATCGAGCGTGGTCTCCCACAGCTGCTCGGCATCCATCTCACCCAGTCCCTTGTATCTCTGAAGAGTGAAATCCGTATGAGATTTACGGTATGCTGCCAGAGCCTTATCATCATAAAGATATTCCTCTTCCCCTTTCTTCGGCATCGCCTTATAGAGCGGAGGCATTGCAAGATAAACATGACCTTCATATATAAGCTCCGGCATAAAGCGGTAAAAAAGAGTAAGAAGCAGGGTTGAAATATGTGCGCCGTCAACATCGGCATCAGCCATTATTATGATCTTGTCATAACGGAGCTTGCTTATGTCGAAATCATTACCGTAACCTTCCGAGAATCCGCAGCCGAAGGCATAGATCATGGTCTTGATCTCAGCATTGGCAAGAACCTTGTCTATTGTAGCCTTTTCCACATTAAGTATCTTTCCCCTTATGGGAAGGATCGCCTGATACATCCTGTTTCTTGCGGTTTTTGCGCTTCCTCCGGCGGAGTCACCCTCGACTATGAATATCTCACACTTGGATGCGTCCCTGCTCTCACAGTTGGCAAGCTTACCGTTGCTGTCAAAGCTGTATTTCTGCTTGGTAAGCATGTTGGTCTTGGCCTTTTCCTCGCTCTTTCTTATTTTGGCCGCCTTCTCCGCACACGAAAGCACAGCTTTCAGATCATCGAGATTACGGTCGAAATACCTTACAAGTTCATCACCCGTTACCTTGGAAACAGCCTTGGTCGCATCCTGGTTGTCAAGCTTGGTCTTTGTCTGTCCCTCAAACCTCGGCGAGGGATGTTTGATCGACACAACGGCCGTCATTCCGTTCCTTATGTCCGCTCCCGTAAAATTCGCATCTTTTTCTTTAAGTATGTTCAGTTCCCTTGCATAGGTGTTCATGACGTTGGTGAACATTGTCTTAAAGCCGGTAAGATGCGTACCTCCCTCGGAATTATAAATATTATTACAGAAGCCGAGAACGTTCTCGTGAAAATCATTGACATACTGGAAAGCAACCTCTACCTTTATCCCGTCAGCCTCACCGCTGAAAAAAACAGGATCATTGATCGCTTCTTCATTACGGTTCATATCCTTTACGAAGCCTATTATACCGTCCTCCTCATGGAAGATTTCAACATCGGGCGTTTCCTGTCTGTTATCCGTAAAAATTATCGTAAGCTGGGGATTAAGATATGCGGTCTCATGAAGGCGGCTCTTGATATCCTCTTCTTTAAACCGTGTTTTTTCAAATATGGTATCATCCGGGAGAAAATTGATCTTGGTACCTGTCGTCCTTGATCTTCCGATTACCGGAAGCAGTCCGTCTTCAAGCTCTATGACAGGTATCCCTCTGCTGTATCGGTCATGAAACACCTTGCCCTCGCGTCTTACCTCAATATCAAGATACTCGGACAGAGCATTGACAACAGATGAACCCACTCCGTGAAGTCCGCCGCTTGTCTTATATACCGAATCATCAAATTTGCCGCCCGCGTGAAGGGTAGTGAATACAAGCCGTTCCGCACTCATTCCTTTCTCGTGCATGCCAACCGGGATTCCCCGGCCGTTATCCTCTACCGTGGCCGATCCGTCCGCTTCAAGCGTAACCCTGATCTCGCTGCAGTAACCGGCAAGATGTTCGTCTACCGAATTATCGACTATTTCATAAACAAGATGGTTAAGACCCTTTGTTGTGACGCTGCCAATATACATTCCGGGGCGCTTTCTTACAGCTTCAAGCCCCTCAAGCACAGTTATACTGCTTGCGTCATATGTGTTTTTATTTGCCATTTTGATACCCCTTGATATGCAAAAATACTCCCTGAAACCCAAAAACATATAACATTATAACATAATTCTGTTATTTTTCAAGAAAAACGCTAATTATTGTACGAACAAATTTTCACACAACAAATTGTAGTATTTGTTTTTTGTGGCTTTTTTATTAAAAATCAACAACTTATTCATTGAAGTCATGTCACAATTTTGGTATTATATATATTAAGTATTGATTGGAATACCGTTATTGATCTGATAAAATCTCAAAGGAGAATACCATGTTTGACAGAATACTGGCTGATTATCTTGTTGAAAAAGGGAAGCTGGGACCCGAGGCTCTCGAGAAAATATTCGAGCTTCAGGCACGTAAGCGCGTACGTCTCGGCATGATCGCACAGTCGGAGAATCTAATGACTCCCGAACAGATAGAAGAAATAAACAAGCTTCAGTCTCTCACAGATAAGCGTTTCGGTGATCTTGCGGTTGAAAAGGGGTATCTGACGGACAGTCAGGTCTCAAGGCTTCTTACCCTTCAGGGCAACGGTTTTCTCTCGTTTGTCCAGTCTGCCGTGGATCTTAAATACATGAACATGAATGATGTTGTCGAGGCTCTCAATGATTTCCAGCAGGATAACGGTTATACCCTTACCGATATGGATAACCTCAAGAGCTGTGATATAGACAGGATCGTTCCCATATATCTTTACGATCTTCCCGGATATGCCAAGGAGCTCATCGGAGTGGCCGTAAGAACTCTTTCTAGGCTTGTTGATTATCATGTATATATAGAACGTCCGTATACGAGCGACAAGCTTGTAACGGAGAACCTGTGTTATCAGGCATCCGTAGGTGATTTCAATCTTCTGCTTGCTCTTTCCGGGGAGGAACCGACGCTTATTCAGACCGCCATCGGCTTTGCCGGTGAACAGTATATAGATGATCTCGACGACGCACTCGATTCCATATGCGAACTCATCAACTGCATTAACGGAATATTTGCAACTGACATAAGCCACAGATTCATAAATATCGATATGCTGGCTCCGCACTATAAGACGGGTCCTTCGGTTATAAATGCCGAAGATATAATCAATATACCTCTTCATCTTTTTGACAAACCTGTTACGCTGACTGTTTTACTGTCCGATAACTATACGGTCGAATGAGGGATACCGCCACGGCGGGGCTTTATGACCACTGAGGGAATAATAAATATTACATAAGAAAATGACTTAATTAAGGGTAGGAGAACATAAAATGGGCACTATACTAATAGTAGACGACTCAAGGACAATGCGAAAAGTGCTTGCAGCTTCGCTAAAGGAAGCAGGACATTATATCATTGGAAATGCCGGTAACGGACAGGAGGCTCTCGACCTTCTGAAGAACCTCTCTCCCGATCTGCCGGATCTGATAACACTTGACATTACAATGCCGGAAATGGACGGCATAGAAACTCTTAAACGGATAAGGGCTGAATACCCCGGCCAGAAGGTTGTCATGGTAAGCGCCGCCGGACAGAAAGACAAGATAATGGAAGCTCTTAAGTTCGGAGCTGTTGACTTCATCAAAAAACCTTATGATCCGGACGAAGCAATGGAAACCTTTAAAAAAATACTCGGTTAAAAAAACAGGTTCCCGGATCACCGGTAACCTGTTTTTTATCGATCACAGTGCATGGATATCGGATGAAGCGTTTAACTCCTCAATCCTGTTTTTCAAGTATGCATTTTCTTCTTTTTCAAGGCCCGGATCCTGATCCAGTATCAGCGAAGCATCCTTAGCGGCACGTTCCAAAACCGTGGCATCCGAAAAAATGTCTCCGAGTCTGAACTGCATCTCTCCGCTCTGTCTTATTCCGAACATATCTCCCGGTCCCCTTAGTTTAAGATCCTCGGAAGCTATTTTAAATCCGTCATTTGAATGATTTAATATATCCAGTCTTTTCCTGCTCTTCTCACTTTCCTTACAGTCTATAAAAATACAATAGGACTGGGCATCGCCTCTTCCGATCCTGCCTCTCAGCTGATGAAGCTGGGCAAGTCCGAAACGTTCAGAGTTCTCGATCATCATAACCGTTGCATTAGGCACATTAACACCCACCTCAACCACAGTCGTACTTACAAGCACCATGGTCTTTCCTTCAAGGAATTCCCTCATTATCCTGTCCTTTGCAGCAGGTTTCATCTGGCCGTGAAGACAGGCGACGCTTATTTCCGGGCCAAGTTCGTTCTTCAGTCTGTCCGTATATGATGTTACATCCTCGCAGTCAAGGCCCTCACTGCTTTCTACCAAAGGGCAGATCACATATGCCTGGTGACCGGCTTTTACTTCTTTTTCAATAAAGTGGTATGCTCTCTTCCTGTAATCCGTCCCCACAACACAGTTCTTAACCGGGAGCCGCCTGGCCGGAACTTCATCTATGACCGAAATATCAAGGTCACCGTACAGCATTATTGCAAGCGTTCTGGGAATCGGGGTTGCACTCATTACAAGTACATGCGGTATCCTGTCTCCTCCCTTTTCTACCATCATCCCCCTCTGTCTGACACCGAACCTGTGCTGCTCATCCGTCACCACAAGAGCCAGCTTCCCATATACTGCTTTTTCCTGAAACAGTGCATGGGTGCCTATGACAACTCCTGCCCGGCCATCCTCTGTCTTCTCATAAACCTTACGTTTGGCTGCCGGAGACATCGACCCTGTAAGCAGACATATCTCACTTTCTATACCAAACCGGGTAAAAATTTCCGAAAAAGAATCATAATGCTGTGATGCCAGGATCTCTGTCGGGACCATAACGGCACACTGATAGCCGCCAAGGACAGCATCTATGCATGCGAGCACAGCCACGATTGTTTTCCCGCAGCCCACATCTCCCTGTATAAGCCGGCTCATCGCATGCGGACCGGACATATCCGTCTCCACGTCAGATAATGCTTTAAGCTGTGCATCCGTTAATCTGTATGGAAGTGAACCGATAATCTCCCTGACCCTGGACGAAGCATTAATGATATAATCATTCGCAGACCTGTTATTTTCTTCCCTCAGAAGCCTTATCCTCAGTATAAACATAAGGAATTCATCATATATCAGAGCTTCTCTTGCATTCCTAAGCTCTACTGTATCTTTCGGAAAATGTATTCCGGCAAGAGCCTTTTCAAGAGATAAGCCTCCGGCTGTTTTCCCTGTCTTAACATATGAGAGCGCCTGCTTTACAGCTTTCTTTACCGCATTGTTGGACAGTCCCTTCGTAAGCGGATAAACCGGCTGGAGCGAATTCTCAAGCTTCTTATATTCCTCCGGAGTAAATATAAGCGGCTGTTCCATTGACCAGGTATTCCCCTGTCGCTTCAGTGTTCCGGCAAAAACATATTCGTGTCCCGCCGAAAGGCTCTTTGTAAGATATGGCATATGGAACCACACAACCCGCATAATACCGGTATCCGTAACTGCATTCGAGGTCACAACAGCCATTCTACCCGCTTTTCTCATAAGCGGTCTGTCATTTAACCTTACCCGTGTAAAAATGAAGCTTCCGATAAGAGACTCAGCCGGTGCAACCGGCTCATCATACTGCATATAGTCTCTGGGGTAATAATACACAAGGTCGCCATATGTGTATATGCCGACCCTGTGGTATAAACCTGCTGTTTTTTCGCCTATTCCTTTAAGATTTCTGATATCTGTTTTTATATCCATTCCGTTTTATTCTACTGAGATCACATAATAATATATCGGCTGTCCGCCGTAATGCATCTCGACTTCACAAGCCGGATACTTTTCCTCAACACTTTTCAGGAAATCGCCGGCATCCTGCTCTTCGGTATCCCTGCCATAATAGATACTGATGAGTTCGGAATCTTCATCAACCATTTTATCTATCATCTTAAGAGCTGTCTCCTCTACGGCATCGCCTACAGCAAGAATATCCTTATCCCCGATTCCCATGATGTTGCCCTGTTTAATACTGATGTCATTGATCACGGTATCTCTTACGGCATATGTTACCTGGCCTGTTTTAACGTCCAGTATTGCCCTGCTCATTACCTCATTGTTTTCTTCGGCACTCATGTCAAAGGTAAAATTGATCAGTGCGGTAATTCCCTGTGGTACCGTCCTGGTGGGAATAACGAAGATTTTCTTGTCTTCAACCATGTACTTAACCTGGTTGGCCGCCATTATTATGTTTTTATTATTCGGAAGGATGAAGATACTGTCCGCGTTTATCTCGTTCACGGCCCTGAACATATCCTCCGTACTGGGATTCATCGTCTGTCCGCCGGAAATTATCTTATCCACTCCAAGGCCCTTGAAAATACTGTCAAGTCCGTCCCCCATGGAAATAACTATAAAACCGACATCCTTTCTTTCTGTATTTGTACCCGGATCCGCAAGGCCGTCATCCGCAGGCTGTGATATATATGTTTCTTTCTCCGTCTTCTTTTCATCATCCGGTTTTAATGTAGCGCTCCCGGGTTCTCCGGCTGTATGCTGATTTGCATTATCAGTCTTCGAATCATTCTCTTTGATCTCTTCATATTTAGTCTGTCCGCCCGCCCCCAACGACATCCTAAACAGCTTCTCCTGATGCTCCTCCCTCATATTATCTATCTTCATTCTGGTAAGAGCACCGTATGTCAGTGCCTTTTGTATGACAAGACCGGGATCGTTCGTATGAACGTGAACCTTTACATAATCCTCATCGGCAACGCATACTATCGAATCGCCTATAGACTCAAGATAATTCTTGAAATCCTGCTCGTTTTTTGCATTGAAGACCTTGTCGAGCATTATTATGAATTCGGTACAGTATCCATACTTTATTTCAAAACCCGCCTGGACTTCATATCCCTTCTCACTGGTGATACCGGGCATGGGTTCTTCGGATACGGAGAATACTATCTCATTTCCCAGGTATGCCTGATATGCACCCTTAAGGATCTCAACAAGTCCCTGGCCGCCCGAATCCACCACTCCGGCCTGCTTAAGGACCGGTAACATATCAGGCGTTCTTGCAAGTACAGCCTCTGCCTCTTTAATGAGCTCTTCTAAAAAGAAATTCATATCATCGGTCGAAACACTTAACTCTGTTGCCCTCTCCGCAATACCCCTTGCAACCGTTAGTATTGTTCCTTCCTTTGGCTTCATTACCGCTTTATATGCTGTCTCTACAGCCTTATTACATGCACTTGCAAGTAAAGGTATGTCTATTATCTCTTTATCACTTACCGCCTTTGTAAAGCCGCGAAGCAGCTGGGAAAGAATAACTCCCGAATTACCTCTGGCGCCGCGGAGAGATCCCGATGCTATGCTCTTGCACAAAGGCTGCATTTCCACCCTGCCCATTGATGCCACTTCATTTGCCGCAGTCATTATGGTAAGAGTCATATTGGTACCTGTATCTCCATCCGGTACAGGGAACACGTTCAACTCGTTTATCCATGCCTTCTTCGCCTCCAGAGACTTGGCACCTGTCAGAAACATCTTCGACAGCATTTTTGCATCGATAGTATTTGAAATCACTTCAGCCGCTCCTCCTACTCCCTCTTTAATCGATCACTCTTACACCTTCAACATAAATATTGATCTTTTCAATATCAAGTCCGGTGAACTCTTCAACCTTATATTTAACGTTGCTTATAAGATTATCGCAAACTGTCTTTATGCTGACTCCGTATGCAACTATAACATGAAAATCAAGAGTAAGCTGTTCATTCTTAAATATCACATTAATTCCGCGGGTAATCTTTTCCTTCTTAAGAAGCTTTACTATGCCGTCCGTCACATTAACGGCAGCCATACCGACGATTCCAAAGCATTCTACCGCAACCGATCCGGCATACTGAGCTATTACCTCTGTATCAATACTGACATTACCTACCTGTGTTTTAATGTAACCTTTCATTGAAGCCCCTCCTTATTTATCTCTGATTGATATATCAACAGGAACCTTTTCATTACATAGACCTAAGCATTATACACTATTTCTTTCAAAAAGAAAACGTAGTTTTATATTCTTTATATTCTTTTTTGTTCTTTTATATAATTATACTTGCATTTGGTCCGAACTTCTGATAGAATACACATTGTTGCGGGTATTTATGTCCGCTTTACATGAAAAGATTCATATTTAAATATATATAAGATAAGGAGGTGCAAAAGATGGCAAAATGTGATGTTTGTGGAAAGGGAGTACATTTTGGTAATAATGTAAGTCATTCACATAGAAGATCAAACAGAATTTTCAATGCAAATGTTAAGAGAGTTAAATGCAAGGTGAACGGAACTCCCCAGAGGCTTCATGTATGTACCAACTGTCTTAAGTCAGGCAGGGTTGAAAGAGCCTGAGATCAATCTGTATTTTCGGAGAAGACTTTCGTACAGAAGGTCTTCTTTTTTTTGCAAAATACTCTCTTTAAGCAAAAGACATGGCCTTCATTACATCATGAAGACCATGTCTTTTAATAATATCTCTAATCTGTCCGCGACTTCAGAACTGTTCCTTCAGCATCGCGTACTCCTGATTAATAACCTGTACTGTCTCATTGTCTCCGTCCATATTGTCCGGATGGAAGATCTTAAGAAGATCCCTGTATCTTTTCTTTAACGCAAGGACATTATCCACTCCGTTAAAGAAGACTCCGGACTGATATGCCGAAACATTAACCGATCCGTTACCCGAACCCGATCCGGTGGCCGCATAACGATTGCGGTACTTCTCCTTCTCCGTTTCGAATTCCTCACGTTCTTTACATAATGTCCGAAATCCCCCCTCAAGGATCTCGAGCTTCTGATTGAACAATATTTTTTCCGTAGCCAATGTCTTGGCTTCGAGCTCGGTCTTTCTTGCCTGTTCACTTACCGAAGAAATCAGTATCCGCTTTTCGTCTTCGAACTGCTGCTTCTTCTCTTCGAACTCAGCCTTCTCTTTTTCGAAGGATCTTCTGGCATATTCCAACCGTTGGCTCTCTTGTAAAAGCCACAGCTTAATAGAAGCCATGTCTTCTACAGAAATATTCTGTGCAAAATCCATATCATTCCCCTTATTATTCATAATCCCTTCAAACAACTTATAGTGCACAGTCTCCCCTCTGATGCACTATATAGTGTATTATAAATAACCTTGTTATTTTTTTCAAGAGGGTTTTTAAAAAATTTTATGTTAATTTCCGTTTAACGCCTCATTAACAACTTCGTCATCACTCATCTTATCAGAATCCCTGTTTCCGGCGAACTTATTCACAAGATCCGGAACCATATCGAGTATCTTGGTCATGCTGTCCTGATTCTTTATGTTAACAAGCCTTGTTGTTCCGTTCTGAATAACAAGAACCGCGCTCGGACTCATCTTGCCGGTAAGTCCCCCTGCACCGTTTGATTTCTTCTCACCCCTGAAATCACCCGCACCCACGCCGAATGATACATCAACGAAGGGAACAAGGATAGTATCATTTATTATTTTCGGTTCACCGACAACGGTTTTACTCGAAAGGAAACCGTCCATCCCCTTAAGCATCGAATCAACAACCTCATTGAAATTATTAGCCATTTGCACTGTTCTCCTTTTTCATTATGCGTATAAATCTTCTGACCTTTTTATTAAAATACAGCTGCAGCAATATCTTAACCGCAACGCACAGATATATTCTTCCCTTCAGGAAAAGGTCAAAAGCCAGAACTTCGTTGTAAAAATCCGGCTCTATTACAATATTTCTTCCGTACCAGGGATACAGGACCGCAGCTCCCGCAAGAACCATTCCCGTAGAAGACGGATCCTTAGAACCGTAACTGAGACGCCCTTTTACCTTTCTCGGTCTTACTGCCTTAAGCAGTCTTTTAAGCTTAACCGTAAGCAGAGTAAGTGCTTCTCTGTTCTTACTGTCATTACAGAGCGCTGTATGATAATAATCGATATTGTCTATTGTATCTCCTATCCTGTCTGCTGTTCTCTGCAATCCTTTTGAAAGCTTTTCACAGGAGACCCCAAGCTTCTTTAAGATCCGCCCTGCCTTCTCTGTGAATTTCATAAAAGGATCAAAAGGCTCTTCACCATCTTCCTCACAGATCCGGTCTTCTTTATCAGCTCTGTAATTATCCTCTTTACTGTCTTCCATATCTGAAGGCTTACTGTTATCCGGAGGATATTCAATGTCAAGACCCTCATCATGTTCCTCTGTAAATACTGAGGTTTTGCTTTTTTTTACTCCGCTTTCGGTCTTTATCTCCACTCCGTCTTTGTTATATTCATATATCGTGTATTCAGTCTGTTCATCCGGGACTTTTTCACCCCTTCTTTTCCGCCTTCGTTTTTCTTCCCTCCGCCGTTTCCTCTCCCTGCGCTCTTCCCCGCTCCTTATCCTTATCCCGAATACTTTTATTATAAGCTCCGTACTGCCTTCCTTATATTCAAAGGCTGCGCTTATTATATGCATTAACCAGCTGACTTTGCCAAGAGCATATACCGGATTGTCTTCTCCGTTTTCCTTTGAGACATTCCCCTTATATCTGACGGGAACAAACATAAGCATTATCAAGAGAAGAAGCAGAATGCCGATAATACACAACAACACCATTCCCACTATTTTAAGTATAAGAAAAAGAGTATTCAGCATTTTGTCAGGTCCGTTTCTTTAAGAGGATCTCTTTCATCTTCCGTCTTAACATGCCTTTCAATAAATCCGGCCTTAAGATCTGTGTACCTGCCGGTTCTGTTATAATGTTCCGTCAATATTCCTTCAACGAAAGAATATACTTCCTTCATATTTTCGGTTATTCCAACTATCGTATGATCCCTGTGCCTGAAACTTCTTTGCTTAAACACCTGCGCAGGCACTATATCAAAAACATCATGAGGATTCTCGGAAAGCATTATAAAATACAGACCGGTCATTCCCGTCCCAAGCCTTAGCTTTCGTTTTATCTTAGGAAGATCCTTTCCGGTCTTCTCCGTCAGAAAGAGATCGTCTATATATCTGATCATTCATTACTCCCAATAACTTACAGCCGGCATTAATATCTGTATCCATTCAGAACAGAATGATCTTCCGGGCGGTTACATCATTTTCCCGCAAAAACGCCGACAGGATGATTATAACACAGTGACATTAATATTTGTAGTACCTCTATTTCGAAAACCAGGCATCAAAAACCTTACGGGCAACAGGCGCCGCGGATTCTCCGCCGGAACCGGCGCCCTCGGCAATAACGGTGACAGCTATCTGGGGATCGTCCACAGGAGCAAAGCCGGTAAACCACGCATGACTCTTTGTCTTATCCTTTGAATACTCGGCCGAACCTGTTTTACCCGCTATCTCATAACCGTCGGTACCCTGAAGTCTGTAACCCGTTCCGCTTATAACAACCTCTCTCATGAGTTCACGCAGCAGGCGGCTTTCTTCGGATGACATCAGCCTTGCGTATTCGGTCGGTGAATAGGTTTTCACACCCGTTCCCCTGCTGTTCCTGACCGCCGAAACAACCATGGGACGCATGAGTATACCGTCATTTGCCACCGCCGCGGTTATCATCGCCATATGTATGGGCGTTACCTGTGTTCGGCCCTGTCCGATACCTGCCTGGATTACCTCAGGAGTTTTAGACGTATCATTTATAAGTACACTGCTTTCCCTGTAACTGAAAGGGCTGGGCAGCCTGCTGTTAAACATAAGCCGGGAGCAGGTCTCCTCAAACTTCTTTCTGTCAAGCTGTGAAGTAATATTCGCAAATGATGAATTACAGCTTCTTGCAAAGCTTGACTTCAAGTCAAGATGTCCGTGCTGGGCACCATGATAACAGCTTATGGTTATATCCTCAAAGGTAAAGCTTCCGTTACAGTCAAATTCATATCCGGTTATATCCGGATGCTCCTTTATATATTCCAGGGCCGTTACTATCTTAAAGGTGGATCCCGGCGGATAGAGACCAAGCGTTGCCCTGTTTACCAAAGGCGAGTTCTCTTCATCATCATTCAACTCCGTCCAAAGCTCTTCTATATCATTGGGATCAAAATCCGGCTTGGATACCATTGCAAGTATCTCTCCGGTCTTAACATTAATTGCTATAACAGCTCCCTTATGCTTTCCGAATGCATCATATGCCGCCTTCTGCAGCCCGGTGTCCAGGGTGGTAATTACTGTATCCCCGTTATTCTTTATACCGTTAATATCGTTTTTTATCCTGAGATTGATGGGATCATCACTTCTCAGAAGAGTAAAACCGCTTATCGATTCCACACCCGTGCCTCCCTGGGAGGCAAATCCCACTGCATGCGCAAAGAGGCTGCCGTAAGGATAGCTTCTCACTTCTTCAGCACCATTTCCAACTGTCTCGGCGAGGATCTTTCCGTCAGCCGATACGATCCTTCCTCTCACTATACGCCTCGCAAGCAGTTCCGCTCTTTTGCTGTTATATGAATTATTGATAAAGCTTTCACTCTGAAACGCCGTAAAATAAACTATATGTCCGGTAAGCGCCACAAATGCTATAACAAATACCCATGTAATGATATTTATCTCTTTGTTAGTGTGTTCATTCTTCTCACGCGCGGACTGCTTCCGGCTTTTACCGGTATCTTTCTTCTTAAATATTTTAAATGCCATAGTCGTCTAAGCCCCTCCTTCCCTGTTGGAGGATCTTACCGAAACGTATAATCCCTGTATCACGGAAAACATTATCAGCGAAACCATGATAGAATTACTTCCGTAGCTTACAAGCGGAAGCGTAACTCCCGTAAGCGGAATGAACTTGGTAACGCCTCCTATGGTAAGAAAAACCTGAAATCCGTATGTAACAGCAAGTCCCACGGCAACCAGCTTATAGAACTTGTCATTAAAACGCATCGCAATATTCATAAACATTATGAAGCAGCTTAAGCATATCAGGATAAGACATATCCCGAACATAACTCCGAACTCTTCCGAAATGGCTGCAAATATGAAATCGGCATCAACCACCGGGATCCTGTTCGGAGCACCGTTATACAGACCCATACCGGTGAATCCGCCTGTACCGATGGCAAAAAGCGACTGGGCTATCTGATATCCGGATGTTTCTATTGTACCAAGCGGATCGGCCCATGCCTCAACCCTTACCCTCACATGCGAAAACAGTCTGTAACCGGCTATCGAGCCTACTGCCGCTCCCAAAAGCCCGAGTATGAGATATTTATACCTCTCCATGCCCACAAAGAGCATAATGACAAACACCATATAATAGATTATTCCGCTTCCAAGATCCTTCGATGCAACAAGCAGAAGAACATGAATTCCCGCAACCGCGGCCGCTATCCTGTGCCTCTTTTCATGCTCAACACAGGTAAGGATACCTGCCATTGCAAAGACAAATATGATTTTTACAAATTCGGATGCCTGGAATGATATTCCTCCGATCCTTAAATTCAGCTTGGAACCGTTAATGGTTCTCGAAAAAATGAGCACTGCCGAAAGTGCCGCTATACCCGCCGCCGACAGAAGCCAGTAAAACCTTCTCAGGCGCTTAAAGGTCTTAAGTATAAACGGGATCACAATGGCCAGGACCAAAGATATGACCACAACTATGAACTGTTTCTTTGCCTTCTGGTAATTAAGCCTTACAAGGATTATCAGTCCGATGCTTATAAGCATGCACATATTGTTGATAAGAAGCTTGTTGGCTTCCGGATACAGCTTTCTGTATATCAGGATGGTAAGCCACAGTACGACCTGGGTAGTGACATAGAATCCTATAAATTCAGGTTCACCCGTATAAATATATATATTCAGAAAGCTCAGCATATATATAAGTGACATGGCGATATCCTGCCATATATAGATACCGTCTCTCTCCTCTTCGGTTTTGTATCTGAAAACCGAAAAGCACTGGAATGAATATACAGTCATAAGGATTATCAGTATGTACTTGTTAAATGTCAGAAAAATCGTTGCCAATCACTCAACTCCCCGTTTCAAATGGCCAAGTGTATGTTTGATCTTTGGCAGCACGGTCTCTTTGCCTGCAGCGACCGCTCCGTAATAGTCCATAACCTCCCTTATCCGGGTCCGGTCTTCAACGGTAAAATGAATCCTGTACGAAATTATACCGGGCTTTTTCGGGATCCTGTCCCCCGGTATCATTACCGGAACACAGTTAAGTATCGTATTATAACATTCATCACAGTTTCTCTTAACCGGGAATACATTCCCAAGTCTGTCGGTTATGCTCGATATTCCGTTATCATATTTACATGTACCGAGTGTCTTTTCGGTGCATCCTGCCGATATCATCATCGGAAGCCTTCCGTAAATTATGAATTCACCGTTTTGTATCAGAAGGCCTTCAAGCTCCCTTGCATTGAGCTCAACGGGACATGTAAGCATTGTTACTCCACCTTCGGCGAACGCCTGTACCGCTTCGTTGTTCAAAGCATACATATGTATATCCGAAAGTATTTCTCCGCGGTAATCCATCATTTTAAGATAACAGAGACTTTCATAATTGTCTATAATGATACCATCAGGTTTAAGCCCGTTTATCTGTTCACCCAGCTCTTTACATCTTTCAAAATATCCGTTTCTGATAACAGGAGGGAGTGCAAGGAAGAATCGTCTGTCTTTTGAATATACTTTATTCATACAGTCAGTCAGGCGTTTTCTGTCAAGCGAGACCTTACCGGTTTTCCTGTCGGTATGGGTAAATTGTGATATATCAGCCGAAATTATATCGATATAATCATAATCACATACCGTATCAAGCATTTCGATATTGTCGATCCTGCAATGATAGTGTCTGTATCCTTCCCGTGTTTTACTCCGTATCCCGTCTTTATCTTTTAAAAAAAGATCCGGTTTATATCTGTATTCTCCTGTATTCACGTTTCGCTTATACTTCTTAAGCATTTCATTTCTTAACAGGTCAAAGGCAGAACGTCTTAAATTATTTACGGACGAAACCGGTACAAAAATATCATCACCGGCATATATTGAGAGCTCGTCAAACACAAAACCGCTTTCGCCGGTTTTGGATAAATGTTTTCTTAAATTCTCTTCATCCGTGGGTCTTTTCTTTGCCTCCTCTGCCATATCTCCTTCGCAGGACACTTCATATCCGCGGCAATTAAGTGTAAGGGATAATCCTGTACCTTTATATGCGGTCAGTATCCCGCTTACGGGAAGCCTGTCATCCTTATCTGTGTAATGTAAGTAAAGCTCCCTGAGCCCGGCCTCATCCGCAGTATCGTATGACGGTCTTTCTATTGTTATCATTCCTCTTCCGTTTTTCTGATGATAATAGCCCTCACAGTGGCCGCTTCGTGTATATATCTCAGTAAGCTCTTCAAAATCCCTTTTATCTACTTTATAGTCACCGGCACCCCTCTCTGATAATCTGTCAATATATTTCCTGTATATCCCGGTAACTCCTGCCACATACTCCTTCGACTTCATCCTTCCTTCTATTTTAAAGGATGCTATACCCGCATCTGTAAGCTCCGGAAGAATAGTAAGCGTACAGATATCCCTGGCGCTCAGTATATATTTCCCGTCATACGGAAGTCTGCAGGGGCCGGCACACCTTCCTCTGTTCCCGCTTCTTCCACCGGCAATGCTTGAAAACAGGCATTTCCCGGAATAGGAATAGCACAGAGCTCCGTGTATAAAGCATTCAAGCTCCATACCTGTATCTTCATAAATGGATTTAATTTCAGAAAGGCTTAACTCTCTTGCGGGAACTACTCTGCTTATGCCAAGCTCCTTTAAGAACCGGACTCCCTGTGAACCTGTTATTGCCATCTGGGTACTGGCATGCAGTGAAAGCCCCGGAAACATTTCCCCAAGCAGTCTTATAACGCCTATATCCTGAACGATCACTCCATCAAGACCGTTCTCATAAAAAGGTCTTATATAATCGAACAGTTCATCAGTTTCCTGATTCTTAAGAACCGTGTTAACCGTAAGATAAAGCTTCCTGTCCCTTAGATGAGCATAATCTATCGCCTTCAGCATTTCGTCCTGTGTAAAATTATCCGCATATGCTCTTGCGCCGAACCTTATTCCTCCCGCATATACAGCATCGGCACCTGCTTTTACAGCCGCAACAAAGCATTCATAATTACCTGCGGGCGAAAGGAGTTCAGGTCTTTGCAGGTTAGTAATCTTCAGTTGTTCTCTGTCTGTTTTATTTGCTGATCTTTCCATATTGGTTCAAAGCTAAAGGGCTGTCAGTGACAGCCCTCTGTTTTTTAAATCTTCGTTAATTCCTTCTGATAATCCCTTATCATCTTATCCTTGCTTTCCATCTTGATCTGAGTCGCAATAAGTTCATGCTTAATATCATATAGCTCCTTATCCTTCAGTTCCATTTCTTCAGTAATTTCCTCAAGCTGTTTCTTAACCTTGAAATAATCATCTGCTATATTAAGCTGGATAAGAACATTCTGCATTTCTGCCGGCTGCCGTTTGAAGGAATCAACCTTTTCATATTCGCTAAGCTTTCCGTTTATATAGCCTGCAAGCTTCTGAAGATATTCCTCACTCTCATAACCCACAAGCTTAATGGCTTTTCCTCCGATCACTACTTCAATATCATTTCTAGAAGACATATTACTCACTCCTGTTCAATAAATCAAACTCACACCGGATCAGTCATAAACCCAGATAGGTGCATGCCACTTCTCTGAATTCACCACATGCCAACGGGGATGAAGCTGTCTTTCCTCTTCCAGATAATGATCCTGTCTGTAGAACGGCTCACTGGTCGAACCACCCTGCATATATCCTACTCCTATGAAGTAATCTTCTCCGTCAACCTTTCCGTCTCCGTTAAGATCGGTAACCGTATGTGACCTCATGTCCGCACGGTTATTAATATAATCTATTGCAGCCTTATCATATGCGGCATAATTGGAATTAAGAGAATTCCTGTAAACAGCATACTTCTGATCTGCAACAGCCTTCTTTGCATTATAATCAGCGGTCTGGGCAGCCAGCTGTACCTTGAGTGAATCAATCTGTACTTTAACTCCCGGACTTACTGCAAGCTGAGCCTCGTATCCCGCGATCGCATTCTTTGTGTTATTCATTATCGCTTCAGCTGCATCGGCTATATTCTTTGCATTATCATATTCCAGCTTGGCAGCCTGAACTGCATTGAGATCCTGAAGTGCTTTATATGACCTGTCTGCATTATCCTCCACCGCATACTTTGACTGGCAATCGCTTACAAAACTGTTTGCACTTGCCAAAGCCTGCTGTTTGGCTTCAACATTACCCTTAGCCGCCAGCAGTTCATTGGATGCATCAAAATATGCCTGTGTATTTGTCTCACCTCTTGCAACGAAAGCATCAACCTTCGCCTGTACCTGTGCAAGATTTGCCCTGGCCGCGGTCAGCTCCGCATTCGCAGTAGCCTGCATTCCCTTGGCCTGATTCAGATACATTACCGTACAAGGTAAAGCATCTGCCCTTACAGTCTTTGGTGCCGCAATACCAACGATCACAACGCCAAGAACCGCCAGTGTTCTCAGAAACCCCTGTCTTGTCATTATTATCTCCCCTTTCCATGACAGTTTATTAGATTGTAAATGCATATAAATGCACAAATCCATTATATCAGATATTTCGGCAATGTCATCAAAAAAATAAGTCAGATATGTCAAATTGGGCAAATTTAACATTTTCGTAAATATTCAGGCCGGTTCAGACATCCCTGTCCTCATATTTTATTCCGAAATGCTCATAGGCAGCTTTTGTCACGACGCGTCCCCTCGGTGTACGGTTGATAAGTCCGTTCATTATAAGATAGGGCTCATACACATCTTCTATCGTCCCGGAATCCTCGCCTATAGCTGCAGCTATCGTATCAAGACCTACGGGACCGCCCTCAAATTTATATATCATTGTCTTTATAAGATTCTGATCCACATGATCAAGACCCATTCTGTCAACATCCATCAGATCAAGCGCTTCTGTGGCAACCCTCGTTGTTATGGTTCCGTCGTAACGTACCTGAGCAAAATCCCTCACACGTTTCAGAAGCCTGTTGGCAAGCCTTGGCGTTCCGCGGCTTCTTCTGGCCATTTCCATTGCGCCGTCTTCATCGATCTTTACATCAAGTATTCTTGCCGAATGCATTATTATGGTCTTAAGCTCCTCATGTGTATAGAACTCGAGACGATGTATAACTCCGAATCTGTCACGCAGCGGAGCCGTAAGAAGTCCGGCTCTTGTCGTTGCTCCCACCAGTGTGAACTTCGGAAGATCTATACGTATTGACTTCGCTGACGCTCCTTTGCCTATCATTATATCAATGGCATAATCCTCCATTGCAGGATACAGCACCTCTTCCACCTGACGGTTAAGCCTGTGTATCTCATCAACGAACAGGACGTCACCCTCTTTCAGATTATTAAGGATGGCAGCCATATCACCGGGTTTTTCAATTGCAGGCCCTGATGTTGTCTTTATATTTACTCCCATCTCATTGGCAATGATACATGCCAGTGTCGTTTTACCAAGACCGGGAGGGCCATAAAAAAGAACATGGTCAAGCGGATCATTTCTCTGCTTCGCCGCCTCAATATATATCTTAAGCGTGCTCTTTGCCTTTGCCTGTCCTATGTAATCTTTAAGATACTGCGGACGCAGAGACCCCTCTATCTTCACGTCCTCTTCAGTAAATTTGGTTTCTATCGATCTCTTTTCCATTGGTTACTCCCCTTTGATTTGTCATAAGGCTACGTATCCCTTATGGCTGTTCTCGGTTTACATAATCTGCTTTACACTGCCGGATTCACTTGGCAAGCTGTCTGAAAGCAAGCTTGATTATTGTTTCAGTATCCGCATCATCATCCGCTCCTGCCGATCTTACCGCTTTCATGGCATCCGTAGCACTGTATCCGAGTGCTGTCAGCGCTTCAACAGCCTCTGCTCTTGCACTGTTCATCTCTTCGGTCGCGGTACTGATTTTATTAACTGAATAATTATCAAGCATATCCCTGACACTTACCTTATCCTTAAGATCTATGATGATACGCTGTGCAGTCTTTGCACCGATGCCTGGAGCCTTTGATATTGTTTTTGAATCTCCCGACATTATGGCAAATCTCAGATCATCCGTAGTCATAGAAGATAAAAGTGCAAGTGCTCCTTTGGGTCCGATACCGTTAACCTGTATAAGCATTTTAAAAAGGTCGAGAGAGTCTGCAGTTGTGAAACCATACAGCTGCATAGCATCCTCTCTTACAGCCATATAGGTATATATTTTTACATAACTCCCCATTCCCTCAAGACCTTCTATCTGACTTAACGGCATATTTACATTGAAGCCTATTCCGTTGACATCTATCTGGATACGTTCATTGTAAACTGCCTCCAAAGTACCCTTTAAAAAACCTATCATTATTTATATCCTCTTTCTTTTTCCAATGATCTGTAATTATTGTTACCACCTGCGTTATTTAGTAAAAAATACTGTTTTATATCCTTCTGATCACTTCCTGACTATTACCATATGTTAGCTCTCTCATCGGCTTATTTTCAAAAAAGAGCCTATGTATAATCGTGAATTCATCCGCCGGATTCATTGAAACCGGTACCACCGATCCGGTCGCATACCACTCCGGCAGTAATCCCGGTAACCAGACCGCAGACCGTTCCGGAAACAGCCAGTAACGGAACATAATATATGAGATTCAGGCTGTCAAGCGTAAACACCGCGATCATGAGCTGTCCCAGATTATGGCATACACCTCCAGCCGCACTTATTCCCGCAATCCCGAACAGCCCCGTCCTTTTCAGGGCAGTCATAACGAGAATGCTCAAAGTTCCTCCGGCAAGACCGAATAATATGGCATACATATTTCCAAACATTGCACCGATAAGTATCACACGAAGCAACATGATAATGAATGCATATCCCGCATCAAATATATACAGCGCTATCAGTGATACTATATTGGCAAGTCCAAGCTTAACCCCGGGTATACCGAAGAAATTAACCGGTATAAGCTGCTCCAGATATCCTGTTACTGCTGCCAAGGCAGTCATCACGGAGATATATGCGATCTTATGAGTGACATCCCTGTTATTCTGTAATGGCATCATATCCGCCTTCTCCTCTGCCTTCCGGTCCGCTGTCTTTGCCTCCCGTAACCTTTATTATCACCCTGTTCGGAAGACATACTATCAACTGCCCTTCACCGGATATTCTCCCCTGATGCATGCACAGCTTATCGGGGCAGGAAGCATCCGACATAAAAGCGTATCCATTCTCTACGGACAGCGTATTGTGCCCGCCGTTATACCCTTCTATAACTATTGTCCCATCAGACTCAAGCGGATATTCACCCACAGTCTTATTATCGACATATACGGTTATTCTGTCGCCATTTCGCATTCCTTTATACAGTATTACGGTAAACACAAGGGATATCAGCAGGATTGCCGATATTAGAATGATATCATTACGTTTTATGTAATTACGCATAAATGCATTCTAACACATTCGAACATTTGTTTCAAGTCAAAAAAAACCGGCATATCTTTCTGATATGCCGGATATTAAACATACAGGTCTTTTCTGAACAGTTACGATAACTGAAATATCTCATGAACCGGTGATTATTGACCGTTTATATAATTCACAAGGCCCTCTGCTTTTATTATCTTCTGCATGAACTCGGGAAAAGGCTGTCCCTTGTACTCTTCACCCTTTGTCCTGTTATATATCATTCCGCTGTCGAAATCGATCTCCACCTCATCCTTATCATCAATCCTCTCGGAAGCCTCCCTGCATTCTATGATGGGAAGTCCTATATTGATCGCATTCCTGTAGAATATCCTTGCGAAGGTCTCTGCTATTACGCAGCTCACACCCGACACCTTTATAACAAGGGGCGCATGCTCTCTTGACGATCCGCAGCCGAAATTCTTGCCGGCAACAACGATATCACCTTTCTTTATCTTGTTTACGAAATCCTTGTCAATGTCCTCCATACAGTGTGTTGCAAGTTCTGTCCTGTCCTGGATTGCAAGATATCTTGCCGGAATTATTACATCCGTATCGACATTATCTCCATATTTATAAGCTGTTCCTTTTGCGTTCATTGTTTCTCTCCTTATGGCAGTTACTTTATATCCTCATTCAGGATTTTACCTGGGTGCGCATATGTATCCTTCTACAGCGCTGGCTGCGGCTACCGCAGGTGATGCAAGGTATATCTCTGAATCGATAGCCCCCATACGTCCGACGAAGTTACGGTTTGTTGTGGATACGCATTTCTCACCGGATGCAAGTATTCCCATATGTCCGCCAAGGCACGGTCCGCAGGTCGGTGTTGATACTATGGCTCCGGCTTCAATAAAGGTCTTAACAAGTCCTTCTTCTATTGCCTGAAGATATATAGCCTGAGTTGCCGGAAGTATGATACATCTCACACCCTTCTTTACATGCCTGCCCTTTAACACTTCAGCTGCTGTCCTAAGATCATCTATACGTCCGTTGGTACACGAACCGATCACAGCCTGATCTATCTTTACCGGATCGCTTATCTCATCGACCGTATGCGTATTTTCCGGCAGGTGCGGGAATGCAACGGTAGGCTTAAGCGTAGAAAGGTCTATCGTATATTCCTCATCATAAACCGCATCCGGATCGGCCTCGTATACCTTATAAGGTCTTATACTATGTTCCTTTAAATACTCTTCCGTAAGCTCGTCAACAGGGAAGATACCATTCTTTCCGCCTGCTTCTATTGCCATATTGGATATTGTAAAGCGGTCATCCATACTCAGGTTTTTAATTCCGTCCCCGGTGAACTCCATTGATTTATACAGAGCACCGTCAACGCCTATCATACCGATGATATGAAGGATCACATCCTTACCGCTTACCCATTTCGAAGGCTTGCCGGTAATATTGAACTTAATTGCCGACGGTACCTTGAACCATGCACGTCCGGTTACCATTCCGGCAGCCATATCTGTGCTTCCGACACCTGTTGAGAATGCTCCGAGTGCACCGTAGGTACATGTATGTGAATCTGCACCGATCACAACATCCCCGGCAACCGTAAGTCCTTTCTCCGGAAGAAGTGCATGCTCTATTCCCATCTCTCCGACATCAAAATAATTGCTGATCTCATGTTTGCATGCAAAATCGCGAACACACTTACAGTTCTCGGCTGATTTAATATCCTTATTAGGTACGAAATGATCCATCACAAGAGCGATCTTATCCTTGTCAAACACCTCCTGTCTGCTCATCTTTCCCATTTCGGTAATCGCCACAGGACTGGTTATATCGTTACCCAGTACAAGATCCAGATTGGCTTCTATAAGCTGTCCGGCCTCAACATATGGCAGGCCCGCATGATCCGCCAGGATCTTCTGTGTCATTGTCATCGGTTTACCCATTTTATTGCTCCTTTAATCATTTAATATATTAACTATTCATATTTTAAAATATTTGTGCTGTTCTGAATAGTTATGCTTCAAGCTGCTGCATCTTATCGGAAATATCTTCCATTATGTTCATGGATTCCTCTATCTTATCCATATTGTTGCGGCTTATCCTTATGGTTTCCTGGGTACTTGCCGTGAACTCCTCGCTTGTTGCAAGCAGCCTTGATGTAGAATTGACTACTTCATCATTGGAATCCTTGATCCTTCCCATATCCGTGTTGACAGTCCTGAGCGTTGAACCGAGCTTATCTGAGCAGTCTCTGGATTCAGCCAGAACTCCCTTTACAAGCTCAACAAGATCCTTCTGCGCACCGGCCATTTCAACCGTCTGTGCAGCCTTTTCGGAAACCTCTCCGGCATTATCCGTAAGCTCCTTAAGAATATTGGTTATACGCTCCGTCGATTCCTTGGTCTGCTCCGCAAGGTGGCTTATCTCCGTTGCTACAACCGCAAATCCTCGTCCTGCCTCTCCTGCTCTTGCCGCCTCTATCGAAGCATTAAGAGCAAGAAGATTGGTCTGTCCGGATATCGAGAAGATCATATCGGTTATGTTCATAGCCTCGTCCGAGGATTTCTGCTGCCTCTCAGCAGCAGCCTGCATCTGTGTTCCCACCTCTGTTGTACGTATCGCCTGTGTAACCAGATGTTCCATATCCTTAAGACTCTTTGATATCATATCAGACATCTGCTGTGAATCCTTAACCGCTTCTGCTGTGATCTCACCTGTCTCATTAAGCAGAGACTGAATCTCATTTGTCATGTTTGTCTGAAGCTCTACCGCACTTAAGTTCTCTTCGTTACCCTGTGCTATCTGATCGATCGAATCACATACAAGCTTGGAGGTTTCTTCCACCTCATTAAGCCCCTTCTTCAGTACCTCGAAGTCCCTGGTCACCTGATCCGTCACTTTGATAATATTCTCTGATACCCTCGCTCTTTCAAGTGCGGCAGCTTCTATGCCCGACATATTCTCCCTTATGAACTTGTCCAGCAGCTTCGTACCCATTGACAGAGCAACTGTTGTAAGGATCGAGATTATTATCGATATCATCACAAGCTCGATAACATCGCTGTAATTCTCAGCCGTTGCCATACTCATTACCGAACGGATTATGTTCAGAACTATAAACGCTATACCCATCCCGGTTGTCACGGCCGTGTCCAGATAGAGCATTATAACGATCATAAGCGGAATAATATACGGGAAAGTCACTCCCGTCGCCGATGTAAGGAGCATAACCGCGTACACTATTGTAAAGCTTACGGCTTCTATTCTGTGGACCGCGTACGGTTCGGAAGCATTAAGCATTATTATAGTCACAATAACATTGATTATCACAAGAACGAGCGGAGCGATACTCCTTATCGGAGCCATTTCGGAATCAGCAAGCTGGGATGCAAGTCCCGCCACGGCAAACACCGATGTTATGATAAGAATTATCAGCATCAGCTTATTGATCTCTTTCACCTGTTTTTCGTTAAGAACTGTCCTGTTGTTCATACCACACCTCTCCTTCCCCCACTCATTATCCTTTTGTTTGACTCAAGTCAATAATACACATAAATTGTATTATAAATATGTAAATCACGCAATGTTTTTCTGCTAATCCGCACTTTTCCGGTGCTCAGTGCGGAACATGAATAGTTTGTAGTTTCCTGTCTTTCTAAGTACAGTCGCATATGCATAACTGTTTCCGAACGGCAGTGAAGTAAAAAACATCGCTACAGCCAATAGTACCGCAACGATCACCTGCAATTGTCAATCTTAAAGGCGTTGCGACATACATTTATCTAAAAGCTCCGGATATTATCAGATTCTGTCACACATCCTTATCTTTCCCCCATATAATAGAACCCCTTACACTCCGTAAGCTTAACATCAACAAGCTTTCCTATAAGCGACCTGTCTCCCGGAAAATGAACCATCAGGTTATTGCTCATTCTTCCGGTAACCAGACCGGGATCCTGTTCATTTATATCCTCAACAAGAACCGTTTCCGTATTTCCGAGGAAACGGGCAGCCATTTCCTTACTTTCATCCTGTACGGCTGTCAGAACCCTGTCAAATTCCCGCTTGATCCATTCCTTCGGCTGACGTCCATCCATGGATGCTGCGGGCGTTCCTGTTCTTGGCGAATAAACGAAGGTGAACGCACCGTCATATTTAACCCTGTGTATCATATCAACAGTATCATCCACATCCTCCGTTGTCTCACCCGGAAAACCGACGATAATATCCGTTGTAATGGCAATATCAGGTATCTCTCTCCTTATCTTCATCGCAAGCTCAAGATACTGTTCCCTCGTATAGCGTCTGTTCATCGCTTTAAGGATTCTTGTGCTTCCCGACTGAAGCGGGAGATGGATATGTCTGCATATCTTCTTTGAATCCTTCATGACCTGTATAAGCTCATCCGACAGATCCTTGGGATGCGAGGTCATGAACCTTATCCTTTCGATACCGTCCACCTTCTCAACCTCTCTAAGCAGCTCGGGAAAGCTTATGCTGCCTTCGATCCCGTTACCGTATGAGTTAACGTTCTGTCCGAGAAGCATAACCTCCTTAACCCCGTCGGATGCAAGCTTCTCGCACTCCCTTATTATCTCCTTCGCTTCTCTGCTGCGCTCGTTTCCACGGACGTATGGAACTATGCAGTAGGTACAGTAATTATTGCAGCCAAACATTATGTTTACGCCCGACTTAAACGGATATTTACGGATGCTCGGGATATCCTCGACAATCTCACCCGGTTTATCCCATACATCAACAACGTGCTCTTCTCCCTCAAGGTGTCTGCAGATAAGCTCCGCCAGTTTATATATATTATGTGTTCCGAAAATAATATTTACGAACTTATAGCTCTTTGAAAGCTTTTCAACACATTCGGGTTCCTGTGCCATACAGCCGCATACCGCGACTATCCTGTCCCTGTTCCTTTGATTTTTCCCTCCCAGAGTACCCAGATGACCGTAGAATTTCTGATTCGCGTTATCCCTGATCGTACATGTGTTAAAAAGTACGATATCCGACTCTGTTTCGTTTTCCGATTCCATAAGTCCCATGTCGGCCAGTATACCGGTCATCTTTTCCGAATCCCTTGCGTTCATCTGGCATCCGAAGGTGGTAACATGAAAAGAAAGAGGGTGATGAAGCTCCTCTTCTTTCCTTCCAAGCAAAACACGCGCATTCTCTATAAAATAATACTGACGCTCGGGCTCTGTCACCGGCGCCATATCAAATATCGATTCTGCCATATATTCTCCTTTCATACGGTAATATCTCGGTTATGATAATATCCGGCCGCACATCATACTCATCAACCGGCAGCTTATCACATCTTTGACATAAATAGGCAATCCCTGCAGATAACATATATTCATGTCCGGCAAGGAACCTGTCATAGAAGCCCTTACCGTATCCCAGACGGTTCCCTTCATCATCATACCCTACGAGAGGAACAATGATAAGTGCCTGTGCAATATCATCTTTGCTTACCTTCATACACTTATTAACATCGGGCTCCGGGATCCCTCTGTACCCTTCGGACAGGTCATCCGGTGATAAAATGTAATAAAAATCAAGTAACGGCTCTCCGTCTCTCACACCGCTTACAGGGCATCCAACCCTCTTCCCGTCAGCCAGCGCCCTCCGTATCAGGCGGTATGTGTCTGCTTCCCCGTTATATGATGCATAGGTAAGTATAATATCTGTCTTCCCATATTCTTCAAGAGATAATATTTTACTGAATATGGCATCATCATATTCCCGGCGGAGCCTCTCATCCATCGAGCTTCTTGTCTTTAAAACATGCTTTCTTATCTGTTTCTTGGCTCCGGCAATTTCGTCCTTATTTAACTCATCTTCCTTACCTGTCATGTTGTCTTTGTTTATCACGTCTTTCCCTTTTTCTTAAGCCTGACGTTTCCCGTATTTTTTTCCAAGATTTGTTATACTCCCATCAGCTTCCTGAATGTTTATATTGTCAAGCTGGCTCTTAAGATTATTTCTTACAGAAGCCACATAATCCTGCCTTAACTGCTTCTGTTCCTCTTTTTCTTCATCCGTCAGTCCGACATCCTGTGATTTGTGATACAGTTCATTTATTCTTTTAATCTTCTCTTCCAGATTCATATGTATATCCTCGCATCTGTTGCACTGTTGAAAACCCTGTTGTTTTTTGCCCGGAAAATATCATGGCAGACCTACATCTCGTCAATATATCCGGCTATGTCAAAGTTATCATCCCTGTGGGACTTGAACAGCGTTCCGTAATAACGTCCTTCCATTATCTTGTGAATGACGCTTACATCCTTTCCGTTCGCTATAACCATATCGGTTCCCGCATTCATCGCAACAGTCGCAGCATGAAGCTTCGCACTCATACCTCCGGTCCCTATATTGCTTCCGGTGCTTTCCTTCCCCATATCCATGACATCTGTCAGATCCTCCACCAAAGATATGAACCCGGCATCCTTGTTTGCCCTCGGATCATCCGTATACAGTCCGTCAATATCTGACAGCAGTATAAGCATATCGGCTCCGACAAGATTGGCAACCACTGCCGAGAGAAAGTCATTATCACCTATCGTGTCCTCAACCTCATGTATGGCTACCGTATCGTTCTCATTAACTACGGGAATGACTCCCAGCCTGAGCAGTTCTGTAAAAGTATTATGGGCATTTCTCCTGTTTATTTCATCCACTATCGTGTGCTTGGTCATAAGTATCTGTGCGGTAGTGTGATTGTATTCCGCAAAAAGCTTCTGATATATCATCATAAGCCTTGCCTGACCTACAGCTGCGCATGCCTGCTTGAGGGGTACATCCTTATCCGTAGGTTTTATGTTCATAACCTTCTTACCGACGGCTATTGCACCCGAGGATACAAGTATAACGTCCTTACCCTGGTTTTTGAGCTCGCACAGCTCCCTTACCAGGCGCTCCATCTTTGTAAGGTTAAGCTCTCCGGTAGACATATGATGAAGCGACGAAGAACCTATCTTAACGACTATCCTCTTTCTGTCCCTTATCTGTGCCCTGTATTCCTTTTCTTCCTGTGACGGGTCCATATTTCTCATTTATCTGCACTTCCTTCTGTTAAAATACTGGATTTCATTAAAATTTATTACTGTACTTTGCTATGATCTTCTCTGCCACTTTGATCCCATCCATCGCCGCACTGGTTATTCCGCCGGCATATCCCGCGCCTTCACCACACGGGTACAGACCTTTCACACTTCCCTCAAGATCACCATTCCTCAATATCCTTACAGGCGATGATGTTCGGCTTTCAACGCCGGCAAGCAAAGCATCCGGCCGGTCAAAATCTTTAATAGTATAACTGAATTTATCTATTGATTCAACAAGCGCCTCATTTATGCTTTCCGTGAAGAGACTGCTTAAGTCGGAATATTCATATGAACCCTTAAATAAGCCCCTGATTGAATTCTCTTTTTCTTCTGTATCTGACTCTGACTTAGAATATATTTCTGTCGATGAATAAATACCTTCTGCAGATTCAGTTATTCCCACCAGTTCGTCAGTTATCCTCGCAGTCTTTCCGACATTCCTGCGAAATTCCCCATAAGTCTGTACCGGTATTTTTCCTTTACCCAGCTCATATGCCTTCTCCTCAAGCTTTCGTTGGAATTCCACTCCCGCAAGAGGATCGTCCGATCCGAAATCATCCTTATCAACACTTACTATTATCGCGCTGTTCGCATTTAACGAATCTCTGCCCGAATAACTCATCCCGTTTATCGCTGTCCGGCCTTCTTCGCTGGATGCATTCACCACATATCCTCCCGGACACATGCAGAAGGAATATACATTTCTGCCGTTTGATGTATGATTTGTAAGCTTGTAATCGGCTGCGGGAAGATCAGCCTTATTCTCATCCCCGTACTGTGCCCTGTCTATCATTTCCTGTGGATGCTGTATCCTCAGACCCACAGCAAAGTTCTTCTGCACCATCTCAATACCTTCATCGTAAAGCATCCTGAATGTATCCCTTGCGGAATGCCCGATCGCCAGAACAGCGCAGTTGGTTTTTATACTTATATCTGTTTTATCAGCATCAAGGCAGCAGGCGTATACTTCGGATATGTTTCCGGCTTCTGTTCCGAATCCGGTCATTTTTGTATTGAAAAGGAAGCAGCCGCCATGCTCTGTGATATATTCACGCATCTTCCTTACAACATGTTCAAGAACATCAGTACCGATGTGAGGCCTGGCCTTATATGAAATCCCTTCATCGGCTCCGAACTTTACGAAGGTATCGAGCACATATTGGTTGCGTCCCTGCTTGTCGTTTACGCCGGTATTAAGCTTTCCGTCTGAAAAGGTTCCCGCCCCGCCTTCTCCGAACTGTACATTGGAATCGGGCTTGAGCTTGCCGCCTTTCCAAAACTCTTCGACACTCCTCTTACGTTCTTCAACGCACTCGCCACGTTCCAGAACCAAAGGAGCATATCCCTTTTGACAAAGTATGTAAGCGCAAAACAGCCCTGCCGGACCCGAACCCACGATCACAGGACGTCCCTTAAGCTTTATTTCACCTGTTCTTTCCGGTACTATGTAGTTAACCGGACTATAACGGTACACATTCTTATTCCTGAGATTTTTTATAATCTTATCTTCCTGTTCAAGAGTAACCGCCACTGAGTAAACATATGAAATCTCCGGCTTCCTCCTGGCATCTATGGATTGCCTCAGTATCCTGTAAGTAAACCCTGTACCGCGTGAGCTTTTATTGAATCTGTCAATTCTTAATATACCTTTAAGCCTTTTAACAAGATCATTCTCATTATGACCGATGGGAAGCTTGATATTATCTACTCTTATCATGTATGGATCCCTCATCATCCCTATCCAAAAAAATGAGTCAGGTCTGTCCCCGACTCACCAAATGGTGACATAGAGAATCGTCCCTGCTGTCACCTATAATAACCTGAGCATCCCGGCTATCTTTGCAAGTATATGACCTCCCGGGAAGCTTCTTATCTCATGCTCGTTAACGCCTTTCAGCTTAAGCAGGGCAACAAAATATACGCACACACCGGCAAGTATCGAGATAAGGGTTGCAAGAGCATCACTTATCGATTTGGTCAGCAGCATATGAAGAACACCTATTACTATTCCCATTATACCCGATGCTGTCAGTGGTATTACAAAGGTCTTGTTTATCTCCTGCTTATATTTAAGGTAACGCCCTATACTTATCCAGTTCAGTATACAGATAATAAGTGAAAATGCAATAACGGCTATTACCACACCGTACAGCTTAAGATCCAGAACCCCGATGCACAGGTACAGTATTCCGACATGGATCGCCAAAGCTATGGCTGCATTTCTTACAGGCAGATTCATACGGTTAATGCCCTGAAGCACTCCGTTCGATAATGTGGACATCGAATAAAGAGCTACTGTTATTGAACCGATCCTTAACATCATCGCAGGAATCTCTATCTCTCCCGTAAACAGAAGTGACAGGATGGGACCGCCGAGTACGCTCAGGCCCATGGCACACGGTATCGCAATTATCATGACAAATCTCATGCCCAAACGTACCTTATGCCTCGCCAGTTTGAATTTACCCTGTTCAACACAGGCTGTAAGGCTGGGCATTATCGAAGAACACAATGCATTGGCCAGTGCTACCGGGACATTGATGATGACCTTGTATTTTGTACTGAAGATACCCCAGTAGGAGGCTATATCATGTTCCGACATTCCCCTCTTAGTCATGACAGATCCGAATATACCCTGATCCAGCACATCCGAAATATTATATATCGTACTGCTTAAAATAACGGGTAATATTGTTATTATGAGAATCCTGAATATCTTGGGATATCCGTCATTTCTGGATGTGGAATCCTCTCTGATGTTGATCCTCATCTCTCTGTTATGTACAGCAAACATAACAGCCAGCATCAAAAGACCTGCAAGGGCTCCGGTTCCCGTACCGAGTGTTCCGCCCGCCGCGCCGTATGCCGATGAATAAGCACTGTCATGCAGGAGCTTACTGACCTTCGTTCCGTATTCAAAAAGGAAGGTTGCAGCCGCAACCGAAATAATGGCATTTACGATCTGTTCAAAAAGCTGTGAGAAAGCCGTAGGCATCATTGTACCAAGTCCCTGGAAATATCCGCGGATAACTCCCATAACAGCCACTATGAGAAGTGTGGGTGCCAATATCCTTAACGCAATCGCGCTCTTGGGAAGATTCATTATATTTGTTGCCATTACATCTGCGCCGAATACAACTATCAGACAGGTGGCTCCTCCTGTAATACATGCAAACAGCATTGCTCCCCTGAAAATCTTTCTGGCGTTTTTGTACTGCCCCTTTGCAACACGCGCTGCCACAAGCTTAGATACGGCTGTAGGCAGGCTGTAGGACGAAATGATGAGCATGATCGAATAGATCTGAAATGCGGCTGAATAATAACCCATTCCGCTGTCGCCTATCTTTTTCTGAAGCGGAATGCGGTATACCAGACCGATTATTCTTGAAATGATACCTGTTATTGCTAAAATACCGCCCTGAACTATAAAGTTGGATTTTTTATCCTCTTTATTATTCATAAATCCCCGATTATACTTACAAGCTTTTTATTTCAACAACCTTTGAGAGTATACAGACAAATACGGTAGCTTATATGCTGCGCTTTTAAGTCATCTGCATATTCCGAGGGCATCCATGATCACACGCTGCCTCTCTTCCATAAGCATTCTGTCCGTCTCCTCAATATGGTCATATCCAATTAAGTGTAACATACTGTGAACGATTAGAAAAGCAAATTCTCGTCTTTCACTATGCCCATATTCCTTAGCCTGGCTGCATATTTTATCATACGAGAGCACTATATCTCCAAGCATAAGTTCACCTGTTTCTACATTAAAATAGTCAGGTGATTCATCTATGCAGGAAAAATCAGCCGGTGTGTCATATTCTCCCATGGGAAATGACAGTACATCCGTTGGGCTGTCGATATTCCTTTCCTGCTTATTAATTTCTCTTATTTCATCATCTCCGGTGATAAGAAGGTTCACTTCAGCCTCATACGGACATTTTTCAATATCCAGTACCTCATCCACCACCTTTCTGTAAAGCTCCTCCGGTTCAAAATCGAACTCAGCACCGGCCTCATTATCATATCCGTATGTCATACATGTTCCCCTTTTGCTTTTTTATCTGCATCATTCAGCGGTTATTCTTTTTCCTGCTGTATACAACTCTGCGTTCTTTTCTTGCTGTTTCTTTCTTTTCGTACTTTTCATATGCGTTTACTATCTTTTGAACCAGCGGATGTCTTACAACATCCTTTGAAGTAAGATAACAAAAGCCTATATCATCTACGTCTTTAAGTACACGTATTGCAACGTCCAGTCCTGATAGGGCATCCCCCGGAAGATCCTTCTGTGTCTGGTCACCGGTTATGACTACCTTCGAGCCGTAACCTATCCTTGTCAGGAACATCTTCATCTGTGCCGGAGTGGTATTCTGTGCCTCATCCAGTATTATATATGCGTTATCAAGAGTCCGTCCACGCATATACGCAAGAGGAGCTACCTCTATAAGTCCCTTCTCCATATTCTTAAGAAAGCTGTCAGCACCCATAATCTGATACAGAGCGTCATACAACGGTCTTAAATACGGATCCACCTTACTCTGAAGATCTCCGGGAAGGAAACCAAGCTTTTCTCCTGCTTCTATCGCAGGCCTTGTAAGTATTATCCGTGAGACCTCTTCATTCTTAAATGCTGTGATCGCCATTGCCATTGCCAGGTATGTCTTGCCGGTTCCGGCTGGTCCCAGACCGAAGACTATCATTTTATCCTTTATTGCGTCTATATATTCCTTCTGGCCGAGAGTCTTGGGCTTGACCGGTTTACCGTTTATCGTATGGCAGATAAGTTCATCATCCATAGCGGTTACAGCACCGTTCATATTCTCATAAGCCAGCGCTATACAGTAATTAACATTCTGCTCATTTATCTCACTGCCTTTTTCTGACAACGAGGCAAGCTCCTCAAGCACTGAGATCGCATTATCAACCGCCTGCCTCTCACCCATAACCTTTATTCTCCCGTCACGTTCAACTATCGTGACATGGAAGGATCTCTCAATTTTCTTAACATGACAGTCAAGCTCACCGAAAACATTGGTCGCATGCTCTGCTTCCATTGATATTGACTGCTCATATAATCCGTCCTGCAATTATCTCTCCTCCGTTTATTTATGATAAGGTTCGTTATTGTTTATCCGAAAGCTCCTGTATATCTGTTCGAGCAGGATCACCCTCATAAGCTGATGAGGGAAGGTCATCTTCGAAAAGCTGAGATGCATATCGGCTCTTTTTATAACATCCTCAGACAGTCCGAGAGAGCCTCCGATAACAAACTGTATCTTCGAAAATCCCCTCACACCTGTTTCTTCAATCCTTGAGGCCAGCTTTTCGGATGTCAGCTGCTCTCCATCGATCTCAAGAGCTATAACATATGCATCCGTCTTTATATTCTTAAGAAGTCTCTCACCCTCGGTTTCCTTAACTTTCTGATCAAGTGCTTCCGACTGTCCGTCAACCGTCTTTTCGTCCGCGACTTCAGTTATACTGAGCCTGCAGTATCTTGACAGACGCTTGCTGTATTCATCTGTTGCAGCTTTAAGGTATTGCTCCTTAAGCCTGCCCACACACAGAATATCGATATTCATTTCTTTCCTTTTTCTTTCTCTTCCTTTATCGTATCTTCCGGAATACGATATCAGCCGTTTTATCCATTATATACCGATAGAGGCACCTTTCAGTGCCTCTACCGTTTGACTTATATTACCTCATTTTTTAACTGTTCGGTAAGCTCCATGCTAAATACTTCCGGCTTATCAGAATCATCAGATGCTCTTAAGATATTCATCTATTCCCTTAGCGGCTGCCTTACCGGCTCCCATCGCAAGAATTACAGTAGCGGCACCCGTAACTGCGTCTCCGCCTGCATATACGCCTTCCTTGCTTGTCTTACCGAATTCTTCCTCGGCAACGATACATTTCCTTCTGTTTACTTCAAGTCCCTTGGTCGTTGATGAAATAAGCGGGTTGGGAGATGTACCGAGTGACATGATGACCGTATCAAGTTCCATCTCAAATTCCGAACCTTCGATCACTACAGGAGATCTTCTTCCGGATTCATCAGGTTCTCCAAGCTCCATCTTTACACATGTCATTCCTCTGACCCATCCATTCTCATCCACAAGAATTTCGGTGGGATTAGTCAGCAGATTGAACTTTATTCCTTCCTCCCTGGCATGATGTACTTCTTCAACCCTGGCCGGAAGCTCCTCCTCTGAACGTCTGTAAACAATGGTAACATCCGCGCCAAGCCTTAATGCTGTTCTTGCGGCATCCATTGCAACGTTACCGCCGCCGACAACAGCAACCTTCTTACCGGGTCTTATGGGAGTATCATAGTTATCATCAAAGGCCTTCATAAGATTGCTTCTTGTAAGATACTCATTTGCCGAGAATACCCCGTTGGCAGATTCGCCGGGTATTCCCATGAACCTCGGAAGACCTGCACCCGATCCGATGAATACAGCATCAAAGCCTTCCTCTTCCATGAGTTCATCTATGGTAGTGGATTTACCGATTATGACATTTGTCTCTATCTTAACTCCGAGAGCCTTAACATTCTCAATCTCAGCCGCAACCACCTTCTGCTTGGGAAGACGGAACTCGGGAATACCGTAAACAAGTACTCCGCCGGGCTCATGCAATGCTTCAAATATTGTTACATCATATCCCATCTTTGCGAGCTCGCCGGCACAGGTAAGACCTGCGGGACCGGAGCCGATAACAGCAACCTTCTTATCCTTCTTCTCTGTAGGTGCCTCAGGCTTGATACCGTTCTCCCTTGCCCAGTCTGCCACGAATCTTTCAAGCTTTCCTATTGAAACCGGTTCACCCTTAATACCTCTGATACACTGTCCTTCACACTGGCTTTCCTGCGGGCAGACACGGCCGCATACTGCGGGAAGTGACGAGGCATCCGATATCACACGGCTTGCTTCAGCAAAGTTACCTTCCTTTACCTGCTGAATAAAGGCAGGTATGTTTATGGCTACGGGACATCCCTGAATACATCTCGCATTCTTGCAGTTAAGGCATCTTGATGCCTCTCCCTGTGCTTCCTCGGCAGAATATCCGAGACAGACCTCTTCAAAATTGGTGGCCCTCTCCCCGGGATCCTGCTCTTTAATCGGCACTCTTTTTAAAACATCTATTTCCATTGTATGTTTCTCCTTTCATCGAACGCATCACGAATCTGTGTCTCAATCAACGACCTTAGCAGTTACCGCAGCCACCGTTGTGTGTGTCGCCTTCCTGCTCCTTAAGGTAAGCGCGTCCTTCCTCTGTCTTATATAACTGCTGACGTTTCATTGCCTGATCGAAGTCAACCTTATGTCCGTCGAATTCGGGACCGTCAACACAGGCGAATTTAACCTGTCCGTCAACCGTAACACGGCATGCACCGCACATACCTGTTCCGTCTACCATTATCGGATTAAGGCTTACTACAGTGGGAAGATCTAGATCCTTTGTAAGAAGACATACGAATTTCATCATGATCATCGGACCTATCGCTATACAGACATCATATTTAATGCCCTGATTCTGTACGAGATCCTTGATAACCTCTGTAACCATTCCCTTGCGCTTATATGAACCGTCATCCGTGGTAACATAAAGATTACCTGCAACAGCCTCCATTTCCTTCTCAAGGATCAGCAGGTTCTGAGTCTTGGCACCGACGATAACATCGGCAGCTACTCCCTGTTCTTTAAGCCATTTAACCTGTGGATAGACAGGCGCGGTTCCGACACCGCCCGCAACGAACAGTATCTTTTTCTTCTTAAGCTCATCAACCGGTTCCTTGCACAGCTCTGAGGGCTGTCCGAGAGGACCCACAAAATCTCTGAAGGAATCGCCCGCCTTCAGCCCTGCCATACGTTTGGTAGAAGCTCCGACTATCTGGAATACGATAGTAACTGTACCGGCCTCCCTGTTGTAATCACAGATCGTAAGAGGGATACGTTCACCCTTATCATCGATCTTAACGATCACGAATTGTCCCGGAAGACATGATTTTGCCACTCTTTTGGCTTCAACATCCATAAGATAAATGTTTTCCGCCAGCATTTCAGCCTTTAAGATTTTATACATCAGACAATTCCTCCTAATATTTTAGTCCATTAATACATAATATATATTTTACAGCTCAAAATTGCAACTGCTTTTACAGAACTATGCCGAAATCATAATCACCTTTTTTCTCGTTTCTTGTTATGGTGAATATCTCTCCCGTCTCCGAATCCACCGCATACAGCGTATTCTGCCTTATCTTTTTTCCGTCGACCGGTGCATATTCTTCTATTATATAATAGCTTCTTCCGTTGGCATAATAACCGTACTTTGCCAGGAATTCATGGTCCATCACCGCATGTCCGAGTGCAATCAGTCTTAACTGTACCGCAGCCTGGGCGGTATCTTTATCTACATTCGCTTTTATCGTAAGATTATATTTCACGGTAATTATTTCACTGCTCACACCGGAATCGTTTATGATAGCGAATCTGTACTCACTTTTACCCAGCGGCATTGGAATCGGAGGCTCATATTCTCTTGCATTGCTCAGGGTGGGATCTGTTCCGTCATTTGTATAATATAAGGTGCCTGCCTTGGGATCTGCAGCCTTTATAAGTTTTGGTTCTTTATAATCGCCACTTTCGGTAAGTATTCGCGGAACCTCCTGCGGAATGATCTTAACCGTATATGTTTTGCTTACTATTTCGCTTGCAACACCTTTTTCGTTAATGTGTACAGCCGATATTGTTGTCTCGCCTTCATCTATCTTTATCGGCGTAGTATACACCTCTGAATTTTCGTTAGGTTTTTTTCCGTTCAGCGTATAATAGATCTTGCCGGTCCCGTTGCACATAAGCCTTACCGCCTGTGGTTCAAAATAGCTTCCTGAATCTATACTGAATTCGGGATCGTCACAGACATACTCCGCAAACAGATTTGATACTGCCGTACTGTGATTCTGCCGGGACAGATTAATAATTGAATCGATATCTCCCTGTGCTTCATAATTGTGAAGAAGGCGCTCATATATTCCGGCATCCTGCGGGAAATCCTTCAGCAGTTCATTTAGAACCGCAATGGATTCATCATACTTTTTAAGCGCATAATAAGAATCGGCCAGAAGCAGCTTGGCCTTCTCATCGTCCGGCTTGATAGAGATAACATGACGTGCGGTCTTAACAACAGATTCGTAATCCTGCCGCAAGAATTCCTCCTCGGCCTCTGCATACTGTTCATCATATGAATAATAAGACCTGATAGTATTTACTATCTTAAAAGTTCCGAAAACCATCAGAAGAATGAAGCATAACGCAGCAGCTGCAAGAATTATCGGTTCCATGCTTTTTCTTTCTTCAAGCCATGTGTATGCTCTTTTAAGGAGCCCTCTTTCCGTGCTTTCATCTTTACTGAGGGGGGAGTTCTCCCCGGTAGAAACAGATCCGTCCCGGTCATCATATTTCACGTCATACAGGACATTCCCGACTTCACGAATATCATAAGGCTGTGTATTGCCCATAAGATCAGGTGCTTTGTGGTTACCATCCTCTAACTGTGAGTCTTCACCATCACCTACCGAATCGGCTATTATGCCTGCGACCTCAGAGATAGTCTCCTCGATTCCCGCTTCAAGCTCCACTTCATAGTCGGGGACCATTATTATTTCTTCACCGCATTTCTGACAGTAAAGATATCCTTCTTTAATTTCAGTTCCGCATTTAGGACATTTCATATAATGATGCTCTGCCTCAATCCTCTTTCAGTGCATTGACGCAATTATACATAAGCATTGCTATCGTCATGGGGCCGACACCGCCCGGAACCGGCGTGATCGCACTGCATTTATCCTCAACCCTGTCGTAGTCAACATCACCACACAGCTTTCCGTTGTCCATCCTGTGTATTCCAACATCTATTACAACAGCACCATCCTTAACATATTCTTCTGTTATCATCTTTGGCTTACCTACAGCCACAACAAGGATATCTGCCCTTTTACATACTTCTTTTAAATTCTTTGTCCTTGAATGACATACCGTAACGGTTCCGTTTGCCTTCAGCAGCATAAGAGCCATCGGCTTACCGACTATATTACTTCTGCCAACAACCACGCACTCCCTGCCTTCTACGGCTATATCCGAATACTCAAGAAGCTTCATAACCCCTGCAGGCGTACAGCTTGCAAAGCCCTTCTCCCCGATGCAGAGCGCACCTACCGACATGGGATGGAAGCCGTCCACATCCTTTGCGGGCGATATCCTTCTTATTATCGTATCTTCATTTATATGCTTCGGTACGGGCAGCTGACACAGTATTCCTGTAATCTTCGGATCATCATTAAGCCTGTCAATAAGTGCAAGCAGTTCATCCTCTGTGGTTTCTTCGGGCAGCTCATAGCTTTCCGACCCGATACCTATATAAGCACAGGCCTTCTTCTTGTTATTTACATACACGCAGGAAGCCGGATCGTTACCCACCTGAATAACCGCAAGTGACGCTTCCTTACCCTGATCCTTAAGCCTTGCCACTTCATCCTTAAGTTCATCCTTAATCCTTGCGGATATTGCCTTACCATCAATTATCTTAGCCATCATTGGATTCCTTTCATATCATCAGAATTTCTTTCACTCAAAACAGAGCTTTCAAATACCTCTTATTCAAATTGTTCAGAACAGACCTGTTATCTTTCCGTCATCATCCACATCGATTTTATATGCCGCAGGATTTTTAGAAAGTCCGGGCATTGTCATTATATTTCCCGTAACAACCACAATAAAACCTGCTCCTGCCGACACATAGACTTCTCTTACATTGATCCTGAATCCTTTGGGACGTCCGAGAAGGGTCTGGTCATCCGATAACGAATACTGTGTCTTTGCTATGCATACCGGAAGACCGCCGTAACCCAGCTTCTTTAATTCATCCAGCTGTTTTTTCGCCTTGGAAGAGTAATCCACTCCGTCAGCACCGTATATTTTGCCGGCGATAGTCTCTATCTTTTCTTCCGGAGACAGGTCCAGCTCATACAGCGGCTTGAATTCGCTTGTTTTATGCCAAATTGTGTTAAGGACCTGGCCAGCCAGCTCCTCGCCGCCTTCTCCGCCCTTTTCCCATACTCTTGAAAGAGCAAATGCACAGTCCCTCTCCTCACAGAAGCTCTTAACGAATTCCGTTTCGGCCTCAGTATCCGTATCAAACGCATTAAGAGTAACTATGACCGGAACTCCGTACTGTTTAAGATTCTCTATATGTTTTTCCAGATTAACTATTCCTCTTTTCAGGGCGGCAAGATTCTCCTTTGAGAGATTCTCCTTTTTGATCCCGCCATTATACTTAAGAGCTCTTATGGTTGCAACAAGTACTACCGCATCCGGACTTAATCCCGCATAGCGGCATTTAATGTCGAAGAATTTCTCGGCTCCCAGATCCGCTCCGAAGCCCGCCTCTGTTATAACATAATCTGCCATCTTAAGTGCGGTCCTTGTTGCTATTACACTGTTACAGCCATGAGCTATATTGGCAAACGGGCCGCCATGCACGAGTGCCGGCGTATGTTCAAGCGTCTGAATAAGATTCGGCTTTATGGCATCCTTAAGAAGAGCCGCCATTGAACCGACAGCCTTAATATCTTCAGCGGTTACCGGTTTCCCGTCAAGATCGTATGCAACCACGATCCGTGACAGGCGGTCCTTTAAATCCTTAAGATCGGATGCAAGACAGAGGATAGCCATGATCTCGGAGGCTACAGTGATCACGAAATGATCTTCTCTTACGAATCCGTCCGTCTTATCCCCGAGACCTACCACAACATTCCGAAGCGCCCTGTCATTAAGATCGAGACAGCGCTTCCATACGATGGATCTTGTATCTATTCTCAGTTCGTTCCCCTGATGTACATGATTGTCTATCATTGCGGAGAGCAGATTGTTTGCACTGGTTACAGCATGAAAATCACCTGTAAAATGAAGGTTCAGATCCTCCATCGGAACTACCTGTGAATAACCTCCTCCGGCAGCTCCCCCCTTTATTCCGAAGCACGGTCCGAGCGAAGGCTCGCGGAGCGCAAGCACAGCCTTCTTGTCCAGCCTTGCAAAAGCCTGCGCAAGTCCTATGCTCGTTGTCGTCTTGCCTTCTCCGGCAGGTGTGGGATTAATGGCTGTAACAAGTATAAGCTTTCCGTCCCTGTTTCCCTGAATGCTCTTTATATAATTATCCGACAGCTTCGCCTTATACTTTCCGTACAGCTCCAGGTCGTCCTCATCTATCTGGAGCTTTGCCGCAACCTCCTTTATCGGAAGAAGCTCCGCTTCCTGTGCTATCTCGATATCTGTTTTCATCTTTTCTCCTTTTTTACCTGAATGTCAGGAAGTTCATAATTTGTAACTATTCAGAACAGCACAAATATTTTAAAATATGACTCTCATGCTTGCATGAAAGAGGCATGTTTTATAAATTTATGTGCTGCTATAAATATTCTTCTGCATATTCTTCCAGTTGTTCCCGGGTCATAAGAACCTTCCTGGGCTTGGTTCCTTCCTCTTCGCCCACGACTCCGGCTTCCGCAAGCTGATCCATGATTCTTGCAGCCCTGTTAAAGCCTATCTTGAACAGCCTCTGCAGCATTCCTATAGATGCCTTGTTTTTTTCTATTATTGCCTTTGCTGCTTCATAGAACAGTTCATCATTTCCGTTTGCGGACGTATTACCACCCGAAGCGCTGCCTGTATCAGCCGCCCCTCCCTGGGTTACCGATGCCGACCTGATCTTCTGTACTATCTCCTCATCATACCCGTCACCGCCGGTATGCTCCTTAAGGAAATCAACCACATCGCTGACCTCCTGATCCGAAACAAACGGTCCCTGTACTCTTGCCGGTTTAGTATAGCCCTGTGGATAGAAGAGCATATCACCCTTTCCCAGAAGCTTCTCAGCTCCGACCATATCAAGTATTGTTCTTGAATCCACACTGCTTGATACGCTGAATGCGATACGGCTTGGCATATTGGCTTTAATAAGTCCGGTAACAACATCAACAGAAGGCCTCTGTGTTGCTATTACCAGATGGATACCTGCAGCTCTTGCCTTCTGCGCTATCCGGCAGATGGATTCCTCGACCTCTTTGGAGGCAACCATCATAAGGTCTGCCAACTCGTCCACTATTATGACTATCCTCGGAAGAACCTTATATCTGTCCTGCTCGGGAACATTAGTCATAGACCTGACCTTCTTATTATAGCCGTTTAAGTCACGCACTCCGAATTCCGCGAACTTATTATAACGGTCATCCATTTCCACAACACCCCATTTAAGGGCTTCTGCCGCCTGCTTCGGATCCGTAACAACAGGGATCATCAGATGCGGTATTCCGTTATAGACACTAAGCTCGACCACCTTGGGATCGACCATTATGAGCTTAACCTCATCAGGTCTTGCCTTATACAGGATACTCATTATAAGAGTATTTATACATACCGACTTACCTGAACCTGTAGCGCCTGCTATAAGAAGATGCGGCATCTTACCTATATCGGCCACTACGGTCTCGCCGCTTAATCCCTTACCTACGGCAAAGCTTAATTTGCTTTCCGACTCCTTAAACTCCCTGCTTTCAATAAGATCCCTGAACATTACGGCAGATATTTCTTCATTGGGAAGTTCGATACCTATCAGTGCCTTACCCGGGATCGGTGCTTCTATACGCACATTCTTGGCAGCCATGCTGAGCATAATATCATCGCTTAAGTTAATTACCTTGCTGACCTTAACACCTACATCGGGCTTCATTTCAAAACGTGTTATCGCAGGTCCCTGTGTGTATCCGGTCATCGTTACGCCGACTCCGAATTCCTTCAGCGTCTCCTGAAGCCTGATCGCCTTATTGTCAAGAATGAGCTTGGAATCTCCGGAATTGTCCTTCTTACCTTCCTTGAGCATACTTATCGGCGGGAAACGGAATTCCCTTACAGGCTTCTTCTTTTCAACGCCGCCGGGCATTATATTTCCGGATGAAACAGCATGACTCTTCCGGTCCTCTTTATATGATGATTCATCCACCGTTACCGCGGGCATTTTATACGCATCCACGGTAGTATCACTGAAGCCGATTCCGCCTTCTTCATCACCAAAACCGTCTTTCCCCAGGATATGCTCATCTCCTGATCTGTACTCTTCTCCGGTGTCTACTGTACTGTTATATTCAATATGATTCCTGTTATCTTCAGCTTCGAAACCATGTTTTTGTTCTCTTACAGGTTCTTTATCCTGTTCTATGTATTGCTCTCTGTATTGGTCTCCGTATTGGTCTCTGTTTTGTTCTATGTATTGTTCACTGTATTGTTCTGTGCTTAGTTCTGAGTATTGTTCTCTGTTTTGTCCGCTTCTTTGTATCCTGTCGTCAGGGCTCTCCGTCTCTGTACGCCTATCACCGGCAGGTACTGTATTATGTGTTATATCCTTAACAGTGCGGAAACCTTCTTCAGAATATCCGCCTCCGTTTAACGTGCTTCCGTAATCCCTTTCAGCCGCAAGATGCGCAGTTTCATTTATTATCGCGCTCTCAAGCTCTGCCGTGTTATATGAAACAGCAATAGAATGACTGTTCTTTACATTGTTATAGCCGGGTCTGTTAATATTCACGGGTTCGGCGTAACGAAGCTCCCTCATTCCGTCATTGTCTGTATCAGCAGCCGCATTCATCCCTGAGCCGAGGCCTTCATCACCCGTGCTTTGGCTTAATCCGGAATTTCCTTTTGAATCTTTACCGGCATTAAAAGCATTGGATATCTCATGTATGTCATCCCTGTAAAGGATTCCCTGATCCGTTTCTTCTTCCATGGTATGATCATGGAAATCACCGGGCATAGCATTCTCATTAGTCTGTGCGGAAAGTCCCGCATCAAGTATCACACCTGATACTTTTTTATCTATCCTTAGCTGTCCCTCTTCCTTCTGTCTTAAGTTCTCCCGTCTCTGTTTCTCCGCTTCTATCCTTTTCTGAAGTCTTTCTTCATCACGCTGTCTTAAGCGTTCATCACGCTCTGCAACCTTCTGTCTTCTGAGTTCTTCTTCCTCAAGGCGCCTTGCCTCCCTTTCCTCCTGTCTCAGACGCTTCTGTTCCTCTCTTAACGGGCGCTCGTTTTCGCGTCGTTCCCTTATCCTCTCAAGATCATTCCTTGCATTGTCATATAAGGTACGCCCACCGTTAGCCATTCCACGGAAGATGGATTTCTCGGTTATAAGTATGACAGATATAATAAGTAAGACCAGAAGAACGATATAAGCTCCCACGGTTCCTATTCCTTTGGTAAGAAGGCTGCTTACCGTTCCTCCGACGATACCGCCTCCGCGTTTGAGTCCCGAACAGAATGTATAATAATCTGTCAGTTTATTAAAATCAGTATTCCTGGGTGGAAACAGAAGCTGCGCCAACGCGCAGAAAACAATAAGCAGCACGATCCCTGCCCATATCTTTACCGTTGTTACGGTATTCCCTTTATTTGAAACATAAAAAAAGGCCGATACCACAAGCAAGACCGGAACCAGAAATGATACGATCCCAAACAGTCCGTACAGTATGCCGCTTATAAAATCGCCCAGGCTTCCGACTATACCGAGATTACTCAAAAGAAGCAATGCCGAGAAGGCGATTATGACAATAAGACTGATCTCATTTATCATTCCTTCATTTGCATTGTTTCTGCCTGACGATCTGTTTCCCGATCTGCTTCTTGCCGATGAGCTTCTGCTTTTACTGCTGCTTCTCGCCGTAGAACTCTTCCTTGTTCCGGACGATCTTCTGCTGCCCGACGCAGATGAATTTCTTTTTTTTGCTGTAGACCCCGTAGCCATTATTTATTACTTACTCCTCTTATCCTGTATTCATGTAATTCCACATACTGTTCCCTGCGGAGCAGCCTCGTCGTTAAACCGGAATGTACATATATTATCCGCACAGAGATCCCCTCCGATCCGTACGGATACCTGTTAATATTTATCCCTGTAATATCAAACCTTAAGCTTTACCAGGAACACAATTATCGATACCGCCCCCAAAACAAAGCAGTATATCCAGAACGGCTTGAAATTACGTTTGATCGCAAGACCGCTCACCAGCTTAAGGGCAAAAAAGCCTATTACTGCAGCCAGTATCATTGCAACTATACAGGCACCTGCCGATACACCGGCGCCCTCCGAACCCGGAAGCTTAAACAGCTCCAGAATGAGTGCACCCAGAATTGCCGGAACTGACATAATGAATGAATATTTAACCGCCAGCTTTCTGTCAAAGCCGCATAACAGACACCCGGTTATCGTGGTACCTGATCTTGATATACCCGGCAGGACTGCGAATCCCTGCGCTATACCCACAAGCATTGCATCACCCAGATTGGCATCCTTAAGCTTCTTTCCGCCATTCTCTATAAGATCGGAAATAAACAGGATACCGCCGGTACCGAGTAAGCAGAGGCCAACGACCAGCAGGTTCCCTGAAACCTGTTCAACAACATCATCGATCAGCACACCCATTATTCCGGTCGGTATGGTGGAAATAATAAGCATCACCACAAATTTCCTGTGCGGATTCGAACATATGGGAATGTATTCACGTTTCTCAATGGATTTAAGATTCTGAAAATATATGCCTATGTTAATAAAGGTATCTCCGCATATGGAGAAGAAATCCGTTATTACTCTCAGTATATCCTTATAATATACGGTACATACCGCGGCAAGCGTCGCCACATGGAGCAGTACGTCAAACAATATCCCTCCGTCTGTCTCCACCCCAAAGATATTCTTGATAAGAGCAAGGTGACCGGAGCTGCTTACCGGCAGGAACTCCGTTAATCCCTGAACTATACCCATAAGTATTGCCTGAAAAGTAGACATCTTCAACCTCCCACAATCATCACCCGGTCTGATCAGGTAATGTCAATAGAATAAACTTATCACAAAACAACTCTGATAGCAAACGCTTCAGTTATTTCCGCTGTTAAGATGCACATCCATCTGGTTAAAGGGTATTTCGATACCGTTTGCATCAAATGTCTTCTTGATATCCTCAAGTATCTGCCATTTGGATGTCCAATACTCCGATTTTTTCACGAAGAAACGCATCCCCATATCGATACTGCTTGAATTAAGCTCACTTACAAAAATCTGTTTCTCCTTATCGTGTACAACAAATTCTTCACTGTCAAGCAGCTCCGACAGAACTCTTTTGACCTTGTCTATGTCACTGTTATATGATACTCCCACGATCACTTCAAGTTTTCTGACATCATAAAACGTCACATTCGTAACCGTGGTATTGGACATGACTCCGTTTGGAACGACTATGGAACGGTTATCCACGGTCATAAGCCTTGTATAAAACATACCAATGTCGTCCACCGTTCCTTCAGCCCCTATGCCGGAGACAACCACATAATCACCGGGCACAAAGGGTTTGGTAAGGAGTATAAGCATTCCTCCCGCAAAATTCGAAAGCGAACCCTGAAAGGCAAGACCGATAGTAAGACCTGCCGATCCGAGGATTGCCACGATAGAAGCCGTTTCAATCCCGAAGTATCCCGCAAGAAGACCGATAAGCAGGATATACAGCAGTACCTTGACCGTTGCATCTATGAAGTTAATATTCCCATTGGCTATTGAGGACTTCTCGAGCGATTTACGGACCAGCTTCCTTATAAGCCTTATAATATATCTGCCGATAAAGAACAGGATAATAACTATTACTATCTTTGTTCCTTTATTGAGCAGATTATCAAGCAGACCGCTTGTATATCTCTGGAAGCTTGTAAGCTCTTTTGTCATATCCTGTGCCACATCCTGGGCAACATCCGTTGCAGCTGTTACAGGTGTCAATCAGTCAGCCCTCTTTCTTCTTTGTTATATTTTTCCTCAAGTTCATGACGCAGATCCTTCTTTACGCTCTTTGAGGCTTCCTTCTTTCCCTTTTCCGTCTTTTTTGCAGGCACCTTTCTCGGCTCGGCGGGCCCGTCATACCTGAACACGGATACGGACAGAGGAGCCACCTTTATTCTGAGCGAATCATCCCTTCCGTCGCACTCATCAACCCTGGATACCTTAACTCTCGGATTTGTGTATCCCGTTCCTCCGTATTTAACCTCATCCGAATTAAATATCTCCTTATATTTACCCGGGAACGGAACTCCTATCTTATACTGATCCCTGTTGATATTGGCAAAATTACATACAACAAGAAGTGTCTGCGATTCGCATTTTCTTAAAAATACAATTATACATTCGTTGGCAGAAATATTATTGATCCATTCAAAGCCGTCTATCTCGTTGTCCAGTTCATACAGTGCCGGATTGCTCTTATAGAAGTTAAGCATATCCTTAACGAACAGATTAAGCTGCTTATGCTCGTCATACTGAAGCAGGTCCCATTCAACGCTTCTGCTCTCACTCCACTCGTCCCATTCACCGATATCCTGGCCCATGAATGTAAGCAGCTTGCCGGGATGAGTCATCATATATCCGTATGCAGCCCTTAAGTTCGCGAACTTGTCCCATCTGCTTCCGGGCATCTTGGACAGCATCGAAGCCTTGCCGTGAACCACCTCATCATGTGAAAATACCAGTATGAACTTCTCTGAATAAGCATAGATCATGCTGAAGGTAAGCTCGGTATAGTGACCTGTTCTGAACAGCGGATCGTAACGCATGAACTCCGTAAAATCATTCATCCAGCCCATATTCCACTTATAATCAAAGCCAAGACCGTCATCATCAAGACTGCCCGAAACCCTCGGCCATGCCGTTGACTCCTCAGCTATGACTATCGAGCCGTCATCAAGCTTTGAATGTATGGAATTAAAATGCTTAAGGAATTCAACAGCTTCAAGATTCTCGTTACCGCCGTACATATTGGCAACCCACTGACCGTCCTGCTTGCCGTAGTCAAGATACAGCATTGATGCCACTGCATCCATCCTGATACCGTCCGCATGATACTCCTTAATCCAGTAAAGAGCATTAGCGAGCAGATAATTGCTTACCTGGGGACGTCCGTAATTATATATCGACGTTCTCCAGTGGGGATGGTATCCCTGCCTCGGATCCAGATGCTCATACAGGCAGGTTCCGTCGAACTCCGACAGCCCCTGATCGTCCTTCGGGAAATGAGCCGGAACCCAGTCAAGGATGACTCCGATACCTTTTGAATGCATGTAATCCATGAAATACATAAGATCCTCCGGCGTGCCGTATCGGCTCGTCGGGGCATAATAACCGATGATCTGATATCCCCATGATTCATCCAGCGGATGCTCCATCACGGGCATAACCTCGATATGTGTATATCCCATCTTAAGAACGTAGTCCGCGATAAGCGGTGCCAGTTCCCTGTAGTTATAGAATTCACGTCCGTCCGAGGGCTTCATGAACGATCCAAGATGCACCTCATAGATGCTGAGCGGTTTATCCTTTCCCTGGATTTCCTTCCTGTTCTTAAGCCATTTATCATCTGTCCATTTGTAATTCTTAATATTCCTTACTACCGAAGCCGATGCCGGGCGTACCTCTGCGCCGAAAGCATACGGATCTGCCTTGAACTTTATGATATCACCCTTTAGCTTAAGCTCGTATTTATATACCGCGCCTTCCTTTACTCCCGGAATAAATAACTCGAATATGCCGCCTTCGGGAAGCCTTCTCATCTGATGCCGGCGGCCGTCCCAGTTATTGAAATCCCCAACAACGCTTACTCTTACGGCATTGGGCGCCCATACTGCGAATGACACTCCCTTTACCCCGTCTATTGTACGAAGCTGTGCCCCCATTACTTCATAGGCTTCATAATGTATACCTGCATTAAGCCTTGCAATATCTTTATCCGTCACAGTACTTTCGAAGCGGTAGGGATCCTGCATTTCGTATGATTCACCGTCCGTTGTATACACCTTATAGTAATAGCTGTATTTTACTTTCTTGAGGCTGTGAACAAGAACAGCATAGAAGCCTGTCTCATCCATAAGCTCCATGGGATATTCCTTAAAGGTATCACCGGTCTTTACGATCGCGCTTATCTTTTCGATATTCTCCACTCCGGGAAGATATGTCTGTATCAGTATACCGCCGGAGACATAATGTCCCCCAAGGAAATCATGCGGTTCATCCTCTTCGGAATAAACCAGACCCTCAATCTTTGCCCAATCCATCATCCTATACAATTTCTTGTCCATGGTGCCTCCTTAAATTGTTTTCTCAAAATAATCAAAGTCATTTCGAACAAGACTTTTCCCTATCACATAGCCTGCTTACCCGGCATATCTCATCTCTCGATCTCGTGTATAAACAGACCGCTTCTTAACTTCGGCTCGAACCATGTCGACTTCGGCGGCATCAAAAGAGCGGCATCTGCCACATCAAACAGCTCCTGTATTGATGTAGGATACATGGCAAATGCTATTTGACAGTCTATGCCGCACCTTCTCTCAAGCTCCTTAAGCCCCCTTATCCCTCCGACAAAATCAATCCTCTTATCGGTCTTGGGATCATCGATCCCGAATACCGGCTTCAAGACATTATTCTGAAGTATCGAAACATCAAGTCCCTCGACCGGATCGTCACTGAGATATCTCTTATCGAAATCAAGCGAATACCATTTCCCTTCAGCAAATACCGATACCTCACCCTTATGCGCGGGCTTATACGGCTCTGTACCTCTTTCGGTAAGCTCACCCATTTCCCTCAGTATACCCAGTACTTCATCGATGCTGTGCCCGTTAAGATCCTTAAGCACACGGTTGTAATCCATTATCATAAGCTGTTCATCCGGAAACAGTACCGACAGGAAATAATTGAATTCCTCATCTCCCGTATAATCCTTATGCTCCTCCCGGCGCTTAAGACCAACCTTAACGGCGCTTGCGCATCTGTGATGGCCGTCGGCGATATATATTGAATCCATGTCGGTAAATGCCTTCTCTATCCCGGTTATATCGGATGTATCATCTATGATCCATACCCTGTGTCTTATCCCGTCATCTGAAGTAAAATCATTAACCGCCGGTGTGGATTTCACCCTTTCCACTATACCGTTTATCGCCTCACTGGCTCTGTACGCAAGGAAAATAGGCCCGGTCTGCGCACTGAGTGCATCGACGTGCCTTATCCTGTCCACTTCCTTGTCAGCTCTTGTATTCTCATGCTTCTTTATCACGCTGTTAATATAATCATCTATGGATGCGCAGGCAACAATTCCGGTCTGGGTGCGCCCGTCCATCGTAAGCTCGTAAATATAATAGCATGACTTCTCATCCCTTACGAACTCTCCCCTTTCAAGCATGCCCCTGAACAGCTCGTCCGCCTTGTCATATACGCGGTCATCATAGGTATCCACGTCATCGGGGAAGGATGTTTCCGCCCTGTCTATCCTGAGGAATGAAATATCATTTCCCTTAACTGCCTCCTTCGCCTCGGCTCTGTTGTACACATCATAAGGCAGTGCCGCAATCTTATCTTCCAGTCCCCCTGCGGGTCTTATTGCATTAAACGGTCTTATCTTTGCCATGACTTCCTCCCTGTACTTTTTCACATACACCATATATTGTACCAAAAAACATACACAATAACAACATATAATTAAATTTATAGACAAAACATCAAACAGGCACACCCTTATATTCAGGTGTGCCTGTTTATTCTCAGCGTACTTATCTTACGCTTTTAAATGTGTTGGATTTCTACGCATTGCATCATATTACACTTACCCGTCTATTTCACGGTTACCATAATACTGAACTTGCCATTGGGCTTTGCCTTGGCAGTTCCGGCAGTGTTATTACCCTTAAGATATACGTTGAGCTTAACCGTACCGCCTTTGGCTGCCGGAATCTTACCATCCTTGTATACTATTGCATACTTTCCTCCGCCGAGCGCTTTAACATCGAAATACTCCTTATTTGTATTCTTATCGACAGGCGATACTATCTCAACCTTATCTATTCCGGTAACGTCATCGGTAATCACTCCGATTTCGACCACGCCCTCACTGTAGCGGTCCTGCGAGGACATTATCACTGCCTTGGTGCTCTGGCTCAGCTTGGCTGACCCCATATTAACCGATAGATTAACAGGCTTATCTGTCTTAAGAGTGTCATTTACCTTTATTCCAACCGAGAATTTGTCAGTCACATGGTTAATCTCTGCAGAGCTCTTAAGCTTTAATGTATATGCGTTTCCGCTCCATTTTACATCGAAATATTCATTATCGGCTCCGGTTCCCGCTTCTTTGACGTTCTTGCCCTGTCCTTTATAAATTATAAGGTTGGATTCATCCAGGCTGTAATCATAGAAGTTCTTAACCGTGGGTATTACAGTCACCTCGGTATCAGGTCTTATCACATCGAAGCTTCCCTTCACCTTTACCGAAACACTTGCTGCCGGTGTTTTCTTCGGATCCGTAACCTTAAGCTTGGCCTTTACAGGTTCTGTCTTACCTGCCCGGGTGCTTCCCGTTACATATACATAGTATTCACCGGCTCCGAGACTTCCCGTTGTCTGTTCAGTAAGAGCAATCCTGTTCCCGTCTGTTTCTATATTCAGAAGTGATGTCACATCCCTTTCGGATTTAGTCGTCTTGTCATACGCAACTGCCTGTATTTCATAAGTCATGCCGGCATCTTTATTGTAATTAACCTGTGTTATCTCAAGTACAGCAGGACTCTTAACGATCTTTGTATTGATCTCACCCGAAGACTTCACCTTTATTTTGGGCTTATTTCCCTTTGCGAGGGTCTTGACCGTTATGGATGCCGTCTGATTGGCAACCTTGAGCTCTATCTTAAAGGTCCGTGCCTTCGAATCATCGAAGCTGTCAGCGCATTTAACAGTCAGCCTGCCGTCTATATAATTACACAGAAGCGTCCTGGCGGTAACAGCTGCTTTGCCCTCAGTCACAGTTATTTCAGGTAAATCGGATGCATATATGTCGGGAGTAACCGTAACATCCACAACAGCCTGGTCTCCTGCCTCCGGATTAATCGTTACCGACTTCGCCGACAGCTTGAACTTAGCAGGTACGGGTGCCGCATTTACATCAACGGCTACCTGAACCTTGGGTATCCAGCCCTTAACAGTCACATCCAGAGTAACCTTGGCTTTAAGCTTGGCATAACGTGTTCCTGTATATATAAGCTTATCCTCTTCAAGCTTAACCCACTCCGGTGCCGTACCGTTTATTTCAATACCGGTCACTGTTCCGCCGGTGATCTCTACCTTTGCACTGCCCTTTTCGATGGCGCTGTTCAGCGAAATCTTACCTGCCTTAAGCTTGGGCATACTCTTTTTAAGAGTTACGGTGACTTCCTCTGTTTCATATTCTTTTCCGCCGGCCGTTACCTTTATGGCTGACTTATAGCTTCCCTTCAGAGTCTTAAGTGCAGCGGCATCCCCGTTCACATATTTATCCTTCGGTATGACCGATGCAGTTCCGTCGTCATTCACCCTGAGGTCAAATACTTCAGCCGCTGCTGCATCCGTAAACTCTGCTTTGCTGATAAATATACCGTTATTCAAATCAGGCACAATACCTTCAGGCACTATTCCGCTGCCATCTGCCTGTATTTCAGGATTCAGATTCTGTTTAAGGTCAAGCCATATACCTATTCTTGCATACTCATCGCTGTAAAGTTCGGAAGTAACCTTATTTTCCGCAAGCCTTACGCTTTTAAGCGGATCCGTTTCATAAACATCGAACCTGCACCTTGTGTTTGAGTTTCCTATGGCAGCCACTACCCAGGCTGTTCCCTTCTTTGCCGCCGTGACAACACCTGTGTTCTCATCAAGCGTTACTGCATCACCCGGATTTCCGTCGGCATCGACTATAGTCCATACGACCTTTGCTTTCTGCTCATCTGTGATCCCGGATATCTCAAGCTGCTTTGTCTCTCCTTTATTGAGCGCATAGTACTCACCGTCAAATGTGATCGGAATATTATCTGTCGGTTCCTCTGCGTTTCCGGTAATATTGATAGTAAATGACGCGGAAGTTCCGTCCTTGTAATTAAGCAGGAATTCATATGTGCCTTCTCCAAGTGAAGACAGATATTCCTTCGTAAATGTAACCTTGCTTCCCGTCTCGCTTATTATATAGTTGGTTCTCTGAACCGGTTCCATGCCTCCGCCTGCCGGAACCATCTCAATTGCGGGAACAGCCGTACCAAAGAGGGTCACAGGATTATCCTTATCAAATTCATGTCCGTTGTCATATCTGATAGCATCCATATCCCTGTTATCGGGATTTCCTGCCTGTTTATCGAAGGAGACATACGAAGGATCCACAGCGGGATCGGCTTCTATATTCTGTCTCTGATATCCTTCCATTACAGGCACTTTATCTTCCGGAATGAAATTATTCTCAGCCTCTCCGAGGTAGAACAGAAGCTCACCGTCTGCCATCCATGGATAATACTCCTGTGTTTCTCCGTCCACAATTATTTCCTGTGCCTCGTATTTATCCTCCGGAAGAGCATTCCACTCATCAAGCGCCTTGATTCCGGGCAGCTGACCATCCTTGTATTTGGGATCCTCTGCTCCGCCGTCGTAATCTGCCGGATCAAGGACAAACTTATTATCCTTAACCGTCAGTGTAGCAGCTGCCAGCTCATCTCCGTTTGTATGTACCATCTCATACTTCCCATCCTCAAGGCTGCTCATGAACTGAGGAGTGAACTCTGTGATAACACTGCCTTCCTTCTTCCTGTAGATATTGAGCAGATTATCTTTTACCTCTTTAAATGCCGAATCAACAGTATTATTAAAGTAGTTGCTGTTCCATTTCCAGAACTGCCCGGTCACCTTGATCCCGTCGCCCATTTCCGTTATCTTAACGTTTCCGGGCTCAATCTTATATTTGCTCAGCGAAGATGATCTTGCAACAGTATATATTGCTTTGGGGAAATTATATCCGCAGTTCTTACACTTGTTGGTAACCTCGAACACCTCTTCATATCCATCCGCTCCGGATTTGGTATTAAAGGTTCTCTTACGTATGGTTTTAATATTGGTATCCAGGTCATGCTCCAGCATGGGCTCTTCTTCAACAAAACCTGTTTCTGTTGTTTTACATACTGTACATTTTCTTCCTTTGCTCTTTCCATGAGTGGTACAGGTGGGCTTTGTTATCCAGAGCTTCTCCCATGTATGCTGACCTGTTTTACTTAACATCGGAGGCTCCTCAAGCTTTGTTTCTTCACATCCCGGATTACTGCAGTGCTGGCTTTTTCTTCCCGCATGCTCACATGTAGCTTCATAATTGCCTTCGTCTTCAACCCAGTTGTGTCCAAGTTTTTCTACATTCTTATCATCATGAGCATTACACTCGGTGCAGGTATAGCATTCGGTACCGGATTCCTCACAGGTCGGATTCACCTCACGTGCCGTATCACGTTTGAAGCTGTGTTTCCAGCCTTCTTCCTCAGTCTTTGTCAGACCGCATGCGCAGGTATATGTGCGTTTTATCGTACCGTTTCCGCAAGAGCCTTCCTTCTCTGTAACAGGTTCAGACTGGAAGTGTGCTTCAACATGCTCCATATCGAAGGCACCGCAGACACTGCACTTCTGAGTATGTCCGCCATTTATCCTTACATAGCCTCCGTCAAACTTATGACCCTGAGCCACCAGCTTATCACCGTCAGGCATAACTCCATAGAGGCCGGGATCAACATCCTCTATATCTGTATTACATATACTGCAGTGTGCCTTCACACCCCTTGCAGGTGACAGACATGTTGCGGGAGTACCTACAGCAGGTGCATTGAAGCCTCCGTGAGTACCGGTCTCCGAAATGTGGCAGTGATCACAGATACGATAGTGATTCCTGCTCGAGCAGGACTTCCACTCGCTCCATGCATGGGCAGCTGTCATGGTTTTCTTACAGCGTGCACAGGTACGTGCGCACTCGGTATCGCTTACCTTCTCCCAAATACCCCAGATATGAGAGTCACCTATAGGACTGGCCGGGCATTTCTCCTTATCAGATGATTCATAAAAATGATATCCGCAGTTCTTAACACAGTCATAACAGGTAGCACCGTTCTTATATTCAGGCTTATCCTTAAGATCGTCAGGTAATTCATCTTTGGAAACGTAATATCCCTTTTCGCTCTTTGTGTGAGGTACTGCAGTGCGCACATAGCTGTGGCACAGTCTGCACAAATGCTGATGCCCGGATTCTCCCATGTTCTCATAGGTGCGGTCACCTAAAGGATG
>JAFSYI010000012.1 GCA_017450065.1 Lachnospiraceae bacterium
AAAGGTCATAGTTTCCCACTTGTATTTATGTACTACATCTATATCACAAGGATTTTTCGCTTCTGCCAATGCCAAAAAACCTTCTCCGTTTACAGATAGCTCACAGTGCTCATAAGCAGTGTTATCTTCGTTTTTAAACTCACGAGTTATTTATTATGCCTCTTACAAGTAAAGATTAGCACACGGCAAATAAAAACACAAGATATTATAAAAGCATATAAGGGTTCGAGGCATGCTCAAACCCTTAATGCCTGCGGATTTCAGAGTGCGCCAATTTTTTCGATCAGCACATCACACCAATCCTGTACTGTGATGACAGCAAACAAGAGAACCATAATAGCCGCAAAGATCAGTGACATAAGAAAGACATCCGACCATCTCTTACATACAAGATAATATATAATACCAGCTCCTACAATCATGGTAAGAAGGCCCACGATAGATTCAGTGAGCTTTAGCGATGTTGCCAATAGCCACTTGATAAAGAACAAAACAAAGACTACAGGAAGCAGCAAAATCTTAAATAGTTTTCTCATTATAAACATATCAACCAATCCTCCCTTCGCGTAGTTCATTCATCACCTTATAGGCAATCAAGCGAAGAACATATTCCGGCATCGATCTGCGGCCAAGTTCCCATTCCTGCATGGTGCGATAAGGCACTCCCAGCCACAAAGAAAAATCGGTCCTGCTCATACCGGACTTTTCCCTGATCATTTTGAAACAATAAGCCAGTCGACGACGTTCTGCCTCCTTATCGCTCTTGTCATACTTTTCAACTTCAATCTCGATACCCTCGATGTTATATATTTCCTTCTTCATAGCCACCTCCTTAATGTAGTCAATGCGTATATCTCTGCCTATATTATATTGTAGTCAATGACTACATGTCAAGGCAAAAAAAGCTGCCTGATTACAATAGTTAGCAGTTACACCCAAGCACGAAAAAAGGCACCTACCCTAGTTTTCACTAAAGTAAGTGCCTGTTAAACCATTCAAAAGCTGTTCCTTTGTTTGGCTAATTGTTCTGTTTTCAGCTAGAAATCGAAACTTTTTGCATCGTTCCGTCCTGATACGACTGTGACCGTTGCACCACGACACGCAGCGTCTTAATGCGTCCTGCTACATTATTTGCTACTTTTTAACGTCGGGAACAAATGCTTTATCTTGCGCTGATTATCTTAAAGCTTACTACCTTAAGACCTGCATACCGGCCCTTTCCGCGTAAGGTCATCTTAGCCGTTCCTTTATTAAGATTATTCTCGTAATTTACTATCTCATAATCACTGCCTGTAAGGTATACTGTCCGTCCATCCTCTGTTGTCATTCCGATACTAAGATTTCCCTTGTCGGGCTCAACAGCCTTACCTCTGTACTCGAAGGCGTTTTTCTGAGGATCGTATTTTGCCCTGCCTCCTGTCTTAAAGCTTACGGTCGCCCCGCTCAGGCTGTATGCCGGATTTTCAAGTATTTTAAATGTCCCGCTTATTGTACCGTAATACTTTCCTTTACCCCGGATCACAAACTTAACCGTATCCCCGGGCTGTGCGATTCCTTTCTGCCTGTCCGCATCATTGCCCTTACCGCCCGGATCGATCTGCCAGCTTATTTTACTGTAATCACTCGTTGATAAAGCCTTACCGTTTAAGTCATATACATATATTTTGTTTTTCTTATATGCATTGGCTTTGGATAAATAGACATAATCATCTGCCTGGACATTCATAAGTCCGATATCCTGCTGCCCGATATTATATGGCAGAGTATACTTATCCTTATAATTACCCATACCGGTTACTACTATACCTGACTTCTTATTTGGCGTACTTACGATGTTGTAACCGGTATAACCCAGCTTATAGTCGACACCCTGTACAAGTAATCTGCCTCCCCACTTTACGGTGACCGAAGGTTTAACACCGCCTTTTTCATATATCCGGTCCACACCGCCTTCGACCTCAATATCAGGACTTTTATCAGCAAACGAAGCCTTGTCTATCTTAAATTTCCTGGTCAGCAACCCTGTGGTCCTTCCGCCTTTGGCAACAAAAGTCACCTTGGCTGTACCGGGATTTACATTATTGCTGTATACTGTGTAATAATCATTTTCGGATAAATATTCCCCGCTTTTCTTATCCTTTAAGGAATATGCGGGTCTTATTTCATTCCCGGTGTATGTATAGTTCCCGTTTCCGTCAGCCGGGATTACCGATACCTTCTTAAGATCGATAACCCGGTCGACATCCTCTGCCAGTATTTCCGATGTATATGATGTTCCTTTAAAATTCCCCTTCCCTTCTATTGTGATGCCGTACGTGCCGGGCTTTGCATATGCCCCCTCTGACTTATCTGTATAGATAAGAGTATAATCCTTATTCTTTACAAGTTTTTTACCGTTATATGTAAGTCCAGGGGATAACTTCTTTGTTGTATAAGCCCCTGTTTTCTCATCATATTTACTGTATCCGAATACGGGATTTATCTGTGCACCGCTTATGTCAGCCTGCTTTACGGAGAATTTCACGGTTCTGCTTCCCGCATAATTCTTCCTGAACTTAACCGTCACCGACGGAGCTTTTGCATCTGTCTTTTCCGCAACATTCAGATTGTTTTTATATACCAGTGTATAATCAACACTGAATACAAGCTTCTTATCCCCGTAGTATACATCCGGCATTGGCTTCTGTGCATATCCGTTATACAAAACATCTTCCACTGCTTTAACAGTTAATGCAGGATCCGTATCCGTGTTGTCCGGGTTATCAGGGTTAACGGGATCGTCCGGTTTGGTGGGATCATCCGGGTTGGTGGGATCGTCCGGGTTGGTGGGATCATCCGGTTTGGTGGGATTGTCCGGAGTTACCTGATCGGCTTTCTCTACCGTCACAACACAGTCTGCCGTGAATCCACCGTCTTCGGTTTTTACGGTTACAGTTGTTCTGCCCGCAGCCTTAGCCTTTACGTTACCTTTTGAATCCACCGTGGCTACAGCTGCATTACCGCTGCTCCAGGTTATATTTCTGTCTGTTGCATTTGCCGGAATAACCGAAGCACTGAGAGTTCCGGTTTCCGTCACGCCCATCTTGAGCTTTAATGAGGTGGGGTTTATCGTCACTCCGGTCACCGCAACCTTTACCGGGTCAGCCTCAAGCACTGTAACCTTACATACCGCTTTCTTACCTCCGTCAACCGTCGTTACGGTTATATTTACAGTTCCCGGCCCTTTGGCAGTTACCAAACCCCTTGCGCTTACGGACGCTATTGCGGAATTACCGCTGCCCCACATTATGCTCTTGTTTGTGGCATCCGACGGCAAAACCGCAGCCTTAAGAGTTCCTGTCTCCGTCGCGCCCATCTTGAGCGTCAGTGTTGACGGGCTTAATGTCACTCCCGTTACATCCACCTTTACCGGATCAGCCTCAAGCACTGTAACCTTACACTCCGCTTTCTTACCTCCGTCAACCGTCGTTACGGTTATATCTGCGGTCCCGGCTGATACGGCCGTTACTTTTCCGGACTGGTCAACCGTGGCAACCGCCGTATTGCTGCTGCTCCAGTTAACCTTCCTGTTTGCAGCGTTTGAAGGCACTACAGACTCCTTAAGGACACCCGTCACAGTCTCGCCTGTCTTAAGCTTCAGGCTTAATGTAGCCGGATTTACCGACACACCTGTCACCGCCACCGGCAAAGCTGCCGATCCGACTGTCTGGGAATACCGTCCTATATATGTGGAATCCGATGTGCATGGCGGATTGGTATATACATCATAATAAAGTGTATTTCCGTCAATACGTCCGCCATATATATATCCGCCCGAAGATTTACTACTGTAGGAAGTAACATCAGAACCCGACTGATTTATCACATATATTTTACCGGGCACCGTTATCACAATATTATCGTCCGCTTTTCCCAAATAACTGAAATTATCTGTCCAGTAGGACCTGCTGTTCCACTGATACCAGATCACATTACTGTACTGTTTGATCGAAGTACTCGTTTTCGTTGTAAAATCATACGTATATATCTTCATTGTATTATAGCCGCTATAATACACACCCTTCGTTCCGAACATCGGCATTGTTGAATTCATGTCTTTCCATGCGACATTATCCAGGTCACTGCCGGTTACCGTTCCGTATATGGTATTCCCGTACGAATCCTTCCAGTCACTGCTTGTATGACCGGTATTTATAAGCCTGCTTTTGCTTATAAGACAGTTATCATATCTGTTATAGAACTCATACTGATTGCTCGGATCGTCCCATGTTGCATCCACGTAGTACTTTACACCGTTAAGTGTCACCATATTCCATGCATGATTTATCCCGTTACTCGTTACTACAGTACAGTCAAAGCCCGGGTTCACCCTATTTGCAAGATATGCAAAAGCAAGTGCATATCCCTGACATACGCAGCTGCCGCCTACAAGTGCCGTATAAACATCCCTTTTGGTAAGTGTTTTATCGTAATTGATATGCGTTACAAGATAATCATGAATATATATAAGTTTCTGATGATCTGTCCACGAAGTATTTATTTCTCCGAGGATCTTCTCTGAAACCGTATTGAAGTTCCGGACATCAGCCAGTGAATATCCATCCTTGACACCAAGTTCAAGCTTTGTAATCCTTTCCTGACCATCCATATAATATACATATCTGCTTGCGATATAAAACAGTTCGGGATTTCTGTTTATAACAGAAGTAACCACATCGGATATCCCGGATCTCATTATTCCGTATGAAGATATATCAATGGATATGGTTTTGGAATTTCCGTCCCAGTTCTTTGCGGCACCGGCTATTTTGCTAATAGCACCGTCATATGAATCCGAGCCTCCTTCTGCAGGCACAAGTCCCACGGAAGCCTCCCCTGCTTTTTCCGGAAATTCACCTTCCTGGATCACTCCCCCGGCTTTATCCGCAAAGCACTGCTCACCGGAAAGCTTATCGGTCCCGTTTTCATCATCTGCATAAAGATTCTCTTCATTCGTTATGATATCCGGAGCTTCTTCAGCAAGTACGGTATCATCTGCGGCTTCCATGTCATATTCCGGCTCCGCAACGGCATCGGTTATCAGCGTATACGCCGCATCATCCCCACCCTTCAGGGCAAAGACCGGTGTTATATCGGATACAGTCAATGCAGCCGTGATCAGTATAAGTAATAAAGCTCTTAAGCCGTATCTGCGTTTTCCTCTCGTTTTCATTGTTTTATACATAAAGAATTCCTCCGGACAAGACAATTTCAAAGTTACACTATTTTTATTATATCACATGCAGACCGGGTAGTATATATACTATTGTCACTAATTGCACATTTCGTGACCTGTTAAAGACTGGCCGGATCAATGAACCGAAAATATTGTATTTATTTCTCAGCATGTATCTCAAGTGATACTCCATGTACAAAAAGGAAGACAGGAAACTTGTCCCTGTCTTCCCATTTTTCTCTTATTCTCATGATGCTGCGAGCCGAATTCTCTTCTTCGCTTTAGCTCATTTTAAGCATTTATTTTGTACTGATTATCTTATAGCTTACAACCTTTATACCCTTATATTTTTCACCGTTTCCGCGTATGGTCATCCTGGCTGTGCCCTTGTTAAGGTTGCTCTCATAATTCAATATAACATAATCATCATCTGCCAGAATAACTGTCTTTTTGTTTTTTCCGGATCCGGTAGTTATACTCAGAACAAGGTTACTTTCATCCGGACATACCGGCTTACCACGGTATTCGAAAGCCTTCTTTGCTTTATTATACGTTGCTCCACTGCCTACCCTGAAGCTGACATTAGCCTTACTCAGGTTACTGCATTCTGCGGTATCATAAACCCTTGCTCCCGCGGTGAGTCTGCCACTGTAGGATCCTTTTCCTTCCACCGTAACCTCTACAACATCACCTACTCCCGCTATCAGCTTATCCTTTCCTGCTTCTCTTCCGTTTATCTTCCACCCCGTAATACTGTAATCGGAGGATCCCAATGCTGTACCGTTACTGTCATAGACATATATTTTGGCCTTTTTGTAAGCATCTGCCTTATTAACAAATGCAGGATCTTCTATCACAAGCTTCCCGCTTCCTATATCCTGCTTCGTGATCTCAAACAGTCCGGAATATGAATCCTTGAAGTTTCCGGCACCCGAGACAACCGCTTCGGCTTTCTTTTTACCGGTGCTTACGTTTTTATTATTCTTATAGGATATCTTGTAATCCGTACCCTCTGCAAGCTCCCTGCCGTTCCAGTATACGGTGACTTCCGGGGTTACCCCGGTCTTGGAATAAGGATAACTGTTACCGTTACTTATAACAATACTTGGAGCCGATGTCTTAAATGATACCTTATCTATCTTAAAGGTCTTCGAAGCAGCGCCGCTTATATTACCGTTTCCACCTGCAACAAAGGATACCGTTGCGGTTCCAGCGTTCACGTTGTTACTGTATACCGTAACATAATCGGTACCGGATTTAAGCTCCCTGTCTTTATACTTCAATATATACTTCGGCTCTATGGCATTTCCCGTATAAGCATATGATTTAACTGCTTTCTCCGGCGTTATGGTTACCTTCTTAAGATCAATGATCTCCTCCTGGGTATTTTCTTTAAGTTCCTCGTTCACCTCTGTTGAGCCGGTATAATTACCCTTTCCCGTTATTTTGACCCTGTATTTTCCACCCTTGGCATATGCATCAGCCGACGTATCGGGATACTCCGCAGTGAAGTCCGTATTATTCTTAAGCGCCTTTCCTCCGTATATGACCGAAGGCATAAGCTTCTGTACTGTATACTGTCTTACACCACCCTTTTCCTTATACTTTGCATAAGCTACCGGAGAATTTATTCTGGCATTCCTTATATCCGCTTTTCCTATTTTAAATGTCCCGGTTATGCTTCCCTCATAATTACCGGTGAACTTGACTGTTACCGTAGCATTATCCGTTGCGTTTGTATTATTCTTATATGCCAGAGTATAATCCTTTCCAAGAACCAGCTTCTTCTTCCCATAATATACTTCCGGGCTTGGTGTCTTGGCACTGCCGTCATATATGAAGCTTTCGGTTATCTCAACCTTAAGCTGCGGGTTATCTCCGGGATCGTCAGGATCCTGTGCCGCCTTTACAGTTACAGTACAGGTTGCTGTCTTTCCTCCGTCTGTAGTCTTCACGGTGATTGCCGTAGTTCCTGCTGACTTTGCTATTACGTTACCGTAACTGTCTACCGTAGCTACTGCCGGATAACTGCTTGTCCACGTTACTGCTTTATCAGACGCATTATCAGGTAATACAGTTGCCGTTATCGTTCCCGTTACCACCTTACCTGTCTCAAGCTGTAGCACAAGGCTTGCGGGATTTACAGTTACTCCGGTTACCGGTATCTGTGCAGCCTTTACAGTTACAGTACAGGTCGCTTTCTTTCCTCCGTCTTTTGTTGTTGCGGTTATTGTTACTGTTCCTGCCGCATTCGCTGTTACCGTACCGTTGCTTACCGTTGCCACCTTTGTATTACTGCTCGTCCATACTACTTCTTTATTCGTTGCATTTGAAGGTGATACGTTTGCTGTTATCGTTCCCGTTACTGTCTTTCCTGTCTGAAGCTGTAATTCAAGACTCGCAGGACTTACCGTTACTCCCGTTACAGGTACTACAGCATCTGTTACCGTTACTGTACACTGTGCCTTCTTGCTTGTATCCGCTGCTGACGTTACCGTTATCGTTGCCTGGCCTGCCTTCTTTGCCGTTAATGCTCCGTTCGATACGGTTACCGTATTTGCATCGCTGCTTGTCCACGTCACTGACTTATTGGTTGCATTGGCAGGCAGTACGGTCGCCGTAAGTGTTGCGGTTCCTCCCGCCGTCATCGACAGCGTGCTTTTGTTAAGGGTTACCGAACTTACCGGTACCACTGCATCCGTTACCGTTACCGTGCACTGTGCCTTCTTGGTCGGATCGGCTGCGGATGTTACCGTTATTGTCGCCGTTCCTGCCTTTCTTGCCGTTAATGCTCCGTTCGATACGGTTACCGTATTTGCATCGCTGCTTGTCCATGTTACTGACTTATTGGTTGCATTGGCCGGCAGTACGGTCGCCGTAAGTGTCGCGGTTCCTCCCGTCGTCATCTTAACCGAACTTCTGTCAAGGGTTACCGAGCTTACCGGTACCACTGCATCCGTTACCGTTACCGTACACTGTGCCTTCTTGGTCGGATCGGCTGCGGATGTTACCGTTATTGTCGCCGTTCCTGCCTTTCTTGCCGTTAATGCCCCATTCGATACGGTTACCGTATTTGCATCGCTGCTTGTCCATGTTACTGACTTATTGGTTGCATTGGCAGGCAGTACGGTCGCCGTAAGTGTTGCGGTTCCTCCCGTCGTCATCTTAACCGAACTCTTGTCAAGGGTTACCGAGCTTACCGGTACTACAGCAGGCACATCCACTGTCTGGGTATACCGGCCAATATACTGCGAATTCGATCCGCTCGGAAGATTGGTATATACGTCATAACTGAATGTATTTCCGTTCAGCTGTCCTCCATAGATATATCCCTTTCCGGCTCCCTCGTTATCGTATGAGGTTACATCCTTTCCGGACAGATCTATAACATATATTTTGTCAGCAAGTGTAACCAGCAGATTACTGCCGGCTGCGGCAATATGACTGTAATTTCCCGGCCAGTAACCGGTGGCGCTGCCCCATGTATGCCAATAAACATCAGGATAATTCTTTACAAAGCCCGCTTCACCTTTTGCAAAGTCATACCTGTAAATGTTCATACCTGCGCTTCCGTAACCGGAGTAATAAACTCCGGAAGTCCCAAACATAGGCATGGTAGAATACATCCCGCCCCATACGGGATTATCATATGTATTACCCGTTACTACACTATATACAGAATTCCCAAGCGAATCTATCCAGTCACTGGATGTATGTTCGTTGGTTATAAGCTTATCCTTACTTATCAGACAATTGTCATATCTGTTATAAAACTCATACTGACCTACCGGATCATCCCACGTAACATCTATATAGTATTTTTTCCCATTAAGGGTCACCATATTCCATGCATGATTTAAATTATTGCTTGTAACCACCGAGCAGTTAAAATTCTTGTTTACCTTATTGACCAGATACTCGTAAGCCAGCGCATATCCCTGGCAAACAGTACTACCATCTATTAACGCTGTATAAGCATCTCTTTTTACCAAATTAGTATCATAATTAATATGTGTGACTAAATAATCATGGATATAGATAAGCTTCTGTAAATCCGTCCATGATGAATCAATCCCACCCAAAATATCAGCTACCTTGGCATTAAATGCTTTTACATCGCTGATCTTGTAATTAGAATTAATCCCCAGTGTTATACTTGTTAAATATCCTGAGGAATCATATGAATAATTATATTTGTTGGAAATATAAAACAATTCGGGATTTTGGTTAAGTACCATTACAAAAAAAACATTTGCTTTGTTTTCAGGAATATTATAATCTTTAACATCCACCCTTATAGATGAATCTGTTCCATTCCAATTCCTTGCAGCTTCCGATACCTTTTCAACTGCCTCCGGATACAGGCTATCTCCTGCCCCTTCTGGTGATAAACCTGCAGGTTCTGTATTATCCATAAATTCACTTGGGAATTCTCCCTCCTGAATTACACCTTCTGCTTTTGAACTGACAGTTATTTCTTCATCAGCATCATTCCCGGCATCTGTAACACTAACGGACTCTTCTGTGTTAAATACTTCAATGTCTGCTTCATTCCGCTCAATAGTATCGGCGTTGTCATTCTCACTGCCGATCACTTCTTCTGCCAGCACTGTTTCTTCCTCAGAATCAGACAGTTTATCAGGTATATCATTAACCTCCTGAATCAGGCTTTCCTGCTCTATAAGAACGTCAGATCCTCCCGATTCCAACGCCAAAACAGGGGAAATATCTGCTGTCACCATAACAGCAACCAATAACATGGAAATTAATGTCCTTATTGTATTCCTTCTCCTGCTGTTATTCCTATTCTTACACATATGCAAATTCCTCCTGAAAATGCTCATCCCAAAAGATACACCGTTATAATTATATCACACCCAAGCAGATTAGTATATGTTTTTCTGTTGCATTTAATGCTTTTTGTGACATTGCATAAAGGCATTATCCCATGGCAGGAATAATGCCGAATGTTTATATATACGGTTTTGATGCAGGATCAATTCTGACCCGGTTTTTTCAGATATGACTTTTTCAGAAGATATATTCCCGGCAGTGCAAGGACCGCTCCGGCTGCTGCAAGCATGATGATCCCGCCGCTTCCCGGTGCCTCCTCAGACAGAAACGGGATCAACCGCCCTATCTCATCCGTATATCTTGCCTGAATGACTGAGAAAGAATTATTTATGAGATGCATCAGCATTGATACATATATGCTGTCAGTCTTATATGCCGCATAGGTTAATGCAAGGCTAAGCGGCATAAGCGCGAAAAACCTGATAACACTGAGATGATAGGCCGCAAACAGCACCGCGGTGATCACGACGGCATAAACAGCCCTGTATCTTGCGCTGAGCGTTCCGAAGGTAAATCCGCGGAACATAAGCTCTTCACCGATCGCAGGCATAAGTGATACCGTCAGTATGAGCAGAGGGAGCGGTGCACTGTTTATAAGCTCATCCAGAGCCTGTGTATTCTCAACACTTCTGCTGAATACCGGCGAAAGCAGGATGCTTATAAGCGTTGCAAACATATAGGCTCCCGCTCCCAGCAGAACTCCTCCGATGAACTTAGATATTCCGGTCTTTTTAAACCTGAACAGACTTCTCATATCTGTCTTCATATACCATGCGAACAGCAGGGGCATTATAAGCACTATTGCCTGCTGTATGGCTACTCCGCCTATACCGAGCTTCATATATGCGTAGTTTCCTATATAAAACATCAGAAGAAGAGTAACGCTTAACAGAAGAAGTACATCCCCGGTCCCGGGTATCTGTCCCTTCTTCATATCTCTTCTTCTTTCAAAAATACGGACATTTCTGAAGCCTTCCGAGAACAGAACGTCCTCACTGTTATAGATGTGTGCAAGCACCCATACCGCTATCAGACTGTATGCCACAGTCGATACCAGCACGACAAGAAAAAGCGTGTAATCATAGTTGAACTTAAACAGCTCCCTTACCAGCAGGGATACGTTTATCACCGGTATCGCAGCCGTTCGCGCGTTTAATTCAAGAGCGGGGAGCACTGCCGCATAGCTTGCGAACATAAATACCAGCATAACGGGAGTGATGTAGTTATTGGCCTCCTTAAAATTATGCGCAAAGATACATACGCACATACATACAGCTGTTACAAGCATGGCAAAACACATCATTACGATCACCGTAAACAGAATGCCCGGTACAAACATGGAAAGATCAATACTTATATTGAGATCGCTTAAGCTGTTGAGCGAGCTCATTACAAGGAAGGCAACAGCTCCGCCCATGGATATCACATTGAGCATAGCCGTTACACAGGCTATCACGGACACGGCCAGGAATTTGCTCATTATCATCTCAAGATTGGTGACAGGCAGTGTCAGCAGGGTCTCAAGAGTACCTCTCTCCCTCTCTCCCGCCGTTACATCTATCGCAGGATAAATGGCTCCGAGCAGGATGACAGTGATAATAAAGAAGGGAAGGAAGGAGCCTATCCTGTTTCCAAGAGATTCCTCCGTGCTTGACTTATCTTCAAGCTCATACTCCACAGGATAGAATATCTCATCCACATCAAGACCGGCTCCTTCTATCCTCTGTCTGCGCAGTTCATCCCTGTACAGAGCAAATACGTCCCTGAGTCCATAGGCAGCCGTCTCCGAATCGGTTCTGGCAGACAGATAGCAGATATCTATGCTGCCATCGTCCTCCTGCTTCGCATATGCATCTATCTCGTCATTGTCAAGAGCATCTGTATACTCCTGTTCACCGTCCCACGATTTCTTTACTATCTTTATGTCATATGTAAGCTCATCATCGTCTGCTTCTTTTATTATATGCTCTATTTTGTCCGATAACCCGGACTCTTTATCGTCATAAAAGGCCACTCTGTAAGTCTTCTCCTCCTGCCCGCTTATTATCGCGGTCATAAGAAGAGTCATTCCTATTATAAGCAGCGGATACAGAAGAACCGGAACAACGATCATCATTATTATCGTCTTCTTGTCTCTCAGAATATCCCTGAGCTCCCTTTTAAACAATGCTTTAAGTCTTCGCGGCTTCATCTCATACTTTTCCTCTATGTATTGTAACTATTCAGAACAGCACAAATATTTTATATATCGGGTTTAAGAACAACTATACCAGTATCATGTGAAATGCTTCTCTTAAATTACCGGTTCCGGTTCTCTCCATAAGCTCAGCCGGTGTTCCTTCGGCCACTATCCTGCCTTCATTTATCATAAGTATACGGTCACACAGGAACTGCGCTTCCTCGAGATAATGAGTGGAATACAGCACGGTCTTTCCCTTCTCCTTCTGTCCCTTCATAAAATCAACTATGGCATCCGCGCTTACAATATCAAGGCCGAGGGTCGGCTCATCAAAGATATAAATGGACGGATCATGTATAAGGCATCTTGCTATAGACGCCCGCTGCGTCTGCCCTGTGGATAACCTTTCAATACGGTTGTCAATAAAGGATGACATATCAAGTACCCTGCAGATCTCATCGATCCTCTTTTCCGTAACATCTCTGTCAAGCTCATATATCTCACCCAGCATATACAGCATTTCCCTTGTGCTTATCCTGTGATACAGCCTGGTATTTCCCGACAGATATCCTATTTCCTTCTTAAGGGATACGCTGTCGTTAAGATGCCTGCCGTCAGCCGTCTTAATATACACTCCTCCTGAGCTCGGTTCCATCACCGAGGCAAGCATGCGCAGAAGAGTGGTCTTTCCGGCACCGTTCTTACCGAGCAGCCCCAGTATCTCACCGTCATTAACCCTGAAGGAAACATCCCTTACCGCATAGAAGGTTTCCTTCCTGTTCTTTTTCGCTTTCACATTTTTCCCGGGGAGTTTTCCTGCCCCTTTACCGGCTCCCTCTCCCGTATCGGGAACGATCCTCTCAAACTGCTTGCACAGCATGACAGCTTCCAGCATAAAAATACCTCTCCTGTTTCATAACCTGTTTACCCTGAATCCATAAACAACGGCAGACAGATCCCTGCGAACCTGTCTGACCATATTCTTACAATCTGCGATGTCTTTATACGTTCATTACACACCTGTAAACGCTGTTTCCGTTCTCCGGCGTATCCGGAATGACAAAAGTCTTATTCCTTGCGGAAACCCGCCCTCTTTCTGAGCGTAGGATCGAGAATCTTCTTTCTTATACGAAGATTCTCCGGAGTTATCTCAAGCAGCTCATCGGCATCTATGAACTCAAGTGCCTGTTCAAGGCTTAATATCTTCGGCGGCGTAAGACGCAGAGCCTCATCCGATCCCGATGCCCTGGTATTGGTAAGCTGTTTCTTCTTGCAGACATTGATCTCCACATCCTCAGGCTTTCCGTTCTGTCCTACAACCATACCGGAGTATACCTTCTCACCCGGTCCTATGAACAGAGTACCTCGCTCCTGGGCATTAAACAGTCCGTAGGTTATTGATTCTCCGCTCTCAAATGCAATGAGCGATCCCTGCTTGCGATACTGGATATCACCCTTGTACGGGGCATATTCATCGAATATTGTATTAATGATACCGTTACCCTTGGTATCCGTCATGAACTCTCCCCTGTATCCGATAAGTCCTCTTGCAGGTATGGAGAACTCAAGCCTTGTATATCCTCCCGTGATGGGAGTCATATTCTGAAGCTCTCCCTTCCTCTGTCCGAGCTTCTCTATTACGGTTCCGGTAAATTCATCCGGAACATCTATATAAGCCACTTCCATGGGCTCTGTCTTCCTTCCCTTGCTGTCCTGCTTGTACAGTACCTCTGCCTTGCTTACCGCAAACTCATAACCCTCGCGGCGCATATTCTCGATAAGCACGGAAAGATGAAGCTCACCACGTCCCGATACCTTGAAGCAGTCGGGGGAATCCGTCTCCTCAACGCGAAGTGAAACGTCCGTATTCAACTCCTTAAACAGTCTGTCCCTTATATGTCTCGAGGTTACATATTTTCCTTCCTGTCCGGCAAGCGGCGAATCATTTACCATGAAATTCATTGCTATCGTAGGCTCGGATATTTTCTGGAAAGGAATGGGTTCCACTGCATCCACTGCACAGATAGTATCTCCTATATGAATATCCGTGATTCCCGAAATGGCTACTATGGAGCCTATGGTTGCTTCCTTGACAGCCACCTTGTTAAGGCCGTCATACTCATAGAGGGAGCTTACCTTAACCTTCTTCTGTTTCTCAGGCTCATGGGCATTAACTATCACAGCTTCCTGATTGACCCGTATTACGCCATTTGATACCTTACCAACGCCGATACGTCCCACATATTCATTATAATCTATGGTACTTATAAGCACCTGTGTTCCGGCCTCGGGATCTCCCTCAGGTGCCGGAATATAATCTACTATCGCTTCAAACAGCGGCATCATGTCAGGTCCGACATTATCGGGATCCGTTCCCGACTGTCCGTTCTTGGCCGATGCATATATGAAAGGACAGTCAAGCTGCTTGTCATCGGCGTCCAGATCCATGAACAGCTCAAGCACCTCATCAACAACCTCACTGCACCTTGCCTCCGGTCTGTCTATCTTGTTGACACATACGATCACCGGGAGCTTAAGTGCCAGAGCCTTCTTAAGCACGAACTTGGTCTGCGGCATGGTTCCCTCGAACGCATCCACAACAAGTACGGCTCCGTCCACCATCTTAAGCACACGCTCAACCTCTCCTCCGAAATCAGCATGTCCCGGAGTATCCACGATATTTATCTTGGTATTCTTATAGGTAACCGCCGTGTTCTTCGACAATATGGTGATACCGCGCTCACGCTCGATGTCATTACTGTCCATCACACGCTCCGCCACCTCCTGGTTCTCCCTGAATACACCGCTTTGCTTAAGCAGCTCGTCCACAAGGGTCGTCTTGCCGTGGTCAACATGAGCTATTATTGCTATATTTCTTATATCTTCTCTTTTGGTTAACATAATTACTGTCTCCGTTTCTTTACCATATAATGATTTAGGGGTCAAAATTATACTACGTCATAATCCGCATAGCCGTTATCCTTAGCATAAAAATACAGCACAAGGATTATAAATGCCACCTGAAGAACAAGATTGATCACCAGACTGATATGCAGACCTGTAAATCCGATCACAAATATGAGCAGACGCGGCGGGAACTTGCCCAATACGGTTATCCTGAAGCGTTCCGTCTCACTCAGTTCATTATTAAAGATATTCTTTGACAGCAGACCTGTTATATACTGAAGTATCAAGGCGACCAGATAGTATATACCTGTTGAAAAGAAGGCTCCTATTATGCATCCCACTATTATAATGACATTAAGCACCGGGAAATACTTTCCGAACAGGATATCCCTTGAGAGCTCGAAGCCTCCGAAATCGGAGAAGTTAACCACCTGATACTGTCCGCTGTTATTCATTATACCGGCTCCATTGCGGCCGATTATCATTATACTGTCATAGTCTCCGGACTCTGCGATCTTTTCCACATCAGCGGATTTAATGTCCTCTATGCCGTCATCGATTTCGACATAAACCTTATCCTCATCCATTTTATAGGGCTTTTCCACTCTGAATACGCCGTTTTTCAGCGAGAAATCCGGGCATTCCCGTTCAAGCTCTTTCCCTGCCGAATTCATTACAGAAGCTGCGCGCACGCCGGTGATGATTCCCATTATAAGAAAACATATCAGCAAAGCTCCGAATATCTTTCCACCGCTCTCTTTAACAAGATCACGGTACTTTGGCGGTACAAAGCTGAATGCGGGTATAGCAAAAAAATTCATTATATATCCTCCTCTTATCACTTTTATATGAATTCGTATCAGACCGCTATTCAAAACAGCAGGACAAGTATATCACATATCATTATCAATCTCAATTATACTTTCACAACAGCCTTCCCTGCTATTGACGAAAGTGTTGCAGGCATTTAAACTTTAATTGTAATCGGAAGGATGTATGAGGTAAACATATGAATCTCAGAAAAAACGGCGGTGTTATACAGGCTGCCATCATAGGAATAATCATAATCACGGTAATACTGGTGGGAAGTACCATATGGATGGGAAGGACGGCGAGCAGCGATGCGGAGAAGGCGGCACATAATGTAAGTCTGCTTTATCTGGATGAACTGGCCGGAAGGCGGGAGCAGGTCGTAGCATCCGCCATCAGTGAATATATCAATGATCTGGATGCTGCCATAGGTCTTATTGACAGGGACGATCTTGCCTCTGCAGACAGTCTTCAGGCATATCAGGCCAGAATGAAAAAGCTTTACGGTCTTGAGAAATTCGCTTTTGTTGACGAAACCGGTCTTATTTATACATCAAGCGGTACAAGAACAGATATTGATGAGTATAATTTTGACTACAAAACCATTTCAGATGCAAGTGTTTCGCTGAAAAATATAAGCGGAAAGGACAAGAAGGTTATCATAGCCGTACCGGTGGACCGGCTGCCGTTCAACGGTCAGACTCTGGTTGCGTGCTTCATGGAAATAGCCATGGACAACTTTCTGGATACACTGTCTCTTCAGTCCAATGACAATAATACCACTTTCTGCAATATTTACACCTTTGACGGTAAAGCACTTACGGATATGGTCCTTGGCGGTCTGTCGGCAGAAGATAATCTTCTGTCCGCTCTTGAGCATGCCGATTATGATCCCGGATATGATTATGAGACCGTTAAAAGACAGTTTGGCAACGGTGAGGAAGGAGTCATCTCATTCACATATAACGGGATACAGGAAACCTTAAGCTATGTTCCGATAAAGGGAACGGACTGGATGCTTACATACCTTATCCGTGAGAGTGTTATAAGCGAGCAGATAGATTCGATCTCTTCGGGAATAATAAAGAGAAGTCTTGTCCAGTCGATACTTACAGCCATTGTTCTGTTTGCCATTTCCGTCTTTGTGATCATACAGACCAGAAAAGCGGTACGGCTGGCCACCGAGCATGAGACAGCGGAGGTATTGCAGCAGGAGCTTGAAGAAAGGCTGGCACTTCAGGACGAGCTGTTAAAGCAGGAGCAGATGCGTACCCAGCAGGACAGTATGATCACCGCCCTCGCTTCCGACTACCGGAGTGTATACTATGTGGATCTTGACAGCGGTGATGCTATCTGCTACCGGAAGGATGACATCAGGGATGATGATGAAGATGTTGTTCCCGGGGATCACTTTGATTTCAGGGAAAAATTCACTGAATATGCCAACAGACATGTGACCGATGAATACAGGGCTGCATTTCTGGAATTCGTGCGGCCGGAAAGGATCAGGGAAGGCCTTAGCAATAACAATATAATATCTCTCCGCTATCTTGCGGTCAAAGACGGAACAGAAGTATATGAAATGCTCAGGATGGCCGGAGTAAGGCACCCCGGCGACAGGGATGATAATACAGTCCATGCCGTTGGTGCAGGCTTTACCGACATAGATTCGGAAATGAGAGATTCACTTGCAAAAAACGAGGTACTCTCAGATGCCCTCAAGACGGCCGAGGATGCCAGCAGGGCCAAGACGGCTTTTCTTTCCAATATGAGTCATGAAATAAGAACACCCATGAATGCCATCATAGGCCTTGATTCTCTTGCACTGCGAAATCAGGAACTACCCTCCGAGACACGTGAGTATCTCGAAAAGATAGGGGCAAGTGCAAGACATCTTCTCGGACTTATAAATGACATTCTTGATATGAGCAGAATCGAATCGGGACGTATCGTTCTCAGAAAGGAAGAATTCTCCTTCCGTGCAATGCTCGAACAGATCAACACCATGGTCATGTCCCAGTGCAGTGAGAAGGGCCTTAAATATGAATGCCACACTATCGGCGGTGTTGCCGACTGCTATATGGGTGATGACATGAAGTTAAAGCAGGTTCTCATCAATATCCTGAGCAATGCGATTAAGTTCACGGATGCTCCGGGTGAAGTAAGCCTTACTGTAGAAAGAACAAATGTGTTTGATGAACAGAGCACCATCAAATTCGTAATAAAGGATACCGGTATCGGTATGGATGAATCCTTCATTCCGCATATTTTCGAATCATTTACACAGGAGGATGGAAGCCGTAACAGCAAATACGGCAGCACAGGCCTCGGAATGGCCATAACGAAGAATATAGTGGATCTTATGAACGGTACCATAACCGTTGAATCAAAGAAGGGAGCCGGAACTGTCTTTACCGTCATTGTAACCCTCAGGAACTGCGAACATCCTTCGTGGTCCAGCAACTATATCAGCTATACCAGTCTGCGCGTACTGATTGTAGATGACGAGGAGCTGGCTGCCGAGCATGCGATGCTGGTACTTGACGAGGCCGGAATAAATGCGGACTTTGCCCTAAACGGACCCGAAGCTCTTAAGATGCTGGAGATCGCACATACCAAGCAGGAGCATTATAACCTCGTACTCCTTGACTGGAAGATGCCCGATATGGATGGTCTTGAGGTGGCAAGGGAAATAAGAAAGCGGTATGACAACGAAACTACGGTAATAATACTTACATCATTTAATTGGGATGAGATCATGGATGAAGCTCTCCACGCAGGTGTCGACAGCTTCCTTGCCAAGCCTCTTTTTGTTTCCAATGTTGTTGATGAATTCGAGCGTATCGCACGCAAGAACAACATGAGCCTCTTCAGGGAAAAACAGCGTGCAGACCTTAAAGACAAACGCATCCTGATAGCCGAGGATATGGAAATAAATGCCGAGATAATGAAGGAAATACTAAGCATTAAGGAAGCCATATCCGAGCATGCAGGAAACGGCAGGATCGCTCTGGAAATGTTTAAGGAAAGTAAGCCGGGTTATTATGATGCTGTTCTTATGGATGTCCGTATGCCTGAAATGGATGGCCTGGAGGCAACAGCCGCAATAAGAGCTCTTAACAGAGAGGATGCAAAGACCGTTCCTATAATAGCGATGACAGCCAACGCATTTGATGAAGATGTCCAGAGATCGCTGCAGGCGGGAATGAACGCTCATCTCTCAAAGCCGGTGGAACCCGAAAGATTATACCAGTCGCTGGAAGAACTCATCTGGGAGGCAGAACAGAAGAAATAACACATTCATCTTCTTTTACCGGAACTGCCTGTCCGGATGTGGCTTCGGTTATCTCCTTTACAGCCCTGTCCCATTCCTCAGCCGGAATGAGCAGTGTGAAAGTTACGTCCGCCTCATACTTTGGCTCAAGCACCGTGTATCTATTCTTATCAAAGATATACTGAAGCTTGCCTGCCACCGTATAATCGGTAGTTATAACAGCTCTTATGCCGGGTCTCTTTTCGATTATCCTGCTGTTTGCAAGCCCTTCCTTTACCGCGGCCTGATATGCTCTGACAAGGCCTCCCGTGCCCAGCAGAACTCCTCCGAAGTATCTCGTCACCACGGCCGCCACGTTGCGTATCTCTTCGTTTAACAGCACCTCAAGCATCGGACGCCCTGCGGTTCCGGCAGGTTCTCCGTCATCCGAACAGCGGGTAATGTTGGCATTCGGACCTATTACAAATGCCGAACAGTTATGTCTTGCATCCCAGTATTCTTTCTTCTTTTCGTTAATGAAGGCAACAGCCTCTTCCTCGGTTTCCACTGCCTTTATATGGCAGATGAAACGGGATTTCTTCTCTTCTATCTCACCTGTGCCGCCTTCGGATATACATTTATATATACTCATGTCGGATGACCTTGTTTACTTTTACTCGCTCTGCTCGTAAATGGCTGCCTTTCACAGGGCATTTTCATTTATATCCTTTCGCATATCGATGACTGCGGCGCGGGATGCATCCGCAAAATTCTTATCGCCGTACTTGCAGTACCTGTCATTCATGTATGCGGCTATTATTCCTCTGGACGAATTTACTATGGCACCGAGTCCGTCACTGTTGAAGAAATGCTTAAGGTCGGATCCCCTGCCGCCCTGTGCTCCGTATCCGGGAACAAGGATATATGCCCTGGGCATCAGCTCTCTTAGTCTCTTACCCTGCTCAGGATAAGTAGCACCCACGACAGCTCCGACATAGCTGTAATCACCGCCCATACAGTCATATCCCCACTGTGCGACCTTCTCACCGACTATCTCATACAGTGGACGGTTATCCGCATCCGCAAGCTTTCTGTCCTGGAACTCCCCACTGCTTGGATTAGATGTCTTTACCAGTACGAAAATACCCTTCTTTTCTTCACGGCAGATGTTAATGAAAGGATTCACACCATCAGAGCCAAGGTACGGATTAACCGTGACAAAATCCTCATCGAAACCGGAATATGATTGGGAACCTACCGTTACCTTCCCCAGATGTCCAACTGCATAAGCCTCTGAAGTGGACCCTATATCGCCTCTCTTGATATCGCCTATCACTACCAGATCCTTTTCCTTGCAGTAATCTACCGTCTTCTTAAATGCTGCCAGACCCGGAAGACCGAACTGCTCATACATGGCTATCTGAGGCTTGACCGCCGGTATAAGATCATATACAGCATCCACGATACCCTTATTGAACTGCCATATTGCCTCTGCTGCACCTTCCAGAGTCTCTCCGAACTCTTCATAGGCTGCCGCCTTTATATGCTCAGGTATATATTTAAGCATGGGATCCAGTCCGACTACTATCGGAGCATTTGTATTTGTGATATTCTCGATGAGTTTGTTGATCATGATATGCCTCCCACTGTATCAGACTTCCGACTGACAGAACTGATACAGAATTCCTTTTCGTTTTGTTACCATGAATTATTTTAACACCGCACTCCCTTATAAGCAACATATGATAAGTATTCAGAACAGCTAACCTGCTTACCGGTCAGGAAAAGCCATAACCCTGATCATCTCACAGTTACAGTCATATTGTATGCCTTGTTAAGATACCTGTATCTTATTCTGACTGAGTTCTTTACATTGGGATTCAACACAAGAACATTATCCTTTACGGTTACAGCATCCCTGTTCGCTGCCGACTTGATACTCAGCTCGCCGCTGTCAATCTGCATACCGAATATCTGTTCAATACCAAGTTCAGCCGATTGGACACCTTCATTTTTATACTTTTCAAGCAAATCTCTTATTGCTTTAGTCTGTGCTTTGGGCGTCTGTACGGTAAAATCAACCACATACGTACTGCCGTCCTCCATTTCATATGTAACCTTACCGGACTTCTTCAAGGTTATGGTCATAAGCCCGTTTAATTTGCTTTTCTTCTTAGTTGCCACTCCCCTGTCATAATATACATCTTTCACCGGTGACTTTGATGTTATCACGCTGCCCTTTAATACTGTAGCCGTGAGTTCTTTAACATCCGATCCGTCTACGTTATAAAAGCTTATGTACATTTTTCCGACAGATCCGAGAAAGGTTTCAAGCGGAAGGGTATCCTTTGACGATGCATAGGTCTGCCCCTCTGCTGCGTGAACTCTTTTTACCGGTTCCGGATCATCAGGGTCTGCCGGCGTCTGCTCTTCTATTCTCTTTTTTACGGCTTCCATGTTCTCTTCAGAAACCGGAAGGACTGCTGCCGTTATATTTGCAAGCCATGTGGTTCCGGCTCTCCTGCGCACCGTAAGCGGATTAAGTATAACGGAATACATACTGCGTACCTTAACCTCCCCTGAACTGTCAGACAGCGATCCCGTATCTGATATCACATAAGCCATTTCCCGGTCGGATGCCTTGGCAGTTCCCGTATATATCATGGTATGCCCCGGAAAGTACAGCATGGTTCCGGCCGGCATACAGCGAAGCGCATTGAGCTTTTCATCATCAGTCATTGCCGAAAGGTCTGTTTTTCTGCCGGGAATAAGCTGCTGCCATGTCGTATTTCTCGGGATCTCCAATCCGAAGCATCTGTATATATTTCTTGTGTATAGCGAACAGTCCATTGAATCCAGCATTCCACCCCAGCCATAACGATCTCCGAGACTGTTAAAAGCCACTCTGAGTATTTCGGCCTGAGTCATATTAAGAAAGCCGGTACTGACCTCATAATGCTGCGATATAAGTGCTATCGCCTTCACATAGCTTCCATCATCACCCCTTACAGGAAGATAGACAACATAGTTGTTCCAGGTTCCCCTTTCGCCTATATTGTCAGGATATTTATCCACCGGAACCAGTTTCAATATTGTAGCGAAGGTGAGCTTAACCTCTGACAGCTCAGGCTTTGATACAGACGGCTCCAGTCTTATCTGATTCTGGGTCACAACTATGAAATCATCCTCTGTAAGCTCCGTCTTCCACGCATCCAGCCATTCTGTCTTATCAGCACAGACAGCAAGATCATCTGACAGCACCCAACCGGTACAGTGACCTGAATATCCCCAGTAGAATTCCCTGCCGTCTATAACTGCCCTCTGCCGTATAATGAAAGGTTCGTTCACGAGCAGTACCGACAGTACCTTCTCATCATCTGAATCCGCAGCAGAATAACCTATATAAGCATCTGTGGGAATATTATTTACAGTTGTTCTTTTAACTGCCACAGCATACTGATTTTCCCTGTTTTGATCTGTATATCCTGTCGACAGTATCCCGTCCGCAAGATTCTTATAATAAGCCTCTGTATCAACCTCTTTACCATCTGCATAAACCACTGGCTTAGGCGGTCTGGTACCTGCTGCGAGGCTCTTTCTAAGTTCATCTGAATTATAAGAAGCCGCCATATTGTCAAGATCATTCATGTTGACTCCGTCCGCATTAAGCATCTCAGCGTTCAGCTTCTTGATCTCATCAGGCGATATCAGCTGTCTGTATATATCTATCCCCGAAGTTTTATTCTTATCAAACCAGTACCCGGGAGAACACATTTCCATTGTCACGTCTTCAGCAGTATTTATACTCTCAGCGGTTATCTCCGGAACATCCTCTGCATAGTCTGGATCGGCCGATTCATAAACAGCTACTTTATCTTCCGCAATTTCCTCCGTTAATATCTGATCTTCATCTGAAAACACGACATTATCCTGAACCGGTTCTTCCTGTATTTCATTCTCTGTCAGCAGAACAACTGCATCTGACAGACTGCTGTCCGCTGCTCCGGCTGTTTCACTTATCATAGCAGTTAATATCAGCAGAACCGTTATCAGTTTACATGATCTCTTCATTCTTTTTCTCCTTATAACCGGTTACTCTTCATGATCTGTACTTGTATTGTCAAAAATGTGAGTTAGGGGATGTATCCGGCGGCTTACTCTGTTAAGCAAGTCACATGACACATCCCCTGACTGATTCGCTATCCTTCCTGTCTCATCAAATGCAGCTGTTCAGAACAGACTAAAAATACTATACTCTACACTACAGCTAACGGCGAATGCTCTTCCGCATACTTCTTTATGTTGGACAGATTAGCATATTTCCTGACACTGTCTCCGTTGACCTCAACAAGTGTGGGCGCCTGCATTATCTGGTATTTCCTTGCCAGCTCGATATTCTCCTCAGCATCGATAAGAACATACTTCTCATTCTTCAATATCTCACGTGCCAGCCTGCAGTTCGGACAGGTCTTGGTGGTGAAAAGATATTTAATATTTGCAGGTTCAATGCTTACGTTCCTTACTCCGTCGGAAGAACCCGAAAGCTTTACTACCGTGGCTGTAGGCCGCTTAAGTGAAGAATTTTCTATATCATATACTACCCTGTTCTTGTATTCCTGAGCCTTACCGTCATTCCAGTTCTGTACCGGCCTGTAGTACCCGGTTATGCGGCTGTATACCTCTGTAACAGCTCCGCAGTGAGGGCAGGTCTTCTGCTCCCCGGCAAGATATCCGTGCTCCCTGCATACCGAATATGTAGGAGACATTGTATAATACGGAAGCTTGTAATTCTGAGCTATCTTTCGAACCAGTGATGCCGCAGCCTTCCAGTCCGGCAGCTTCTCACCAAGGAAAGCATGGAAGACGGTACCGGAGGTATACAGAGTCTGAAGATCATCCTGAATATCAAGGGCATCAAAGATATCCGGCGTATAATCAACAGGCAGATGAGAGCTGTTGGTATAGTAAGGAGTATCTCCCGGATTACCGGCTGTCTTTATGTTGGGCCATCTCTTCTTATCATGCTTTGCAAGGCGGTATGCGGTACTCTCTGCCGGAGTAGCCTCAAGGTTATACAGATCACCGTACATCTCCTGATAATCGGACAGACGGTTTCTCATATGATTGAGGACTTCCTTCGTAAATTCCTGTGTCTTTCTGTCAGTCATGTCTGCCCTGAGCCAGTTGGCGTTAAGACCTACCTCATTCATTCCGACAAGACCGATCGTTGAGAAATGATTATCGAAGTTGCCGAGATATCTCTTGGTGTAAGGATACAGACCCTCATCCAAAAGCTTACTGATAACGCCTCTCTTTATCTTAAGGCTTCTTGCGGACAGATCCATAAGCCTGTTGAGGCGCTTATAGAAATCATCCTTGTTCGCAGCCAGATATGCGATCCTTGGCATATTGATCGTTACAACGCCAACGGAACCGGTACTCTCACCCGATCCAAAGAAACCTCCTGTTTTTTTACGAAGTTCTCTCAGATCAAGGCGCAGACGGCAACACATACTCCTTACATCACTGGGCTGCATATCACTGTTTATATAATTGGAGAAATAGGGCGTTCCGTACTTCGCCGTCATCTCAAACAGCAGTCTGTTATTCTCTGTATCCGACCAGTCGAAATCAGACGTTATGGAATAAGTGGGTATGGGATACTGGAAACCCCGTCCGTTCGCATCACCCTCTATCATGGTCTCGATAAACGCTTTGTTTATCATGTCCATCTCAGCCTTACAGTCCTTATACTTAAAGCCCATCTCCTTACCGCCGACAATAGCCTGCAGTTCCGCAAGATCATCGGGCACAGTCCAGTCAAGAGTTATATTCGAGAAAGGCGCCTGTGTTCCCCAGCGGCTGGGTGTGTTCACACCGTAAACAAAGGATTCAATGCATTTCTTAACTTCATTATATGAAAGATTGTCTACCTTAACAAAGGGAGCAAGGTATGTATCAAATGATGAGAAAGCCTGCGCACCTGCCCACTCGTTCTGCATTATACCAAGGAAATTAACCATCTGGTTGCAGAGCACCGAAAGATGTGATGCCGGAGCAGATGTTATCTTGCCCCTGATACCGCCGAGACCCTCCTTTATCAGCTGCTTAAGTGACCAGCCCGCACAGTAGCCCGTAAGCATACCAAGATCATGAATATGTATATCGGCATTCCGGTGCGCATCGGCTATCTCCTGGTCATATATCTCCGACAGCCAGTAATTGGCTGTAACAGCACCTGAATTATTAAGGATGAGTCCTCCTACGGAATATGTGACTGTGGAATTCTCCTTAACACGCCAGTCTTCAACCTTGACATAGCTGTTAACCACATCCTTGTAATCAAGGATGGTTGATTTCATGTTCCTTATCTTCTCGCGCTGTTTACGGTATAATATGTAGGCTTTGGCCACCTCCGTATAGCCGGCCTGCTCAAGGACCGTTTCAACACTGTCCTGTACATCCTCGATACTTATCCTGTCATTTGTGATCTTCTGCTGAAAGTCAGATGTGACCCTGAGAGCAAGCAGATCGATCATATCATTATTATACTGCTTCTCGCACGCATCAAATGCCTTCATGATCGCATCATTGATCTTACTCAGATTGAAATCCGCAACCTGTCCATCCCTCTTAACAACACTAAACATCCCTTAAAATCCTCCCCTTTTTTTAGCTGAATATATCATCCCTTACACCTCTGCATTTTTATAAAAGGCGAAAAAAAGAACCGCAGTTCAGTCTGAATCAGTCAAAACCGCGACTGAATAGAGTATAGCATTGAGCCCCCTGAAAGTCAACCCGGAAGCACAAGATATAATGTGGCTTTTTTGATACATACACAATATATTGTGGTCTTTATGTCAACCTGTGTTGGCATTTTTTCAGGGTCAAAAAATCTTCCCTTCATCATAAAACTATAGGAAGGGAAGATATTTAAAAACAGTCAAGTTATGTGTGACTTGTGTGGTCAATTGTGCATGTTATACAAATATAAAAAAATTTGTAACTATTCAGAACAGCACATAAATTTTAAAATATGACTCTCATGCTTGCATGATAGAGGCATATTTTATAAATTTATGTATTGGATGAATCCAAAACAGCGAAAAATACGAAGTATTTTGAGCTTGTTCTGAAT
>JAFSYI010000086.1 GCA_017450065.1 Lachnospiraceae bacterium
CACTCTGCGGAACCTTATCCTGTACCGTAGCCAGATCATAGAATTTATTCACCATCGCGATATCGATATCCCTGGGACAAGGCTTGCAGTGGCCGCAGTAGGTACACTGCCCTATATATGAATGCAGCGGTGCATTTGCTATTACCGATGCATAATCCTTCTCATCATCGGAAGCATCTTCATACGAAACAGCCGCATCAACCTGTTCTTTCGTATCATACCCGCACAGGATCGATGACACCCCGGGACGGGTCAGGGCATAATGGATCAGCTGGACCGGTGTAAAGGCCACTCCGAAGGGCGATCTGTCCTTATCAAGAAGAGCTCCTCCGAAAAATCCCTTCATAACGGTAAGTCCGACATTTTCCTCTTCGCACATCTGATAGAACCGTGCTCTTTCGGGATCTATTCCGGATAACCGGTCATTATCGTAACCGTCGAACATCGATTCCAGTTCTTCAGTAGCCGGTCTCATATCAAAGGCAGGATTAATGCTGAAAAGGATCATTTCGATAAAGCCTGTCTTAACAGCAAGCTTCCCGATGACCGGATTATGGGTGCTAAGACCGATATGTTTTATAATTCCTTCGTCATAAAGCCTGTGCACATAATCTATGAACTCGCCGTTCATTGCATTATTCCAGTCCTCCATGGAATCTATATAGTGGATCATTCCAAGGTCTATATGATCCGTGCGAAGTCTTGAAAGAAGATCTTCAAAGGCAGGGCGCACATGGTTTAAATCCCTTGTCCTTACATACTGGCCGTTCTGATATGTAGAGCCTATGTGTCCCTGCACATACCAGAAATCACGGTTCCCTTCCATTGCACTACCTATGATATCCCTTGACTTGGGATCCGGCATCCAGCAGTCGACTATATTTATACCCTTTGAGGATGCATATTTAAGAAGTTCTATTGAATCCTGTTCATCATGTCTTTCAAGCCATTCACCGCCGAAGCCTATCTCGCTTACCTTTAAGCCGGTCTTTCCCAATACCCTGTAATTCATGATATACCTCCGTAGTTTTCACATATATTATATGCCGTTGCAACTAATCCTTTATGTTAAGTATTATAACAGATGACAGGATCATAAGGATACCAAGACACGAAAGAATTGTTAAGGGTTCCTTAAATATGAGGACTCCAAACAAGGTAGCTACCATAGGCTCTATCGTAGCCAGTATTCCGGCCTTGCTTGCCTCAACAGACGAAAGTCCCAGGGTATATGCCAGAAAAGGGATCACCGCCGTAATAAAGGCGGTTAAGAAGCAGAATAATATCAATCCTGCCGGATGATCCGAAGATGCAAACCTTCCATACATTTCTCCGGGCCGGCATATCATGAGAGAACCGATCGCCGCAAACAGGAATGTATATGCCGTAACCGTGTATGACGAATAACGCTTAAGGGCTATGGTCCCCAGAATACTGTACAGACCGTAGCCGATCCCGGAGCCAAGACCTACAAGTAATCCCGTCACAGTCATCCCGCCTCCCGAAATACCGGAGATCAGCACGCAGCCTCCAAAGGCAGCGGCAAGAGCAAACAGCTTCCTCCCGGTCAGTTTCTCATGAAAGAAGATGACCGACATTAACATGATCCAGATGGGAGAAGTGTATAAAAGAATAGCAGCCGTAGAAAGCGACATCATATTTATAGCCGTAAAATAGCATACGGTAAAAAACAATATGCTTCCAAAACCGAGTCCCAGAAATAGCGGAATATCCCGGAGTGATATCTTAAATCCGGACCGGTCCTTAATAAACAATATAAGCAGAAAGGCCAGTGCCGCCAGGGTTACACGTATTGATACGATCTGGATAGAGTCAAACCCTTCCGCACCGAGCTTTCTAACAAAAATGCCCATGCTCCCCCAGAAGCATCCGGCCAGTATTATCAGCAATGTTCCGATTTTTCTGTTTTCCATCTTCTTTTCACACTCTTATGCATATATGATCCCCGGATGCAATACCTATGAATCAACCTTTTCGCACTTAAAGAACCTGTCTGTTTCCGCTTCGCAGAAAACCCTGTATATTTCCGCGAAATGCTCCTCACCTATGAGCCCTGAGTTTATGAACAGCATGCCTGCCGCCCTTGCTACACTCATTATCTTCGCGGCGTCGCACTCTATCCTGTAACCGTTTTCTTCCCAGAAGGATATCATCCTCTCAAGAAAGGCCTTATACAGCTTAAAACTCCTGTCGCTTCTGTTGTTCTGAAAGAAGCTTATCGTATCGCTCTCGCTGTTCACAAAAGCCTTATTCTGCTTAAGGTGCATGCCTTCTCTATACAAAAGATCGATAAGAAATCCGCGGGGATCATCCACTGTCTTCCTTCTGTCTTCGTACATAAGACCTGTTTTTTCCCGGATCCTTAAAAGGAACAGGTCTTCAACAAAATCATCCTTGTCCTTATAAAATGAATAAAATCCACCCTGGGCTATACCTACTTCCTTAGTCAGCTGCCTTATGGATATGTTTCTGATCCCGTTCTCTGCAAGGAGCTTAAGTCCTGTTCTTCGCAGTTTCTCCTGCAATTCTTCTCTTTCTTCCTGCGTAAATGCTTTTCCCATATAGTCTCCTGCTATCCGTCATGTTTGGTTAAACATTGCTAACTATATGCTATGAACATAGTACCCAAATGTTCACAGCTTGTCAACAGTTACTACTGAAAAAAAAATATGCGCAGGTGAATGTTCACACCTGCGCATATTCCATAAATATCACAACTCTACTGCTTGCCTTTGGAAACCTTTATTGTCACCGTCTTCGTTACTCCGCCCGGATACATGAGCTTAACCTTGGAGAGCACTGCTGTAAAGTACTTGGCTGAAGAAGTATTGCTGTTTACCACCTCGTTCTTCGATGTGATGCCGCTTACGGTACAAACATGCTCGCTGCCGTCCTCGAAGAGGTTCCAGGTTTCCATGCTTTCTATGACATACCTTCCGTATGTAACTCCGGTAAAGTTTTTCGTGCCCCTTGCTGTCACCGTATAGCTGCCTACGTCTTTTGAGTTCTCATTTGACCATTCTATCTCATAATCCGTGGCAGGAGCAGGAATCGTTTCGGAAAGAACCAATGTTATCACCGGCTTCTGTACAGTTCCGTCATAGACTAACGCTTTTTCCGATAAGACTAGCCAGATGAAAATAGCAGTTGCCTTCGATCGGCGCATATGGCATATTCTCGTGATAACAAACAGGTCCTGATCCGTCCGGCGTTACATTATCCGTTTCCACAATTCCATATGCATGGTCATGACAGTTGTCACAATCACATACCTCACGATCATTACATTCCCCACAGTCGCAGTCAGCATGCGAATGCCCTGACTCTGCGAGATCATATACATTATCTGCTATAAGCTCATCTGCTACAGTCTCGCTGCTTTGCACATAAGCCTCGCTGTCCTTTCCGGCTGCCGCAAAGGTATCAAGGGGCATCATTGTGATCCCCGTCACCAACGCCAGAATCACCGCCATGATCCGCATCCATGCGCTTCTTCTCTTCATTTTCTCCATACACTTTCTCTTTCCCTGGTTCCTATTAAATAGTGAACTTCTATGACTCTTTTTTCTCCTCTTCTGCCTTAGCCTTGTCCTTGCGGACCATGGAAATGATGGCACATGCGATACCACCTGCCATCACTGCCAGCCAACTGTGTTCAAAATCACCTGCCACATAGCCCCACACAAGCATGATAAATACCGATATCATACTGATACATGCACATAATGTTCCCGTTTTGATGTTCTTCATATCTTATCCTCCTGATGCCGCTTTTCTGCTTCGCGATCAG
>JAFSYI010000087.1 GCA_017450065.1 Lachnospiraceae bacterium
ACAGTAGTAAGGGATCATTGTAGCGTTCGGAACATCGCCGGATACTGCTGCATACTCCCAGGAACCGTTTACGAAGAATGCTGCCTTGCCCTCTTTGAACTCTGCCTCAGCGTCATGTCCGCCGTTTGCAAGATCCTTGGGGTCTGTAAGGCTGTTGTTGATGATGAGGTCATAGAGGTTCTTGTAGTTCTCCATGTACTTACCTGTAAGAGATTCGGGGCACTCTTCCCACTTAGCACCTGACTCCTTCTCCTCATAGAAGTACTCAAGGTTAGCAAGGTGTCCTGTGAATCTCCAGGAAGAAGAATCATCCATATCGGAAGATGAGAATGCATCGAAACCAAGAGTATCAGCATTCTTGTGGATATCCTCAGCTACTGTCTTGAGACCTTCAAAGTTCTTGATCTCGTCCATGCTGTGACCAGCCTTCTCGATCAGATCGGGGTTAACGATGATGCCGTAGCACTCATAGCAGTAACCGATAGAAACGAGCTTTCCTGTCTCATCATAGAGGTTGTATGCGTCTGTTGAAAGCTCATCAGCGATCTTTGTGCCTGTAAGGTCGATAGCGTAATCAGCCCAATCCTTAACGCCTGCTGCGTTACCTACTACGAAAAGTGTAGGAGCCTCAGACTTGTCCATCTCGGACTGAAGTGTCTGACTGTAAGTACCTGAAGCTGCGGTTACGATCTTAACCGGAACGCCTGTGGTCTCTGTGTACTTCTTGCCCAGCTCCTGGATGGTCTCATCAAGCTCGGGCTTGAAGTTGAGCCAGTATACGGAACCCTCTCCGCTTGCTGCTGTCTCTGTAACAGCCTCTGCATCACCTGATGCGTCAGTGCTTCCTGCATCGGTGCCTGTAGCTGCGCTACCGCTGCCGCCGCAGCCTGCGAATAATGACATTGTCATTGCCGCACATAAAAATACACTAAGTAACTTCTTTTTCATGATCTTCCTCCTTAATCATTTAATTTCATAAAATTATCGGAAACGTTTCCGACACGGAAAGCATATCACGGAAACGTTTCCAATGCAAGCACTTTTTTCAGGTAATTATTGACAAGAAACGTTTCCGAAACTTTGTAACATTTTCACAAAGCTCCTTTATCAGTTATAAGTTTTTGGGGGTTGGAATAGAATGATTTATTTCCCTAAATATCTGAAACAGCGCGTAGGATTGCTTATATGCCGGACGAAGGATAATGTACTGGCGCAATACGCTGTTTTGAAGAGATTGAAAAAGAATTGAAAAAACGATAGGATTTATAGAATTAAGTTTCAGAATGGCTGTTTTTTAAAAATTTTATCATTTTCTAAATAAAAAGTGTATTATAATGATACAAGGTGTGGGTCTGCAGTGTAAAGATGCGGTTCGCCACACCATCTATTAAACCTTGAAAAAACAATAGCGATTATTGCGGTTCGAAAAAGTAGTCCAAAGGGTGGTCCGAGGAATTTGAGTGGTCCAATAACCTCTTATTTTTCTAGTGTTTAAGCGTCTTGACCCCCTTCGATTCCGCTACGAGCTGCTCTCAAATCCAGTAAACATCAGTGTTTGCTGGATTTTTTTGAGAGCAGATGCGAATTGATGGTCTGTGTTCTGAGAGGCTTATAGTCTTTATGAAAGATTATGCTGTCCTTATTCTCAGGCTTGGGTGTATCCTTGAAAAATGTGTTAAAAAGACCACTCATAATCAAAAACATTATGAGTGGTCTATGTTTTATAACCTGAACTGGCTTACGATATCCGACAGCGAATCGGATACACCCTTTTGATCCTGCGCAATACTGGATACATCAGAAACCATATGGGAGACGTCATTTACTATTTCCGTAACCTGAGAGGAAGATGTAGCGGTTTCGGTAGCTGACTGGGCGATCGATCCGACTGCCAGGTTTACCTGTTCCATAGATTCACGTATGTATTCAACCATTTCCGATATTCTTTTGGTCAATTGGCCGAAGGACTCCGCATCCTGTCCGTACTGACGCCCAACCTGAATAAAATTGTCGTAATCGGGGGTAACTGTATTCTGAACAAATTCAAGCAGTTCCTGGGAGTTCCTGCTTAATGAAACAAATGCATCCTGGATGGCTGATATGGTATCCTGAATCTTATCAACCGCGTCCTTGGTTTCGGTGGCCAGATTGTTGATCTCGGAAGCAACAACCGCAAATCCCCTTCCGTGTTCACCTGCACGTGCGGCTTCGATTGACGCATTAAGCGAGAGGAGGTTGATCTGGTTGGCGATCCCGGAAATGGAATCGGCAAGTGTTCCGATCTCGCTGACCACGCTTGCTTTTTCCGATGCGGCCTTGAGTGCGCGTCCCCTTTCATTGGCAATTGCAATGGCATTATCCGATGATCTCTTGCCATCCTGTTCGATCTTGGCTGCCCGTTTGCTGATTTCGCGGACTTCTCTTGCTATGGCGTTTGTTTCCTCGGCAAGCCTTGCAACCGATTCATTTACTTCGCTGGCAGATGCCGATACTTCCTCGGTTGCGGCACCGGTACTACTCATGGCATCGTTAACACGTACCATAGAGCTCTGCACATTGTTGAATTTGGAACTTAAACTCTCGGCGACATCATCTATCTGATTCGATGAAGAATTAACACTGTTGGAACCCTGACGTATATTACGTATAACATCAGCATTGTTCATGTACATTTCATTTAGAGACTTGCTCATCTGGCCTATTTCATCATTGCGTTTTATATCAATGGGGTCAATGGTAAAGTTACCCCCGGCAAGTTCATCTGCGAATACCTGAACCTTGCGCATAGCCTTGGCAATACTGGATGCCTGCCAGAAGATAAGTATTGTGCATAGCAGAAGGGCTATGATAAGGATGATCCCCGATAACTGTTTCATGCGTTGGACCGGAAGGTTTATCTTGGCCTGTTCTACAACTATTCCGAGCTTCCAGTTTACTTCGGGTATGGTATCAAAATACATGTTCTTGCCGCTGAAATTGATCATTCCGCTCTCACCGGAGGTTATCTGTGATGCTATTGAAGATGTTTCAGGATCGCTTGCGAGGGTAACTGCATTTGCGGCAGCTTGAAGATCGGTACTTTTATAGATATAAGTGCCGGCAGAATCGGTAAGGAGAAGGGCTCCGTCATTGGAGATCTTAACCTGAGAGAGAGTCTGCTGAACGGTATCAAGCGTGATATCGCAGGTAATACATCCGATATACTTACCGCTCTCGTTGTCGAAGATAGGAACAGAGCAGGTTGACATTACGGTATTGCTCGAAGGATCGTAGTAAGGATCGGTTATAACGCCTTTTACTGTGGTTAGCTTCTTGGCGTTCAGATAGTATTCCTGAGAAAAATAGTCATATTCGGCATTTGAGTATTCCCAGTCTTCAACATACGAACCACCGTCCTTATACCAGTACGGACCGTAATATTCCTGTGATTCATCGTATACATATGGTTCAAACCATATTCCGGCACCGCTTGCAAGATCATTATCATCAAGCATGCTCTGGAAAAGGGTTGCATAATCAGTTATCTCGGTGTATTTATATGAAACGGATAATTCCTTTGATAAGGCTTCGGCGATATGTCTTATTCCGTCAAGCTGTGAATTGACATCATTAATGTTTTCCTTAAGAGTAGCTTTCATATACTGCTCTGTAAGATCGTTTATCTCATTACTGCTGCGTGTGGTCAGCACAAGCGCCATAATGATCATTGACAGGATAACAGTGGGAAGGATCACTGCCAGCATTTTGAACTGGATTCCTACACCACCGGATTTCT
>JAFSYI010000088.1 GCA_017450065.1 Lachnospiraceae bacterium
AGCTATGCCTGTCTTTTTGATCGTCAGTGCTCCGGTAGAGGGATCCACATCTATATAACCGGCTCCTTCCTTAACAGAGTAGCTTATATCTCCTCCGCCTGTAGGGGGCTCGGTCACGTTGGCGCTTACGCTCTTACCCGTCTCGCCAAATATGACAGTTACATTTTCCGCTGTTATGGTCTGAGGATCCTTATCCGCGATAATAACGGTTATGGACTTTGCCTCCATGGCTTTATAATCATCGTCCTCCGCAACCGTTACATTCACCGTCACACTGCCTGTATCCGCGCCGGAGATCAGGACGCTGCCGTTTAAGGTACATCCGCTGCTCTCACCGCTTATCGCATAACTGACCTCACCCTTCGCTCCGTTCTTTTTAACATTATCGGCAAGATCTATGGAATTTCCATCTCTTATGACAACCGCGTTATTGCTTACACTTGTGGGGTTATCTGCCTTGTTGATTGTGACAGTCACATCCTTAGTCGTTTTCGCGTAGCCGCTGGTTGCCGCCGCCGTGACGGTGACGTAGGCCGTGCCGGTTGCCGGAACTTTCTTGATCGTAAGCGCGCCGGTGGTAGGGTTCACCTCAATGTATTCCGAACTACCCTCCTTCACGGCATAGCTAATCGTGCCGCCGCCCGTTTCCGGTTTGGTCACAGTGGCGTTTACCTTCTTGTCCGTGTCGCCGTAGGTTGCGGTCACGTTTTCGGCAGAAATGGTCTGCAGAGACACAACCATCTTTGTGCCCTTATCCGTGTCATCACTGTCAACTATCACATAGCCTGTGGCGATGGTAGCGCCGCAGGTGGATATTTTATTTGTGAAATATCCGCCGGAAACGGTTATGGTTCCGCCGTTTGCGGCATTCAGGAGCTTTGAATTATTGCTACTATCCCCTTCTTTAAATATACCGCCGGAAATGTTGATATTAGAACCAGATCCATTTGAATAGGCACAAAGCCATTTATTCGACTGAATTATTCCACCTGATATATTGACAGTGGAACCGCTATTCACATCAACGGCCGTTCCTAAACCGTTGGTCAGCGTTAATGACCCGCTGTTGAAATTCAGTGTTCCGGAGTTTTGCAGGGTCACTCCACCCATTGGAGATTGTATTGCAACGTCATCTACATTCAATGTTCCGCCATCAACGAATATAGCGTATTTATCCGTGGTGATATTTATGCTTCCTTCCTTACTCATCTTCAGAACTGCGCCACTGGGGACCTTGATCGCATGCTCACAGTTGAGCGTCAGAGTCTTCCCATTGAGGTCCAGGTTCTTGACACCACTGACGCTGATAGCACTGCTGATCCCCACATTCCCGAGCAGGGTAAGCGTCGCGCCGTCCGCCGCGCTGTTCAAGGCAGTCACAGCGTCGGCCAGGGTCGTGTATTCTGTTACCGCTCCGCCGCTGGTCGTCACTCTGGCGACGGGCGGGACGTACAGATAAAGCTGGCCGCTTTCATTCTTTCCGACTTCATAGTGTTTGTCGTCGCTGGTGAACTTAGTTGCGACGTTATAGTCCGTGTCGGTGCTGTTGGTGAACACGCCGATGTTCTGCATGGAAATGCCGATGAGCGTATCGTTGCTGAGTTCGCCGGTAATGTTGATTTTGTTGTTGTCGTACAGGTATACGTTCTCGGTTACTCCGCCCTTCTGGTTTCCTTCGATGATCGGATTGCCATAAAGATTGATACCTTTGCCTCCGTTGCCAACCATAATACCGCCGCCGCGTCTGGTATCTCCGCCGTCCTCGCCGTCTGTATAGTTATTTACGATCATGCCGCCGGTAATGGTCAGTGTGGGGGTCAAATCTGTGTGAACGCCGCCACCGTTGCGGGTGGTGTAATTATATTTGATTGCTCCGCCGCTTATCGTACCGGAGCTGCTGCCCATCAAGGACAGACCGCCGCCGTATGCCGCTGTGTTGCCTATGATGGAGCCACCGGTCATCTTAAATGTGTCGCTTGCGCCTATGACCGCTATTCCGCCGCCGTGCTTGGGTCCTTCCACTCTGTTGCCAATGACAGTGCCGCCTGTCATGGTCAGGCTGCCGCCATTGACCTGTATGCCGCCGCCCCATTCATTTGAGCTGATGCCGCCTGTGATGTAGCCGCCAGTGAACTGTGTGCTGCCGTTCCGGTCATCCACGACCGCGAGTCCCGCGCCATTGGATTTTGGGCTTGCAATAGTATATTTGTGCGTCGCATTGGGGTTGCTGTCCTCCAGCGTCAGATTCGCACCGCCGGAGACATTGAGAACTCTGCCGCTGTCGGTCATTTTGATGCCATATCCATTGAGGTCAAGGGTCTTGGTGCCGGTCACTGAAATGGTGTTGGCCGTCGTCACGTCCGCCAGCAGGGTAAGCCTCGCGCCGGACTCTGCGCTGTTCCATGCGCTCACCGCCTCGGCCAGAGTGCCGTACTCCGTGGTGGTTTCGCCATTCGTCACGCTGGCGACAGGGACAATAATACCCGACATATACAGCTCGGAAAGTTGGATGGTATATCCTCTATCAGAATAATTTGCATCATCGTTCTGCGGATCACCAACTTTCTGGAATTCTATTCGGAAATACTGATAGCCCTGGGTTGCATTCACCTCAAAGCTGTAGGCCGTATAATCTTCTGTACCCATGTTAGCATCTGTGACCGTGGAGATTACAGTCCAGCTATCTCCCGTATTGGCTTTGGCCTTCAGCACCCAATTTATTGGGTTTCTGTTAGAGTATGTGACGGTACCCTCAGCTGTACGCAGAAAAAGCTTTTTCGGCGCGATGAGGCTGCTGTAATGAAACTCTACCCAATACGGATTTTCCGCAGTAAATGGCTTCGAGATATCTGTATGTAAGCAAAGTTTATCATTTTTTCCATCAAACAGATAATCCTTGGACGAGCCACTATGGTGCTTATAAACGCTTCCGGCCGCATCTGCATCCGCAGTAAATCCAGTAGTAAAATATTTCCAATCGCCTTCCACAGATCCGTCAGAAGGAATATTTGTTTGCGCATACGCCGTCAAACTCATCCCGGACATCAGTCCCAACACCAGCATGAGGGTGCGTAAAAAACCAAGCAGCTTCTTTCCTGTTCTCTGTTTCATGTATAATTCCTCCTGTATTTGTCATAAGGGGTACCGCTTGCGGTGTGCATTCGTTATCACGAATGTCATAAGGCTACAGTGTGCATTCGTTATCACGAATGTCATAAGGCTACGGATTCCTTATGACGGTTCTCAACTTTCATAATTTGCTTTACACTACCGATTCTCTCATCGCGTATAAGCGTGCAGCAAAAACATCCGGTGGATAGTTTTGACCCCTGCATCATAGCATCCAGTTCTAAGCACCTCTCAACCGCATGGCGCAAAAAGAGCACAGTAAGCCCATGCTGTGCTTTGCTTTGAAGAGAGTAGGTCTGTTCTGCATATATGTCAAGTCCCCGGGTAATTTCCTAAAATTTTCGTAACTATTCAGAACAGACTCAAAATACTGCGTATTTTTCGCTGTTTTGGATTCATCAATAGAATAAGTCTGCCGTTCCTGTTTACAAAGTGTCTTATTACCTACGGATTTGTTCCCCACTGATCATGTATTCTGAAAGAGATATTCATTTCATCCCGATGTTCTTCAAAATACCTGATCCCCCTTATTGTTTTTTTATCGGTACATAAACCGTGATTCTTAACCCCTCAGTTTATTTTACTCAAGCTTTCATTCTGCATCACCAGTCCATTCAGCAGCCAGATATAATGGTACGTTAACCATCCACTCTTGCTCTCTGTACCCAGACATAGAAAATCTTACCGGTTTAATTCTTTATTTCCATCACAAATAGTTTTTAAACTTTTTGATTTTAAGTTTTCTTCGGCTTTGACTTCAATAGGGTAAACATTATATTTTTGAATAACAAAATCTAATTCAAGAATAGCTCTTTCCCTTGTGTGGTAATATACCTTTTTGCCTAATGCAGCTATTTCCTGCAAAACATACTGTTTATATGGGCCTACGGATGGCGGACACGCATTAAACAGGTGGTGAGATACTATCCCGCAACGATCAGGCATTTCTTTCCCTTAAATGCAAAGCCGTACTTAAGTATCCTATCTTCCGATATACCTTGCGTTATCAGATCTGCAGCATACTTCTTTTCCTCGATCTGGGCGAGGGCATTTGCTGCTGTATCCTTCAGATCATCCTCGTTGTCATATTCTTTATCGTAGACTTTAAATTCTATGATCACGGCTACATCATTTTTATTCTTGGGCTCAAGTACCACATCATATCTTCCGTAGCCGCTCTCACGGTTGGACTTTACGACATAATTCTTCGCATTATCTACCAACAATCCGAGTACAAAGCCGTGATAGAACTTCTCCGGCTCCTCTTTCTCCGAGGGTTTTTTGCCTGCATCAAAATAGCTGAATGTATTGAGCGCAACCTTGTTCATATATGTGTTCATGCCTCGAAGATCGCGGTTAAACATAGCTTTTACAAATTCATTAAATGACCTATCTTTTTCAAACCAGCCTCCCACCATCTTCTCAAACATTCTCTTCACTTCAAAGTTGGTGAGAAGAAGCTTATATATGGGGACCTCTCTTGGACTATCCTGAATTATACTCTCACATTTCAGATAGCCTGTTGCCAAAAGAAGACTCCATATAGCATTGATATTTGAATCCAACTGATCAAATACTATCTGCTCATCTATAGGCACCTCTACGCAACCACCGGTGATAAGCTTTTCAAAATCCATCTTAATATTCGGATCACCGCTCTGAATAAGATGCCCTACAAGACCATTCCCACTGGTGTTGGCCCAATAGGTGTCATATTTTCCACAATCCAGAAAATAGGTGATAGACCAGGGATTATATATATCCCTATGTGAACCGAAGGTAAATCCGTCGTACCAGAGCTTTACCTCATCCTTGTCCTCTGCTTTATATCCCTGCTCATCGAGAGCCGCAAATACTTCTTCTTCCGTAAATCCAAAATCTGTTGCATATTTATCAGATGTAGTCGTTACAACTGTCAAGTTATTCAGATCAGAGAATATCGACTCTTTACTAACCCTCGTAATACCTGTCATGATTGCTCTTTCCATGGATGGATTGGTCTTGAAGGTGTTGTTAAAAAGACTTCGGATAAAGGCTGTCATCTCATCCCAGTATCCTCCGATATATGCCTCCTGTAAAGGTGTATCATACTCGTCAAGAAATATAAGAACCTTCTTGTCATAGTATTTCGCAAGCAGATTAGAAAGAAGCTTCAAAGCATATTCCGAATCAGTATCACTCATTTCCTCTTTTATATTTTCTAATGCTCGTTTTTCATTTCCATCAAATCCATCATAATCCTTAAGGTAAGAATAGTTAGAATATATTTCCACAATCTGCTTTTTGATTCCGATTATCGTATCCTCATAATTCTTTCCCTTCACTCCCGCGAAGCTTAAAAAGATAACCGGATAGGTTCCCTGGAGCTTACGGAACTTCTCTTCCTTCCAAATATCAAGCCCTTCAAAAAGATCACTTCTTCCGGCATATTTATTGGAGAAGAAGTAATCACACATATTCATGGTTATAGTTTTTCCAAAGCGACGCGGACGAGTGATAAGAGTAACCGCATCTTCACTTTCCCACCAGTCTTTGATAAAGCCTGTCTTGTCGATATAAAAACAATTCTTTTCTATCAGGCTTGCATAATCCTGCACTCCTATTGCAACCCGTCTTGCCATCTTCTCACCTCCGGGATCACGAACTAAAATATAGATTTACTATATCATACCTCATACTTTTTATCTACCGTAGCAAATCCCCGGATTAGCCTTTCATGTTATAATATCGGGTAGAGGGTCTTTTCCTTAAATAATATAAAACATCAAAACCTCCGATGCTTCCCAAAAACATCGGAGGTTTATTATCTCATTTTTTGATCGGAATTGCGGTTATCTTACAGATTACTGAAGATTCCTTTCCACCACTCACTTATGGACCTGGTCCCTATCTTGAAGGTTACTGTCTTGTAGCCTCCAAGACCATATCTTCCTCCTTCAAGTCCGTGTATGGTCACCTTGGCCGTTCCCTTGTTCACGTTGTTTATGTAAGACCCTTCCACTATCTCGAAGTCCTCGCCAAGTATAAGATTTGTTTCCTGACCGTCTATCTTTATGGTCGCCGTGGTGAACCGGCTCTTATCGGTGATCTTTACTTCACTGCCCGAGTATTCCATGTTGGCAATCTTTATCTTTGCCTTACTTATGTCCCTGTCTTTAGGAATCACACGTAATTCACCGGACAGCTTTCCATCGGTATATTCACCCATACCTGTAATTTCGGTCCTTATCTTCATTCCTGCCATGGCTATTGCGTTCCTATCAAGTGAATCTCCCGACTTGGCATCGAAGTACTTAATATCCTTCTCATAGTCCGTTCCTGCCTTAAGCTCCCTGCCGTTTGAATCAAGTATCTTTATCCTGGCCGAGCCTATCTTGCTGCCTGCATTTACATCCGGAGCAAGCAGGGTGAGTCCGTTGCCTTCTGTGAAATTACGCTGTCTGATCGTGAAGTTAACGCTCTTGCTTCCCTTGAACGAACCCTTGCCGGTAATGGTCACGGCCGGTGCCTTCCCATTCTTAGCATCTGCAGTCTTATTGTTATTGCTGTACTTAACTGTGTAATCGATTCCTTCGAAGAGCTTCTTGCCATTGAAGGTTACAGATATCTTAGGCTGTGCTCCACCCTTTATATACTCGGTCTCTATCGCTTCTCCGTTGTTTATCACTATGGCGCTACTGTCTGTGCCAATATCATACGGCTTGATCCTGAAGCTGACCTTCTTTGTTCCCCGGCAGCTGTTATGTCCTGTTATGACCGTGGTGGCTGTCCCAACCTTTACATTCTTCTCATATGCTACGCTGTAATCCTCTTCCGGTACAGCCTTTCCGTCGATCGTCAGGATTACGGCAGGCGTTATCTCATTACCTGTATAAGCATAGCTTTTCTCTACTCCGTTTATCTTGGCCTTTGATACCTGAAGACCTGCTATCTTGAATGTTATCCTCTTCTCTCCCGCGAAGCAGAAGCCCGTATCGCTGTCCGTACTGCAGAGACCTCTTAAGATGAGCGTTGCCGTACCCGCATCCTTTGCATCGGTGAACACTGCCTCATAGTCCTTACCCGGTATGAGTTCCATATCTTTATAGCGTACCGCGAAAACAAGCTTCCCGCCCTTATTATCCTTCAGTACATCGATAGTGTACTCTTCACCTGTATATGCCTGCTCAGGTATGGACGGTGTCTTTACATCCTTCATCAGTACTACCGGAACGTCCTTACCCTCTGACTTCTCAGTCTTTCCCGCTATTGTAAGCTTAATGCTCCTGCTCCCTGTGAAGTTCCCTCTGCCGGTGACTGTCAGGTCATACTCTGTTGTCCTGTCATCCTGTCCCTTAAATGCGTTCCTGTCATCCTTCTTCTCAATGTATTCCTTTACCGTGAAGTCGGTCCCCGCTGTAAGCTTCTTACCCTTCCATGTGAGTACGGGTGCAGGCGTCTGCTTCTTTCCGTTGTAAACAGCCGACATATCAGACACGCTGAACTCTTCCGTGCTTATGTCTATCGCATTTATGCTGAAGTATACAGGCTTTACCTCTCCGTAGTTGCCCTTCATCCCTATGATGACGGAAGGCGCACTCTTCTCATCATCTGCAGTCGGATTCCCGGGATCTGCCACGGTCTGCTCTGATACTTTGTAAGCCTTTGTATTATTCTTATAAGTGACTGTGTAGTCGTTCTTCTCCAAAAGGCGCCTGTTGCCGTCATAGAGCCTGAACTCCTGCGTAAGTGCCTTTCCTGTATAATCAAGATCCTTTACGCCTGCTATCCATATGCCGTCAGGTATGATACCGCTCTTTGGTATATCTTCATCCGGTACATCACCACGGTCGCGGATCACGCTCACCATGACATCTTCTTCGCTGTCACCACTGTCACCCTCACCGATGATCTTGTACCATACATAATAGGTTCCGGGGTCCGTAGCCGTGGGGATGGCTTCTGAGTATTCAGAAACCTCGGAAGGCGTATCAGTACCGGTTCCCAAAGCGTAGACCAGCCTGCCTCCCGTCGCCCTGCCGGCGGTGATCAGTTCCTTCGGCGTTCCGTCAGCATACAGCCCTTCCCTTGCGAGAGGAGCATCCAGGGCCTTCATACCATGTTCCTGTGCAAAGAGAAAGGGATAGCTGTCTGCAGAAGCGTAGATCACAACACTGTCCGAATTCTCAAAACTGTACTTATGCATAAAGGTTACGCTGTCCGGGATATAAACCCGCTTCAGATTCTCACATCCTCCGAATGCGTCTTCCTGTATCTCTGTCACGGACGCAGGCAGACGTACCTCCTTCAGGGATATGCATACAGAGAATATATACTCCGGCAGTACGGTGATCGTTTCCGGAAGGACAATCTCCTCCAGACTTTTGCACCCCATAAACGCACTATCGCTCAGATCCGTCAGGCTGTCCGGCAGTATCACCTTTGTGATCTTCTCGTCATTATAGAACGCCGCATAGCCTATCTCCTTTACGCCATCCGGCACAGTGATCACGCCGGATAATCCCGGCGCACTGCAAATGAGCTTCTCCCCCGTTTTGTCGTAGATGATGTTGTCCCGGCTCGAATAGTACGGATTACCGTTCTCTACCATCAGCTCCGTAAGGTTCGCACAATCGGCGAATATCTCTTCTCCTATTGTATGTACAGTAGACGGAATCATTAACGAAACAAGTCCGGATCTATTAAATGCTCTTTTATTGATCGCTTCGAGTCCCTCCGGCAACACCAGACCTTCCAACGCTGCGCATTTGTTAAATGCAATTTCGTTGATCTCTTTAAGGCTGTCAGGAAGCACGACTGAGCGGAGACTTGTGCACCCGCTGCATAATCCGAATTTCACGACCGAAAGTCCCTCCGGAAGCACCAGTTCCTCCAGAGACTCGCAGCAATCAAACATACTCTCGCCCAGAATTACATTCTCCTTCGGAAGCGTGATCTTCTCAAGCTTCGTACATTCACTGAAGGCATAGCCGCCGATTTCGGTGACGGAATCCGGAATAATGACTTCCTCAAGATTCCGGCATCTTCTAAATGCATTGTACCTGATGCTTCTTACGCCTTCCTCGATCGTGACCTTTTGCAGGATATTATTATTTAAGAACGCACTGTTTTCGATCGCTGCCACCGCAAGCCCGTTGATCTTCGCTGGAATTACCACATCCGTCATTTTTCCCCTGTAGCCGGTGATCTCCAGTGTACCGTTGACGATGCGGGTCAGCCAGGGATTGGCGTTGATATCATCCAGATAGGCCTGATACTCTTCCGCCGTCATCGGCTCTATGTCAGTGATCCGAAACCCGAAATAATCCTTATCCCCATAAGCCTTCAGCATCATTGTGAATGAATTCCCGGCCAGAACCAGCGTCTCTCCTGTCAGTTTTTCGCCCGAATAAACATAATCAATGTTCTCCCCATCGGTAATGGTAAACCTGTCCCAGGAATCGAATCTGGTTAGTGGCGAGAAGGTCACTTTCAACGCAGCCGCGTCTTCCGGATGCGTATAGCTCCACTGCTGGTATTCATGCGGGTATGGATGCTCCGATTCCAGGATCACAGTCTCAGGGACGTATCCGTTTTCCTTTGCGAAGGTGTCCGCATAGCTTCCCTCCGGCGCGGTGATCACCAGCATCGTGCAGTCTGAGAACGCGTCCTGATCGATCGTCACCACGTTTTCCGAAAGCCGGAGCTCACATAGTATAAGACACGCATGAAAGGCGTTCTTCTCTATGGTCGTCACGGTGTCCGGAACGGTAACCTTCTTCAGATTCCAGTTGTTATAGAAGGTCCCGTTGGGGATGGTCACCACGCCATCCGGAATCGTGATCTCGCTTAGGTTCCGGCACTCCCAGAAGCATTGATAGGGGATTTCCTGCAGATTCCTCGGCAGTACGCAGCTGCTGAGCGCGAAGCAATATCGAAACGCCCGGCGTCCTATGTTCGTCACGGTGTCCGGCAGCTCTACAGTCTTAAGCTTCGGGCAGTCCGCGAAGGCTTCTTCGCCAATGGTAGTGATTCCTTCCGAAACTGTAACCGAGCTCAGCCCCTGCTTTCCCGCGAGAGCTCCGTCTCCTATCTCAGTAACTTCACTCTCTCCGATCCTTGCAGGAACCAGAAGATCCTTTACTGTACCTTCATAACCTGTGATCCGAAGGGTACCGTCGCCTTTATCTTCGTAAATCCATCCGTCTTCTGTGCCCTCCGGATTCACTTCTGTTATTTCGTATTGAGTCAGGGTATCCTGAATGCTGTCATCGGTTACTATTGTTTCCTGAGCATACGACATAATGCCTGTCCCGGGCATCAGCGTGGACAGCATCGATACTGACAGTATGAATCCAAATAATTTTCTTTTCACAGTGTAATTCATCTCAATTGTTGTTCTTTTGAAAAATACGCAGTATTTTAAGCCTGTTCTGAATAGTTACATTTACATTAAAAAAGTCATATAATAACTGTACCATGAAAAGAGGGAAAATCGCATAATACCTTTTATACAATCCTGCGTCCTTAACTTTTTCCTAATTCTTGCCAACCCAGTACCAATGATTTATTTCACTGCCATTCTTATATTTGGCTTCTGATTTTATCTTATTGCAGGTTTCTTCCGCTGTTCCCTCCAATGGTCTTACTTCCCATTCCTTTCCATTAAAGTATGCTATACTGGCGCCTTCATCTGTATTTGGAACATATATGACCTGATAGACCGTCCATGATGCATGGTTAGCGGCTGTATTCTTAGCCGGGGCTGCTTCCATACAATACCAACCCTGACCATCCATATCCGCAGTTTTATAGATCCGGTTATTTAACTCTTTCATCCGTTCCGCGCCGTGGTTATACATCCACTCATTTATGCCTTCATTATCCGCTGTTGCATAAATAGAAGCCACCTCAGCCTGAGTGGCAGTAAGTACATTCTTTCCGGTTATAAGAAGCTGCTGGTTCTTGGCTCTGTCGATATAACCCAACAGCGCCGGAACAAGTATTGCAGCCAATATTGCCAGTATAACAAGAACCACTATCAGTTCAACCAGCGTAAAACCTCTGTTATTAGTTCCTTTTTTCCGATTTAATCTTCCCTGATCCATATGTGCCCTCCTGTGCTTACAAATATACCTCAATTCTATTATCGGTCAAAAGCTATGTTTTCTTGATAGACCTTCGCTGTGGAATTCACATTAACTTTTCACTCAAATATCTTGTCAAAAAGTATAGAAAAGTATAAAATGTATTCAAATGTATAAAAAACTATCAAAAAGTATGAAGATTTATAAAAAGTATCAATCGAGGTGCGTATGCAGAACCCTTTCACAACAACTTTCTCTAAAATACCTGATTATACATATATTCCTACAGATCAGGTCAGTGAGATACTTGAGAACTTCAGCTATGACAGACCGTCCGAATCTCTGTACAAAATCACAGGCGTAAGAGGATCGGGTAAAACCGTTCTCCTTGCAAAGATCGAAGAAGAACTCAGTCTTGAAAGCACTACGAATAAGAGCTGGCTTATATACCGCATATCACCCGGCAGAGATATGATCAGACAGTTGGCTGCTTTACTGTATAAGGAAGTGTTTATTAAAGATAAATATTCATCAAAAAGCATCAATATCTCAGCCAGTGTTCTTGGAACAGGAGGAGGTATAGGAGTCTCAAAAACTGTTGCAGATGATTTTACAGATATTGGTGTTGAACTCGATGAAATGCTTAGTCTCTCAACCTCTCTTGGAAAGAAGGTATTCATAGGCGTTGACGAAGTATCCAAAACTCCCGAAATGACACTGTTTGCTTCCGAGTTCGGCAAGTGGATGCGTGCCGGGTACTCCGTATATATGGTATGTACCGGATTATACGAAAATATCGAACAGGTATGTAATGTCCCGAACCTTACATTTTTCAGACGCGCAACTACGGTAAAAACAGAACCGCTCAATATGATACGAATGTCTGAAACCTATAAGAGAACACTGCATACAGATGCGGTAAAATCACGGGAACTCGCTCAGATGACCAAAGGATACGCTTACGCATTTCAGGAGCTGGGTATACTGTGTTTTAAAGATCAGGACGATATCAATCTTGAAGAGATAATCTCACGGCTCAAAGAAGAACTCTTCGCATACTCATATGAAAAGATCTGGGAAGAACTATCCGATCAGGATCGTGCTCTTGTCCGGCTTATGATCAACAAGAATGAGTATAAACGTGAGGAACTGCTTGCCTTGATGGATAAGCCCACCAACTATTCATCCTACAGAGACCGACTGTTAAAGCGTGGGATAATCACTGCAAGGCAAGGTTATATTTCACTTGCACTGCCTTATTTTTCAGATTACGTCAGGGAATATTGCCAAATATGATCCGGATTACTCATAGATGAAATTAAGGGCTCCGGAGCAATTCACTCCGGAGACTGTCCCCAATACTTTTCGTTTATCTTATTTCGTATTATTTATCTGTTATGAAAGAATTACTTTATTCCTGTTACCAATACGAGTTTTACCCCTGTCAGCCTGTGGCTGATGTTACTTTTCTGTAAGACAGCAGAACCGTCCCTGTGGCTTCCTGCGGCTTATTGCGGACCTACCCAATACCATTTACATATTGACGTATCATTCTTTATTGTTTCCACTTCACTTCTTTCAATCTCCGTCCATTCCGTTCCATTAAAGTATACTGCATTCGGCTCCTGAACATAGACAAGATAATGAACCGTCCAGTAATCATGCTTGTTTGACTTTCCTCCATCCGGACTTCTTCTTTAATTGTCGGCTCTGCCTTATATGTCCTGCAGCCCCTTCGGGCTTACCTCTGTTTTTAACGGATCAGTTCATCAGAGTCCAATAATATCGTAAAAGGTCCTGGCTTCCGATACCACCTGAACCACAAATCTCATCTTCCTGTTTCCTATTTCATTTTCTTTAAATAATCCCAAAATGCCGATGTCATGAAGTCCTTACCGGTATTATTGGCTATCAGATAATACTGAAGACGCATTCCTTTTAGGGGACCTCTCTTAACTACATTGTATTCATCGAACACCTCTTCCATATTGTAAGCTCTGGGATTCTTCTGCTCCCATATTCCGTTGTAATAGTAGATCGGCTGGGAATCTGCCGTTTCCATATATAACACGTAATAGATAGTATACTTATCATGCTTTGTAACATTTTGCAGCCTTCCGTTTTTATTGTGATTGCTTCCGACCGCTATCATAAGACAATACGGCTCTTCATCTCCAGTCATGTCTACGGTTTTAAGAACCTTGTTCGCAAAATCACTTCCTACAAGACTTACGTCTCCGTTTTTATCAGTGGGTCCGTTCTTACTCTGTACAGCTCCCTCCGGAAGCGGGATAACCGGCTCACCAAGCTTAATCTCTTCTTTCTGCTTTCCGTATATTTCACTGATCGCTACCTGTGCTGCCTGGCGGCAGTCTCTTGCATTAAGCAGTGCCTGTCTGCTCTTTGCCTTATCAATATAACCGAGAAGTGCCGGTATCAGAAGGGCTGCCATAATAGCCAGTATTAACAGAACAACGATCAGTTCAACCAAAGTGAATCCTTTATTATTGCTCCCTATATCCGTTCGTTTATGTTTTATTCCAAACATACTAAGCCTCATAAATCACATTAACCGAAATCTATTTCGGTAAAATAATAATAGCTAAATAATTCCAATACCGCAACACCACCTATAAGAAGGATACAATGGTTATAATTTATTCAATATTCACGACTTCCCAGTTGTTTTCATCACTCAATGTAAGAGTCACATAATGGCCATCACTTGATCTGTAGCGGAATTTCTTTATTGATTTGATCGTATAATACTTATGGATCTGCTCTTTGGTTGTTTGTTCATGTAACTCCCCGCCCCTCATATAGCCTATTCCTTCTATGTCACCCTCTCTTCCCTCAAATACCGCAGGCGCAATGAGCTTATTTAATTGTTTGAACTCCTTACCTCCCACATTTCTATCGGCATTAAGATACCACCAGCTTAAATGCTCTTCATTGCGAACACTACGCTCTACATTAAGGGTCTGAAGACCCATATATATAGAATGCGCTTCAACAAGATATCTCGATTCCTTTGCCCTGTCAATATAACCCAGGAGCTCCGGTACAAGAATTGCGGCAAGTATTGCAAGGATCACGAGCACAACAATAAGCTCCACCAGAGTGAAGCCCTTGTTATCCCTCTCTATATCTGCTCGTTTATAGTTCGTTCCAAGCATGCCAAAGCCTCATAATATGTCAAAGTATACGCTTTTGCGGGTATATCCCTACATATATTATCGACTGATTGTCTTATTTTCGTAAGGGGAATTTACCAATAAAAGATCATCCAACAGCTCTTCTGTCAGCATTGGCTATTTTTGAGCATTCATCTTCTATTGCCACAGTCACAAACTCATTTAAAGATATATTTTTCTGGTGCGCATATATGACTGCCATTCTGTGAAGATGTGAAGGAATCCTGACATTGAACTGTCCTCTATACTCTTTATCCGGATTCTTTCCTACTTCTTCACAGAAATCCAAATAATTATCCACCGACTGATGAAACATTTCTTCCAGTTCTGATACAGATGATCCATGAAAAGCCAGACTATCATTCAATCCAATCACTTCACCAACAAACAGTCTGTCTTCATCAGAGAATCTTATGTCTGCATGGTATCCCTTATATTCCATCATAAAGTATCCTCCTTATATTCACCAATTTCTTTTAAAAACTGCCTGATCATCTTCACCTGATACGGATATAAGTTATTTTCCGGATGTGGTTCGTCAAATGCCACGACACGTCCCGTTGCCACATGATAATACCTTATCCCTGAGCCTCGTCCACCTTGTCCCTTTATGCAATTGCACTGTTTCATTAGAGTATCTAATTCTTGTTTCGTAAAATTCCTTGGCAGCTTTTCCCGGTATAGTTTCTTCAAAAGCTTTTCTTTTGACGCCATATAGCATTCCTTTGTTTTAGTACTATTTTATAGTTACATTTTATACTCAAAATATATGACCGTCAAGATAGTATCCATATAATAATAGGCTCCGGAGCGATTTGCTCCGGAGCCTGTCCCCAATACTTTTCGTTTATCTTATTTCGTATTATTTATCTGTTATGAAGGAATTACTTTATTCCTGTTACCAATACGAGATTACCCCTGTCAGCCTGTAACTGATATAACTTTTTTTGCAAGACAGTAGAAACGTCCCTGAGTCTTGCTATATCTTTAGTTTGTATAAGCAACTCCGGTCACAGTTCCACTTGCTTTTGTAAAGCTACCATAATGTTTGTCAGCAGCATCACCACTTGTAAAGGCAGCCTGAGCTGCATCTTTAGTAAGTCCTTCTTCCCATGAAGATCCATTAAAGTATATTCCCTTATCACCTTCCCAGTAAACACAATACTTAATTGTAAACGCCTTATGACCTGCATCGGTAGCTTCTGCCTTGGCGGGAGTTACACCTGTTGAGAACCAAGCACCTGAATCATCGGGGGTATCTGCAGTCTCACCAATCCTCTTACAAATATCTGCAGTAAACTTTGTCGCTATTGTTTCTGCATCCTTTGCAGTACCATAAGCATTTGAAGCTTCAGCCTGAGCTGCCGTAAGAACCGATTTGCCGTTTAATACAAGCTGTGATCCCTTTGCCCTGTCGATGTAGCCTAAGAGTGCCGGTACAAGAATTGCAGCCAAGATAGCCAGAATTACGAGTACAACGATCAACTCAACCAATGTGAAACCTTTGTTATCAACTTTCTTCTCCCAACTTTTCTTTACCATAGTAATTCCTCCTTGAAATCCTTTTCTTTTTTTAGTTACACCTTACGGCTGTTCAGTCCTAAGTCCGATAATAGGGGTTTCAGACCTAAAACCGTTGCCGCATTTGTCCGTTACAGTTTATATATCGACACCATTTTTTAATACTTAACCCCTAATTTATATATTTTTGTCATTTTTTTGTAAATTTGTGACTTTTGGTGCCTGCACTAAGTATTACATATATAATTACTCTCGTCAAGCCTGTTTATATAGTAAAATTTGTACAAAAACATAATGTAACATTTCGACACGCGCTTCCTCTATTTTCCCCCTTCTGCGTGTCTGTTGTAAATGTTACAACATAATACTTGCATTTCGTTCCTTATGATTTTATGATTAGCCTGTCAGAACAATTTCATAAGGCCTCACAGGAACACGAAATATAATATAAACCAGTCCTTTAGGGCGTATAAGGGGTATTCGCCCTAATGAAGTAACACATCACGGATGATGAGCGCAAAAACTGATGTAAATGATATCGAAACCAAACGAAGAGGTACCTTAAGGAGCATAAACTGATATCGAAATCAAACGAAGAGATACCGCAAAGAGATACCGCAAGGAGCAGAAAATGAAATACGAAGCTTTCATCAGTTACCGTCACAGAGAGATCGACGAGGTTGTGGCAAAACACGTCCAGAAAATAATAGAAAGATACCGTGTCCCGGGGAAGATTGCCAAAGCAATCGGTAAAACCCATGTGGGCAAGGTCTTCCGTGACAGTGATGAGCTTCAGGCAGCCAGCAATCTGTCGGAGATCATCCGTACCGGTATAGAGAATTCCGAGTGGCTTATCGTCATATGCACCAGAAGATATAAGGATTCCGTCTGGTGCATGGAAGAGATCGAGCACTTTATCGAATTAAACGGCCGTGAGAAGGTAATAGTTATACTCGTTGAAGGTGAGCCGAATGAATCCTTCCCTTCCATACTTACAGAGATCGAGATCGACGGTGAGACAAAACATATCGAGCCCCTTGCAGTTGATATAAGAGGTGATTCGGAGAAAGCCATAATCAAGAACTTAAATAATGAGCAGTTCAGATTCCTGTCAACCATATTACAGGTAGATTATGATGACCTTAAGAACAGACAGCGTGAGCGCCGCATAAGAAGGATCGCCACCGCTGCCACCTTTGCATTTGCCATCCTTGCAACCATTACAGGACTCATCATCAAGAATAATATAGATCTTTATAATTCCAATCAGAAGACCCTCCGCGGCGAATCTTATTTCCTGGCGGAATATGCGGATGCAGCCTATAAGGGCGGTGACCGTGATACGGCGGTAAAACTTGCACTTACCGCACTTCCCGGGGATCTTGACAAGCCGGATCGTCCTTATGTTGCCAATGCCATGAAATCACTGACCGATGCACTTGGGATATATGATTATGCGGCAGGCTATCATGTCGGATATATCAAAAACATGGAGAATACTACATGGAATTCCTATACTTATTTTAGTGAAGACGAATCCACAATGCTGATAGAATCCGTTATCCAGACAGGAAATACGCAGTTTATGCGCCTGGCACAGGTACTGCGTGTTTCCGATGGCGAATCATTGTATGAAGTCAGAGAAGCTGATATTTATGCCAATCCCGGCGGAACCAACTATAACGGAGCGTTATTATCACGGGACGGTAAAAAGCTCTTCTATCTCAATGAGGAATATTCACTTGTCTGCGTGGATATCGAAAGCGGAAAGGAACTGTTTGCAAAAAAACAGGAACAACCCAAAGAATCAAACATGCTCATAACGATGGATCCTTATGCAGAACCCGGCAAAACGGCTATTGTAACACTAAACGGAAACGACCTTCTTCTCGGCTATGATCTTGACGGCAACCGGACCGTATCTGTTGATCTGTCGGATGATGACAGTGGTCACGAATTGGGAAGGATAGACCATAAATCAGGGAGGATAGCTGTCAGTACGGTAAGAACATCGGGTGATTCGGTGTTCGGCGGATTCCGTGTTATAGATCTTAAAACAGGAGACAGTACATTTTATGTGACACAGACTTTAGTTTGTAATCCTGCTTTTACGGGGGATGATCTTGTGACCTATCCAGGATATGACTCTGACGGGAATCTTTGCTTGTATCAATATGATATAAAGGCAAGAAAACAGACCCTGTTTAGTCAGATCAACCCGGATAACTATGAAATAAGCGTAAACGATAAAGGGAAATGTTATTACTTTGATGGGAATATGCTCTACGGAATGGACTGTACCGCTGATAAGGAGCCGATATGGGAGAAACAGCTTCCTGCCAGGATCACCTCGGTATGTTCAGGCGGCGGTATGATCGCGGCAGCATTGGAGAACGGCTCAGTATACGTGTTTGAGGAAGATGGAAAGAAACAGATAAATACGCCTGAGAGTAACGGAGAATCTATCCGCGCAGGCTGTGTATCAAGGACTGCATATACCACAAAAGACAGCCACGGCAACAGCATCCGTGTTTATCTGCAACATGGAGATGACTATTATAAGGACGCCAAAAAAGGTACGATCACCGGTATAGGGGATGGTTCGATCAGTAAGTGGTTTAACTTACCTACCCATTGCGACCGTTTTATTTTCGGAACATATAATGAAGAGGGGCGAAGCTGGCTGGCTGAGTACGACGCTTATACATTGGAAAGGATCTCCGTTATCGAACCCACCGATATCGGAGGAAGCGGTTTTGTCGAACAGTTTTCCAACGATTATATCCTTTTCGATAACGGTGAAACCGCATATCATTTTGAAGCCGATACCATGAAGGAGGTATATAAGGCAGATAACTATAATTCTAAAAGAATTTACCGGGAAGATGGGAAGACAATGTATGAATCCACGGCAAATATAACTGAAAACGGGGAAATCCCGCTGTCCGGAAACATTATAAGAACCATAGAATGCGCAACCGGAAAGGTGCTTGAAGAATCGGTACTCCTCGACGGAGCCTACTATGGGGCAAAGGTAGGTGACCGGTTACTGATACAGACAGATAACGGTGTACTGGTGGAAGGTGCTGACGGTAAGACAGACACTTTTGAGGACTATTATTTACATTATATAAACGAAGAGAGAAGACTGGCTTTTCTCTCGACAGCTGACGCCTGGCATGTCTATAGTGTCGACGCTAATGATTTTTTACTGGAAAAACCAATCAACTCTATGATAAATATATACTTTTTCGGCAATAACCGATATGTGCTCATAGATTATTCGGAAGTGTATGATATGGATACATGGGAAAAAGTCCTCACCCTTAATCCCGAAAACGGAAATCCGATCGAAGCATATACCAACGACTCGATTCCGTACTATATAATAGGCTGCCAGTCGGTCGAAGAAAACTCTTACGGAAACAACATAGCCTGCCTGTACGAAAAAGGAGGAAGCGGTGAGCTTGTCGAAGTTATCGATAACTTTATTGCCATGGCTCCCGACGGCGAAGTGATCGTATACGACGGTGAAGAAACCCTTTATAAATTCCCCCTTCTCTCTCCGGCAGAGATAAAAAAGAAGGGCGAACAGATGACGGGAGGCGCAGAACTTACACCTGAGCAGAAAGAGAAATACCATATATTCAGATGAGAAACTGCGAACCGCCTATTCTTCGGATCAATATATCAATCATAGTACGCCACTTTAGCCAACTCTGAAACTGTCGTTATACCCTGTTCGACGAGATCGGCAGCACTGACCTTAAGGGTGGCCATTCCGAGCTTCTTGATCGCATAGTCCTTGATCTGGTCGGTTGTGGCGCCTCCGGTTATCATCGTCCTTACATTCTTCGTAATAGGAAGGATCTCGTGTATTGAGATACGTCCCTTATAACCTGTATTATTACACTGGCGGCATCCCCTTGCATGCTTCACTCTCGGAAGCATCTTTCCGACATACTGTGCCTCCTGTGAATTCATGGGACCCCATTCACTGCAGAAGGGACATACCTTACGGACGAGTCGCTGGGCAATGATACCTACGAGTGAGCTGGCAACAAGATACGGCTCAACGCCCATATCCTCAAGACGAAGCACTGAAGAAGCAGCGTCGTTAGTATGCAGTGTAGAAAGAACCAGGTGACCTGTGATGGCGGCACGGACAGATATTGATGCAGTCTCGGCATCACGGGTCTCTCCTACCATTATTATATCCGGATCCTGCCTGAGCAGGGCACGAAGTCCTATCTCGAAGGTAAGTCCTGCCTGGTTATTAACCTGCATCTGGTTAAGCTTCGGAAGGTTCTTCTCAACAGGATCTTCAATGGTAGATATGTTAACGCTCTTCTTGCTTAACTCTTCAAGCATCATGTACAGAGTCGTTGATTTACCGGAACCTGTGGGACCCGTAAGATAAATGATACCGTTGGGACTGGTCAGCATCTTCTTGACTATAGCATAATTCCTGTCTGTCATTCCGAAGGTTCCCGAATGATCTATGGTCGTAGCATTGGCTAAGAGACGAAGAACCGCCTTCTCACCAAACACTGTAGGGATAACGGATACACGGACATTGACGTTAACACCTTCAAGAGATATCCTGAAGTGTCCGTCCTGTGGTATACGACGCTCGGCTATATCCAGATCTCCCAATATCTTGATACGGGCGATCAGCGGATTATGTATGTTCTTCTGAAGCGTCATGAAGTCGGCTATAACACCGTCCATTCTCATCCTTACGGATGTAAAGGTCTCGAACGGTTCAATATGGATATCGGATGCATTGGAATTATATGCACGTATAAGTATGGAGTTAAAGAGGTTGATAATGGGTGTTTCATCATCTCCATCCTCAATATTTACCTCTACGACCTCATAACCCGAGCTGGTACTTGCCGCGGCTGCCTTATTGGCCGCCTTTCTTGCGGATACTTCGGAATAATAGTACTGGATCGCATTTTCGATAGCAGCTTTCTCACAGAGAAGTATCCTTAATTCCTCTCCTACCACCTGATGGATATCTTCTATTCCATAGAAGTTAAGAGGATCGTTAACTACCAGACTGTAGCTTCCGCCGTCACTTCTTGCACCCATCATGCAGTATTTCTCGGCAAGAGCCTTGGGAATACGCTCCACCGCCTCGATATCCACGTTCAGATCCTGGATACTTACCACCTCATAATTCAGACGGCGTCCGAGCGCTTCAAGCATCTGATGCTCTGTTATAAAGTTAAGTGCAATAAGGGCGCCACCCATTCTGACACCCTTATGCTCCTTCTGATATTCTATTGCCTTTCCGATCTGTTCCTCGTTAACGTAGCCGAATTCCTGCAGCACGTCACCGATTCGGATATTCTGGTTTTTGCGAATTTCCATATTGTCCCCTTATCATTCCGAGCATAATTATTATTCTCTGATATTATGTCCTTATTTTCTCTACTCCTGATTTCTAATTGTTTCTTCCTTGTATTATTTCCCGGTGGTTTACTCTTTATACATAAATAGCGAAACCGAGAACTCCACTCTGTTCTGATTATTTACTTCATATTCTCCGGTCTCATTCATAAATACATTGTCTGAACTTGACCATGAGTATGAGTTAAGCAGCATCTTATCCTTCTGTACAGAAAGATCGTCTATGAGCCGCTGAAGATCCTCTGCCCTGCCGCCTACCTGCATGTTAACCGTAGCTTTATATATTCCTGTCTGCGGTTTCTCATCCTCCCATTCAGGTTCTGCATACTGATCTTCGGCGTAATTGTCCACCGACTGGGCATCATAGGTGTCAAGCTCCTCCGGCGTTCCCTCTTCCTCTTCTTCTTCGATACCAAGTGCCTTCTTTGAGTACTGATAAGGCTCTGACTGGAGTTCCTCTTCATCTATGCTTATCCTGAGGAAATAAGAATACAGATTATAATCAAGTACCATTGTGGTAAACATCCTATCCAGTTCATCAGATGTCATGATTGGATAGAAGCTCTGTCGTGCCGTGACTATACTCTCCTCAAGTTCTGCATTATCCTTCTCATATATCGGAAGCTGCATAACCTTCATCTCGTTCTGCGCCTTGAGATCCTCAGCCTCCACTATCGCCTCATCGGTCTCCTTTATTGCCTTATATATGGGACGGAGACCCCAGTATCCAATACCTACCACGATAACGAAGAGGCTTAGAAATATGAGTAATTTTTTATCTCTTTCTGTTAATGTTGTCTGCATGTTATATCCTTTAAATCCCCTTGTAATTATTTACGGGATAATCCGGTTCTAAATCAGTTCACTATACTATTCAGCTTCTTCGTTCAGCATTTCATCAGTTTCCTGCTCATCCTCTTCAAATTGGATAACATCCTGATCAACTGTATCGTCCGTATCATCCGGCATATCGGTGACCTCTTCGGAGTTGTCATCGGATGAACCCTCTGAGCTGTCTGAACTGCTCTTTCCCATCCTGCTGCGGGATTCCTCGAGCAGCTTCTTAACGTCTCCGCGGCCTACGGATTCGGCAAGGGTTGTAGTGATATTTATCTTCCATTTCTCAATATCATCCTCATAATCATAACCGGTATAATTCACCTCATTAAATGTAGGATCATCCATAAGGCGCCGTATGAACTTGTTTATCTGCTCTACCTCTGATGCCTTGGCTGTTATGGACAGCGTGCCGCTCTGGGCATCAAATGCTCCGAATTCGATGTCGGCATAGCCTGCCGCACAGGTTCTGAATACCTGCATCACATCAGAATTACCGCAAGGGTATGTAAGTATATCCTCATCTATTTCCATTATCGCATTATACTGTGCCACAAGGAACTCTGTTCTTTCCTGCAGCGCATCAAATACAGATGCGCTCATCATAACATCCGGACGCTCATTGTATTCGTTAAGCGCTTCCAACTGTTTTACCTTGCCCCGCTTTACTATTGTCATCGCCACAAAAACTATTGACATGATAATGAAAACAATAAATGCAGGTACGAACAGCTTAAGGGTTGCATTAAGACCCGAGGTATCGCTCTCCTTCTTATGGTGCAGGACCTTAATAAGGAAATCCTGAGTCCTGTATGCACCGTAGAGACCGCTTACAGTATGCAGGTATTTCTGCAGCTCGGGATCGGTGGCAGCCGCCCCTGTCGGGGTGTACAGTCTTACAGGTGCTGATGTTCCCATTGTTTCGATCGCTTCTGCGTACATCGGCAGATCGTTCGGGTCTACACCGGCTATCTCTATACCCTGAAGCTCTGCTCCCGACTGGCTGGATTTCATGAACTGGATCAGCTGACTTACAGATCTGGCCACATCACCCGCATATTCGGGAGTACCCTGTTCAAAGAAGCACCTTACCGTATTACCGTAGTTAAACGAGCCGTTTACCCACAGGATCGTTGTAAGCGTCATGGCATCGGCAACCAGCAGAACAAAAGTATTAAATCTCTTCGCCGATGTTGCCTCACACAGGGTAATCAGGTTACTTCCGTCTGAATATACAGCTGCCAGCTTAAGTCCCGCCTGTGTAAATATGGATGCACAGTCACTTACATATTCCCGGTCAACACCTTCAACATAATACTTGTTAAGTCTGCCCTTGGCTGCAGCTTTCTCCTTTTTCTCCTCGGCCTGCTTTTCTTTCTTTGCCGCAGCGGCCTTTGCCTTGCTTCTGGCATCGTGTCTCTTCTTTACATCCTTTTTAAGCTTATCCTTAACTCTCGATTTATCCGGCTTTTCGGCGGGTTTTTCGACAGGCTGGGCCTTGGGTTCAGCTTTACCGATAGGGATATATGAGAATATCTGCTCGACCTCTTCCCTTCCCACCTCGGCGAATTCACGGCCTATGTACTCATATGTTGTTTTCTCATTAAACGCAGGCAGTTCCAGAGTACGTCCTACGAACTTGGTAGAATTGATGACAAGGATTATATCCCTGGTGGGAAGCTTGGCCTTATGCCATGCTTCCTGAAGAAATTCAACAAAGGCGTCCTCATCCATGACAACGCCGTTAATTACGCTGCCTTCGGGCGCCTCAAGGGTCAGATAACGCTTGATCGTCGCTAATCCCTTACCTGACTTCGTTCCTTCAATTATCTGTATCTGCTGATTGGCCAGATAGACTACTACACTCATTTTTGTCCTCTTACGGTAATTATTTGCCCTGCTACGGGAAGGTCATAAGGAATCCACCGTTACTGCCCTGCTATTGCATTATATGAACCGTAGATCGGCTGGATAACGGAGATCATTATGAAACCTACCACAGTAGCCATTACCACTATCATTACGGGTTCAAGATATGACACCATTCGGTTAAGAGCCATCTCCGAATCATACTCCATCTGATTGGCTACCGAGAACAGCATCTTATCGAGTGCACCGGTTTCCTCACCTACCATTATAGTCGAAACCAGCTTCTTAGTGAACCCGTCCACCTTATTTATTGAGTCGGAAAGCTTCTCACCTGCTCTTATATCAAGGATTACCTGCTCAAACTGCTTCTCTATGTATGCGTTTCCGATCGTATTCTTCGCTATGACCATACAGTTGGAAATGGATATACCTGCCGAATAAAGGCTCGACAGAGTACGGGCAAATCTGGCTGTATATATAACTTTACGAAGATATCCTATCTTGGGAAGACGAAGCTCCATCTTATCACGCCATACCCGGATGCTCGGAACCGAGAAGGCGAACTTAAAGAAAATATATACCATGATACCGACAAGTATCAGTACATACCATCTGGTCTTTACAAAATTACTTATTGAAAGAAGTATTCTGGTACTTATGGGAAGTGATGGCATGGTTGCAAAGAGGTTCTCAAACTGAGGGATAACATATCCCATGATGACCGCAACTACCACTACTATGAGAACGCTTAAGAGCTTGGGATAGGTCATTGAGCTCTTAACCTTCTGGTTCATCCTGTGATCCTTATCATAATAAGTAGCCATCTGAAGAGCTATTCCGTCGATATCACCGGTCTCTTCGGCTGATTTGATCATGTTGATAAGAAGTGGCGGAAAGGCTCCTCCCTGTGCTTCCATTGCATCGGAAAGAGCTGTTCCCGTAAGGACCATCTTAAGAATATTGGCATATAATGCACGTATCTTGGGCTTATAGGATTCATCCTCAGACATGATACGAAGTGATCTGACCATCGATACACCGGCGCCGATTAGCTCACCTAAATTACGGCAGAACTCTGACAGGGTATCACTCTTAAGCCTCTTGGTATTAACCTCCTTAACCTCCTCCTTGGCGGAGACAAGGAACTTGTTATCGCCCTTCAGCTTATTATGCAGGTCGCGCTCATCAACCGCCTGCATCTTTCCTGTTACAGTCTTGCCGTTTTCATCCTTAGCTACATACTTAAACGCCGCCATCCGGTTTACCCCTGTGTCTTGTTCTTATTTCCGGATACATGTTTATATATCCTGTAACGCAGATTACAAGACGTTTTACGCCCTCCTTGTCGTAATTCTGCGCATAAAAATATAGATTCCCCGTTTACGTTATCGGCATATACCGGATTATTCTGAACCCCTTATTCGGATAATTCCACTGATCTCAGTAAGATAAACAGGTGAATTAGGTTTAACCTTTTCATAATCCTCATTAAGTATGCCTGACACTTCATCAATCACATCATGAACATAACATTAAATGGAATATGATCAGCTCAACAGAGCCGTTGCCAGCTGTAGAGCCTCCTCCTCACTCTTTGCTATACCTCTCGCAAGATAATCTTTTGCAAGTTTATTAATATTATCCTTAAGAATTTCTTCTGTTTTCTGATTTACTGCTTGATTTACAGCCTGGCTTACTGCTTGATTTACAGCTTGCTTTACAGCCTGATTTATCTCTTCTTCCATTTCAGGTCTCATCATTTCCAATAATGCTTTATTCATACTTCTGTCCTCCCGCCTTACTTTATCAAACGCCTTCTTATTGGATCTCATTACAAAATGAATCTATATCCATATGATCCTTAGGAGACTTAAACTCCATTAGATTATGTCCTTTAAAGATAGCTCCAAGTGGTTTGGAAATTGTAACATCTCTATTCTTCTTAACTACAAGCAGATCAACCTGTAGAGGTTTTGAATTTAAGGTATGCTCTACCTCATATATAAGCATGTCCTTTTCATCAAGAAATTCCAACTGTACTGCAGCACAAAATCCGGAATGCCATTGAATTCTCTTTTCTTCTTCCATCAAAATCTTCGCTCCTATTATAACAGAATAATGATTTATTGTATACTTACTATACGCAGTCTGCGAACGTATGTTTGTACGCTCAGCGTATACATGATATACCAAACATATATTCATGTCAATAGGAAACACCATTCTGTACAGCACATCCTATGATCTTCATATAAAATCACGAGCAAGAGATATTTTAAAAGTCCCCGGATGAACGTTAAATGTAGTTGACGCATGAATGTGCATATGTCATTCTATAAGAGAAATGTAACAAATATGTTTTTGCAAGGGGGTTTCAGGTATGAACAAAAGGATAATTGCAATGATGCTTGCAGTTATGATGATTGTTACCAGTGGATGTTCTTCGCAGATGGCGGTGGATAAAGACGGTAATGTCAGCGTTGATGGGGTTCCTGTGGGTAATTTGTATGATAAAGGAAGCCTGTCCGGGGAACAGGATAAGGAGTCCGGAAGTGATGATGAAAACACACAGGATGATGTACTTAGTGATCTTCCTACAAAGTGGGATCTTACGGATCTCTTTGCCGATGAGGATGCTTTTGAGGCTGACATGAAGAGGGTCGAGGCGTTGATTCCCAAGATAGAATCGTTTAGAGGAACCCTTAACAGTGCAGAAGGAATCCAAAAAATGTTGGAAGATCCGGACTCCCTTGAAATAAAAGCCATCATGGATAAGGCCACTATGTACACGCAATTTGTTTCTTCGCTGGATCCCACAAACGCCTGGGCGGGCAAGGCCAATGCCAGATATAACGAAGTTATGCAAAAGCTTATGCTGGCCAAAGCTTTTGAGGAACCTGAGATCATGGCGATGCCACTTGAAAAGCGCCGGGAAATCTTCTCCGACGAGAGGCTTGCACCCTATGCTTACTCCATGAGCAACTATACGGATCCTGATTATACCGTTCTTTCCGAGGAGGCGAAGAGAGTAGCGACTCTTATGGAAAATGCACAAAACAATGAAAAAACTCATGACATATTTGATTATGTCGAACTACCGCATCCCTCATTTACTTACCCTGACGGGACTGAAGCCACATTTACGGATGAAGAGTATTCAAAAATCGTCCAAAGCAGCGAATATGACCATGAATTCCGTAAGGAGATATATGGACTTCGGCATGCAATGAGGCAGCCCTATGCCAATACATATGCTTCTCTTCTTGAAGGAAGAATGAGAGGTTTCTGGGCTGATGCTCAGATAAATAATTACGATTCAAGCCTTGAGGCAGCACTCGCCGATTCTGACGTGGAGCCTGAGATTTATGACAGGATAATTAAATTCTCTCATGATATTCTGCCTAAGGTGTATGAGTATTATGAGGCCAGAAAGGAGATACTTGGGCTTGATGAGATGATGCTCTGTGACCTTAACCAGCCGGTCAGCGGTTATTCGGCTAAGGAGATTTCATATGAGGATGCCGTAAACATTGGCAGGAAGGGTATCTCGGTATGGGGAGATGAGTATCTTGATGTCTTTGATAAGATAATAACCAAACCTCACATAGATGTGTACCCTTCGGACACTAAGGCAACAGGAGCCTTTGAGTATCTGGTGGGAAATCAGACGACACCCTATGTGCTTTTCAATTTCGATGATTCAGAGTCATATATATCCACGATAGTCCATGAAATGGGGCATGCGGTTTATTCTGAACTTTCTGCCGAAAACCAGAATGTATACAACAATAATCCCCTGATATTTACCCAGGAAGTTGCATCAACTGCAAATGAGATCATGTTGAGTAAGTATATGATCGAAAACTCGGCAACAAAGGAGGAGAAGATCTTCTGGCTGGATAAAGAGATCAATTTGTTTCTGGGTACGCTCATAAGGCAGTGTATGTATTCCGAATTTGAGGACTACTGTTATAAAACGATAGAAAACGGAGGATCCCTTAATGCCAATGATATGTCGGATAAATGGCTGGAGCTTCAGCATCTGTATTATGGAGATGCGATCACGGTCTATGATGATTCCGGTATTGACTGGGCCAGGATCTCGCATTATTACAATAATTACTATGTATATCAATATGCTACATCCGTAACATACGCAGCGTCTATATGCAATAAGGTGGATGAGAAAGGGCAGGATGAGATAGATGCTTATCTTGAATTCCTTAAGGCCGGCAATTCAGCATCGCCTTCAGAACTCCTTAGGATTGCTGAAGTGGATCCCCTCGCCGATGAGACCTATGAGGAAGCAGGTGAGCTCATCTCGGAACTGATCGATGAATTCATCAAAACAGCCGGGAAGCAGGATTAATAAAGTCATCCCGCCGTTGAAGCAGAAGATAGAGGAACTTAATGACGAATATAACGATGGTATTATCCTTAAGATGATCGATGATAATAACACAATTATCGGGTCTGTTCGTGCAAAAATAGATAGTGGGACAGTACATATAGGAAAATTAATGGTTCATCCCGATCACCAACATAAAGGATATGGGAAAGATTATTAAATGAAATAGAAAGATATTTTCCGGGAAAGAAATATGAATTGTTCACGAGTACCAGAAGCAAAGCTAACATACATTTTTACCAAACTGCAGGATATAAGCAATTTGATGAGATAGCCTTTGATGATGAGTTATGCTTAGTATATATGGAAAAATAAGATCATATATTTATAATTTCTCCGCGAGAAAACCCCTTCCGACGCAGTCGGTTGTGGGATGAATCGCGGACTTGAATGCGGAATTTAATTCCGCACATTTAAGACTCCTGTAATTATGCGGCACTAACGTCCGCTTTTAGGCTTTAAATTTCATCAAATACCCGTTATAATGACAAAAACAGAATGGTATTTCCTTTGTTTTGAGTATGTCAAAAGGGTATCCGGACTTAGAGTGCGAGACTAAGTTCCGCATACCTGCAATTACTTTTGCAAATTCAGCGTGCGAAATACCTGCCTGTGCACTTTTAATTTATTTTATTAAATCTGGTGTCAGTA
>JAFSYI010000089.1 GCA_017450065.1 Lachnospiraceae bacterium
ATCGACAAGACCTATGAATTCCCTAAATCTGCCGTTACTTATCGTAAGCCAAGAAGGCTATCAGAAGAACAAAGAAGGGCAGCGAGTGAGCGTGCAAAAAACATACAAAAATGTCATATCTGAATCATCAGTGATACAATTTCAAAATCCGCGTAGTTGCTGCAAATTCTCGTGATTACTGCCTTGAAAAATTACGACTGATATCGTATAGTTATTATGTATGAGTTGAAGCAGACATGAATTCGGAAAGGAATTGTTGAACCGGGAGCATGATCGGATGATCATTGCAGTTTTATATCCATGAGCACGAAACAATCGGAATTATCGGTTATCACTAAAGCGAAGGATCTGAGTAGTTATGTAATGACAGTGACGCAGAAATCCCCAAAGCAATTTAGGTTTACACTGGTTGCCAGGCTACAGAACTATACGCTTGATATTATCGAGTATCTTTACAAGGCAAACGATATTTTTGTAAGACCGGGTGATGCAAGATCTGCAGAAAAAAGACGTAATCTACAGGGAAATGCCATGACACAGTGCAGGCTTCTTACATATATGGCACAGTTATCAATGGATCAGGGAGCGATACTTCCCAAGCAATATGAGCAGATTACTCAGAAAGTGTATGAGGTTATGAATCTTCTTGGGGCATGGATCAAAAGTGATGAGAAGAGGTACGGTAACAGGGTATAGTGATTTGAGATGATATAGTCCGCCTGTGGCGGTTCTATATAGCAGGGACAGAATTGTATAAATTTTTGGTGGCTGCGCTCGCCGGGCAACAATGATAACAATGCGGCGATCGTCAATGGCAACGGTAATGTCAACAACAATGGCAACAATGTCAACAATGATGAATACGGCGTCCGCCCCGCATCGCCTTGACGCCAGATGTGTGTCGAAAGTTCGGCCCACCCGTGTATTAAGGCAAAGGAATTCTGTTCCTTTTCGCATATCATGCGGAAGAACACATGTTGTCGGAAGTGCCGGACGCTTAATGCTTTCGTCATGAGGAGCCGCTTATGCGGCTTCCCGGCAACCACCATTGGAGAATGAATGGATTTTGAGGACTGCTACGGGCAGATTTATGATTTTAAGAATCTCTACACATCATACAAACTTGCGGCAAGATGCAAGCGCAGTAAAAGAGATGTGATAGATTTTGAATACAATCTTGCTTCAAACCTCTGGAAGCTCCATTATGAGCTTAAAGATGGGAGATACAGACTGTCGGGCTATTATCACTTTAAGATATATGATCCCAAGGAACGGGACATACAGGCACTGTATTTTAAAGACAGAGTGATGCAGCACAGCCTGTGCGATAATGTACTGCGACCGTATTTTGAAAACCGACTGATATATGATTGTGCAGCTTGCAGACAGGGAAAAGGTACAAGGTTTGCCGTTGACAGAATGACGGAGTTCATGAGGCGGTTTTATGGCGGACACGGTACATCCGGATATATCCTTAAATGCGATATCAGAAAGTATTTTGACAACATAGACCATGATATATTAAAGGACAGGCTAAAAAGGTTTCCGGACGATAGGGTAAGAAAGCTCCTGTATGACATTATAGACAGTTTTAATGCCAATACAGGCAAAGGTCTTCCTTTGGGCAATCAGTCAAGCCAGTGGTTTGCGTTATACTATCTTGATCCGTTAGACCGGCGAATAAAAGAAAAGTGGCGGATTAAGTATTACACGAGGTATATGGATGATCTTATCCTTATTCATGAGGACAAAGGATATCTGAAACAGGTACTTGAAGATATCAGAGAATATGCCGCAGATATTCTGAAACTTGAGTTTAATGATAAGACACAGCTTTTTCCGATATCCGAGGGAGCCGATTATGTAGGATGGCATTTTTATCTTACGGATACGGGAAAGGTAGTAAGACTTCTTCGTACATCCAACAAAAGAAGGTTCAAAAGACGACTGAAAGGATTTAAGAAAAAATACAACCGCTATGAGATGACGCTTGATGAGATAAAAAGGAGCCTGTCAAGTTATAACGGACACTTAAAGCAGGGTCATACATACAGACTTCGTAAGAACATTTACTCCAAATTTGTACTGACACATGCGAAGAAAGATGATGAATGATAAGGGGGATATTTTATGCCGGCATTATCAATGTTTTACGGAATAATTGTGCGCATGCAGAGCGAAAAGGGTGGCAGACATCATAAACCGCATATCCATGCGATATATGGTGATTATGAACTGGTTATCGCTCTTGACGGCGAAGTGTTGGAAGGGGAATTTCCATCTAAACAGCTTAAGATGCTTGAAGGATGGATGGCAATTCATGAAGATGAACTCAATGCTAACTGGAAGATGTTAAGCGAAGGCGAGGGATTCTTTAAGATAGATCCCTTGAAGTAGGAAAGGAGGGTTTACATATGCTCAGACCTACTGCAACAATGGTCGAACCCGGGAAAGACTATGTGATCAGAGTCACATTTGATAACGGAGAGATAAAAACCTTTGATGTGAAACCGTATATCAAGGGCTCTTGGTATGGAATGCTTAAAGACGAAGCCTATTTTTCAAGGGTCAAGACCGACGGCTTTACCGTGGTATGGCCGGAAGGACAGGATATATGTCCCGATGAACTCTATGAGAATTCGATAAAGGATATGTAATAAGACACAAATAATAAGGGAGGATATTGGAAAATGAGAGGAAAGATCAGAAAGGGGATTGCACTTATCTTAAGTGCCGTGTTAAGTGCGGCAACGCTCGTTACAGCAATACCACAGATGTCTGTGCCAGTCTATGCCGCAGGTACGGATAAGGATCTGCAACTTGGAGCGGCTGTGCTCAGTGCAGATTGTAACTCAAATTCGGCAGCCACAGTTTACTTTGATGACAGTTCTGATGCATGGAGAGTTATCGGATACGGGACGGACGGAGTGGCGGCCGGATCAGGTAAAATGACACTGCTTGCAAGCGGAAATATGGATCATGGCGCATATGATTCGTCTTCTCCGTATAGTAATAACTACAAGGATAGTAACCTTCAGTCGATGACGAACACCCTCTCAGGAAGGCTTACAGCTATAGAGTCGGGTGCAGTAGCAACCAAAACTCTTACAGGCGGAAGTGCAAATCAGGGTGCTGCCGAATATAACAGCAACAATATCAGCGGAGATACAGTTGAAAATGCTGTTATGTGGCCCCTATCGGTTGCTGAAGCAAATGATGTAAACTCGAATCTTCGTCAGGCTGACCCCTCAAATCCGGGTTTGGCATCATCATATTGGTGGCTGCGCTCGCCGGGCTTCGGTGATTACTCTGCGGCGGTCGTCTATGGCTACGGTGATGTCGACATCCTTGGCGACGATGTCATCGGTGATGAATACGGCGTCCGCCCCGCTTTTAATTTAAATCTTTCATCTATCATCTTTACATCTGCCGCTGAAAGCGGCAAAAATCCTACTACGGCAGGAACGCTTGAGGCTCCCGGAGATTATACACAAACGGCATGGAAACTTACGCTGCATGACAGTAAGATGGTGATTGCCGAAGGTACTGCCGGTGTATCAAGGGATGACACCACGATCACGGTTCCGTATACGATAACCGGGGATAACGCAGGGAGTACAAATCGCGTATCGGTACTTATAACCGACAAAGTATATACAGCAGCAGACGCGGTAATAAAGTATTACGGAAAACTTGCGATAACGGGAGACATAGGAACATCAGGTACCGGAACATTTACACTGCCCAATGACTTTGATACTGACTGGAAAGTATATATCCTGAGTGAAGTTATTCGCGACGATAAGAAATCAGATTATGCAAGTACGCCTGTAGAGATAACGATTCCGGATCCGGCCGGAGCATCATATAGCGTGACAATGCAAAATGACGGTCACGGTACCGCAACAGCCACTCCGACATCGGGGGCTGCAGGAGCTTCGATTTCAATTACTGCAACACCAAGCGATAACTATCAGTTCGATCATTGGGAAGTAGTATCCGGCGGAGTAAACCTCGCCGATGCGTCGAGCCAGACAACCACATTTGATATAGTTGATTCTGATGTGACGATCAAGGCGCATTTTGAGGAGATACCCGCATCGTCTTATTCGGTACAGGTAACAACAGACGGACATGGCAGTGCGACCGCTTCACCGACATCCGGAACAACGGGAACATCGGTCACGATCAAGGCCAAAGCAAGCAGCGGATATAAGTTTAAGGAATGGCAGGTAATATCCGGTGATGTAACGCTTGCAGATAAGGATAGTTCAACAACTACATTTGATATTAAAAACAAAAATGTGAGCATCAAGGCATTATTTGAAAAGAAGAGTGATCCGAAACCTGATCCCAAGCATGATGATGATGATTCCGACAGCGGATCATCCGATTCCAAGCCGAAGGAAGAGAAGCCCTACGATTATCTTGATGAACTTCGTGCTAAACTGAAAACCGCGATAGATCTTGGAGGGTATCAGACAGTCACATGGGATAAAGGTACGGCTCTGCCTTATGACATCATGAAGACTCTGCAGGACAACCCGAAGATAACGCTCATATTCAGCTACACCTATGAGAATGTAAACTTCAAGGTAACCCTTCCCGGACAGAGCGTGAAAGCATACACCAATATCCCCTGGTACGGACCGTTGTACCTGTATGCATATTACGGTGGACGGGGAGCTGTCCAAAACGCACCGGTATTAAACTCCACAAACAGGACATATACGGTTGTTAAAGGCGATACCCTTACGGGAATAGCAATCAAGCTTAATACTACGGTAAAGAGTCTGGTATCGCTGAACAATATCAAAGATCCGGATAAGTTAAAAATAGGACAGGTCTTAAAGTACTGATAAAACATGAAATAATATGACGACAGCAGAGGCATTCAGGAGCAATCCCGGATGCCTTTTCTGATTAAAACGCCAAGGGCAGGAAGGAGGACATAAACTGAATATTGTTACCGGAGACGGCAGCGATTGATCTTAACAGATTATCGTTTCCGTCTTTTTTTATCCACAAATCGCCGGAAACGGCACGCAAAAGAGAGGAGATTTTCAACATGGAACAGAACACAATTGCACAGGAAAGACTTGCAGCAAAGGAGCAGAGAGCACTGGAGAAGATCAAGCGTGCAAACGCTGAACTTGCCAAGATCAGAAGGGAGCAGAGGGAGCAGCTTAGAGCAGAGCAAAGCCGTCATAAGTATATGATGGGCGGATGCGTGGTGAAATACTTCCCTGATGATTATGATGCGTATGATTTTAACGAGCAGGAAATGAATAGGATCATAGCTTGTGCCTTCAAGAACAGGGATGTTCAGAACATGATCAAGACGGTTGTTAAGGAAAGACCTGCGGATGAGCAGGAAACCAATACTTCAGAGGTTGAAATCGACACAGCCGAAACCGAAGAAAATGACATAGAGGAGGGCGAGGAAAATGAAGGCGGCGAGGCGTAAAGTCCTTCACCCAGATTTTCTGGGTGCGCACAGATATACCACCGCTCGCGGTGGTATTGTGCGGTCTGCGCTCCGCTCCGGTCGTTGCTGGACGCGTGCCACTGGCACGCAGCAACCTGCCGGAGGCGGTCTACGCTGTCGCTCCGGTCCGTGCAGAGCAACCGTCCACTGGACGGTTTGCACCCTGCGGACAGCGGTTGCCTGCCTGCGGCAGTCAAAAGGGGAAGCTACGCTTCCCCTTCGGTGTGCGGGGCACACCTACCCCGTGAGGTACTGCCATGGCAGTTAAGAACATCAGCACACGCATGAAGATATGCGGCAGAGGTGTTACATGTTCCGGCGGCCATTCCGCTGTCGAGCAGTCAGGGTATATCTGCCGTGAAAAGATGTATTCCGAGTATGACGGTCAGACATACTATCCGAAATATGCAGAGGATCTTGTTCATAATGAGGTGCTTCTGCCCGCAAATGCACCCGAAGAATATAAGGATCCAACGAAGCTATGGAACTCTGTTGAGATGGCTGAGAAAGGGAAAGAAGCCCAGCTTGCAAGAACATGGCGTATAGAGTTGCCGAATCAATGGACATATCAGTTTGCTATCATGTTTGTGAGGATGCTTTGTGAACGACTTTTCGTCTCAAGGGGTATGTGCGTGCAGTTTGCCATACATGACTCTGAAAATAATAAAGGTCAGCGCAACCTTCACTGTCATATTATGATGACACTTAGGAGCCTCGACGAGCAGGGTAAATGGATGCCGAAGCAGAGAAAAGTATATCTCAGGGATGAGAACGGCGAGCGTATTCCGGTCATCGATAAAAAGACAGGTCAGCAGAAGGTTGACAAACAAAACCGCAAACAGTGGAAATGCACCACCGAAAAGACCAATGATTGGGATAATAAGGAGAATGGGAAGCTATGGCGGAAGGAATTGGCGGATGCGATAAACGCTGCC
>JAFSYI010000090.1 GCA_017450065.1 Lachnospiraceae bacterium
TAAATCTTGTTGAAGTATATGATATGCTGGAGAAGGCAAGCAATGATATGCAGGAAATCTTCGCGGTACAGTAAGGGTATCCTTATATGCCTTATTTATGTGATACTTACGCTCTTTCCCGTTTTCTACCTTGTATTTTCAGGCGGGAAGGGTGAACTTAAAATATGGAATGCACGCAGGGCAGGACTTATGGTGAACTCGCTGATCACAGCTCTTTTCACCGTGATGGCCTGCCTTCTCGTCGCCGTGTTTTCGTCTCTTAAGATATATACGTCATTTAAGAAGAGGCCGCTGCTGCGATGGTATTTTCTCCTGCTCGCACCGGTTCCCTCCTATATATATGCGCTTTCCTATATGAATCTTATAAGATTTGCGGGAAGGTTTTTTCCGGGAGTTTTAAGATGGAGGATGGCAGGGATATTTCCATGTGTTCTGGTGGAGAGCTTTGCATATCTGCCGCTTGCCCTGGCGGCTGCACTCACTGCACTTGAGAGGATAAGTGAGGATGAGTGGAATGCGGCACTTCTCTTTGACAGTGCCGACATGGTATTTTTTAAGGTGGTACTCCCCAAACAGATGCCGTGGCTCCTGGCGGCAGGGGCGCTTATTTTTACGCTGTCTGTAACGGATTATTCGATCCCGTCACTGTTTCAGGTCAATGTATATGCGATGGAGATATTCTCGGATTATTCCGCGGCGGGACAGAGCGTATATTCGTTAAGGCTTTCAATGCCTCTTGTTTTGATCTCGACATTGATAATACTGATCTCGTTTTATCCGCTAAAGAGCATCCCAAATACCATAAAGACGGGGGAGCGGGTAAGCCCCTTATATTCCGGTGGGTTAAGGACTGTCTGCAGCGTAAGTGTTTTTCTTACCGCATTACAGATAATCCTTCCGCTTTTATCTTTTGTTCCGTACATTATTATGCCCGGCGGGGAGCTTGTTTCTGCTCTGCCGCAGTTGTATAATTCTCTTGCAGCCGGTATGGCAGCTGTGATCATTCATATTCTGCCTTCTGCTTTAATGGCTTATCATCTTACGAAAGAAGATACATTATGTAAACCTGCGTTGTGGATCTGTGCGTTATTCCCTTTGTGTATCCCCGGGGTGCTTACGGGCATAGGGTTACTTGGGTTTGTCAGTTCCACTCCGCTTTATGTGCTGCGGACAGGGGTGATACTTCCTGCCCTGGGACTTGCGATAAGGTATATGCCTTTTTCAATGCTCATACAGTATGGCTGCTACTTAAGGCTTGATAAGGACAGGATAAATGCAGCGGGACTGCTTCAGAATAAATGCGGTAAGGCATTCCTTAAGGTGCAGCTTCCGCTTATGGCGCCGGGGCTTATCGTATCTTCCATAGCGGTGCTGTTGCTGACGCTCGGTGATGTGGGCACGTCACTTGTTTTGATGAGTGCCGGCAGGGAGCCGATGTCGGTTAAGATATATAACTATCTGCATTACGGTTCGTCGGAGAAGGTGACTTATTTCTGCATGTTGCAGACCGCAGTCTGTCTGCTTCTCATGATAACGGCTTATGTGGTAATGGATATTGCCGGGAAAAGAAGGAAGAACTGATATGTATGAACTTTTACACATAACAAAGGAATATCCGGATGTACGGGCGCTTGACGATGTGTCGATCTGCATTGAGGATAAAGAGTCCGTTTCGATACGTGGCGAGAGCGGCTGCGGTAAAACGACTCTGCTCAAGATACTTGCAGGACTTATAAGACCCGATAAGGGAGAGATCCTCAAAAATAGGATTAGTCTCCCGGAGAGCCTTAATAAGAGGGGGATAGCCATGGTGTTTCAGGACAGTCTTCTCTTTAACAATATGACTGTCCGTGAGAATATCCTCTTTGGTTCTCCGTATAAGGATAAGGAAAGAAGGGATAAATGCGTTGATGAGCTGTCTGCGGCATACGGGATAGAAGATCTGCTTGACAGGTATCCATATCGGATCTCCGGAGGACAGGCACGCAGGGTTGCAATAGCACGGGCTCTTGCATGTGAGCGGGAACTTCTGCTGCTTGATGAGCCCTTTACCAATCTTGATAAGGACCTAAAGGACAGGGTGATCAAAAAGACGAGGGAATTATGTAAGGGCAGATGTGCGGTCCTTCTGGTTACTCATAATGAAGCCGAAGCAAATGAATTCTGTGACAGGCATTTGCTTATGGAGGAAGGCAGGATAGTATGAATAAAAAGAGCATCCTTATCTTTTTGAGCGTGCTTATGCTGCTTACAGCTTTGGGAATTGCCTATCGTGTGATCACAAAGGAACCGGAAGCGGAGAAATTCGATCATCTTCATACATTATTACCGGGGATGGAGATATCGGCTCTCTTTGATGACGGTAAGAATATATGGGCAGGAACCGGAGAAGGCATATATCTGCTAGACCGTGCTACCGGAGAAACGGTCAGAAAACTTGATGCGGATATACATATGATCTACTCTGCCATGATAACCCGTTCTTATGACGGGCTTATCTGGGTCGGGCATGAAGACGGGCTGAGTGCTTTTGACAGTTCTTTTAAGGAAGTCATGAGGATAACAGCGCCTGCTATTCCTGAAGGAAGAGTAAACACGCTTCTTGCGGCTGATGACGGTTTATGGGCAGGTTCACAGAACGGAGCTGCACATCTTTGTATAAAGGATGATGCGTGGACTGTCGATGAGATACTTACAAAGGATACGGGACTTGCCGAGGATGTCGTACAGGTCATAGAAAAGGTTGGAGACGAGCTTTGGTTTGGCGCTTATCTGTCGCAGGACAAGGGCGGTATCAGCATACTTTCTGAAAATGGCTGGTCATATCTTAATACCGATGACGGAATACCGCACAGTTATATAAATGCGATACTCCCGCTTTCTGATGATGAGGTGTTAATAGGCAGCGGTCAGATGATGTACGGCGGATTGAGCATTGCCGGGAAACAGGAAGGAAAGTGGAAGATATCATCTAACCTGGATCAAAACGATGGCATTCCGGGAATGAAGGTACGTACGCTTTTCCTTGATTCTGCAGGCAGGCTTTTTATAACCACCGAAACAGACGGACTTATTCTGCTAAACAGCCCGGATGAACTTAATGCCACACCTTTAAACGGTACGGTTATAAAGCAGGAAAACGGACTTGCGGATAATGAGATAAAATGCATCATAGAGTGTGAGAATTGTTATTTTCTCGGCGGGAAATACGGACTTACGAGATGGGATAAGTAGATCATAAAGAAGGATATGATCCACACTTTGAACAAACGTAAGATATTGCTATAATGGTATATCATCGCAAGGAGAAACACTTATGTTTTCAAAGAAACTGGATATACTTATGAGGAAGATGGGTGCCAATAATGCAAAGGTTGCTGCCTATGCGGGTTTTGACAGGACAAATGTATCAAGATTCCGCAACGGCATCAGGCTTCCGGAGCCTGCAAGTAAGAGCATCCGTAAGTTGATCGACGGACTGTATGATTATGCCTGTGATAATGATCGGATAAACAGTTTATGTGATCTGACAGGAGCTTCAAGTGAGGAGTCCGATGATAATATTAAGTTGAGAATACTCAAATGGCTTTATGAGGATGAACATTCGGTACGGGAGCCGATCAGGCTTAAGGGCAGGTCTTCGTCATCGAAACAGAAGCCGTCGGGGAATACTTTCGGAACAAGACTCACCGATGCGATGAGTCTTGCGGATATTTCAAATATCAGCTTAAGCCGGATGCTCAGCGTCGATGCTTCCCTGATAAGCAGATACAGGACAGGATTATGTATGCCAAGACCGGATTCCGGTTCGGTGGACCGCATTGGGAAAATACTCTTCAAAAGGATACGTAAGAATGAAGGGATGCGAGAACTTGCCGGGCACATGAAATGCAGTGAGGATAGTATAACAGAATCCGGATTTACAGACTGGCTGTTTGATTTTGATACACAGGCTCCGGCTGAGGAGATCGCGATTGAAAGACTGCTTGAGATATTTGAGGCCTTTGATCCTGATAAAACGCCGGTTTACGGTGATGAACAGGAATTGAGAACGGAGATATTAAATGATGATAGCTCACATTACATGGGGATTGAAGGACTGAGGACCGCAGTCATCAGGTTTCTTACTATGGCTGAGGGATCGGAATGCAGGGAGCTGATGTTATATTCGGATCAGGATATGAGCTGGCTGACCGGACAGGAGGAATACAGGAAAAGCTGGGCGTGTATGATGGCCCGATGCATAAAAAAGGGTATTCGTATCCGGATAATCCACAATATAGACCGCGGTCTTGATGAGATGAACATGGCCATCAGGAGCTGGTTGCCGTTATATATGTCCGGGATGATAGAGCCTTACTATAATGATATGCCCAGAGATACCAGGTTTTTTCATACACTGTTCATATGCCCCGGGGTAGCTGCCGTGGAAGCTCTTGGTGCTGTCGGCGCAGAAGATAACGGAATATATCATTACTATACCGATGAGGCCAGTATCAGGGCGTGTGTTGCAACATATGACAGACTCATGGACAATGCCGGGCCGTTGGCAAGGATAGGCCGTCCCGATATCCGCCCGATCATAGCCGGAAATGTTCTCGTATTACGTAATACACTTGCGATAGGGACCATGCCGGAGGAGCTTGTGGAAGAATACTCGGATGATATGTTTAAGGAAATCTGGAGGGGCAGGAACCGTACGCTGCTTGAGATACTTAAGGAGCATGAATTTTACGAGTGCGCCGCATTGGCGGATGCCGGTGAACTCGATGCCGGAAATGTGTTTACCGAGAAATATGCGGAGGGGATAAATAAGAATTATACGAGAGTGCAGTATGAACGTCATCTTGACAATATACTGAAGCTTTCGGATGAATACGAAGGATACCATTTTGGGATACTTCCGGATGCCATGCTCAAGGATATGATGATAATAACAGGTGACGATTTCGTGGAGGTAATATATGACAGACTGCCTGATTTTGCGATAAGATTTTCGCATCCGCTCATGATAAAGGCATTCAGATCATTTGCCGACAGGATCCGCAGGATGTGCTGTATAAACAGGTCAGAGCTTAAGAAGGAAATAAACGGATGGAAGAGAGGCTGCTGAGGAACCGGGTATTGCTTCAAGAAGCATTGAAGGCAGATATTCCGGCATATTGAAGGCAGAGAATACCCCGTGCTTGAAGTTGTACGGGGTATTATATATAATAAATTAGTTATGAGTAAATACATAGGGAACAGAAAATTCTATTATCATGCATTAAGGCTTACGATCCCCATAATGGTGCAGAATGCCATATCGAACTTTGTCGGGCTGCTTGATAATCTTATGATAGGGCGGCTGGGAACAAATGCGCTGTCGGGAGTATCAATCGCAAATCAGATGCTGTTTATATACTATCTTCTTATCTTCGGAGCCATTGCCGGAGTCGGGATATTTACGGCTCAGTACCATGGGATGAAGGATGAAGAGGGTGTAAAGAGGACATTTCAGTTCAAGCTTGTGATGAATCTTATCTTAACGGTCGTCGCTGTGGTATTCTTCTTTATTTTCGGGAAGGGACTCATAGGCACCTTCCTTCATGGAGAAGGACTTAAGTCGGATGCACAGGAGACACTGAGGATCGGCGTTGATTACATGAACGTCATGCTAATTGGCCTTTTTCCGTATGCGATAGCGATGGCTTATGCGGGTACCTTAAGGGAGACCGGAGAGACGGCTGTTCCCATGAAGGCTTCGTTTGCCGCGGTAATAGTCAATCTTGTTGGCAACTTCCTGCTTATTTACGGATACTTCGGACTTCCTGCGCTGGGGGCTGTGGGAGCGGCGATAGCGACAGTGATCTCAAGGGTTGTCGAGCTTGTGATACTTGCGGTATATACCGGAAAGCACAGCAGTGTACATACATTTATAATCGGGGCATTCAGGAAATTTGACATATCACGCGATCTGGCGCTTAAGTATTTTGTCAAGAGCCTTCCGCTGATGTTCAATGAAACGCTATGGGCTGCCGGTATGACAGTGATGAACCAGAGCTACAGTTACCGGAGTCTTAACGCAGTAGCGGCACTTAACATAGAATCGACACTTTGGAACCTTCTGGGAGTGGCCTTTCTTGCAATGGGCGAAGGTGTCGGCATAATAATAGGACATACACTTGGAAGCGGAGATATTAAGAAGGCACGGGAGGATTCGATAAAACTCGTTGTATTTACGGTATTCTGGGGAGTTGTATTCGGCATTGTCCAGATAAGCTTAAGCCCGTTCTTCCCGAGACTTTACAATACATCGGCTGAAGTAAGGAGCATGGCGAGTCAGTTTATTGTAGTGTTTGGCTGCCTGATGCCCGTAATGGCTTATGCGCATGCTTCATATTTTATAATAAGGGCAGGAGGAAGAGCAGGGATAACCTTCCTGTTTGACAGCTGCTTTGTATGGGTGTTTTCCGTACCGGCGGCTTATATGTTGAGCAGATTCACGGATATAAATGTGATAATGCTGGTGGCAATAGTCCAGTCGCTTGAAATCCCCA
>JAFSYI010000091.1 GCA_017450065.1 Lachnospiraceae bacterium
CCCCTGATCGTCCACCTTAAAGCTTATATCCTCTGCCAAAGCATAACCGTAAGGAGCCGTGATCTCTCTTAAGATGTATGTCTTTCCGGCTTCAAGCTTTGTTCCGTAGATAACATTGTATTTCTCATATGCTGTCTTCTCCTCTGCCGAAAGCCCGGTCTCATCGGTAACAGGTAATATGACAGTCTGCTTTTCACCCGACTTGAACTCAAGAATAACCTTGCCGCTCTCGTCAATTATCTGCAGTGTTGCCCCGGGCAACTCTTTCCCGCCGGTAACAGCCTGTTTGGAGATAACCGCCTTAACGGTGGCATCATACATATTTTCAGTCTGCGTTACCATTCCGTTGGCATCGGTCTTCTCGAATTCGGAGTAATCCTTAACCGTGAAGTACAGATCCGTAGCCTTTACATATCCTGCCGGAACCTTGGTCTCAACAACCTTATAACTCTGTCCGACATTAAGAAGTCCGTAGTTTATAAGTACTGCTCCGTTCTCAGGTGATACCCATGAGAATATCTGTTTATAGGTCTCACCATCCTTCTCGTAAAGAGCCAGCTCTGCTCCTGCAACATAATCATCCGCTCCGCCGCTTAATCTCTTCTTGCTTATCTCTACCCTGATCGGGCGGTCGTACATCGTGAGTGTTGCGGCATTTACGGATGCTCCCGTTGTATTGCTGACCGAAGCGCTTGCCGATGTATCCTTTAATACACTTATTGTTCCGTCTGCATTTACCTTAAATGTAATAGGTTCTGCCGTATAGTAGCCCTTTGGCGGATCTGTTTCTTCAAGAGTATAACTCTTTCCTGCCGTGAGTGCTGCCTTTACGGTATGCGGCTTACCCGTGCTGTTCCATGCTTCCACGGTCTTTTCGCCGTCCATTATACGAAGTGCGGCACCTGACAGCTCTGTATCCGTACCCATCTCCTTCTTGGATATGGATATGTTGAGAGGAGCATCCTCCATTATTACGGTCATTCCGTTACCGCTTCCCTCTACCCTGACACCTGCATCTGTCTTAACGCTTCCGTTTCCGTTTACCGTAAACAGGATATCCTTTGAAAGGCCGAATCCCGTAGGTGAAAGTTCCTCATGTATAATATATGATCTTCCGGCCTGAACGCCTTCCTTAACTTCACCGCCGGCTTCAATAAGCTTAGGCGTTGTTCCGCTTATCCACTCAAGTATCGGAGAACCGCTCTTTGCACCCTTATCATCAGCCTCGTAGAGCGACATCCTTGCTCCGGCCAGTTCCTCGGTCCCGCCAACAGTTCTCTTGGAAATATACACTCTTATGCTGTCATCGTTTATCTGACAGATCAAAGGTGTTGTAAGTGACGCATTTACAGTAGTTGCATCCAGGATTATACTGTTGCTCTTTGCTGCTTCACCTTCGGGAAGTGCGTAACCCTTAGGCGCGCGGGTCTCCCTGAAGTAATAGGTGCCCCACTCAAGGTTATTTACCGTAAGTTCGGTGCCGCTTATCAGGCCGGCAAGTGCCTTGCTGTCCATAAACAGCTCACCGTTTCTGTACAGTTCGAATTCCGCATCGCTTATATCGAGCTTTTCGGTATTTCCGTTAAGGCTTCTGCCAAGCTTCTGAAGACAGATACTGCCCTTTGACTTGAGATTGGGTACCTCGGTGATCTCCACTGATTCACCGTTTTTGTATACAGGCACGAATTTCTCGTCATCACCTTCGGGAACCACATAATCATCAGTCACCTCAAAGCTGTATTTATCCGACGAAGCCACATATCCTGCAGCTGCTGCGGATTCGGCGTTCTCAAGGAAGTAGTAGCTTCCCTTGGAAAGACCGGTTACCTTAACGATTCCCTGCTGATTGCTGACTGCTGCCGTTACATATTCATCATTATCCGCATTATACAGGTCGAATCTGATCTTTGATATCTTGTCATGACTGAACTCATCAACCTTTATAAATCTTACGGATGCCCTTACCTGTGAATTAACATAGGTAAACATGACCGGTTCTTCGATGCTGTTGCTCTTATCTATTGTAAATCTCAGCTTAAAGTTGCTTACGGCATAGCTTATTCCGGCCGGAACACTTACTTCTTCGAAGTGATAATCACCGTACTCAAGTCTTCCTATATCCTCAGCAGGTATGATACCGTCCTCGTTGGTTACAAGCTTCTTATCGATCCTCCTGCCTGCAGTATCGTTAATAAGAGCAAATTCCACTCCCGCAGATGAAGCAGGCTGTGTACCGTAGAATACCTTCTTGAGACTTACGTATCCGTAGCCTTTATCATTGTAAACCCTGGTCTTCTGCGGCTGCATTATGGCTGCTTTCGCATCCCAGTTGCCTGCATTTACGGTAAGTCTGGAGCTCTCCACCTTATTGGTCTCACTTATTGCTTCGTAACCGTAAGGAGCCTTGGTTTCTCTGAAGAAATAGGTTCCCCATGCAACGTTGCCAACCGTTACCTTACCGTCATCGCCTGTAATGAATACTCCGCCGCGCGCACCGTACTGAGACGAAACATCGGTCTCTCCGCTTTCATCAACCCTTATGAGCTTAAATTCGGCTCCTGCCAGAGGATTTCCCGTCTCACGGTCAAGCTTCTCAAGCTCCAGACTGCCCGGAAGCTGTCTGTTGCCTACTGTTCCGAGGTCGATCGTCTGTGATACGCTGTCGCTGTCTACCTTAAATGCATATTTCTTACCGGGCTCGATTATCTCATATCCTTCGGGAGCCTTAGTCTCAACGAAATAGTAATTATCCCATTTAAGACCCGTAACCTTAAGCTCACCGTTTGAATTGGTATAGTACTTATCATATTCATAGGCATCATTAAACATCCTTGAAAGAGTCTGGCCTATTGTCCTGGGGGTCTCTGCAAACAGAGTGAACTCCGCATTTGCAAGAGGTTTACCGTTTTCATCAACCTTCTTTAAGATAACTCCACCCTCAAAAGGTGTATTGTATACGGTCCTGTCATCGATGAAGCTCACGGTCTGTCCGTCATTCACGATGCTGAATGTGAGATCCTTGTCCAGAGGCATATAGCCTTCAGGCGTGATCTCCTCAAAATAATATGTACCGTAATCCAGAGGACCTATCTTCTCGTTACCCTTATCATCCGCAAGCTTACCCTTTTCATTGGTTATGTAAGATCCTACGAACTCACTCTTCTGCTTTGTTCCCTTATACAGGTCGAACTGTACGGAGGCCATGGGTTTCTTTGTTTCGCCATCCTTCTTAAGCAGCTCTACACTGCCTCTTATCCTGTCGTTCAGGATCGCATCCATACCGGTGTAGGACTTCTCAAGATGATCGCCGTCTATCACGAAGCTGTACTGTTTGGTATTGATCACATGACCTTCTGACGTCTTAGTCTCTATTATGGTGTAATTACCCCACTTAAGTCCGTCCTTTGATGCCCTTCCGCCGTTTGCGGTAACAAGTTCGCAGATAACTGCTTCATCCTTCTTTCCGTAATCCTTATACAGTCTGAATGTAACGTCATCCAGGCCTTTCCTGTCTACACTGTCAAGCTTCTCTATCTCAACAGAGCCGGTAAGCCTGTCATTGTCAACCTCAATGATCTGAAGCTGCCTGATATTCTTATCCGAGATCACGAACTCGTATTTCTGATCCGGATCAAAATAATATCCGTTGGGAGCATAAGTCTCTCTGAAGTAATATGCTCCCCACTTAAGTCCGTTCACGGTAAGCTTTCCATCGGCCGGTACGGTATATTCGCCCTGGACCGAAGCATTACCGTCACTGCCAACCTTATTTAACTCAAATATTGCTCCTGCCAGCGTACCCTTCCTGCTTCCGTCCTCACGATAGTACTTGGTCAGCTGTACGCTTCCGGTCTTAGGTGTGTTTATAACAACATTGTCCTTAACATTAAGGAGCTTGACCGTCTTGCCGTTATCATTCTGTGTTATCTCGAAATCAAGCTTGTCTCCCGAAGTCATGAATGCGTCATAAGGAGTGCTTATTTCTTCAAAATGATATTTACCGATTCCCAGGTTGGTATAGCTTACAACACCCTTTTCATCGGATGTAACATCCGAAATCTCCAGATCCGTTCCGTTTTCACCGGCGCCGTCCTTATAAAGCCTGAATACAACGTCTGCCAGAGGCTTATCGGCAGATGTGTCTGCCTTTATGAAGCTTACATGTGCCTGAACCTTGGAGTTAATGCATGTCTTTGTTACCTGTGCCTCTGCCTTCGCTGTCTGATTCTCCGTAATACTGAATGTGATATGCTCAGGGTTAAGATTATATCCGGCCGGAGGTGTCTTCTCCTTAAAGTAGTACGTTCCGTAAGGCAGCTGCTTAACGGTTATCTTACCGCTGTCCGGCGTTGTCAGTAATACATCCTTTCCGTCTGCCGAATATGTATACTCGCCTTTATTTCCGCCGCTTACAGCTATCTGCTTATTATCTTCGGTAAAGAGCTCAAACACCGCACCGGCAAGCACTTTATTATCATCGTCAACCTTAATGAGCTCGGCGTTACCGTATATCTTTTCATTATTAATCTCCGCAGTGAGAGGTGTCTTTATGCTGTCTTCAACATTGGATGCGTTTATAACAAGCATATCCGAAGTTGTAACCGCGGGCAGTGCGAAGCCTTCGAGAGTCGATATCTCCTCAAAATAATATGTTCCCCACTCCAGGTTCTCTACCGTTATCGTTCCGTCCTTATCGGTTAAATACAGACCGTCGGCACCGTTTGCGGGAATCTCGGTACTCTTTGCACCGTCAAGTCTGAAGAACCTGAATGAAACACCTTCCAGTGTACCCCTGCGTTCTCCGTCAACCGTATAGTATTTAACAAGCTTAACTTTACCCTTAAGAGGCCTGTTCTCATGAGAAAGCCTGTATTCGCCCGTATAATCAAGCCTGTCGGCATCGATGGTAAATTCTATCTCTGCCCTATCATTCTCATAACCTGCCGGAGCCTTTACCTCCTTGAATACATAGGTATCCCAGGGCAGACCCGAAACGCTTATTATACCCCTGCCGTCTGTCTCATAACCTGTATCACTGTACTTTTTATCAATATTGATGCCGAGTACGGTCGATCTGGTGTAAAGCTCGAAGACTGCTCCCGAAAGGTCGATCGTACTGTCATCATCTGCCTTCGCGTATTTATACAGTTCAACCGAACCTGTAAGAGGTGTATTAAGAGCGATTCCGTTCTTACCTGCATGAACGATCTTGCCCATATTGGACTGATCTATCGTGAACTCATACTTTTCGGTGTTGTTCTTATAACCCTTTGCAGGCTTAATCTCCCTGAAATAATAATTTCCTGCCTTCAGATCCTGCTTTGTTTCAATAATACCCTTTGTATTGGTGATCATGCTGTCATAGCCGGGTACCACTCTGCCGTCAGCATAATACAGCGCGAACACAGCTCCCTCGATCGGGCTGTTTGTTTCGCTGTTCTGCTTGATAAGATCCGCCTGACCGATTACCGGAGTGTTATCCGCCCGAAGCTCTTTGCCCTTAAGATCGATCGCCACTTCTTCAAATACATTGTCAGCGTTGATCTCAAACAAATATCTGGTCTTGTCATCAAGCACGTATCCTTCGGGAGCCTTCTTCTCCTTAAAGTAATATCTGCCCCATTCAAGCTCTGCCGCGCGTACATAACCATCCGAATCTGAAATGATATCCTTTATCACAGGCGCCGAATCTCCATCCTTATACAGATCGAATACGGCACCGGCAAGACCGTTGTTTGTTCCGGCAACAGCCTTGAACAGTCTTACCTTGCCCTTAGCCTTTTCATTTATGACAATACCCTTCCCGTCAGCAGTGCTTCTGTCGGCATTGTCAAGCGTAACCGTCTTACCTTCATCATTATCGGTTATCTCAAATGTATAAAGCTTATTTGTAGGAAGGAATCCCTTGGCCGGCTTAACCTCCTTGAAGAAATATGAACCTACGCCGAGGTTTAATACCTTTACGGTTCCGTTTTCGTCAGATGTAGCATTTGAAAGCTTCTCCGATGCTTTCTTCTCTGCGTCTTTATACTTATACAGTTCGAATACCGCGCCTTCAACCTCGCGTCCGTCCGTATCCGCCTTAACGAATTCAACACCGGCGCTTACGGGATAGTTTTTGAATCTGTATTCGATATGACTTCCCTGCTCGCTTATAGAGAATTCATAGAAGCCGTCCGCTTTGTTAAATCCGGGAGGAGGTGTAACCTCGTATACATGGTAGGTACCGTACGGAAGACCCTTAACGGAAAGCTTCGCTCCGTCAGTTACAAGCTTCTGCCTTACAGGCAGCAGATTAAAGCCTGCAGTCTTATTGTAGGTATATACTCCGTTGTCACCGTCTAAGGTTACATTCTTCTCTTCATTGTTTACAACCTGTACAAGGCTGAACTCTGCTCCTTCAAGCTCATTGTCATTACCATCAACCTTGATGATGTCAAGATCGCCGTATATCTTCCTGTTGGATACTTCTATTTCGTGGAACTTAACATCCTGTGTAGTTGTATTTTCGTCAATAACCACACTCTTTGTCCTGGCTGCCTCACCTTCCGGCATTTCGAAGCCTTCAGGTACCTCTGTCTCCTCGAAGTAATAGGTACCCCACGGAAGATCCCCGATATTGATCTCACCGTCTTCGTCTGTGGTATAAACCTTTATCTCATCCGGATAACGCTGACTATCCTTATAAAGCACAAATTTCGCTCCTGCAAGCCTGTTGCCCTCACCGTCATCCTTTATAAGCCTGATCGCACCCTTATCCTCTTCATTTACAGGGCCTCTGTCATAAGTAAGGTATTCATCAAGATTATCCTCATTAATCGTGAAGGAATAAATATTGTCACTCTTAACATATCCCTTCGGTGCCCTTGTCTCCTGGAAATAGTATGAACCCCATTCAAGTCCTTCAACGGTAATAACTCCGCCGTTAGCGGTCTCATATGTTCCTATGCTGTTAAGACCGATCACAGCCCCAAGTTCCTGATACCATTTTTCGGGAGTCTTATACAGCTTAAACTCTGCTCCGTCAAGCTTCCTGCTTCTGTCAGAGTTATACTTCTCCATGGTAACCCTGCCGGGCTGTCTGTCATTCTCAGCTGTAACAGTAATATGCTGATCCTGTGTGCTTATCTCAAACGGATAAGGTGCATCGGAGAAGATATAACCCTTTATCGTCTCCTTTTCCTTGAAGAAATACTTACCGTATTCAAGCTCTCCTATAGTCTCTGCACTTATCTCGCCGTTAACTGTCTTATATGTTCCGATAAGCTCACCGGGCGCTTCCGGAGTCCCGGCATAAAGCTCAAATATAACTCCGTTGAGCTTCTTATCCTTATCCGAGCTGTCTACCTTGATCAGGTTTACATAACCCATAACCGGAGCGTTCTCCAGTTCAACGTGAACCGGCTTGCCTGCTGCGGCATCAGCTTTCGTAATATTGAAGTAAACCGGATCTGCAACAGGATTGAAGCCCACAGGTGCCTTTGTCTCAATAAAGTAATAGCTGCCCCAGTCAAGTCCATCGACGGTCACCATACCGTTTCCGTCCGTAACATAGACTTTACCGATCTTCTCCTTACTGTCATTGGTATATTTGTAAAGCTCGAACTCTGCTCCTTCAAGTCCCTTCTTTTCACCTGTTCTTAAAACATATTTGAACAGCTCGACCGAACCCTTGAGAGGTGTATTGACAACAGCAGACAGACCATCAATCTTCTTCGTTATATTCGGAAGTGTGATCGTCTTATTATTGTCAGCCTCGGTTATTTCAAAATATGTATCAGCCTGAACCGCTTCATAGCCTTCAGGTACTGTCTCCTCGAAGTAGTACTCACCCTTTCCGAGACCTTCTATGAGAACGTGTCCGTTAAAACCGGAATCGGCTCTGTTAACCTCGGAAAACTCACCGTTTATCTTCTTGTAAAGCACAAAGGTAACGCCCTCTAAAGGCTTATCTTCCGCATCTACCTTGATGAACTCAACATTAGCCTTGATCGGACTGTTTACAAAACTTAACTCTGCTACTGCCCTGTTTGCTCCGATCTCGAATTTCTTCGCTCTGTCATCCTTGTTGTATCCATCGGGAGCCTTCTCCTCATAAATCCTGTAGGTTCCGTAAGGAAGCCCCGTAACGTTCAGTATACCTTCCGAATTGACCGAAAGCTCCTGAACCTCACCGGATTCATCATATTTATAAGATCCCGTACTGCCCGATGTCTTTACAGGTGATTTTGTATCTTTGCTTTCATCAGATCTGTACAGAGTGAATGTAGCGCCTTCAAGCTTATTGCCGTCATCATCTATTTTATAAAGTATAAGATCGCCCCTGATCTTATGATCCTTCATTTCGATGACGTTGAGTTCTTTAACTGTCTTTCCGTCAATTGTTGCGGATGAAGTGTTTGCTGCATCTCCCTCAGGAAGCACATACCCCTTGGGTGCAGTTATTTCCCTGAAGAAATAGGTTCCCCACGGAAGGTTCTCTACCGTGACCGCGCCTTCATTGCCGGTCGTATATGTTGTATTCTCATCCGGATAACGTTTCCCATCCTTATAAAGCTCAAACTCTGCTCCGGCCAGTTTATCAGCATTCTCAGCATCGTACTTTATAAGCTGGAGCTTTCCGTTTCTTCTCTTATTGGTAATGCAGGCTGTCTTATCCTTGTCCCCGGAAGTAAGCTTAACGCTGTTGCCTTCACCCAGCCCGTCATAAATAACCTTATACTCGGTTCCGTCTGCAGTTACTTCCGTGCCGAAAGCATCGGTCTCATACACATAATAAGTATTGCCTACCGGCAGAGGCGCGAATTTTATCTCGCTGTTACCCTTGACGATCTCTGTATGAACACCGAGATATTCAGAACCATCCGTTCCGTAATATACCTTGCTTCCTGAACTTGTCTTTCTGTATACAACTACATAGAAATCATCATTGTTCTCAACAACCTTGCAGTTACTGTCCTTTACCGCCTTTTTAACAGTAAGAGAACCGGGATAATACGCGTTGACGAACTCAAGATCCGCATCTCCGATAACAAAGCAGCCCTGCTTCGGTATACTGTTATCGTTTACGTAGGATGCTTTCCCGGATACTATAACCTTGGTGCAGCTGTTCTTGGAATCATAATATGAATCTATAAACAGCTTAACGTAAACCGGTCTTTCCGTATACTGAACACCCGGGATCCTGTCTTCTTCCGCAGGGATGACCTCGGTTACCTTATACATATAGATTCTGGTGAAAACCCACGCATTCAGATCCCTGTTATAGCTCTTCTCCCAGTTCTGGTAATTGTCCGGGTTTGTATCTGCCTCAAAGAATACTCTGCCAAAGGTATCGGTTCTCTTATCTTTTGTCAGAGTAACCTGTTTCTTCTCTGGCATCGGAGGATCCTTCCTGATACCGGTATTGGTAGTTCCGCCGTCAAAGCTCTCAATATTAAATGTAAATACCGCACCGTCCGGCCAGTCCTGTCCATAGCCGGGGAATATATCCGTGAACCTGTCGGTATCCCACTCTGTTCCGTCATTCTGATAGAACAGCTTGGTTATTGAGAAATCAAATGGAGCCTTGGGTCTGGTCTGGTTATTGAACTTAATTTCACCATTGAAATCTTCTGCCTGCTGTTCATCTGACTGACGGTTCTTCCTCTTTACAGTCTTATTCTTTACAACATACTGGTTAAGACCTTTATCAAGCTCAACCTTATAGGTTATATAGTATTCATACGGATCGTGAACGTAGATATCGTCTGCTTCACGCTCAGCGAGCCTGTATTCATAGGTCCCTTCCTCATTAAAGTATATTTTTCCGAACTTAACGCTGTTTCCGTTATTCTGAACAGATTCCAAAAGTGTAGACTTTCCGGTCTTCGAATCGTAGGAATACAGATCGAACCAGAATTTCTGATTCTTGCCGGCCGGCTGGAAATCCACTGTTTTTGAGGCTTCGATCTCTACATCACTGCCTATTGCGGGAGGCATATCATGCCATACGCAGTGCCACTCAGCTCCTCCTATTCTTGATATCGTATCAGCGATCACCCATCCTGCGGAAACACTCTGTGTTTCAAATACCGCATTGGGAACAACAAAGGTACCTGCCACAGGAGAGACTGTCGCAGCCTTTTGGGCATTGGGACAGTTGAATATGACTGTCTGACAGATCAGATCCTCATCGGAATTTCCGGATGTTGTCCATGTTTTATTTCCTATCGTTATCCTGAACTGCTGGAAATTAACCTCGCTGTCGGGAATATTAAATACAATATTCTGTCCCTCATCAAGGATAAGCTCAAGCATCTTTGAATCTGCGTACTCACCTTTTTCAAAATTGATATAATAGGTTCCTTCGCCGCTTCCGTTCTTCTTAAGATTTATGGTTCTGGAAGAATTACCGATACTGGCAACCTTGGAAAATGCATATGCATTTACACCGGCTAGCTGTTCAGACCTTGTCTCAGCCTGACTTACCATACCGGAAACAAGCTTTTTAATCTGGTCGGAAGAATAGCTCGATGTATCGATAGAGATACCATTTGCCGGATTGCTGCTTTCACTGAGCATATTGAAACCAAAGTTATTCTTTGCTGCCTCTGTTGTATAAATAAGCACGGTTGACTGATTTCCGTTCTTATTCATCTTGAAATTGGAACCGGTGTATTCACCTATATAGGTAACGCCCGGATTCCCACCGTCATTCTTGCAGGCCTGTACATTCTCATTTCCGTTAAGCTTTCCGGTTGCAAAATTGGACTCAAGATGTCCTCCGAGAGTCATCTCATTTGCAACAATACCGTACATGCTTGCATTTCCGAGCACAGACTTAAACGTCTCTGAGGGACCGGGCTTCAGCTTTCCGTCTGCGGTAAGACCTATAACCGAGAAATCGGTCAGAGTGAAATCAGTACTCTCCGACGATACCGATGTCGAATCACCGACAACTTGAACCCTTATATCAGCTGCCGAAATATCAGTTGCATCCGCTGTTGTATCAACGCTGTCCTTAACCCCGTCCTTAAGAGGAAGATGAACCACCTTGACATCTGCGTCCTCTTCTGCGTTCAGCTCTTCCTTCAGCTGATCCTTCATGAACTTAATGCTTATCTGAACAGAACCCTCCGCAGGCTGGATCTCTGTTCTGTTACCGTCTTCATCAGTGGAAATAAATGCAATATCATAGAGCAGGACATCGGAATCATCAAGCTCAGAATCACCGTCTCCGGTTATACTGTCCGTATTATTGTTTATTGCCTGCATATACGCATCATAATTATACCCGCTTGTATCCTTTGTGATCTTTGTTACAACAAAGTCTGCATCATCGGGTATCGCATCGGCAAATTGAAGTGTGGCTGTAACCTGAACATCGGAATCGCTGTAGGAATAAACTCTCTTTGTAGGTTCCTCCTCCGTTTCTTCCTCATCCTCACGTTCGGCAACAAAATCCTCGTCGGTCAGTGCAAGCGTTGCACTTACTGCTCCGTTATCCACCGAATCTATTGAGTATTCCGCTTTTAACTTTCTGGTATTCTGTCCTTCAATATATATGGTAAATGCTTCATTGTTTAAGTTGGAGAGTCTTATGCTTGAATCAGACTTAGACAGTGCCTCAATAACGCCGTTGTTGACCGGATCACCGTTATATCTTACCGCTGCCTTTGTTTCAATATAAAGATTATACCGTGTGCTTACCGTAAGTGAAGACGTGTCAACGGAAACGGTTATATCATCATATCCGGATCCCTTGACCTCGTATCCCTTATCAGTTACGCGAAGCTTCTTCTCTATCTTCGGTGAATCGGCAGAAATGAGGGTAAATAATATACTTCCGTCATTTCTCTTACTGTACACGGCCTTAAGCCCTTCGGACATACCGGCAGTCTTTATGGTGACAGCTTCGCCCCCGATACCTGTAATGCGGTAAACATCGCTGCTGTTCTTATACAGTGTGCCGTTAAGCCTGCTGTCATATACAGCTGTCTCCCCGCCTTCGATATTTATCCTGAAGGAATCGGAGCTGTTCATCTGATCTGTATTTACATACAGTGTGATCTCATCCGAATCCATGACTTTTACGCCGTCGCTTAAAATACTGATCCGGGCGTTGCCGTCATTGTCCGAATCCACGGCCAGTGTTTCGCCGACATATCCGTTTTCAGCGGGGATCATGCCGGCTTCGGCTCCTTCTGCATCTGAATCATTCAGAAGCTCAGGTTCATTGGACATATCCATTGTCAACTCATTGCCCGGATTATTTTCCTCGATCACTTCAGTATCTTCATTCCCGGATCCGTCGGTTAACAGTGTTTCTTCAGGCAGAAGAACCTGTTCACCTGTGGCCGAAGCAAAAACACTGTAAGTGTTTTCTAACAGCATAGCCACCAGGGCTATCAGTGCTATCGTTGTTCTAACCAGTTTTTTTCCTTTCATTTTTCTCTCCTTATAAATGAATGCAGTTTGTGTTCTTTGAACAAGTTCTCCGAAGGGTAAAGTCCCCTTCGTTTGCTAAGACGAGAGAAAAGGTCAAAAAAGGTCATCTTTTTTTAAGTAATTTTTTTTTTGATAAAATTTCGGCAATGTACACAATCACCGGAAAACTCTTTTGTCTATTATTCAAAAAGTCATACTACACTCTGACGAAATATTAAGGACCGGCGGGTTAATTACCTGCCGGTCCTTAGTTTTTACCTATTACTCTTTTTTAGGATTTCTTCCTTTCTCTGCCCCCGACTTTACGTCGGGGGAGCCCGTCGGCTTTGAGACATCAGGGAAATCCGTCAGGATTTCTTCCTTCTCCTTCCTGCTATCAGCCATACTATGGTTCCGATGCATGCTATCAGCAGTCCAAGCCAGAGTGCTATCGCACTTGCGTCTCCCGTTGCAGGACCTACTCTCGTTCCGAGCACTCCCTTCTTGGGTGCGCTCCTTACTCCGA
>JAFSYI010000092.1 GCA_017450065.1 Lachnospiraceae bacterium
CCTGTCAAGACTTGCGAGGAATTATCTGGAGTCCGGCAGTTACATCGAAGTATTCTTCCCAAAATACAATGTAAGATATATCGCCATAACGGACGGAGTGGATTCTCTTACCCGTCAGCAGATGGATATCACGCCGTTCAAAAATATCTTAAACGATATGTACAGCCGTGATATTTCAAAGAAAGTGCTGGCCGGTATCATGACCAGATCCCGTCAGGGTAAGTTCTGCGGAGGGACACCGCCTTATGGTCTTAAGCGTGACCCGGCGGATAAGGGGCATCTGATCATCAATGAAGAGGAGGCTCCGGTGATCCGCCATATCTATGAGCTTGCCCTTAACGGATACGGAAATATGCGCATTTCCAAGCAGCTTATGGAGGAAAAAGTTCCCATAACAAGGGTTAAGGCAAGTACGGAATGCGACGTGAACTATTATGCTTGGAGCGTCAGCCGTATCAGCACTATTCTCAGAAATCCCTTCTATAAAGGTGCGCATGTGGTATGCAAGACACATCAGAAAGCTATCCGCTCAAATACCTATAACATCATCCCAAGGGAAGAGCGGGAAGTGATCGAGGACTGCCATGAAGCCATTATCAGCAAGGAAGACTGGGACAGGGTGCAGGAGCTGATCGACCGCAGACCGCCGATCATGCAGGGTAACTCCTGCCCGTATCATAATATCTTTCACGGTATCGTATACTGCGCAACCTGTGGAAGATCCATGCAGGTACGCTATGAAAAGGTAGGCAGAACCGATAAGAACCGCACCACCAAGAAGATGCGTGAGCCGATAGATAAGGCTTACTATATCTGCCAGACCTATAACCGTATGGGAAAGGACGCCTGCACCAGCCATAAGATCGAGGCAAGGGCGCTGACCGACCTTGTGCTTAAGGACATACAGGATCTTGCAAAAGAAGCCATGAAGGATGCAGATGCGTTCTATAACAGGCTTGCAAAGCGGATGGAGAAACAGTACCGCACAGACTTTACGGAGCTTAAAAAGGAATACGGCAGGCTTCAGAGCAGAAACGAGGAGATCGACGGGATCATCGGCAGTCTTTATGCGGACAAGTCAAAGGGGATCCTTTCCGAAAAGCGTTTTGTGAAAATGCTTTCCGACCTTGAAACAGAGCAGTCGGATAATGAAGCCCGGATGCAGGAACTGTCAAAGCATCTGAATGAATCGGATGCTCAGGATGGTGATATCAGGCTGTTTATAGATGAAATCCGTAAGGTCGGTGTGATCCGGGAACTTGATGAAGCAGTGCTGAATCGTCTGATCGACAAGATATTTATCGGGGAAACGATAAAAACAGATCAGGGCAAAGTACAGGAGGTACGGATTGTTTACAACTTTGTCGGGGAAGTCTCCGGCGATGCGAAATAGAACGATTATAACGGGAGAAATAGGGCACTGACCATATCATAGAAGTACACATTCCTTGATTCATCTGACCGCTCAATATTTTGCTATAATTATAGTCTTTCCAATATAGTGCGTCAATCAAAAATCCGTGCAGGTTTCGTTATTTTACCATAAAAATGCACGATTCTTCGGTCATTTTAAAGCCCTACAGCTCATATTTGAGCTCATCTATTTGTATATCGTCATGCTCTCCCGAAAACCTTATAGCAACTATTATCTTTTTGGGCGAAACAGCCAGAATTGTGCTGAATATCGTCAAAAATCTGTTCGATATGGAGGAAATACTTATGGCACGAAGGGCAAGGAACATTTACAAACGAAAGGACGGGCGCTGGGAGGGGCGTTACATCAAGGAGCGCGTAAACGGCAAGGCAAAATATGCCGCTGTTTATGCAAAGACCTACACGGAGGTAAAGGCAAAACTGGAAAAAGCAAAGGATGCGCAGAAAAAGAAGCAGATTCCGGTCTGTAAGGCGGGTTCTGTCACAGATATGGGGCAGAAGTGGCTTGAAGAGGTCTCGGCAGATCTGAAGGAAAGTTCCATCGTGAAATATGAGGATCTGCTGCGTTGCTATATATACCCCGGTCTGGGCACTACAGATCTGTCAGATATTACAAATGATCAGTTGATGAACTTTGCAACGGACTTAAAGAAAAGAGGTGGGAAGTCAGCACAGGGGTTGTCGGGATCTACAGTTTCAGAGGTGGTATCAGTGATTGCCGGACTGAGAGGATATGCCTTACGGCATGGCTATAGTGTGGTATTTACTACGGATTGCGTATCTATCCACCAGCAGCGTAGTGATATAAGGGTATTCAGTATTGAAGAAGAGGAGCGCCTTGTGTCTTGGCTCCTGTCTCATATGGATGAAACTTCGCTTGGTGTTTATACGGCACTCTTTACTGGAATCCGCATTGGCGAGCTGTGTGCTATGACATGGGACTATATTGATATCGAAGCGGAGACCATGAGGATTGGACGCACCATGCAGCGTATCCGTAGTAATACAGCCGGCGGCAGGAAGACGGAGGTGAAGATATTTGAGCCCAAAAGTGTGCATTCACTCCGCACGATCCCCTTGCCAAATTGTCTTATGCCGTTGTTCAGGTCGTATCATGTACCGGGGGCATATCTGCTCACTGGGAAGGCTGATAAATATGTGGAGCCGAGGATCATGCATAATCGTTTTAAGAAGATTCTTGATAGTTGCGATATAAAGGATGCAAGTTTCCATGCGTGCCGTCATTCTTTCGCAACACGCTGTATTGAACTTGGCTTTGATGCCAAGAGTCTTTCAGAAATCCTGGGGCATTCCAATGTTGCATTTACCATGAACAGGTATGTGCATCCGTCTATGGCACATAAGGCGGAGAATATGAATATGCTTAATGATCTGTTTAAGTAAGACAGGTCATACTATAAGATCAGCGGGACAAAGATCAGAGGATCCTTGTTCTGCTGATTTTTTATGGGCTTCATGGTCAGGATAGTGGTCCCTCTTGCAGCTAATGCTTATACTCTCTGATACCTGCAACTATTCTGCAAGGAATGTGTACTTCTATGATTATTTGACCAGAATATTTATTAAACTTAACAAGTTCCATGCATGAGGTGGCATGATGAAAATGAAATACAATGTAACGGCAGAATGTTTTTGTAAAATTAATAACTCTATCTATTTTCCTATAAGGGAAA
>JAFSYI010000093.1 GCA_017450065.1 Lachnospiraceae bacterium
AGCTATGCCTGTCTTTTTGATCGTCAGTGCTCCGGTAGAGGGATCCACATCTATATAACCGGCTCCTTCCTTAACAGAGTAGCTTATATCTCCTCCGCCTGTAGGGGGCTCGGTCACGTTGGCGCTTACGCTCTTACCCGTATCGCCAAATATGACAGTTACATCTTCCGCTGTTATGGTCTGAGGATCCTTATCCGTGATAATAACGGTTATGGACTTTGCCTCCATGGCTTTATAATCATCGTCCTCCGCAACCGTTACATTCACCGTCACACTGCCTGTATCCGTACCGGAGGTCAGGATGCTGCCGTTTAAGGTACATCCGCTGCTCTCACCGCTTATCGCATAACTGACCTCACCCTTCGCTCCGTTCTTTTTAACATTATCGGCAAGATCTATGGAATTTCCATCTCTTATAACAGAGGCCTCATTAACAACCTCTGTAGGGTTAGCTTCCTTATCAGCCAGTACCAGTTCTCCGCTTTCATTCTTCTTTATTTTTTTGAGATGATCATTGCAGAAGAAGAATGCAGTGGCTTCGCTATCCTTGTTATATGTATTGTAGCCCGTGGTAACAGCATTGCTTCCCATATAATTATATATACCGATCCGGGCACCTGTTTCCAGCTTGTCAACGATTTCGATCAGCGGGGGAGAAACCAGATTAATACGGGTATCACATGGCGTTCCGCCTTCCTTAAGTATGTATCCGCTATCCGTCTTCTCGATCATTCCGACTGCCGGGTTCTTTATCACGTTACCTTCGGCTACCGGAGTCCCTGAGAATTCTATCTTTGCCTGATTGCTTCCGATTCCTCCGTAAGTCGTTCCGACATTATAGCGGACCACGCCGCCACTCATGGTGAATTTGGAATTTGGGTCATCTAATAAAACTCCGCCGGTATATGAACTCGCCTCGTTGTATTGGATAATACCGCCTTCCATAACAAAGGTCGTATACTTCATGATTGCAACACCGGCTCCGTTCCTTGCCTTATTCCCTTCGATCGTACCGTTCTTCATTATGAATTTTCCGGCGTTGATCAAAACTCCTCCGCCCGAACCGCTACTATCACCACCGGTAACAACGCCTGTTTTACCTTCGCCGGTGTCATCCAGTGTAAGTGTACCATTATTATCGATTGTCAGCACGGTGCCATTCTTATCACCGTCAATCGTATATCCGTTAAGGTCAAGGGTTGCCTCACCGCCGCTCTTTTTATAGGTAAAGCAGCCCTTGATATCTGAAAGCAGCTTAAGTGTCGCGCCATTACCCGCGCTGTTCAATGCGGTCTCGGCGGCATCGAAGGAGGCATAACCGGTAGTCTTCCCACCGTCGGTCACGCTGGCGACAACAGCAGTACCGCCCTTTGGACCGGCCGTTATGACGGTGGCATCTTTTCCAATGGTGAGCGTTGAGTTAGTAGCAAGGCCTATACCATAACCCTGCGGTCCATGAGTCACCTTACCCGATGTTGCCTTAACGGTACAGTTGCCTTCAATAGTTACATTCTTTTCGCAGTATATGGCTGCACCGCGATATCCATCCGTAGTACTGATATTAAGCGTTCCGTCTCCTTTAATGACCATGTCTGACCTGCTGTAGATTCCCCACCAGGTACGATTTGTGCCATTGCCCTGTTCTATTGTATTGGTCCCACTTAATACTATAGTTAATGGCCGGTCTTGCGGATAGTACATAATGACCGTGGAATCATCCGGGGGAGCAGATCCGACCCCATTAAAGCTGTAGTTATTAAGCGTTAATGTGTTTGTTGACGTATCATAACTCCAACCGGTGCGGGAAGCAGCTGTATTCGCATATACATTATTAATATAGAGACCGTTTTCCGCAGCATGCACAGGCATGCCCAGTAAAGGAATCAGCCCCAAAACCACTGCAAAGCCGAACAGAATACCACAAAGACCTTTCATTACGTTTCTCATAATCCGAAATCTCCTTAATCTTTATTTATGACTGCTAAGACCTCCGCCAGGTCATTGAGAATATACTCCCCTTCCCAATCTGACAATACTCCATAATGTATTTATATCGGCATATCTGTCAAAAACTGAACCCCTCTGTCAGTTTAACTTTGTAATTGTGGAATTTACCTTTACAGTTGATTTCACCCTTTTACCCAACGTTTATTCCATATTCCTCGATTTACGGTATTTAACTATAGTAAACGAATTAAATTCGTTCACTATAACAAAGATTTAGCGCGACGATCATTTTGCCACGCTGACTTTATATGTCAGCCGGACAGGTTTTTCATTTGTTGCCATGTCCTTTGGGTATACATCGAACTTAAGCGTGTACGATTTTCCCCTGCTTATCGCTCCGTTTGGTTCGTAAAAAACGAAATAATTATCACCCTCCCGGACAAGATCGAAGTCCCTGTTCGGATTAACAAGCTCTATCTTATCTATATCGATCTCACTGCCTGCCCGGTTACAAAGCGTTACGTTAAGCTCCTCCTTCTGCGAACGGAACATATTGCTGTATACGTTCTTACTTTGTATACTTCCCTTTACCTGTCCCTGCTTAACGGGAATCTTTATTTTACCTGCTGTTGCCGTAAGGCTTTCGTTCCCGATATCGATCCTGTAGGTCAGTGTGAATTCCTGTTTATCCCGGGTACTTACAGCTTCACCTTCCTTAAGATACAGATCCAGTTCACCGCTCTCTGAGTCTAATACAAGCTCATATTTGTCACTTCCATTGCCCGTCATTGTAACATCCGAGATCCTGTGATCACAGTCACCCGGCAGGTTGCTGAATTTCGGGATCACCTCAACATGGCTGTCCCTGTCAAGGACATCGATGCTGCCGCTTAGCTTTACCTTACATTTATCATCAGCCGGCGCATCCTTTATCTTTACATTAAGTGTCGTATCTATATCCTTTGCGGCACCCGTCTTCTCACTGCTTATTACAAGTCTGTATTTATATGTTCCGGCTGCCGGTGCATTACCGTCCGGATAGCTTAACCTTATCGCATTCTTATCCTTTACATACTTGATCCTTAACTTATTGTCATCAAGGGCTGCCTTACTTGCGGCATTCATACCTTCCGCCGATATATACTTAAGAAGTTCCGAACATCCTCCGCAGTTCTTAAACTCTATAGCCACATCATAAGCAAGCGCCTTATTTATCTGAGGGCTGTTATATTTCCGCATCTCAACTGAAGATCTGCCGGGCTTGAGCGCTGCCTTGTTAAGCGTAACTCCCTTTATCTTTAATTTGGCCGTAACGGAAGAAGTATGCATGTCGTCGCCAACGGTAACAAATACATCCTCACCGGAAGCCTTCATGACTGTCCCCGGCTTGGGAACCAGAACAAAAATGCCATTCTCCTCATAGCTTCCCGTATATCTGTCTTCAACGGAATTACCATTCTTATCTTTTATACTGATATCAGGTTCGTAATACTCCTCGTTTTTCTTAGTCGTGGTATTTGTCACGCAAAAACGCACCTTATTACCATGAAGCACCTTTCCGTCCGCATCTGTCAAAACTCCTGTATCAATGGCAGCTGCCTTAACGTTACTCTTCGTATAGGCTATGGTAATATCTTTCTTTATCGGATCTTTGTAACCCTCTACCGATATTTCCAGGGTACCCTTGTTGTTTCCTGCATCTTTCACGTCACCTGTGCAGAAAAGCGCGAACTCCGAAGCATATGCTATATTTTCAAATCGTTCTTCCTCTGATTCATCATCATACCAGGGATCGTATATACTGTATGCAAGCTCTCCTTTGTTCCTGCCCGTATCCGTAAGCCTGATCTCATCCACATCCCCCTCATCGAGGGTTACCGACAGATTGCCAATCGAATATATCGGAGCGGAATACAGGACATCAACCTTGGCAAGCTGTTTTACGGTAACCTTGGGAACCGTACTTTTTACCTTAAAGCTTACGGGCCTGTATGTTTCCTCCTCAATATCTTTAAGCTTTATCTTAAGATATCCGTTCAGATTCCTTGAAGCCTCACTTCCTGTATATCTCACCTCATAAGTCCTGCCGTTTATATGATTTACCGTAAAATCATTTACCGGAGTCTTTTTATCATCGGTAACACTTATGGAAGCTATATCCTCACTTGCATATATATCCAATTGATCCGTGCTGTCCGTAAGCGCCGAATTAAAATCAAGCGAAGTCTTCTCAAGTGATACGGAAGGTATCGTTACCACAAACCTCAGTGTCCTTAACACCTTACCGTTTATCTTACACGAAACATTTACATAACCTGTTCCGGTTATTATAAGCTCAGACCGTTTTGTTACCTTGTCGGGCCTGCCGATCTTTAATACGGAAGGATCATCCGACACAAATACAGCCGCATATCCTTCAGTTGTATCCTCAAGATAATAATTGTATCCTCTTACGATCTCATATCCGTCAGTTATCTCGTCAAAGGGTGTCTCTTCCGCAGTATCCGGTTCTGCTTCCATTTCTGCCGCAACGGCCGATTCCGGAGCCTTATCCGACCTGACTGCCGGTCCTGACTTGATCCTGACAACATTTCCTCTCACATAAGGCTTCCCGGGATCCTTGCTTACAGTCACCTTCTTTGTCATCGTTTTTATCGGATCGTCGCTGCCCTTGATCGACAGATCCGCGGAAATGCTTACTGTTCCCACTCCGACGATATATGCAAAGCTGCCGCCCGGACTCAGAGTCATAACCTTCCCATCCGATGTCCGGTAGCTGACAAGCAGATCCTTCTTCAGGTCATACCCTATATAGGATGCATATGTCTCAAGCTTTATCGGATCACTGCCTGTATACATGGTCGGTTTGATGTTTTCAAGTGATTCAAAGGAAACATCGGTAACGTTCATCAGAACATAATCGCTGATCTCGTTTCCGCCTTCTTTTCTGACAACTTCTGCTTTTATCGTTGGCTGATCATTACTTGCAACAAGCTCCCTGTCAGGCTCTTTAAAGCTCCATTTACCGCTCTCTTCCACTCCGTATTTATCTACTATTACCTGGTCAAGTGCTGCTGCGTAGTCCTTCAGTCTGACCTTCCCGTCTTTATTATGCACCCTGTAAAGTTCTGCGCTTATCGGTTCCGCATTATGCGCCGGTTTGCCGGTCACATTATCTGTGAACGCATGGATCCTGAAGCACATCCTCTCACTGTAAAGATCATACCAGGCATTCGTCCTGTGGCTGTAAAAGCTCTGTCCGATATCTGTCTGCGCAAAGAATTTGATCCAGTCATAAGAATAGTTATCCGACTCAACGAACGCAAATGTAGGTTTTTCATCATTACCCAATGTAAAAGCTACAGCAAACGTATCGCCCTTTTTAACCCCGACCGAAGTATTCAGCGGGATCGTATAGTAGCCCTGATAGGTGAATTTACCTTTCACGGCGCCTTCTTCGAGCATAGGCGTCCCGGATTCGGGATTCTTTGGGTCTGTGGGATTCTTATATATCTGGACACTGTAATCAACATCCGTACTGGCAATACCTATGGAAACAGCCTTGATCTCTTCATCGGAGGCTGCCGTAAATACGTTGGCCGCTCTCCATTTGCCTGTTCTTCCTTCTCCGTTTCCGTACGACTCATCGCCGGAGGCTCCGTCGTAGAAATAATTATTGTCATAGTTGGTCTTATCTTCGGGCATAAATGTAACTATACCGCGTAAGCTCTTATCCTCATATGACAGCCAGAAATTACCGCCTTCTCCCCATTCGCTGCCCCAGCTGTTCCTTATAAGCCATGCTCCGTTATTCTCAGGACGGCAGGCTTCGTTAAAATTATCTCTGGAGAAATTATCATCCCATCCTATTATACTTATTATATGGTTCGTAGTTCCGGCATGGTACGAACCCGAATTATATGCGTGTGTACTCTGATTATAGAAATTGATGCGTTTTTTATTCCTGGAGCCGGTATCATGGTAATAACCGGCCGATATAATACCGTTATCCTTAATGGCCTTCTTGATACCGTCGAAATCTTTAATGAGTCTGAAGTTCTGCAGATGAAATCCCGCATCATAGCACAGATCGTCATTCAGCCTGTCCACACCCTTATGCACCGCATCGGTCAGATCGGCTTTTTCCCCCATTTCTTCGAGTTCACTGTATGGTGCTCTGCTCTCATCGATTGGGGTTCCCCAGTTCGCCAGGAAAATTGCGCTCTCAAAAGCGCTGCCGCCGACATCATAAATGTTCTTTATGTTATCTTTCGGTATGATGGGAGCATTGTAATCACCCAGAGTATTTCCCAGAGGATCGTTAATACCCTTCAGACAGTACATGAAATAGCACAAAGCCCTTTCGGACAGGTTGATACTACTTGGCTTGCTTTTATTCTTGATCAGATAGCCTTCGTTCGCCGCTATTACCGAAAATGTCCAACAGGTACCGAAGGGATCCTGATTCCTGACATCCGGTATATACTCAGCCGGTGTTATGTATTTTGATTCCAGCGATTCCCCGCCCAACGCTTCCATCGCAGCCTCAGAGCTCTCGATCGTAATTCTGTCATCATGTCCGTTTAAATATTCGTCCGGAATATATCCATCCCAGACTTTTTCTGTTCCGTCGTTATTATCGGCAGTATTCGCACTGACGCTTTCAGACATGATCATATCATTTGTTTCTTCTGTGCGATCATCAGTCATATCATCATTTATGACTGCAGACGTGTCATCTGCCAAACCATCTTTTATGACTGCCGATCCGTCATCCGTCATATCTTCGGTCAGAACCGCGCCATTATCATCAGCAATGTCTTCAGCCGGGACTACGGCCTTATCATCCGCCATGTCTTTGGTCTGAGCTGCGGATCCGTCCAATACCGGTTCTTCGTTCAGGATCACGGACCTGTTACCTGCTGTATCTACGGTCTGAGCTGCGGACCTGTTTCCTGCTTTATCTACAGTCTGAGCTGTGAACCTGTTTCCTGCCGGTTCCAGTGCAGTTACCGGAGTTACGCTTCCTCCGGCAATCATAGATACCGTCAATGCAAACGCAATCCATTTAATGTGATTTTTTCTCATAATCTCTTTCCTTTCATAATATGATTCAGGGGTCAAAACTATGCTTTTATATGATTAACGGATTGTTCCGTGCTTCGCACTTATGTCTTAAGGAATCCGCCGCTTCGCGTCACAATTTCGTGGTGCTAAGCCTCACTTCTTGCTCATGTTGGGGCGGTCATGCGAAACACATAATCCCTCCTACGAAAGAAACAGGTAACTATAGTGAACGAATTTAATTCGTTCACTTTGCGCCGATTGCGAGGCATCGAAGATGCCCATCCTATCGCAATCGTGTGCATCAATTTGGTTTAGTAAACGAAATTATTTATTTCGTTTACTATAAGAATACGTCTCCATGACCCGGTCAGCCTCTCTGTATTCCATGCTGCATTTGCAGGACTTGTGGAAGGAAGGCATACGGAGTGACGTCCTATTATATCTCTTGTATATTTATTATAGTATTTCTCCGCAGTCTTACCGTTTACAAATATCTCTTTAATGTCTGCGGAATCAAGTATTATACTCAGGTCATTCGGTATTACATTCTTTATTGTTGAATCTGCCGAACCCCGGATATCACAGGCTGCGATAACATCCCACAGGGCAATATGGTTTCGCAGCAGAAGATCCCGTTTCTCAGGTATGGTTTGCGGTACGGTTTCGTCCAATACTGCCGATACAACCTTCCAAAACCGGTTTTGCGGATGCCCATAGAAAAACTGTACTTCCCTTGACCTGACAGACGGGAAGCTTCCAAGGATCAGGATTTTTGAATTTTCATCATAAAGTGGTGGTATTGGATGTTCTATCATAAGATCTTTCCATATATAAAACATAAACGGTCTGTCATGACTTCCTTCATTTGGGCCGTTTACTTTCCCATTGCTTTTCCGACTTGCAGTGTATTTTCAAAAAAATGATTCAGGAGGGCAAGACTATAGAATAGTGAATTTCATCAGAAATTCGCTATTCGTAATGGACCAGCCACTGCTGAAAGCAGGGGCGTGTCATGCGGAACGCATGATTTCTGAATGCATTTCCTTATCTGCATTCAGAAAGTCATACTTTATAAAATATTTCTCTGAATAGTTACGATTTATCTATGTATCGGATATACAAAGCAGCATGCATCTCTTACTTCTTCGTCAGCTGTAGGGCAAGGATATGGATCGCCTGCTGAAATCTTCCCTTCTTTATCATATCCTCGAGTTCCTGCTCCGGGTATTTATACACTTTTAAAAATTCCGTGTCGTCAAGGGACTGACCGGACACCTTCCTGCAGTTCCTGGCTTCAAAGAGATATGCGTAATTATCCGCTATGGTTGCATTCGACGGTACCGTGAGCAGATGTCTCCACGCATCGGATTCATACCCCGTTTCTTCAAGCAACTCCCTCTTGGCTGCCTCAAGCGCATCTTCCGAGCTTACATCCCCGGAATGGCCGTATTCCCTGCCGTCCTTTCTCTCTATTCCACCTGCGGGAAATTCCGTAGTTACCTGTCTTATGCCCTGCCTGAACTGTCTTACGCACAGATAATTGTCTTCCGTATCCGTTGCGACTATCACAACATAGTTACGTCTGCTGTAGCTGTAAAATGGTTCGAATGTAGAACCATCCGGAAACCGGTATGCCAGCCTTCTTATATCTATCCATTCATCCTGTACTATATGTTCGCAACTTATCTCCTCCCACTCAAGAGGATCCTTTGTCTTTTTTTCTTCCATTTTCCCTGCCTTTATTCCACGTTTACTTAACGCTTTTATCTCTTAGCACTTTCATTTCTTAGCACTTTTATTTCTTAACGCTTTATTTCTTAACGCTTTTATTTCTTAACACTTTTCTTCTTAACGCTTTCATTTCTTAACGCTTTTACTTCTTAGCGCTTTTATTTCTTAACGCTTTTACTTCTTAGAGCTTTTATTTCTTAGCGCTTTTACTTCTTAGCGCTTTATTTCTTAACACTTTGTTTTTCTTTCCTGATTCCAAGTACGGCCCATCTGTAACCGGGTATCCTGGATATTATCTCATACAGCAGATATGCAAGACCAAAGCCCATTATAAGGCTTAGCAGATAACATGCCGGTGCGGGCAGAAGTCCCGGTTTTGCAATAAACCTTGCGACACCGGAAATCCCGAGATAATGAAAGACGTACAGTCCGAAGTTCTTCCGGCTCATCCACTTCGTGAAATTGTTGCTAAAATCTCCGAACCTTGCCATGCCGCCAAGCATAGCCAGCGAACCCGTATATGCGCATGCGGCAAACAGAGGTCTCCTGTTTACCGGCTTGTCGGCATAGTTCATTCCATTATTTATAAGGAAATAGTATACCGCAAAAGCAATACAAAGAACTACAGCCATGGATATTAACAGAACTGCATGTTTCTTCAGCTTCTCAATGACCTCATCATTTGAGAAAACATAGTAACCAAGGATGAAGAAAACGAAATAGAAGCCGAATCTGTATACCGATATGACAGGCGCGTTAAGTATCTGGGCTGCTCCCCATACCGGGAAGAAAAATATCGCTATCATCCACAAGGGCGTTTTGGCTCCTGTTTTAAGAAGGCGCCCTTTTTCAATCTTCTTTATAGGCACGAGGATCATACTGTAAACCCAGAGCAGCTGTATAAACCACAGAACCCCGCTTCCGGATACAACTATTATAAGAAAGACCAAAGGCTCGGGAATACTCATGGTATCCATGTCCCGGAAAGCAGAGCCTATTGTTATGTTTATATATCCCTGAATGAACTGGAATGCAAACAGACCTATTGTGGAGGGCACCAAAAGCTTTCTCGTCCTGCTCGTAATAAATTCTCTGTCCGGGTGGCTTTCAAGGTATATCCTTGAGCTTATTCCGGCCACAAGGAAAAGAACAGGCATGAACCAGGGATATACAAGATACATGAAGATATCATAATACTGAACATCGAGGTCCGTAATCTTACCGAGTCCTCCCATTATTCCTTCGCTGTTGTACATATAGAACACATGATAAATGACTACCGTCACAACCGTTATCCATCTGATGTTGTCCAGATAATATTTTCTCACACGCTTTGACACCTCATGTTAAATAAGTCATAGTCTCATATTAATTTGTTTACCGGTAATCCTATTCACCATCAAGCCCTAAAGGACTAGCTTCGCGTCGCCGGCTTGTGGTGCTGACAGGCTTTTGACCCTTTAATCATATCATATCATAGAATTCATTCATGTCTACCAAAATAAGATGCTATCTTTAGCCGGTATGCTTATGAATGTTATAAACGAGTTATCATCCGGATCTACCGGTAAATATGGTCACATTATCATTCAGTTTCTCTTAAGGAAAACATGAACACGTTATCATTCAGATTCTCTTAAAGAAAACATGAGCATATTATCATTCAGATTCTCTTAAGGAAAACATGAGCATATTATCATTCAGTTCCTCTTAAGGAAAACATGACCATATTATCATCCAGTTTCTCTTAGGAAAATCACGAAAAAACATAACAGATAACATCTGAACGATCATAAAAAGGTACTATATAAATTCATTTATCAGTGTGGTAATGTTTTATTAAGAACAGTATCTTTCATATCGGAAAGGAGACAGTGATGAAGAAGAATGTCCGAATGGTTTTATTGGGGGAACTCATACTTTTTATAGTGATCTTTTTGTTCAATCTCATGATTGGAAGCTGGGGATTGTCAGCATTAAGCTGGTTCCTGGATATACCTTCACTGCTTCTTATAGTGATGGTTCTTATCCCCGGCCTTATCATTATGGGGGAATGGAAGAATTTCGTCAGGGCGTTTTCAGTAGGGATAAACCGGTATAGCCTTTTAGAGCTGAAGAATATAATCGGAGCGGTAGCGGCTGCGCAGAAGCTTACCATATATGGAGCACTCTTTGCTATCATCATCTCAGGCATACTGTTGATGGGCAGTTTGGATACTCCTTCTACGATAGGTCCTGATCTTGCTGTATGCTTTCTTTCGGGCTTTTATGCAGTAATACTTGAATTCCTTTTATTGCCTCTTAAGCTGAATGCAGAACGCAAAATGAATGAAGAAATGGATTTCGAAGACGAACCATAGGCCAAAGCATGAATAAGGAAAATTACAGCATTCGTTATAACTAGTCCTTTAGAGCTTGATGGTGGATACAATGATTTATGACCCGTCCCAACATGAGCAAGAAGTGGCGTTTAACACCACGAAATTGTGACGCGAAGCTAATCCTTTAGGGCGAATAATGGATAGGATTTTACATTTGAAGGACAGTATTAATTTGATTAGTGCGATTAATATTACAAAAGAAGATTACCTCAAAATAGCTCAGAAATTCGGGTTCACCAAACGCGAACTGGAACTGGGCTTTCTTAAGGTGTCCGGATTTTCAAACC